>NZ_VFPQ01000001.1:1956161-2608215 GCF_006716785.1 Thermopolyspora flexuosa | reverse complement strand
CCCACGCCTGCGAGCTTGTCGGCGTACTCGTCCGGGGTGCCGTCGGCGAACCGCAGCTCCAGCACCTCGGCCGGGCAGTACGTCTCGATCAGCGTCCTGGGGGAGCCCTCGGCCACGATCCGCCCGCCGTCCATCACCACCAGCCGGTCGCACAGCTGCTCGGCCTCGTCCATGTAGTGGGTGGTCAGCACCAGCGTCGTGCCCTGGCGTTTGAGCTGGAACAGCCGCTCCCACACCAGGTGCCGGGCCTGCGGGTCGAGCCCCGTGGTCGGCTCGTCCAGCAGCACGATGTCCGGCTCGTTCACCAGCGCCCGGGCGATGGTGAGGCGGCGCTTCATGCCGCCCGACAGCGGCTCCACCTTGCCGCCCGCCCGGTCGGCGAGCTGCACGAACTCCAGCAGCGCGTCCGCCCGCCGCCGGGCCTCCCGCCGGGGGATCCCGAAGTAGCGGGCGTAGGTGATCAGGTTCTCGCGTACCGTCAGATCCTGGTCGAGGGTGTCGAGCTGCGGGCACACCCCGAGGCGGGCCCGGATCTGCGCGCCCTGCCGTACCGGGTCCATGCCGAGGATGCGCAGCACCCCGCCCGACGGGGGCGACACGCAGCCGATCATCCGCATCGTCGAGGATTTCCCGGCGCCGTTCGGCCCGAGGAACCCGAACGCCTCACCGGCCCGAACCTGGAAGTCGATGCCGTCGACCGCGACGAAGTCCCCGAACCTCTTGACCAGCCCTTCGGCATAGATCAACGGCTGCTCACCAACCACCCCGCGACCATAACCCACGGCTGCGACACTTTCGCAAAGGGTTTTTGAGCACGTGGAACGCTTTTCGCCACGTACGGCCGAGAGCGGCCGGTACGGCCCGGCCGGGCTTCTTCCCGGCCGCGTCACGACGGCATGCTCGCCCTCGGGGCGGCCTCGCCGCGGCGCGCGGCGATGCGCCGCGGTCGGCGCGGCTGGGTGTCGACGTTTGGCCGGGGCGGCGCTGCGGACGCCTGGATGGTGGCGCGACAGGGTAAGTCGTCGGCGGGCGCGGCGGCCGTGCCGGGCCGGGGGAGAGGCCTGCGGTTCGCGGGAGGTCAGTCACCGCCGGAAGAGAGGCGGTCCAGCACCGGATAGATCGGGTTGGCGCGGGCGGCGGCGCGTACCTGGCGGGCGGTGGATGCGATGTAGTTCTGCCCGGTCACGATCGACGCGTGGCCCAGCAGCTCCATCAGCTCGTGCGCCGAGGCGCCGCGCTCGGCCAGGCGGGTGGCGAACTCGTGCCGCAGCGCGTGCACCAGCGTGCCTTTCTGCACCCGGTCACTGATGCCCGCGTACCGGTAGCACTGCCGCACCAGATACTGAAGGCCACCACGCTGCAGCGGACGGTTACGGGTGTCGACCAGCAGCGGCGCCGAGCGGGGGAGAGAGGCCAGGTTGAATCGCCGCATGCGGCTGTCGAGATAGGCGTCGATCAGCCGCTCCAGGCCCGGCTCGATCGGCAGCGAGCGGGTCTTGCCGCCCTTGCCGACCACCTGGATACGGCGGTCGCCGGGGAAGCCGCCGATCGAGCCGATCGTCAGGCCGAGCAGCTCGGCCGAGCGCATGCCGGTCAGCAGCCCCAGCGCCAGCACCACCAGATCCCGCTCCACCCACGGGTCCCGCGCCTTACGCGCGCCCGCGGCGATCCGCTCCAGCAGCGTCACCGCCGCATCACCCTCGCCGAGCAGCGGCTTCGGCGCCCGAGCGGGCTGCCGCGGCCGGGGGACCGCCGCCATCGGATTGCCCTCCAGCAGCCCCTCAGCCACGCAGAACGTCAAGAACCGGTTCCACGCGCTCCACGCCCGGTTGACGCTCGCCGCCGACCGCGGCGCGGAGAACTCGGCGAACGCCGCCCGCATCAGCCTGCCGCCGAGCGCCTGCACCTCGAGGTCGCTCAGCGGGACACCGGCCTGCGCGGCGGCCAGCTCCGCCACCGTACGCAGATCACGCTCGTACCCGGCGATCGTGTGCGGCGACATCTTCCTCGCCTGCAGCGACCGCACGAACTCGCCGATCGCCTCCAACACCCGCCCGTCCGCGGGCTGCCCGAGCCCGGCCATCACACCGCCCCGGCCACGGAGGGGAGCCCAGATGTTTGATGCATAATAAAGATTATGCATGAAACATGCCGCTGACGGGCCGGAAGAGGGCCCGGCGAGTCGTGTTCGCGTCGTCTCGTACCCGTGTCGGCGCAGCCACGCACATCTCGATTCGGCCGCTGCGCGCAAGGCGGAACATCCGAGCCGGCTCGCGATTCGATACGCAGGAGCGCCGTCGTCACGCTGCGCCGGATCGCACCGGCACCGCGGCGTGTCGCGCGTGCGAAGTCGCGTCCGGCAGCCCAGGCGGCGCGCGCCACAGGCGGGCATCGAAAGCCCGGGCACGGCGTCCTCCATTCGCGCGCCCTGGAGGGCCTGCGACCGAGCGCCGCGACGCGTGACTCATGCCCGCCGCGTCCGGCCGGGTGTCTCGCGCGACGGCCAGGGAGATCTTGTCCGCGACTGCGCGCCGGATGACGTGGCACCCCGTGACCGGCGGCCGCGAGGGCCGGGTATCCGGCGACTCCCCGTTTCGCGTGGCGCGTCATGTGCGTCAAGTGCGACACCAAGTCCAGGCCCCGCCTCAGCACGCGTATCCGGGCAGATTTTGTCCGGTTATTGAGGCCCTGCCATGTTAAACCATACAGAAGGTGAATTCTGTCTGGTTTAACGGTTAACGGACGAATGCGTCTTATATATGGCGGTCCCGGCGCCATGACCGCGCCCGGCGGCCCATGTGCCTCTCCCCCTCCGGCCCGAGAAACCATCAGCGCGGACCGAGCGTCAATCACGTCGGCACAACGCTGTCCCGCGGCCCACGAGGCCGGGCAACCGCTCCCCCGCACGCCGATAGGATCAAACGATCATGAAAGAGCCGACCCCGGGCCGGGTCCTGCGCCGGGTGCGCCGGCTGCTCGCCGTACTGATCAGCCTGTGCGCGCTGACGGGGATGCTGCGGCTGGTGCTGCCCGCCACGGCCGCCACCGGCGAACCACCCGGCGTGTACCGGCAGCTCGCCTTCATCCGCGCGGCGCTCGAGGACGGCGCGGCCGAGGAGGCGCAGCGCCTGTTCCCCGAGGGCTACTTCTTCTCCCACGTCCTGTACGGCCTGGCCTGGATCGAGCTGGGCGAACGCGAGCCCGGCCACCGGCGCGAGGCGCCGGCCTCCGCCCGGTGGGCGCTGGACCGCCTGGAGTCGCCGGCCGGGCGCGAGCCGTTCGACCCCGCCCTCACCCCGGCCCACGGCGTCTTCTACCGCGGCTGGATCAACTGGCTGCGCGGCGGCCTGCTGAAGCTGCAGCAGCCACAGGAACGGGACCCGGACCAGGTACGGCGGTTCGCCGCCGACTCCGCCGAGATCGCCGAGGCCTTCCGCGCCTCGGCCACGCCGTACCTGGAGGCCTACCCGGGCCAGGCCTGGCCGGTCGACTCCACCGTGGCGATCGCGTCGCTGCGGCTGCACGACAGCCTGCTCACCCCGCGCTTCGGCGACACCGTGGCCCGCTGGCTCGGCCAGGTGCGGCGCGGGCTCGACCCGGCCACCGGGCTGATCCCCCACCGGGTCGACGCCGCCACCGGCGAGGCCCTCGAGGGCGCCCGGGGCAGCTCGCAGGCCCTGATCAACCGGTTCCTCATCGACGTCGACCCGGCCTTCGCCCGCGAGCAGTACCTGCGGTTCCGCGACCGTTTCCTCGCCTTCCCGCTCGGCCTCGGCCCCGCCGTGCGCGAGTATCCGCACGGCACCGACGGCCCCGCCGACGTCGATTCCGGGCCGCTGCTGCTCGGCGTGAGCCTGTCGGCCACCGTGGTCACCCTCGGCGCCGCCCAGGCGCACGGCGACCACTCGCTCGCCGCGGCCCTGGCCAACTACGGCGAGCTGGCGGGCCTGCCCGTCGACACCCCGTCGACCAAGCGGTACGCCTTCGGCCTGCTGCCCATCGGCGACGCGTTCCTGGCGTGGTCGAAGACGGCACACCCGTGGGTCGCCGAGGCGCCGTCCTCGCCGCCGGAGGCGGTCTCGTCGTGGTGGCGGGTGCCGCTGCTCGTGCTCCTGGCCGTCGTCGGTGCCGCGCCGTGGGTGCCCGCTATGCTGCGGCGCCGGTCGCGAGGCCGGGCGGCGGTACGGACGGTGCCGGACACCGCTTGACGGACGAGCGGGACGGCCGTGGGCCGGGCGGGATCCTGCCCAGCCGCCGCATCAGCGCCGGCTCCGGCGAGGCCGGGAGCGGTCGCCGCCCGATGACCGGGTGCCGCCCGTGGAAGCCCTGGTGCCTCCGCCTGCCTCCGCCGGCCCCGCATACGAAGCCGGTGGCGCCGGTCACGGCGCTCGATCACCGCCTGCGGCCCCATGCCCTCATGCTCGCGAGCCGGGCCGGGCAACGCGATCACGGAACGCCGTGAGCGCGGGCTCAAGGCCCCCTCTCCCCCATCGCCGTCGGGCGGGGCGCGCGGTGTCGGTGGGGAGCTGTAGCGTTAGGGATCATGCGTCCCGCGGAGCTGCAGCGCCTCACCGTGCAGGAGGCTGTCGATCGTTACGTGGAGCTGGTCCGGGCCAGGACGGTGACGGGAGGTCTGTCCCCGGCGACCGCGGAGGTGTACGTGCGTGACGTGCGCACGTTCGCCGAGCTGGCGGGGGCCGACCGGGTGCTCGACGATCTGACGGGCGAGGACGTGGACGCGGTGCTGCTGGCGTTCGCGCGAAAGCCGGACGGCAGGCGCGCCCGGCCGGTGCCGGGGGTGCAGAGCGCGGCGTCGCAGGCGCGGTTCCGGCGATCGGTGTCGGCGTTGTTCAAGCACGCGGTGCTGGCGGGCTGGGTGCAGATCAATCCGATGACGGCCTCGACGGTGACGGCCCGGGAACGCGGGGGTCTGCGACCCGAGCGGCGGGCGTTGACGCGTGAGCAGGCGCGCGGGCTGATCGGGGCGGCGAAGGCGCTCGCCGGTGCGGCCGCCGACGGCTCGGGCCCGGCCGGGCCGGTCCCCGGCGGGGCGAAGGGTCCTCGAGGGCGGCGGCCGCGGCGGGACCAGCGGGTGGAGGTCCGTGACGCCCTGATCGTGCTGCTGCTGACGACGGTCGGGCCGCGGGTGTCGGAGCTGGTGCGGGCGAACGTGGAGGACTTCTACGTCAACGACGGGGTGCGGTACTGGCGGATCTTCGGCAAGGGCGGGCGCACCCGTGACGTGCCTCTCCCCCACGATGTGGCGCGGGTGCTCGACGCCTATCTCGAGCATGCGCGGCCGCGCAGCGAGGAGAAGGCGCTGCTGTTGTCGTGGCGGGGGCGGCGGCTGGCCCGGGGCGACGTGCAGGCGGTGATCGACCGGGTGCAGCGGCACGTGGACCCGGCGCGGCGGCGTTCGGTGACGCCGCACGGGCTGCGGCACACGACCGCGACGCATCTGCTCGCGGACGCGGTGGACATGGACGTGGTACGGCGGGTGCTGGGGCACGGTGACCTGTCGACGCTGGGCCGCTACCGCGATGAGCTGCCGGGCGAGCTGGAGGTGGCGATGCGCTCCCATCCCCTGCTCAAGGGCGACGGCCCGTCCGCGACGGCGGCGGGGAACTGAGCTCGCCGAGGTCCCCGCACGGGATTCGGCCGATCACATGTGTCCTGTGGAAGCGCCGAGGACGGGCCGGGTGCCGGTGATCGACGCTGAGCGGCTGACCGGTTACCGGGGTGGCATTGTGCGGGTGATCATCGCGACCACCTCTACCTGGAGACGACCGAGCGGGCCCTGGAGGCGGGAATCGCCGCCGCGGTGGTGGGCGGCCGGCTCGGTGACATCGGGCACGCGATCGCGAGCGTCGGCCGCCCCGCCGGGTACGGGATCGTCACCGACCTCGGCGGCCACGGCATCGGCCGGCGCATGCACGAGGACCCCGGCGTGCCGAACGAGTCCCGCCCCGGCCGCGGGCTGCGGCTCCGGTACGGCCTGGTGCTCGCGATCGAGCCGATGTTCATGGCGGGCGGCCACGACCGCTACCGCATCGCCCGGGACGGCTGGGCGCTGCACACCATCGACGGCAGCCGCGCCGCCCACGTCGAGCACACCGTGGCGATCACCGAGGACGGGCCGCGCGTGCTCACCGCCCTGTGACCGGCCCCGTGACCACGTGAACGGCCGGGGCGAGGGCTCCGGAATACTGGTGGCCATGGAACAGCGAACGCTGGGCAGGACCGGCAGGCAGGTGGGCGTCGTCGGGCTGGGCACCTGGCAGCTCGGCGCCGACTGGGGCGACGTGGACGAGGAGCAGGCCCTCGCGACGCTGCGCGCCGCCGTCGAATCCGGCATCACCTTCTTCGACACCGCCGACGTCTACGGGGACGGCCGCAGCGAGCGGCTGGTCGGCAGGCTGCTCAAGGAGCACCCGGAGGTGATGGTGGCCACCAAGATGGGCCGCCGGGTGCCGCAGGACCCCTCGGCGTACACCCTGGAGAACTTCCGCGCGTGGAACGACCGGTCGCGGAAGAACCTGGGGGTGGACACGATCGACCTGGTGCAGCTGCACTGCCCGCCCACCCCCGTGTACTCGACCGACGCGGTGTTCGACGCGCTCGACACGCTCGTCGAGGAGGGCCGCATCGCCGCCTACGGGGTGAGCGTGGAGACCTGCGAGGAGGCGCTGACCGCGATCGCCCGGCCGGGCGTGGCGACGGTGCAGATCATCCTCAACGCGTTCCGGCTCAAGCCGCTGGAGCGGGTGCTGCCCGCGGCCGCCGAGGCCGGGGTGGGCATCATCGCGCGGGTGCCGCTCGCCAGCGGCCTGCTGTCCGGCCGCTACGGCCGCGACACCGTGTTCCCCGCCAACGACCACCGCACCTTCAACCGGCGCGGCGAGGCGTTCGACGTGGGCGAGACGTTCTCCGGCGTCGACTTCGAGAGCGGGCTGGAGGCGGTGGCGCGGCTGGCCCCGCTGGTGCCGGAGGGCATGACCATGGCGCAGTTCGCGCTGCGCTGGGTGATCGACCAGCCGGGGGTGAGCGTGGTGATCCCGGGGGCGCGCAACCCGGAGCAGGCCCGCGCGAACGCGGCCGCCGCCGCGTTCGACCCGCTGCCGGAGCCGGTGCACGAGCAGGTGCGCGCGGTCTACGACGAGCTGATCCGCCCGCAGGTGCATCACCGCTGGTGACCGGCGGGCCCGGTACGGCCGGCCCTCGCGCGGCCCGGCGGACCGCCGCCTGAACCGGCCGCCGGCCACCCTCGCCGGACGTCCCGCGCCGGACCGGATCGATGCGGTCCGGCGCGGGTGACGTGTCAGGCGCCCGCGCGGGCGGCGTTGGCGTGGATCGCGTCGTGGACGTATGCGGCCAGGCCCGGTGCGAGCCGGTCGAAGTGGACGGTGAACCGTTCGTCGGCGACGTACAGGTCCGCCAGGCCCTTGTGCATCTGGTAGCCGCACTCGTAGAACCACGTGCTGATGTGGCGGCGGTGCCGCTCGGCCAGGCCGGTCGCCACCTCCCCGTCGGCGGGCTCGCCCGCGGTGAACGCGGCGGCGAAGCCGTTGACCAGCTCGCCCCACTCGGCCTTGATCCGCTGCCAGTCCTGCTTGCCGTAGGCGGCGGTGCGGCGGCGGGATTCGGCGTACGCGTCGGAGCCGCCCCAGCGTTGCTCGGCCTCGTCGGCGTAGTCCTCGGGGCGGAAGTCGCCGAAGACCTCGCGCCGCTCCTCGGGCGTGAGCGAGATGCCCATTCGGTGTGCCTCCATCGCCTTGTCGATGGCCGCGACCATGCGCTGCAGGCGCCGTATCTCGCGGGACAGCAGCTCGCGTCGGCGCCGCAGGTGGGTGAGCGGGTCGGTGCCGGGCCGATCCAGGATGGTCGCGATCTCCTCCAGGGGGAATCCCAGCTCCCGGTAGAACAGCACCCGCTGCAGCCGGTCGAGGTCCGCCTCGGTGTAGCGGCGGTAGCCTGCGGCGGTGCGTTCGCTCGGGCTGAGCAGCCCGATCTCGTCGTAGTGGTGCAGCGTGCGCACCGTCACTCCGGCCAGCCGGGCGACCTGGCCGACCGAGTACCCGCTCACGCCTCTCCCCCTCGTTTCCTTACGGGGCCCTACCTTGAAGTCTCACGTAGCGTGAGGGTCAAACCGTTTTCCGGCCGCCGGCTCCCGGGCCGGAAGCGTGCGGACCCGCGGGAGGGTGCGGATGGGCGCGCAGGCTGCCGGGGCCGCCGGGCCGTACCGGGTGGGATCCCGGCGGGGCCGTTCCCAAGGGCCCGCGGGCGGGAACGGTACGGCAGGCCGGGGCGTCGCCGTCCCGCGGCGTGTGCGGATGCGGCCTTCACCCGGGGCGTGCCGCCCGGGATCCGCTGCCGCCCTCGGGCCGCCCGGCCGTTCTCCCCCACCCGCCTGGCGAGCCGGGTCGCGGCCGCTACAGGCGGGTGGGCGGCACGGTCACAGGATGGGCCCGGGGGTGTAGGCGGCGGCCTCCGGGTGGCGGGCGGTGATCTCGGCGATGCGGTCGGTGACCGCGGCGACCTGCTGGGCGGCGGCGCCGGTGAACGCGGCGCGGTCGGCGAGCAGCGCGTCGAGCGCGGCCCGGTCGAGCGGGAAGCGCTCGTCGGCGGCGAGCCGGTCGAGCAGCGGGTTGGCGCCGCCGGTCTCCCGCATGTGCAGCGCGGAGGCGACCGCGTGCTCCTTGATGATCTCGTGGGCGGTCTCCCGGCCGACGCCGTGCCGTACCGCGGCGATGAGCATCTTGGTGGTGGCGAGGAACGGCAGGTACCGCTCGAGCTCGGCGGCGATGACGGCGGGGAACGCGCCGAACTCGTCGAGCACGGTGAGCATGGTCTCGGCCAGGCCGTCGAAGGCGAAGAAGGCGTCGGGCAGCGCGACGCGGCGCACCACCGAGCAGGACACGTCGCCCTCGTTCCACTGGTCGCCGGCGAGCTCGCCGACCATGGACGCGTACCCGCGCAGGATGACCGCCAGGCCGTTGACCCGCTCGCAGGAGCGGGTGTTCATCTTGTGCGGCATCGCCGAGGAGCCGACCTGGCCGGGGGTGAAGCCCTCGGTGACCAGCTCGTGCCCGGCCATCAGGCGGATGGTCTTGGCGAGGCTGGAGGGCGCGGCGGCGAGCTGGACCAGGGTGGTGACCACCTCGTAGTCGAGCGACCGCGGATACACCTGGCCGACGCTGGTGAACCGGCGGGCAAAGCCGAGGTGGGCGGCGACGCGGTCCTCCAGCTCGGCGAGGCGGGCGTGGTCGCCGCCGAGCAGGTCGAGCATGTCCTGGGCGGTGCCGACCGGGCCCTTGATGCCGCGCAGCGGCAGGTGCTCGATGAGCTCCTCCAGCCGCCGGTAGGCGACGAGCAGCTCCTCGGCGGCGGTGGCGAACCGCTTGCCGAGGGTGGTGGCCTGGGCGGCGACGTTGTGCGAGCGGCCGGCCATCACCAACCCGGCGTGCTCGGCGGCGAGGCGGCCCAGGCGGGCGAGGATCGCCACGCAGCGGTCGCGCACGTGCAGCAGGCTGTCGCGGATCTGCAGCTGCTCGACGTTCTCGGTGAGGTCGCGGGAGGTCATGCCCTTGTGCACGTCCTCGTGCCCGGCGAGGGCGTTGAACTCCTCGATGCGGGCCTTGACGTCGTGGCGGGTGACGCGCTCCCGCTCGGCGATCGAGGCGAGGTCGACCTGGTCGATCACCTTCTCGTAGTCGGCGATCACGCCCGGGTCGACGGGGACGCCGAGGTCGGCCTGGGCTTTGAGCACGGCCAGCCACAGGCGGCGCTCCAGCACCACCTTGTGTTCGGCCGACCACAGGCGGGCCAGCTCCGGGGAGGCGTAACGGGTGGCGAGAACGTTCGGGATACGCGGCTTGGCGGTGCTCACGCCGCCCCAGTCTAGGGCGGGCGCGGCCGCGCCCCGGCCACCGGGTGCGCGGTGGCCGGGGCGCGGGCGTGTTGATCGACAGGTGTGCCGGTACGGCGTGCCGGTCAGCCGGCGGGCGCGGGCTCCGGCTGGGGGTCCGGGGCGACCTTGGGCGTCTCGGCGTCGCCGTCGCGGCGCAGCCGCCGGCGGGTGCGCTCGACCATCGTGTAGAGGGTCGGGACCAGCACGAGCGTGAGCAGGGTGGAGGAGACCAGGCCGCCGATGACGACGATCGCCAGCGGCTGGGAGATGAACCCGCCCTCGCCGGTGATGCCGAGCGCCATGGGGATCAGGGCGCAGATGGTGGCGACGGCGGTCATCAGGATGGGCCGCAGGCGGCGGCGGCCGCCCTCGAGCACCGCCTCGGTGATGCCCATGCCCTGGCGGCGGTACTGGTTGATCAGGTCGATGAGCACGATCGCGTTGGTGACCACGATGCCGATGAGCATGAGCATGCCGATGAGGGCGGGCACGCCCATCGGGGTGTCGGTGAGCCGGAGCAGGCCGATCGCGCCGGTGGCGGCGAACGGGATCGACACCAGCAGGATCAGCGGCTGGATCAGGCTGCGGAACGTCGCCACCATGATCAGGAAGACGATGGCGGTGGCGGCGAGCATGGCCAGGCCGAGCTGCTCGAACGCCTCGTCCTGCTCGGCGCTGACACCGGCGATCTCGTAGCCGACCCCGGCGGGCAGGGAGAGCCTCTCCAGCGCGTCGGACAGCTCGGCGCTGACCCGGCCGAGGTCGGTGACCTCGGCGGTGCCGGTGACGCGGGCGGTGCGCTCGCCGTCGCTGCGGGAGATCTGCTGGGGGCCTTCGACCCGCTTGACGTCGGCGACCTGGGAGAGCTTGACGACGCCGCCCTGGCCGGGCAGGGCCAGGTCGCGGATCTCCTTGAGGTCCTTGGGGGCGTCGCCGGTGCGCAGGATGATGTCGCCGGGGCGGCCGTCGAGGTCGATGCGGCCGATGGTGGCGCCGCGGAACGCCTGGGCGACGATCTGGCCGATCTGGGCCTCGGTGAGGCCGTGGCGGGCGGCCTCGCGCCGGTTCACCTGCACCTGGATGCGTTCGCCGCTGTCCTCGAGGTTGTCGCTGACGTCGCGTACGCCGTCGATGCGGGACATGGCGTCGGCGACCGCGGCGGAGGCGGTCTTGAGGGCGTCCATGTCGGGGCCCTTGACCACGACCTCGAGCTGGTTGACGTTGAAGCCGCCCTCCTCGGCGCCGCCGACGGTGACGGTGCCGATGCCGTCGATCTCGGCGAGCCGCCGCCGGAGCGTCTCCTGGACCTCGGCGCCGTCGGCGTCTTCCTCGAGGCGGACGGAGTAGGCGGCGCGGTCGGGGCTGCCCGCGCCGAACGCGAAGGTGCCGCCGGTGCCGACGCTGACCTGGTACGAGGCGATGCCGTCGACCTCGGACAGGACCTTCTCGACCTTCTTGGCGGCCTCGTCGGTGGTGGCCAGGTCGGTGCCGGTGGGCATGCGCTGGCTCATCTGGAAGGTGTCCTGGCCGCTGGAGTCGATGAAGTTGGTCTTCAGCCCGGGCAGCAGGGCCATGGTGCCGGCGAACACCACCAGGCCGATCACCACGGTGGTGAGGCGGCGGCGGGTGGCGAAGCGCAGCACCGGCAGGTAGGCGCGCTGCAGCGGGTTGCGCAGCTCCTTGCGCTCGGCCTCCTCGCGTACCTTGCGGGCCTGCTCGCCGGTGACCTTGGGGGCGGGCAGGAACCAGTAGGCGAGGACGGGGATGACGGTGAGCGACACCAGCAGGGAGGCGAGCAGCGCCACCGTGACCGTGATCCCGAACGGGGCGAACAGCTCGCCGACCATGCCGCCGACGAGCGCGATCGGGGCGAACACCGCGACGGTGGTGAGGGTGGAGGCGGTGACGGCGCCGGCGACCTCGCGGACGGCGGTGATGATGGCCTGCTGTTTCGGCTCGCCGTACGACAGGTGGCGCTTGATGTTCTCCAGCACCACGATCGAGTCGTCGACGACGCGGCCGATGGCGATGGTGAGGCCGCCGAGGGTGAGCAGGTTGAGCGAGTGGTCGCCGATCCACAGCGCGAGCAGCGCGATCACCACCGACAGCGGGATCGACACCGCGGTGACCAGGGTGGAGCGGACCGACAGCAGGAACACCAGTATGACGGCGACCGCGAACACCAGGCCGAGCAGGCCCTCGGTGGTGAGGTTCTTGATCGACTTTTCGACGTAGGGGGCCTGGTCGAAGACGACGGTGATGGGGGCGGAGTCGCCGAGCGCGCGCACCAGGTCGCCGAGCTTGTCGTTGACCGCGCGGGAGATGGCGACGGCGTTGCCGTCGGGGGTCATGGTGATGGAGACGCCGAGGCTGCTTGCGCCGTCGGTGCGGGTGAGCGTGGTGGTGTCGGCGGGCTTGCGCTCGAAGATCGCGACGTCGCCGAGCCGTACCGGCTTGGGCCGGGCGGTCGCGGCGCCGGCTCCGGCCAGGGGGTTCTGGCCGGCGGCCGGTGCGGCTGCCTGCGGGCTCGGGGTGAGGTAGAGGTTCTTGAGCTGGTCGATGGTCTCGACGCGGCTGCCGACCTCGACGGTGAGGCTGCGCCCGTCGGTGGTGACGGTGCCCGCCGGGATCGGGGTGCCGTTGACGCGCAGCGCGTCGGCGATGGCGGTGACGGGGATGCCGAGCCGGAACAGCTTGCCGTGGTCGGGGTGGATGACGAGGGTCTCCTCGCGGGCGCCGGTGACGGTGACCTCGCGCACGCCCTCGATGCGGCGCAGCTCGGGCACCATGACGCGCTCGATCTTGTCGAGCATGCCGCGGGGGTCGCCGCCGTCGCCGACGGCGAGGACCATGACCGGCAGGTCGTCGGTGCTGCCGGCGATCACCCGGGGGTCGACGCCGTCGGGCAGGCGGGAGCTCACGCGGCCGACGGCCTGCTGGAGCTGGGCGACGGCGTTGTCGACGTCGGTGCCGTACTCGAACTCGACCTGGATCTGGGCGGCGCCGTCGCGGGAGGTGGAGTTGATCGCGGTGACCCCGGCGATGCCCTTGACGGCGTCCTCGATCGGCTGGGTGACCTGCTCCTCGACGATCTGCGGGGAGGCACCCTGGTACGGGGCCACGATGAACGCTGCCGGGTAGGACAGCGAGGGCAGCAGCTGCTGTTTGAGCGAGGGGATCGCGTACAGGCCGAATCCGCCGAGCAGTACCGCGATCAGGATGATCAGCGCCCGGTTGGTGAGGCTCAGCCGTGCCAGGCCGGTCATGCCCGGCCTCCCGCCGGGCCGGAGGCCGCGGCGGCCGGGGCCTCGCTCTGCTCGCTCACTGGGGTCTCCTTCTCAAGAGTCGTGCGGCCGTGTGGGCCGTGTTCTCCGGCGATTCTTTCGACCCACCCTAACACTTTGCGCGAGGCGAATATTTAGCGCGGTGTTGAACTGCTGGTAGCCTGGCCGCGCGGGAAAGGATTGACGTGGACGACGGTGACGAACGCAGCAGGGTGATCGGCCGGATCATCGAGGTCCAGCGCGACCTGGCCCGGGCGCTGGCCCACGACCGGTCGTCGCCGCTGCTCGACTCGAATCTGACGATACGCCAGCTGAAAGTGATCATGATCCTGGCGTTCCACGGCTCGCAGTCCGGCCAGGATCTGGCCCGCAGCCTCGGCGTCGGGCTCGCGACCGTCACCGGGATCGTCGACCGCCTGGTCAACCACCGCCTGGTGGAGCGCCACGAGGACCCCGCCGACCGGCGGGTGCGCCGCGTGCGCCTCACCGCCGAGGGCCGGGCGCTCGCCGACCGGCTCATCGACGCCGGCAACGAGCACTTCCGCGCCCTGCTGTCCTATCTCGACCTGGACACGCTGCGCACCCTCGAGACGATCATGCACCGCATCCGGCAGGCGGCCGCCCGGATGTGCGCCGACCGCGCCCGCGAGGCCGCCGGAAAGGCCTCCTCCCCCGCGCCGTCCCGCGCGGGCCGCTGATCACCGGGGCGGGACCGCACCGGGCGGCCGACCATCTGGCGCGCGGGCACCCGGTGCGCGGCCGGCCCGTCCGGCGGGAGGTCAGGGGGCGTCCGCCGCGAGCCGTACGCCCAGCCCGATCAGCACCACGCCGGAGATCTGCTCCATGCGGCGCCGTACGGCGGGGCGGTCGAACACCAGCCGCAGCCGGCCGACGAACCAGACGAACGCCAGGTACCACAGGGTGTCCACGGTGACCCAGATCAGCGCGAGCAGGGTCAGCGTGAGCGGCACGTTGGCCCCGGCGGGCACGAACTGGGGCAGGAAGGAGACCGCGAACACGGCCGCCTTCGGGTTGGCCAGGATCGTGGCCAGGCCCAGCAGGTACGAGCGCCGCCACCCGTGGACCGGTGCCCGCTCCTCGGCCGCCTCCTGCCGGGACGGGCCGGTACGGCCCCGCCGGGACTGCCACAGCGACTGCACCCCGATGACCACCAGCACCACCGCGCCCACGATGCGCATCACGTCGTAGGCGATCTGCGAGGCGATGACCAGCGCCGACAGCCCGAAGACCGCGGCCAGCGCCCACAGCAGCACCCCGGTCTCGTTGCCGAGCGTGGCCGCGATCCCCTGCGACCGTCCGCCGCGCAGTGTCTGCCGCAGGATCACCGCCGAGCTGACCCCGGGGATCATGGCGAGCAGCAGACACGATCCGATGAAGAAAAGCACATGCATCTGCGCATACTCGCCCCCGCCCGCTCCCGGCGGCAACGGATTTATTCGCCGCCCCGGCCGGCCTGGGGCGCGTGTGCCGTACCCGGTCGGCGGCCACGCCCCGGCCGAACCCGAAGCCGTCACCGGTGGCCTCACGCCCACATACCCGCACGAACCGGTCACCGGCCGCGCGGCAACGTGGCCGGGCACGGTGGCTGCGCGGGTACCCGCCGCGCCCGGCGGCATGGAGGCGATCAGGACCGGCCGTACAGCGCGGACATCTCGCGGAGCGTCCGGATCATCGTGGCGCGCAGCTCGGGCGGCTCCAGCACCTCGACCGAGGCGCCCAGGCGCATGAGCTGCCAGCAGGCATGCCGCAGCGACTCCACCGGCAGCCGCATCCGGATCCAGCCGTCGGCGTCCGGCGGTTCGGCCGTGGCGAGCGCGGCGTCGGTGGCCACGGGCCCGATGGTCACCCGCAGCAGCGGAACGCCGTCGGGGGCGATGCGGATGACCGCCTCCTCCCGGTACAAGCGCTCGAGGAAGTCCGCCGACCAGTCCCGCCAGTACGCGGCCAGATCGAACCCCGGGACCCGCTCGAAGTGGCCGTCGAGCACCTTCAGCGCGTCGATGCGGTCCACCCGGTAGGTGCGCATGCCGCCCGCCCGGCCGGCATCGTCCGCTCCCCCGCCGTCCGGGCCGGACACCTCCTCGCCCTGCCCGCCGCCGGCCTCGGGTACGGCGCACGCGACCAGATACCAGGTCCCGGCCTTCAGCACGAGCCCGTGCGGGTGGATCACCCGCTCGACGATGGCGGGCCCCCACCGCCGGTAGGTGATGTGCAGCGGCCGCTGCTCCCAGACCGCGTCGGCCACCTCCCCGAGGAACCGCGAGCCGCCCGCCTGGTACCAGCCGTGCACGTCGAAGTGGAGCCGTTCGCGCATGCGCCGCGCCTGGGATCGCGGCTCGGGTGGCAGGGCGGCGAGCAGCTTCAGCTCCGCGGCCGCGGCGACCTCGCTGCGGCCCAGCTCGGCGGCCGGTCCGGGCAGCCCGGCGAGGAACAGCGACGCCGCCTCCTCGGCGGTCAGCCCGGTGAGCCGGGTGCGGTAGCCGTCGAGCAGCCGGTACCCGCCGGCCGGGCCGCGTTCGGCGTACACCGGCACCCCTGCCGCCGACAGCGCCTCCACGTCCCGGTACACGGTGCGCACCGACACCTCGAGCTCCTCGGCGAGCTCGCCGGCGGTCATCCGCCCCCGGGACTGGAGCAGCAGCAACAGGGAGAGCAACCGGCTCGCGCGCATACCCTCATTCTCGCCCCCGCCGCCCGCCACGGACCTTGCCGAGCGAACATGACGTGTGTTCATATGAACACATGGATCGATTGCGGGCCATCATGGACACGCTGCGCACCCGCGACCAGGTGTCGGTCGCCGAGCTGGCCGCGCGGTACGGCGTGTCCGAGATGACGATCCGGCGCGACCTGGACGACCTGGCCCGGCAGGGCGTGGTGCGGCGCATCCGCGGCGGGGCGCTCAGCCTGCTGCTGCGCGGCGAGGAGCCGCCGTTCACCGTGCGCGAGCTGCAGGCGGTGGAGGAGAAACGCCGTATCGCCGCCGAGGTCGCCGACCTGATCGCCGACGGCGAGGCGGTGCTGCTCGACAGCGGCACCACGGCCCTGGAGGTCGCCCGCGCGCTGCGCGACCGGAGGCTCACCGTGGTCCCGCTGTCCCTGCACGCCGCGCGCGAGCTGGCCGGCGCGCCACGGATCCGCCTCGTGCTGCCCGGCGGCGAGGTACGGCCCGGCGAGCTCGACTTCGTCGGCCCGCTGACCGAGAAGACGATCCGGTCCCTGCGGTTCGACACCGCGGTGATCGGCTGTTGCGCCCTGTCGTCGGCGCACGGCCTGACCGCTCACGACCTGTCGGAGGTCGCGATCAAACAGGCCGCGATCGACTCCGCCCGGCGGGTGGTGGCCGCGACCGACTCGGCGAAGTTCACCCGTACCGCGTTCGGCGCGGTCTGCCCGATCGACCGGCTCGACGTCGTGGTCACCGACGAGGGCATCCCCAAAGAGGAACACGAAGCCCTGACCGATGCGGACGTGAGCGTCCACGTCGTCTGACCGGCATCGCCGCGCGCTCGCGCCGTCAGGCGTCAGCGGATGCGGAAAAGGACGGCGACGGTGCGGGTGTCGGCGGTCACCCTGTGGGCGATGGAGGGGATGGTTCGGTGGGGTGAGAGCCGGGTGTTCGGAACACACAACCGGCGACCTTTACAGCGTAGATCACTAGATGTCCAAACCCCCGACAACAGAACCGGTCACCGCACGTCACCCGCCGTCCGCGCTCACCTCGCCGCGGCATCACGCACCCCGGGCAATCCCCTCGTCCGCATTCCTCCGGGAGCGCACTCCCCTGCCCCGCTGCGCGATCCGACCGCACCGCCCGGGGTCAGGTGGCCGGGTCGCGTTCCCCGTTCTCCCGGCCCACGCGGTCGGCCTCGGCCTTCAGCTCGTCGGTGACCAGCAGATCGGTGCGCACCAGGCGGCCGCGATAACCGGCCCGGCCCACCATGTGCGCCGCCACCGGCGAGGTGCCGAGCTGGAACAGCGCGATCAGCACCAGCGTGGTGACGTCCTCCCGGGTGCGCAGCCGCAGCGCGCAGCCGAGCAGCACCAGCAGCAGCCCGAGCGTCTGCGGCTTGGTCGCCGCGTGCATCCGCGACATCAGGTCGGGGAACCGCAGCAGGGCGACCCCGGCCGACAGGCACAGCAGCGCGCCGCCGATCAGGCAGACCCCGACGACGACGTCGATGATCGCCTCAACGCTCATCGGTGCCTCCCCTGCGCAGCGGCGGGCGTGGCGCGTCGCCGTCCCCGCGGCGGCGGGTGGCGAACCGGGACACGCTCACCGACCCGGTGAAGCCGAGGATGGACAGCACCACCAGCACCGGCAGCGCGGTGGCGTCGCCGGTGTAGGCGGCCTCGGCGGCGATCGCGGCGACGATGGTAGCGAGCAGCACGTCGGTGGCGACGATCCGGTCGAGCACCGAGGGGCCGCGGATGATCCGGGTCAGCGCGAGGATCCCGGCGGCGGCGAACAGCACGGTGACGGCGATGATGACGACGGTCATGCCGTTGGGTCCTTTCCGGCGGCGGGTGGTGTCGGCGGGAGCGGCGGCGGTGGGTAGGTGCCCCGCGCCGCGGCGATGACGCGCCGCTCCTCCGTCGAGCCGACGGCGCCGATGATCCGGGCCTCCAGGTCGAGCACGCTGCGGCGGAACCGCTCGACCTCGTCGGCGTCGCGCAGCCCGAGGGCGTGGACGTAGAGCACGCCCGCGCGCCGGTCGACCTCGATGACGAGGCTGCCGGGGATCAGCGACAGCGCGATCCCGGTGAGGGTGAGGTTGAGGTCGGACCGGATCCGGGGGGCGACGGCGATGATCGCGCTGCGCGGCAGGTGCCCGAACCGGAACGCCAGCACCGCGACCTGGACGCTGGAGACGACCAGGTCGCGCAGGAACCGCAGCGTGAACCGGGCCAGCCCCAGCGGGTGGATGCGCCCGGCGAAGGTGACCGGCGGCAGCGGGAACACGGCGAGCACGGCGAGCGCGAGCGCCAGGCCGCCGATGATGTTCGCCCAGGAGAACTGTCCCCACAGCAGGCACCACACCAGCACCAGGGCGGTGAGCGCGATGATCCGGTTGCGGCGCCGGTCGCGCCGGGTCAGCGGCGGCCGCTCCCCCTCCGGCCCGGTCGCCGGCATCCGGCCGCCGGGCGGCGGGGGCCCGTTCGGCGTGTGCGCGTTTCCGGTCACGGCACCCCCTCGGGGAAGACCGCGCGCACGTACGGCACGCGTTCCAGCAGGTCGGCGGCCGCGGCGCCGCTGAGCTCGAACAGCGGCCCGGCCGCGGCGGTGAGCGCCACGCTGAGCACGGTGAGCGCGACGGTGGGCCCGACCATCAGGCGGGGCAGCATGGCGCCCGCGTGGCCGGCGCTGTCCGGGTACGGCTCGCGCCCCGCCCGGGCCCGCACGGTGTGCATGGTGTCGTCCGGGCCGGGCATCTCCGCGTGCGGGGCGCGCCAGAACACCCGGTCCCACACCCGGGCCACCGCGTACAGCGTGAGCAGGCTGGTGAGCAGTCCGCCGGCGACGAGCGTCCAGGCGAGCGGGCTGCCGTCGGCGGCCCCGGCCTGCAGCAGCCCGACCTTGCCGAGGAAGCCGGAGAACGGCGGGATGCCGGCGAGGTTGAGCGCGGGCACCAGGAACACCACCCCGAGCAGCGGCGAGATGCGGGCGAGCCCGCCCAGCCGGTCCATGTCGGTGGTGCCGCCGCGCCGCTCGACGAGACCGGCGGCGAGGAAGAGGGTGGTCTGGATGACGATGTGGTGGACCGCGTAGAAGATCGCGGCCGACAGGCCGGGCGGCCCGGCCAGGCCGATCCCGAACAGCATGAACCCGATGTGGCTGACCAGGGTGAACGACAGCAGCCGCTTGATGCGGGACTGGGCGACCGCGCCGAGGATGCCGACGAGCATGGTGAGCAGCGCGAGCACCAGCAGCAGCCCGGTGACCGGCCCGCCGGGGAACAGCAGGGTCTCGGCGCGGATGATCGCGTACACGCCGACCTTGGTGAGCAGCCCGGCGAACACCGCGGTCACCGGGGCGGGGGCGGTGGGGTAGCTGTCGGGCAGCCATGCCGACAGCGGGAACACCGCGGCCTTGATGCCGAAGGCGAGCAGCAGCACGGCCTGCAGGATCAGCCGGACGTTCTCGGGCAGGGCGTCGAGACGGCCGGCGAGCTGGGCGAGGTTGAGGGTGCCGGTGGCGGCGTAGACCAGGCCGAGCCCGGTGAGGAAGACCAGCGAGGAGAGCAGGCTCACCACCACGTAGGTGGTGCCGAGCAGCACGCGGGTCTCGGTGCCGCCGAGGGTGAGCAGCACGTAGCTCGCCACCAGCAGGATCTCGAAGCCGACGTAGAGGTTGAACAGGTCTCCGGCGAGGAACGCGTTCGCCACCCCGGCGGCGAGGATCAGGTAGGTGGGGTGGTACACCGACAGCGGGGCCTCCTCCTCGCCGTCGGCCATGCCCTGCCCGATCGAGTAGACGAGCACGGCGAGGGTGACCGTGGCGGAGACCACGAGCATGAGCGCGGCGAGCCGGTCGGCGACGAGCACGATGCCGAGCGGCGCCGCCCAGCCGCCGACCTCGACGACGAGCGGCCCGTGCCGGGAGGTGAGCACGAGCAGCGCGGCGGCGACGGCCAGGACGGCGCCGAGCACGGCGACGCTGACCGCGCGCTGCAGCCGCGGGCGGCGGCCGAGCAGCAGGGCGAGCGCGGCCGCGAGCAGCGGCATGATCACCGGCATCGGCACCAGGGCGGTCATGGCGCCTCCGGCCCGTCACGGCCGTCCCGGTCGCGGTCGTCCCCGGTACGGCCGGCCGGGACGTCGCCGTCCCCGGTGTCGAGGCCCTGGTCGCGGGCGGCGAGCCCGGCGATGCGGCGGTCCTCGACGTCGTCGCGGACCTCGTCGTGGCCGACCAGCTGCCAGCTGCGGTAGGCCATGGCGAGCAGGAACGCGCTCACCCCGAGCGTGATCACGATCGCGGTGAGGATCATGGCCTGCGGCAGCGGGTCGGCGAGCGGCTCGCCGGAGTCCTTGCCGGCGATCGGGGGCGCGCCGAGGCGGCCGCCGGAGAGGATGAGCAGGTTGACGCCGTTGCCGAACAGGATCACGCCCATCAGCACCCGGGTGAGGCTGCGTTCCAGCAGCATCGTCACCCCGGCGGCGATCAGCACCCCGACGGTGATCACGTACACGAGGTTGGTCGTCACGCCGCCTCCCGGTCGCCGGTGGTGGTGCCGGTGCCCGAGGGGGCGCCGGGGGTCTCGTCGGCGAGGCGGTCCATCTCGGCGCCGAGGCTGCGCAGGATGTCGAGGATCAGCCCGACGACGATGAGGTAGACGCCGACGTCGAAGAACGTCGAGGTGACCAGGTGGACCTGGCCGAGCACGGGCAGGTGCAGGTCGATCACGGCGCTCTGCAGCACCTGCCCGCCGAGCGCCATCGGCGCCACCGCGGTGCCGGCCGCGACCAGCAGCCCGGCGCCGAGGACCGCGCCCGCGCCGACCGGGGCGGCGAGGTTGAGCTCGGTCCGCCCGCCGGCCAGGTAGCGCACGGCGAGGGCGAGCCCGGCCACCAGGCCCGCGGCGAAGCCGCCGCCGGGCGCGTCGTGGCCGGAGAACAGCAGGAAGACCGAGAACACCACGATGGTGTGGAACAGCAGCCGGGTCACCACCTGCAGGATGATCGACTGGCGGCGGGCCTCGGGGCTGGCGCCGGCGAGCAGCCACTGCCCGGGCGCCTGTTCCCGCAGCCGCGCGGCCGGCCCGGCGGCGCGGCGGCGCAGCGCGGCGGCCCGGCGGTAGATGAGGCTCGCCACGCCGGTGGCGGCCACGACCAGCACCGAGATCTCCCCCATCGTGTCCCAGGCGCGGATGTCGACGAGGGTGACGTTGACGATGTTGTCGCCGCCGCCGAAGGTCACCGCCGGGCCGGGGTAGGCGTCCGACACCGGCGGGTCCCGCCGTGCCCCGCCCGCCACGTAGGCCATGCCGGCCGCGACCACGCCGACCGCGACGCCGATCGCCACCCGGGCCCGCCGTACCTCGGGGATGGGGCGTTCGGAGAACCGGGCGGGCAGGTGGCGCAGCACGAGGGCGAACATCACCAGCGTGACGGTCTCCACGAGGAACTGGGTCAGCGCCAGGTCGGGGGCGCCGTGCAGGACGAACAGCACGGCGATGCCGTACCCGGAGACCCCGACGAGGATCATCGCGGTGAACCGGACCTTGGCGCGGGCGGCGAACACCGCGGCGGCGATCACCATGACGGCGACGAGCGGCTGCACCGGCACGTCCCAGACGCGCACCGGCGCCGGTGGGCCGTCGAGCAGGGCGGTGAGCAGCGCCGTGCCGGGGCCGGCCACCAGCGCGAGGAGGATGACGCCGAGGTAGAACGGCAGCGAGCCGCGCTGGGTGGCGCCGGTGACCTCCACGGCGGCGCGGCCCGTCCAGCGCACCACCAGGTCGAACATGTCGGCGCCGGTGACCGGCAGGCGGAGGCGGACCGGGCGGGTACGGCGCAGCCACACCGCGAACAGGCCCGCGCCGGCGGCCAGGCCGAGCACGGACAGCCCGAGCGCGGGGGTGAGCCCGTGCCAGAGCGCGAGCCGGTAGCCGGGGCCGAGGCCGGGCGCGGTGTCGGCGTAGCGGGCCAGGACGGCCCCGGCCGCGGGGGCGGCCACCCCGGCGGCGAGGCCCGCGGCGGCGAGCAGGGCGGGCGCGGCGAGGAACACCCACCCGGCGGGCTGCGGCCTGGCCTCGGGCACGCCGGGTTTGGCGGCGAAGGCGCCCCACAGCAGGCGGAGGGTGTAGGCGACGGTGAGCGCGGCGCCGAGCACCAGGCAGGCGAGGACGGCCCGGTCGGCGGCGGTGCCGTGCAGCAGCGCCTCGAAGATCGCCTCCTTGGCGACGAACCCGGCGGTGGGCGGGATCCCGGCCATCGACGCGGCCGCGAGGGCGGCGATCACGAGCAGGGCGGGGGCCCGGCGGCCGAGGCCGCTCAGGCGGCGCAGGTCGCGGGTGCCGGCGACGGTGTCGATCACGCCGACGACGAGGAACAGCGACGCCTTGAACAGCGCGTGGGCGAGCAGCATCGCGGCCCCGGCGAGCACGGCGTCGCGGGTGCCGCCGCCGAACGCGGCCATCAGCAGGCCGAGCTGGCTGACCGTGCCGTAGGCGAGCAGGAGCTTGAGGTCGTTCTGCCGCAGCGCGGCCCAGCCGCCGAGCAGCACGGTGATCGCGCCGGCGGCGAGCAGCGTCCACCGCCAGGCGGCGTCGCCGCCGAAGACGGGGGTCATCAGCGCGGCGAGGAACACCCCGGCCTTCACCATGGCGGCCGCGTGCAGGTAGGCGCTCACCGGGGTGGGGGCGGCCATCGCGGCGGGCAGCCAGAACCCGAACGGGAAGATCGCGGACTTGCTCAGCGCGCCGAGCAGCACGAGCAGCAGGGCGACGGTCAGGTAGGCGCCGCCGGGCGGGGTGGTGGCGATCTGCGTCCAGCGGTAGGTGCCGGCGTGCGCGCCGAGCATGACGAACCCGCCGAGCATCGCCAGGCCGCCGAAGGTGGTGACGAGCAGGGCCTGCATGGCCGCGCGGCGGCCGGCGCGCCGGATCGGGTCGTGGCCGATGAGCAGGTAGGAGCAGACGGTGGTGAGCTCCCAGAACACGTACAGGGTGAGCAGGTCGTCGGAGGCGACCAGGCCGAGCATCGCCCCGGCGAACGCGACGAACACCCCGGCGAAACGGCCCAGGCCCGGGTCGCCGGGGGTGAAGTAGCGGGCGCTGTAGGCGAGCACGAGGGCGCCGATCCAGCCGACGAGCAGCACCATCAGCCAGCCGAGGGCGCCGACGTGGATCGCGATCTCCATGCCGAGCCGCGGCACCCACGGCCAGGCGCCGGACACGGCGCCGCCCGCGGCGATGTGGCCGGTGATCGCCGCCGCCCAGGCGCCGGCCGCGGCCGGGACGGCGGCCAGGCCGTAGAGGGCGCGGCGGCCGAGCAGGCGTACCAGGGCGGGGGCGGCCGCGGCGGCGAGCGCGTGCGCCGCGAGCAGGACGAGCACCGCGTCGGCGCGGGCCGCGGTCATGGGCGGCCCTCCGCCCGTCGCGGGCCCGCTCGGGACGGGCATGTGGCGCCCGGGGCCCGGGTGGGCCGGGCGCGCCCGGCGGGGCGGCCGCACGGGGAGGGCGGGGCTGCGGCCGGGTCGCGCGTTGTCTGACTCACCTTCGCCTGTTTCCGGTCCTCGGGACGCGTCGCTCGCGGAACTGTCGCCCGCGTGCCCGGTACGGCGTCCGCCGGGCACGCGAGGCCGGGCCGCGGTGTCACGGAGGGAGTGCTCCCCCGTACACGGCCTGTCATGCCCCGGGACGAGGTGGGGCGGCGGATCGCGCTGGCGGGTTGCGGGTTGGGGCTTCTTTTCCCTTTTGTGTGGGCGGTATGCGTGATACGGGGGAAGTGCGTCCAGCCCGCGGCTTTACAACGTAGATCACATAGATGGTGTGAGTCCCCCGTCTGCGAGAAGGGGCGGGGGAAAAGATCGGCGCCCGGGGCGCGCGGGCGTCAGATCGCGCCCTCGGCGTCGTCGCCCTCCTCCGGTCCGGGGCTGCCGCTGCGGGTCTCCCCCGGCGTGGGCGACGGCGACGGCCGGCTCGGCGGCTCGCTGGTCGGCACCGGGGGCGGCGTCGGCACGAACAGCGTGGCCGGCAGCGGCTGGGCGGGCGCCACGGGCTCGTCGTCCCGGGCGAGCAGCAGCCAGGCGAGCAGGATCAGGATGAGCACGAGCAGGGCGAGCGCCACGCTCGCCAGCACCACCGACCGCCGCGGCTCGGTCGCGGGCGGCCGCGGCCCGGGCGGCGCGGGCAGCGCCGGGGCCCGGTCCCCCATCCAGTACGGCACGAAGTCCGGCCCGTGCGCCTCGCCGATCAGCATGCCGGTCACGTACACCGGCTCCAGGAACCGCTCGGCCCCCGGCCCGCCCGGCCGGAACGGCACGGCCACCCACGGCGCCCTCCCCAGGTCGGAGGCGACCACCTGCGGGCTCGCCACCGCCGCCCTCCCCCGGGCGCGGGCGAGCCGGCCGCGCACCCCGCCGGGCATCGCCTCGCGGATCGCGGTGACGAACCGGTCGCGGGCGGCCGCGTCCAGCGCCGCGCCGCGGGTGAGCACGGCGATCGACACCACCCGGCCGTCGGCGGCCTGCCCCAGGTAGACGAACCCGGCCGGCATGGTCTGCAGCCGGGCCTGGATGGTGAACGGCCCCAGGCGCGGGGGATCACCGTACTGCAGCGGAGTGGGCACGCTGCCATGAAAGCACACCGGCCGGGTAGGGGTCCTGCTGCCAGGCCGCCCGCCGTCGCACGGCCGTGCGAGTTCGCCGCGACTTTGATGGAATGACAACATGACCGTTGCCGAAGAACCGGTCCCGGAGGGCGCCGGGCACGGCGCCGCCGCCGCGGGCGCGGGACACCAGCCCGGACCCGACAGACAGCAGGCCACCCCGGCTCAGGGCCCGCCCGCGGTGCCCGCCGAACCGTCCCGCCCCGGCGACCAGGTCGCGGTCGCCGCCGACGCCAACCTGCTGCGGCAGGCCCTCGCCGAGGTGCGCCGGGTCATCGTCGGCCAGGAGCACATGGTCGAGCGGCTGCTGGTGGCGCTGCTGGCCCGCGGGCACTGCCTGCTGGAGGGCGTGCCGGGCGTGGCCAAGACGCTCGCCGCCTCCACGCTGGCGACCGTGGTCGGCGGCACGTTCGCCCGCGTCCAGTTCACCCCCGACCTGGTGCCGAGCGACATCGTCGGCACCCGCGTCTACCACCCCTCCTCCGAGAGCTTCGACATCGAGCTGGGGCCGGTGTTCGTCAACTTCCTGCTCGCCGACGAGATCAACCGGGCCCCGGCGAAGGTGCAGTCGGCGCTGCTGGAGGTCATGGCCGAGCGGCAGGTGACGCTGGCCGGCCGTACCCACCCGCTGCCCAGGCCGTTCATCGTCCTGGCCACCCAGAACCCGATCGAGTCCGAGGGCGTCTACCCGCTGCCGGAGGTGCAGCGGGACCGGTTCCTGTTCCGGGTGCGGGTGCACCACCCGACCGCGCAGGAGGAGCTGGAGATCCTGCACCGGATGAGCGTCACCCCGCCCAGGCCGGCCACCGTGCTCGACCCGCCGCGGCTGCTCGCGCTGCAGGACGCCGCCGAGCGGGTCTCGGTGCACCACCTGGTCGCCGACTACGTGGTGCGGCTGGTGATGGCGACCCGCGCCCCGGCCGAGTACGGCCTGCGCGACCTGGAGGACGTGATCGAGATCGGGGTGAGCCCGCGCGCCACCCTGGGCCTGGTCGCGGCCGGGCGCGCCCTGGCGCTGCTGCGCGGCCGCGACTACCTGCTGCCCGACGACGTGCGGGACGTCGCGGTCGACGTGATGGCCCACCGGCTCATGCTCACCTTCGACGCGCTCGCCGACGGCGTCGACCCCGAGGACGTGGTGCGGCGGATCCTGGCGGCCGTGCCCCCGCCGCTGGTGGTGTGGAACCAGGGCCAGGGGTGAGCCGATGACCTCGCCCGAGTACGTGCTGCGCCGGCTGGAGCTCACCGTGGTGCGCCGGCTCGACGGGCTGCTGCAGGGGGCCCACCAGGGGCTGCTGCCCGGGCCCGGCAGCGAGCTGGGCGACTCGCGCCCGTACGTGCCGGGCGAGGACGACGTGCGCCGCATGGACTGGGCGGTCACCGCCCGCACCACCGTGCCGCACGTGCGGGACCTGGTCGCCGACCGGGAGCTGGAGACCTGGGCGCTGGCCGACCTGTCGGCGAGCATGGACTTCGGCACCGCCGACATGGACAAGCGCGACCTGGTGATCGCCGGGGTCGGGGCGATCGGGTTCCTGTCGAGCCGGGTCGGCGACCGGTTCGGCGCCTATGTGATCCACGGGGGGCGGGTGCACCGCTTCCCCGCCCGCACCGGGCGGCCCGGCCTGTACGCGCTGCTGCAGACGCTGGTGGCCGCGCCGCGCGGCGAGGTGGGCGCGGACGCGGCCACCACCCTCGCCGACGGCATCGAGCTGCTGTCCCGGGCCCGGCGGCGGCGCGGCATGCGGGTGGTGGTGTCCGACTTCCTCGACCCGGTCGACCCGCGCGACCCGTACGCCGAGCGGCCCTGGGAGCGGCCGATGCGGCGGCTGGCGGCCCGGCACCAGGTGCTCGCGATCGAGGTGATCGACCCGCGCGAGCTGGAGCTGCCGGACGTGGGCATGGTGACGTTCACCGACCCCGAGACCGGCCGCGCCGCCACGGTCCACCTCACCCGCAGGGTCCGCGAGGCGTACGCCGAGGCGGCGCTGCTGCAGCGCGAGTCGACCCGGCGGGCGCTGCGCCGCTGCGGCGTGGCGCACCTGGTGCTGCGCACCGACCGGGACTGGATCTACGACATCGCCCAGTTCGTGCTCCGGCAGCGGCGGACCGCGCACCTGCTGCGCCGGGCGCCTGCGGCCGGGGGAGCAGGGAGGCCGAGCAGGTGATCTTCCTTTCCGCGGGTTGGCTGTGGCTGTTCGCCCTGCTGGCGGTGCTGGTCGTGGCGTACGTCGCGCTCCAGTTCGCCCGGCGGCGCTACACGGTGCGGTTCACCAACCTGGCGCTGCTGTCGCTGGTCGCGCCGTCCCGGCCGGGGTGGCGGCGCCACCTGCCGCCGGCGCTGTTCCTCGTCATGATGGGCCTGCTGATCTTCGCGGCGGCGCGGCCGGCGGACGCGGTGCGGGTGCCGCGCGACCGGGCCACGATCATCGTCGCGGTGGACGTCTCGCTGTCGATGGAGGCGCGGGACGTGGCGCCGAGCCGGCTGATCGCCGCCCGGCAGGCGGCCGAGCAGTTCGTCAGCGACCTGCCCGAGCGGTTCAACGTGGGGCTGGTGTCGTTCGCCCGGTCGGCCGCGGTGGTGGTCTCCCCCACCACCGACCACCACGCGGTGATCACCGCGATCCAGAACCTCACCACCCGGCCGGGCACCGCGATCGGCGAGGCGGTGTTCAACTCGCTGGACGCGATCCGGTCGTTCGACCAGCAGGCGGTCACCGACCCGCCGCCGTCGGCGATCGTGCTGCTGTCGGACGGGGACAACACCTCCGGCCGGTCGATCAACGAGGCGATCGAGGCGGCGGTGGCGGCCCGGGTTCCGGTCTCCACGATCGCGTACGGCACGCCCGACGGCACCGTGGACATCGACGGCCGCCCGGTGAACGTGCCGGTGAACAAGGCGGCGCTGCAGGCGCTGTCGGACGGCACCGGCGGCCGGGCCTACACCGCCGAGTCCGGGGCCGAGCTGCGCGAGGTCTACAGCCAGATCGGGACCTCGCTCGGGTACCGCATCGAGCACCAGGAGATCACCCACCGGTTCGTGATCGCCGCCGTGCTCACCGGGGTGGTGCTCGCCGGGACCGCGATGGCGCTCGGCTCGCGCATCCCCTGACCCGCTCCCCTGCCGCGGCCGGGCCGTACCGGCTGCCCGGCGGGACACGGCAGGCCGCCGGATGGGATATACCTCTGCGGGTGACGCACTACTTCGCCGAGCGGCCGGAGGCGGCGCAGCGGCCCGGCACGGTCGACCTGGTCCTGCCCGACCTGCACCTGCGGCTGGAGACCGACAGCGGGGTGTTCTCCCCCACCCGGATCGACCCGGGCACGCGGGTGCTGCTGGAGACCGTGCCCCCGCCGCCGCAGGAGGGCGACCTGCTCGACCTGGGCTGCGGGTACGGCCCGATCGCCCTGGCCATGGCCACGCGGGCGCCGCGGGCGACCGTCTGGGCCGTGGACGTCAACCGGCGGGCGCTGGAGCTGTGTGCGCGGAACGCGCAACGCGCCGGCCTTGACAAAGTAAGGTCGGTGCATGTGGACGAGGTCCCGCCCGAGGTGCGGTTCGCCGCCATCTGGTCCAACCCGCCGATCCGCATCGGCAAGCAGGCCCTGCACGCGCTGCTGTCCACCTGGCTGGGGCGGCTCGCCCCCGGCGGGGAGGCCCACCTGGTGGTGCAGAGGCACCTCGGCTCGGACTCGCTGCACCGCTGGCTCGACGGCCAGGGGTTTGCCACCACCCGCGTCACCTCCCGCTCGGCCTACCGGGTGCTGCGGGTGGCGGCCCGCACCTGACCACCGCCCGGCCGTGCGCGCGGCCGGGCGAGCGTCTCGACCGGAAACCTCGACCCGGAAACGGTGACATGAACGATCTCGGCAACACCGGCGGCGGGCGGCGCGGCGCCGCGCGCCCCGGAGGCCTGCGCAGGCAGCTTCGCCCCACCGACGTCAAGCGGCTCAACCGGGCCTGGCGGCGCGAGACCCACGGCCGCCTGGCGCTGATCGTGGAGTCGGTGACCGGCCCGTTCAACGTCGGCTCGATCTTCCGCACCGCCGCCGCCTTCGGCGTGGACCGCGTCTGGCTCGCGGGCAACTCCATCGGGCCGGGCAACGCCAAGGTGCAGAAGACCGCGCTCGGCTGCGACCGGTTCGTGGCCTGGGAGGAGGGGGTCGCCCCCCGCGAGGCGGTACGGCAGGCCCGCGAGGACGGCTACCGGGTCGTCGCGGTCGAGCTCACCGGCGACGCCGTCCCGCTGCACGAGGCCGAGCTGGAGGGCGACGTGTGCCTGGCCGTCGGCGGGGAGGACCACGGCTGCTCCCCCGCCCTGCTGGAGGCCGTCGACGCGGTCTGCTACATCCCGCAGACCGGCCGGGTCGGCTCGCTCAACGTCGCCGTCGCCGCCGCGATCGCCCTCGCCGAGGTCCGCCGCCGCGAGTGGGCCGCCCGCCCCGGCGTCGTGCCCGGCGGCGCCTGACCGCCACCCCCGCCCGTCCCGCGGCTCTGGCGGTCACCCTGCGGAGCCGCGCCGCGGCGGTCGGCGATCACCGGGCGGCCCGCCGGCCGGCCCGCCGAATTCGTGACGGAACGTTCACCGGCGGCGCTCTGCCGTACCACGGCCGCAACCGGCATACTCTTCGGACGTGCACCGCCGATTCGCCTTCCTCGACCACCCCGGGCCGCTCGCGTTCGCGCACCGCGGCGGGGCGAAGGAGAACCTCGAGAACACCTACCCCGCCTTCGCCCGCGCGGTGGAGCTCGGCTACCGGTACCTGGAGACCGACGCCCACGCCACCGCCGACGGGGTCCTGCTCGCCTTCCACGACCACACGCTCGACCGGGTGACCGACCGGCGCGGGCGGGTGTCGGAGCTCCCCTACCGGGAGGTACGGCGGGCCAAGGTCGGCGGCGTGGAGGAGATCCCCCGCATGGAGGATCTGCTCACCGCCTGGCCCGACGTGCGGTTCAACATCGACGTGAAGGAGGCCCCGGCGATCTGGCCGCTCGCCGAGGCGATCCAGCGCACCAACGCCTACGACCGGGTGTGCCTCACCTCGTTCTCCGACGCGCGCCTGGCGGCCACGCTGCGCGCGATCGGGCGGCCGGTGTGCCACTCGCTCGGCCCGCGCGGGGTGGCCGCGCTGCGCACCGCCTCCGCCAGCGCCGGGTACGGCCGGCTGCTGAGCGGCCTGGCCCGGTCCGGCGCCGCCTGCGCCCAGGTGCCGCTCGGCATCCCCTGGCTGCGGCTGCCCACCCGGTCGTTCGTGCGCACCGCGCACGCGATCGGCCTGCAGGTGCACGTGTGGACGATCGACGACCCCGAACGCATGCACGAGCTGCTCGACCTGGGAGTGGACGGGATCATGACCGACAACATCGGCGGCCTGCGCAAGGTGCTCGAGGAGCGCGGCCAGTGGCACCCTGTGCGGACGGCGGCGGCGGCGTGAAGGTCAAGACACCCCCGGTCGACCCGCAACTGCGGCGCGAGCAGCGCGGCTGGTACTGGTACGACTGGGCGACCTCGGCGTTCAACACCACGGTCATCACCGTCTTCCTCGGCCCGTACCTGACGAACGTGGCCGAGACGGCGGCCGGGCCCGACGGGTTCGTCGGCTTCTTCGGGCTCGACCTGCGGGCCAAGGCGTACTTCAGCGGCATCGTGACGATCTCGGTGCTGCTGCAGATCGTGATCATGCCGCTGGCCGGGGCGATCGCCGACCACACCGGGCGCAAACGGGAGCTGCTCGGCGCCTTCGCCTACGTGGGGGCGATCGCCACGCTCGGGTTCTACTTCGTCTCCGGCGACGCCTACCTGCTCGGCGGCGTGCTGTTCGTGATCGCGAACGTGTGCTTCGGCGCGGCCACGGTCGTCTACAACTCGTTCCTGCCGCAGATCTCCTCGGCCGAGACCCGCGACACGGTGTCCTCGCGCGGCTGGGCGTTCGGCTACCTGGGCGGCGGGCTGCTGCTCGCCATCAACCTCGTGCTCTACCTGGGGCGGGAGCCGCTCGGCCTGGAGGAGGGCCTGGCGGTGCGGATCTGCCTCGCCTCGGCCGGGCTGTGGTGGGGGGCCTTCACCGTCATCCCGATGCTGCGGCTGCGCAACCGGCTGCCCGAGCGGCGCGAGCCGAGCGTGGCGCACGCGATGGCCGGCAGCCTGCGCCAGCTGTGGCACACCGTGCTGGAGCTGCGGCGCTACCCGCGCAGCCTGCTGGTGCTGCTGGCCTACCTCGTCTACAACGACGGGGTGCAGACCGTGATCTCGTTCTCGGCGGTCTACGCCGACCAGGCGCTCGGCCTCGGCACCGAGGTGCAGATCAGCGCGATCCTCATGGTGCAGTTCGTGGCGTTCGGCGGGGCGCTGCTGCTGGGCAGGCTGGCGCTGGTGTTCGGCACCAAGCGCACCGTGCTCGGCGCCCTGGTGGTCTGGACCGGCGTGCTCGGCGTGGCGTACTTCCTGGAGGCGGGTGCGGAGCTGCAGTTCTACGCGCTGGCGTTCCTGATCGCGATCGTGATGGGCGGCACCCAGGCGCTGTCGCGGTCGCTGTACTCGCTGGTGATCCCGCAGGGGAAGGAGGCCGAGTACTTCAGCCTGTTCGAGGTGAGCGACAAGGGGTCGGCGTTCATCGGCTCGCTGACGCTCACCCTGGCGCTGCAGCTCACCGACAGCTACCGGACCGCGATCCTGTCGCTGGTGGTGTTCTTCGTGCTGGGGTTCGTGCTGCTCGCGGTGGCGAACCTGCCGCGGGCGATCCGGGAGGCCGGCAACGAGGTGCCCGCCCACATCTGAGCGCTCCGCCGTTCGCGGCGAAAGAGCGCGATTGGATCACCTCCTGCGCGGGAATCCATCCACGGTACCAAGCGTTGTAAGCCGTGGAGACCAACCCCTCATTATCGGGGCCCTCAGGAGGCATTGAACATGGGCGAGCGTGCACTTCGCGGTACCCGGCTCGGGGCAACCAGCTATGAGAACGACCGCAACACCGACCTGGCGCCGCGCAAGGAGGTTGCCTACAACTGCCCGAAGGGCCACAAGTTCGTCGTGCCTCTGGCCGCCGAGGCGGAGGTCCCGGCGACCTGGGAGTGTCGTAACTGCGGGAGCATGGCGTTGCAGGTGAATGCCCGGCAGCCGGAGCAGAAGAAGTCGAAGCCGCCGCGGACGCACTGGGACATGCTGCTGGAGCGCCGTACGATCCAGGATCTGGAGGAAGTGCTGAACGAGCGCCTGGCGATCCTGAGGGCACAGCGGCGCCGCAGCGCGTGACGGTGCCGGGCCGGTGACCGGGCGGTACCGGCCCGCGTCCGCCGCCGGGCGCGCAACCACGGAAGACCGTCAGACCCGATAGCCGACCGAGGACCCTCGGCCCCGCAGGGCCGGGGGTCTTTCACGTCCACGCGTCCCGATGGCGTGCTGAGCGCGGGTACGGCCCCGCCTGGCGGTATCGGCCTTGCCGTCGTGGCATTGCGACGGGGTCGAAACGGGCTGAAGACGCTGTTTTCAACCGCTCACGCGGTCCCTTGGCCGCCGCTGCAGCAGGATCATCGGCCTTGCGGTACGCCGCGGCGTGGTCGCCGCTGCTGCGGGCCGTTCCGGCCGGCGACAGGCTTCAGGGGCGGCCGTCCTGGGCGGGGGCCGCCGGGTACGGCGGCGGGGTGCCGGTGTCGCCCGTGTCGTCGCGGATCACCTCGCCGGGCACCACCCGGTGGCGGGGCCGCGCCCCGTCGTACGGGGCGTCGCCGCCGGGCCGGGTGTGGGCGGCGCCGGGGCCGGTGCCGAACAGCGGGCCGTACGGCGTGCCCGCGGTGAGCAGCCGCACGCGACGGGCGAAGAACCAGGCCACCGCGCGGCGGGCGATCGGGCGCGTGACCGGGAGGACGAAGAACACCCCTAGCAGGTCCGACAGGAAGCCGGGGGTGAGCAGCAGGGTGCCGCCGGCCACCACGAGGGCGCCGTCGACGAGCTCGCGGTCGGGGATGCGGCCCGCGGCGAGCGCCTCCTGAACGGCGAGCCAGGTCCGCCGGCCCTCGCGGCGTATGAGCCAGGTGCCGAACATGCCGGCGAGGACCAGCAGCCCGACCGTCTGCCACCCGCCGATGGTCTGGCCCACCTGGATCAGCAGCCAGATCTCGGCGATCGGCACGACCAGGAAGGCGATGAACAACAGCAGACGCAGCATGACTCCTACTTCACCCGACTAGACCGTCCCCGACCAGTACTGGAGGCAACGGGGGATGTGACCCCGTTGTTCCCCGGTGCCCGCGAGGCCCGGACCACACTGCCACGTTCATCCGGGCAACGGGCGGGCCGCCCGCGGAAGTTCCGCGGAATGCCGCCTGCGCCGATGGCACTGCCGGACGCCGCGGGGGCCGACGCGCCGCGAGCGGCGGGATGGCGGCGGCGCTCGGCTCGTCGCGCCTGTGTCGGCCGTATACAGCGAGGATGGGTGCGGCACCTCCGCCGACACCGGGGCGTGGATGAACTCAAGCGCTGACCTTTACTTTGTAGATCAAACCGGTTCGAGGCATTCGTCTAAGCGGCGCTCGCCGCCACCTTGGCCACCTTGGCCACCTTGGCCGCCTCGGCCGACCCGGTGACGGCCAAGCGGCTCCAGAGGCCTGCGACCATCCCTGATTCCGGCCACGCCCGCCGCCTCCGCCGCGCCAGTGGCCGGTGGGGCGACGAAAGCCTCTTCCGGCGGCCCGGCCCGCCCTGAGCGCGACGCGCACTTTCGACCCGCGCACCGGGCATCCAGGAGCCTTCCCGTCCGCCGCCGCCCGGCCGGCGGTGCCGCGACCCTGTGTCACGTCTCGAGGCCGACCGCTCGTCGTGGAGTGTGACCTGGCCGCCGTGCCGGAGCAGGATCCCGTGCCGCCCCCGAGGTGGAAGACGGCGAGGCGGCACGGCGGGGCCAGGGGGCGGCCACCCTCCCTGGTCACGCACGGCGAGCCGACCGCGGGATCAGCATGCCGTCCCGGCACATCGCAGTTCCCGGCGCCTCGGCGCTCCCGGTGCAGGCGACGGCCCCGGACGCCACAGCGGCACGGCCCGGCCAGGCTGCGGGAGCCCGGCGCGGTCAGCGGCGGTGGCGGCGGCGTCGCAGGCGGTCGGGGAGCCCGGCGATGCCCCAGGCGGCGATGCGCCACAGCGCCTCGAAGACGATCGTGCGGCTCATCTTGCTCGCGCCCGCGGTGCGCTCGACGAACGTGATGGGGACCTCCCGGACCCGCAGGCCGCTGCGGATGGTGCGCAGGGTGAGGTCGACCTGGAAGCAGTAGCCCTGGGACTGCACGTCGTCGAGGCCGATCTTCTCGAGGGTGGCGGCGCGGTAGGCCCGGAAGCCCGCGGTGGAGTCCCGCACCGGGATGCCGAGCACGATGCGGGCGTAGGTGTTGGCGCCGCGGGAGAGCAGCTCGCGGGTCCACGGCCAGTTCACCACCTTGCCGCCGGGGACCCAGCGGGAGCCGATCACCAGGTCGGCGCCGCGGGCGAGGACCTCCAGCAGGCGCGGCAGTTCCTCGGGCTGGTGCGAGCCGTCCGCGTCGATCTCCACGAGCACGTCGTAGCCCTGGGCGAGGCCCCAGCGGAAGCCGGCGATGTAGGCGGCGCCGAGGCCCTGCTTGCCGGGCCGGTGCAGGACGTGGATGTGGTCGTCGGCGGCGGCGAGCGCGTCGGCGGCCTCGCCGGTCCCGTCCGGGCTGGCGTCGTCCGCGATGAGGATGTGCGCGTCCGGTACGGCGGCGCGCAGCCTGCCGGTGATCATGGGCAGGTTCTCGCGCTCGTTGTAGGTGGGGACGATGACCAGGACGCGTCCCAGCGACGGCTCCATCACCGGTCCCCGGTGGCGGCCAGGGCGGACTCCGCCTCGTCTCGTATGCCGGTCATCGCCTCTGCCCTCCGTGCCCGGTTTGTCCGCCGCTGCCGAAGCACCACGGCTCCCAAAACGCCCATACCCACCACTATGAATATCCACTCCGGCCACGCGCCAAGCCGCGTGGCGATCGTCGGCTCGGTGCGCACCGGCACCTCCACAACGGTCATGTCGGCGACGAGCTCGTCGGTGCGCCACCGCACCCGCCCGTCGGGGTCGACGTAGGCCGAGATCCCCGTGGTGGCCGCGGCGACCACGGCGCGGTTGTGCTCGACCGCGCGGACCTGGGACATGGCGAGCTGCTGGGCGGGCAGGTTGCTCAGCGCGTAGGTGGCGTTGTTGGTCTGCACCGCCAGCGGCGTGCCGCCGGCCCGTATCGTGCCGCGCACCACCGAGTCGAACGCGACCTCGTAGCAGTTGATCGCGCCGATCGTGACCGGGCCCATGACCAGGTCGCCGTCCCGGTCGCCGGGCAGCGCCGACACCCCGGACAGGCGCAGCCGGCCGATGAACCGGGTCAGCAGGTCCCGGAACGGGATGTACTCGCCGAACAGCACGAGCTTCTGCTTGTCGTAGTAGGCGCCGGCCCCGGTCTCCGGGTCCCACACCAGGCTGCGGGTGTAGCGGTTGCGCCGGTCGGGCGTGTACACCACCGCGCCGACCAGCACCGGAACGCCGATGTCGCGCACCGCGGCGTGGATGGTGTCGCGGGCGAAGGCGCTGCGGTAGGGGTCGATGTCGGTGGAGTTCTCCGGCCAGATCACCAGGTCGGGCCTGGGCAGCCTGCCCTCGCGCACCGCCCGGGCCATCTGATGGGTGACGTTGGCGTGGTTGCGCAGCACCACGGCGGGTTCGTCGCCGAGGAAGTACATGCCCCGGCCGGGCACGTTGCCCTGCACGATGCCGATGCGCACGGTGCGTCCCTCGTCGCCCGGCCGCGGCACGGCGAACGCGGCCAGCGGCACGGCGACAACCCCCGCGAAGGCCGCGACGGCCGAGCGGGCGGCGCTCCCCCGCACGCTCGCCCGGACGCGCCCCAGAGGGCCCGTCCCGGCGCCGTCCGCGGCCTCCTCCCGCCCGGGCCCGGGCCGCTGCCGCCGCTGCGCCCGCGCGCGGGCGGCGGCGTGCCCGGCGAAGGCGAGCAGGCCGCCGCACAGCGCCACGCAGAAGGTGACCAGCGGAGCGCCGCCGAGCGCGGCGAACGGGGTGAACGCCGACTCCCCCTGGCTGAAGGCGAGCCGCGCCCACGGGAAGGCGACCACGGGCAGGTTGCCGCGCAGCCACTCCTGGGCCACCCACATGCAGGCCGTCCACACCGGCCAGCCGCGCGCCCGGGTGACCACGGCGACCCCGGCGCCCATCGCGGCCCAGAACAGGCTCTCCACCGCCACCAGGCCCAGCCAGGCGTCGTGCCCGATCGGGCGCACCCAGGCGAGCGTGGGCAGCAGGAACGCGGCCCCGGCCACGAAGCCCAGCCAGGCGGCCCGGCGGGCGCGCACGCCGTACACCTGGAGCGTCATGAGCGCCACGCCGACGGGGGCCAGGTACCACCAGCCGATCGGCGGGAAGGCGAGGAACAGCGCCGCGCCGCCCAGGATGCCCGCGGCGATGCGTGCCCACAGGCGTGACGGGGCGGCGGGGGCGGGCCGATCCGCCCGCCCGCCGGTCGTGTTGGCGGTTGTGGCTGCCACGGCGGAGGTCGATCTCCTTGCGGTCACCGACGGGGTCCCGACTGCACTGCACGCTACCGTGTTCCGCGGCCACCCGGTCCCGCCCGCCCGCCGCCTGTGGAAAACCACCGGGGCGCGCCGCGGACGGACACCGCGCGTACCCCTCATCCTCGCCGCCACCGCCGCGGGGAAACCTTCAAGATCGCTGTGAGTGCCGCCGCGGGCGTCCGGATGCCGGGCCGTCGTCTCGCGGTCCGATAACGATGCCCGGCGGCCGCCGCGGCCCCGCCGGGTGGCCGCCACGCCGTGCCCGGCCGGGTCATCGCAGGTCAGCGGTATCACAAGGATTGCGCACCAACTGGGAAAACTTGGATCGCCGCTGATCGGGACGCGGTTGACATCTGAGCTGAGGTCGGTAGTTTGCTGCCAGTCCAGCACGGGACTGACCGGTTGGCCGTCTTCTGACATCGTCGGACTCTGCGTCCATGACGGAGGGAAACTCCGTCAGCACAGCCAGGCGCAGTGCTGGCGTTCCGTCGAGTCGGGGCACCCCAGCCGGATCGGGGGGTTGGACCCGGGAGGGGCCCGGATACCCAGTAGACAACGGATTCCGAGCTCGCCGCCGACGGGACGGGTCCGGTCCGAAGGGTCTTCCGGGCCCTTTTCCGTCCCCGGCGCGCGGGCGTTCTCAGCGCCGGGCGGGGCCGCTTCGGCCCGCGGGAGCCTCGCGGGGCCGCAGGCGGGCCAGCGCCGGGGGCAGCGGGCCGGTGTGGACGACGCCGAGGCCGCCGGTGGCGCGGGTGAGCGCGACGTACAGGTCGCTGGGGCCGCGCGGGGACTCGGTGAGGATCAGGCCGGGCTCGACCACGATGACGACGTCGAACTCCAGGCCCTTGGCGGCGGTGACGGTGAGCACGGCCACGGGGGCGTCCAGCGCCTCCGCGCCGGGCCCGGCGACCGCGCCCTCGACCTTGGCGGCCACGAGCGCGCCGATCTCGGCGGCGCGGGAGTGCGGCACGATCACCCCGAGGCGGCCGTCCGTCACGATCTCCGCGTTGACGATCTCCGGCAGGCCGGACAGGTCGTCGAGCCGTACCGCCCACGGCACCGCGCCGGTCTCCCGCACCGACTCGGGGGCGCGCAGGCCGGGGCCGACGAGCGCGAGCACGTCCGCGGCGACGGCCATGATCTCGGCGGGGGTGCGGTAGTTGAGGGTGAGCCTGCGTTCGCGGCGGCGCCCGGCGGTGTAGGGGTCGAGGACGTCCGCCCAGGAGCGGGCTCCGGCGCTCGAGCCGGTCTGCGCCAGGTCGCCGACGATCGTCATCGAGCGGGTGGGGCAGCGCCGCATCACCATGCGCCAGGCCATCTCCGACAGCTCCTGCGCCTCGTCGACGATGACGTGCCCGAACGCCCAGGTGCGGTCGGCGGCGGCGCGCTCGGCCGTGGTGAGGTACGGCTCGTCGCCCTGGTGGCGGGCGGCGAAGCGTCCGGCGTCGATCATCTCGGCCATGCCGGTGAGCTCGAGCACCTCCTGGGCGTAGGCGAGGCGCTGCCGCTCGTCCTCGTCGCGCGCGGCGCGGGCCGCGGCGGCCTCCTCCTCGGCCAGGGCGGTGGCGCGCAGCACCGCCTCGTCGATCTCGCCGAGCAGCTCGGCGGCCTCGTCGAGGAGCGGCACGTCGGCCTCGGTCCAGTACGGCTCGCCGGGGCGGGGCCGGTCGCGCAGCAGGAGGTCGCGCTCGGCGGGGGCGAGCCCGGCGCGTGCCATGCGCTCGGGGCTGGTGTAGAGGGAGATGAGCAGCCGCTGCGGGGTGAGGTAGGGCCACAGGCGGTTGAGCGCGGCGCGTACGGCGGGCTCGGTGCGCAGCTCCTCGCGCAGGTCCTCCAGCTCGGTCTCGTCGATGAGTCCTTTGCCGAGGCGGCGGGCGGCCTGGCGGGCCAGCACGGTGAGCAGGTGCCGTACCAGGACCGCGCGGGCCTGGTTGTGCGGGCGGCGGGAGCGGAGCGCGCGCTGCCGCGCGGCCTCGAGGCTGCGGCGGTCGAGCCGGAGGGTGTGGCGGCCGAGGGGGATCTCGACCGGGCCGTCGGGCATGCGCTGCCAGTCCCGTACGGCGGCGGCGATCACCTCGGCCATCCGCGCCTCGCCCTTGAGCGCGGCCGCCCGCGGTTCCTCGGCGGCCTCGGCGCGCACCCCCGGGTACAGCTCGCCGATCGTGGACAGCAGCACGTCGGTCTCCCCGAGCGAGGGCAGCACCTGCTCGATGTAGCGGAGGAAGGTGGGGTTGGGGCCGACGATGAGCACGCCGCGGCGTTCCAGCCGCTCCCGGTGGGTGTAGAGCAGGTAGGCGGCGCGGTGCAGGGCGACCACGGTCTTGCCGGTGCCGGGGCCGCCCTCGACGACGAGCACGCCGTTCAGGTCGTCGCGGATGATGCGGTCCTGCTCGGCCTGGATGGTGGCGACGATGTCGCGCATGCGGCCGGTGCGCCTGGCGGCGAGGGAGGCGAGCAGGGCGGCCTCGCCGCTGAGCGTGGCGTGGTCGGCGTCGGTGAGGGTGTCGGGGTCGAGCAGGTCGTCGTCGATGCCGACCACGCGGCGGCCCCTGGTGCGCAGGTGGCGGCGGCGCCGCAGGCCCATGGGGGCGGCCGGGGTGGCGCGGTAGAACGGCTGGGCGGCGGGGGCGCGCCAGTCGACGAGCAGCCGCCGCTGGTCGTCGTCGGACAGGCCGATGCGGCCGATGTAGAGGGTGCGCTCCCGGCCGGCGCCGGGTGTGCCCGTCCCGTTCCTCTCGCCGGTGGCCGTGTCGTGCTCGTCGGGGGCGAGGTCGATCCGGCCGAAGCACAGGCCGTTCTCCACGGCCCACAGGCTCGCCAGCCGCCCGGCGTACATGGCGGCGAACGTGTCGCGCTCGGAGCGGTTCTGGTGGGTGCCGGTGGCGCCCTGGGCCAGCACCTCGTCGAGGCGCCGCTGCGTCCGCTCGCGCAGCTCGTCGAGGCGGGCGTACAGGGTGGAGACGTAGCGCTGTTCCCTGGCCAGCTCGCGTTGTCGGGCGGTGGGCCGGTCTCCGGCTTCTCTGGAAATCGGGTACTCCGGGCCTGTGCTGGTGCCCGCGGCCGGGGCGCGGCGCGGGGATGTGGGGCGTGTCGGGGCGCGCGGCGCGGCCCCGGCGGTCACCACGGAGATTACCGCCTGTTCGCCCCCGTCACGGTACGGCGAGACGGGGGCGGGTCGGGGCGCGGCGCGGGCGGCGGTCAGTCGGTGCCGTCGAGGGCCGACAGGTCCGGTGGGCGGTGCTCGTACGGCGTGCTGAGCACGACGGTGGTGCGGGTGGAGACGTTGGCGGCGGCGCGGATGCGCTGGAGCAGGTCCTCGAGGGCCTGGGGTGAGGCGACGCGCACCTTGAGGATGTAGCTTTCGTCGCCGGCCACGCTGTGGCAGGCCTCCACCGCGGTCAGGTGCTCAAGGCGTTGCGGCGCGTCGTCGGGCGCGGCGGGGTCGATCGGTTTGATCGAGATGAAGGCGGTGAGCGGGAGGCCGATCGCGTCGTAGTCGATCAGGGCCGCGTAGCCGCGGATCACGCCGCGTTTCTCCAGGCGGCGCACCCGCTGGTGCACCGCGGACACCGATAGGCCGGTCTCGCGGGCGAGGTCGGTGAAGCTCATGCGGCCGTCCCTGGCCAGCAGTGTGATGATGCGGCGATCGATCTCCTCCACCCGACCAAAGGTATCGCCGCCGGGGACGGTTTTCGGCCGCTTGTGGATTACGGCCTGGACGCGACCGTTTTCCTGGGGCGTCCGCCGGGGTGCGGGCGGTGCCGTACCGAACCGGCGCCCTTTACTTTGTAGATCAAGTACATCCGTGCACGGGCCGCGAGCGAGCCGGACGTGCCGCGTCAAACCGGCTCAAAGGATCGGGTAGCAGGCGGAAAGCAGCGCATAACCGGCCGTGTCCCGGCAACCGTTCCGGATTGACCGTCTCGCCGTGGGGAGGACGATCCATGACCGTGGCCGGAACCAAGCAGGCGTCCGGCAAGGGCGCGACCACGACGGCCGAGGAGAGGGCGCAGGTCACCCGGGAGGACCGGCCCGAGCGCGCCGCGCACGACCGCGACCTGCTCGCGCTCGACACCCCGGTGATGAGCCTGCGCATCCACCGCCCGCACCTGCGCCTGCCGCGGGTGAGCACCGAGCCGGCCGAGCGCGCCGCCCGGGCCGCGCGGTCCGCGCTGCCCCCGCCCGCCCGGCTGGCCTACTACGGGGGCCTCGGCGCGGCGGCGGCGCTCGGCGCGATCGAGTGGCCGGTGGCGGTCGCCATCGGCGTCGGAACCGCGATCGGCCAGCGCATGCGCCGCGGCGGTGAGCGTACCCAGCGGACCGCGGAGCGGTCGGCGCCCCCGCCCGCGGACCCCACCGCCGGGCCGCAACCGGGGGTGACCCCGAAGCGGCGGAGGACCGGCAAGGGCGGCGACGAGGAGGAGCCGAGCTGACGGGCGGCCAAGGGGCGACGGCGGCCGGGCCGGCGCCCCGCGCCGCCCTCGTCATGCCGTGCCGGCCGGTGGCGCGGCCTGCGCCGCGGTCATGCGTCCTCGGTCGCGCCGGTCAGGTAACGCCGATCAGCCGTTCGCCGCGGCCGCCATCGCCAGGCGGGCGCCGGCGTTGCGGAACACACCGCTCAGCATCGCCTTGACGAGCTCCGCGAGAAGCGCCTCCAGCAGCATCACGGCCACCTTGGCGAGGAGGGATCCAAGGAAAGCTGGCACTGAAACCTCACAGAACGAACCGAATGAGTGTTATGTACATGTTTGTCCGTCTGGGTGAGGCGCAGGGCGCGAGAAGGTGTCCGTTTGGTGAACAAACGGCGACGACCCCGTAGCGAGATCGGCCCGCCACCCCGGCCACCCGCGCCTTTGCCCTCCGGCCCGCCGGCCGCCCCCTTCCTCCTCCCCGACCGGCCCCGCCCGCCGGGACCGCCCTCCGACGCCGTCCCACGCCCGCGGATCGCCGCTCCTCCTCTTCTTCTCCTTCCACTCCCCCACCCCGCCCCTCCCGCGCCGGCGCACGGGTTCCCCGCGGCCGACGCGCGCCTGTCACACGTTCCGCATCCCGGCGCCCGCCGGGGCCGTCGCCGCCCGTCCGGCAGGCGGTGAACTCCCCGCCACACCCCACGCCGCCCGGCCCGGGCCCGCACCGCCCCGCGCGGCATGCGCACGACCGGCCGCGCCGGGTGCGCCGCCGTCACCGCCGCAGACGCCGCCGGCATGTGCATGCCCGTTCGCCTCGCGCACCGGGCATCCGGAGCCCCCCGTGGCGCCGCCGCGCCCGGCCCGCCGTACCACGGCCCCGTGTCATGTCGCGTTTCCGCCGGTCACCGGGCCGTCGCACGCCGGCCGAACCCGGCTCCGGCCCAGGCGAAGTCATGAAGCAAAATGTTGACGGCCGTCATGAATGTGGCTAACTTTGCCGACAGCCGAGAGAGTGAAGGGTGTAAGGACGCATGCTCGAGAACAAGGTGGCGGTCGTCACCGGGGCCGGACGGGGCCTGGGACGCGCGTACGCCAAGGCGCTTGCCGCCGCGGGTGCGGCCGTGGTGGTGAACGACATCGACGCGGACGTCGCCGAGGAGACCGTCGCTGAGATCACCAAGAACGGCGGCAAGGCCGTCGCCGAGGTGGGCCCGGTCGGTGAGACCGAGACCGCGCAGGCCCTCGTCGACCGGGCGGTGAACGAGTTCGGCCGGCTCGACATCATGGTCACCAACGCCGGCGTGCTGCGCGACCGCACGCTGCGCAACGTCACCGACGAGGACTTCGACCTGGTGCTGCGCACCCACCTGCGCGGCACGTTCACCTGCGGCCGGGCGGCGTTCCTCCGCTTCCGCGAGCAGGGTGAGGGCGGCCGGCTCATCCTCGTCGGCTCCCCCGCGGGCCAGCGGGCCAGCTTCGGCCAGACCGCCTACTCCGCGGCGAAGGCCGCGATCGTCGGCATGGCGCGTACCTGGGCGGTCGAGTGCGCCAAGGCCAACGTCACGGTCAACGCGATCATCCCCACCGCGCTGACCCGGATGGTCGCCACCATCCCCGGCCTCGGCCAGCTCGTCGAGGAGGTCGAGAAGGGCGCCCCGGTGCCGCGCGACGTCCGGCTCCGCGGCCTGGGCACCCCGGAGGACGCGGCCGGCCTCGTCGTCTACCTCGCCTCCGACGCCGCCGCGCACGTCACCGGCCAGGCGATCGGCGTCGGCGGTGACCGCATCGCGCTGTGGTCCCACCCGTCCGAGGTGGTCAGCGCCGTCCGCGAGGGCGGCTGGAGCGCCGAGGCGATCGCCGAGATCTTCCCCTCGGTGTTCACGCCGCGGCTCCAGGAGTACCGTCCCGAGCCGCTGGAGGTCCCGGGGCAGAAGCCGGGGGCGGGTAAGTGAGCGGCGAGGAGAAGGGCACCACGGCCGCCCGCATGAACGCCGAGGAGCTCACCGCGATCGACGTGCACGTCCACGTGCACGCCTCGGTGCGCCGCGGCAAGGCGGAGGTCGAGGAGCGCCTCAAGGACATGGCCGCCTACTTCAAGACCGAGAGCATGGCGTCCACCGTCCACGAGGTCGCGGCGTACTACCGTGAGCGGAAGATGGCCGCCGTGGTGTTCGGCGTGGACAACATCCGCGACCCGAACAACGACCACCAGCCGAGCAACGAGGAGATCGCCGAGCTCGCGGCCGAGCACCCCGACGTGCTCATCCCGTTCGCCAGCGTCGACCCGGCGCGCGGCAGGGCCGGCGTGGAGTGGGCCCGCCGCCTCATCACCGAGTACGGCGTGCGCGGCTTCAAGTTCCACCCGAACGCGCAGGAGTTCTACCCCAACGACCGCGCGGCCTACCCGCTGTACGAGGTGATCGCCGAGCACGGCTGCGTCGCGCTGTTCCACACCGGCCACACCGGGGTGGGCGCCGGTACCCGGGGCGGGGGCGGCATCCGCCTGAAGTACTCCAACCCGATGTACCTCGACGACGTCGCGGTCGACTTCCCCGACATGCCGATCATCATGGCGCACCCCTCCTTCCCCTGGCAGGAGGAGGCGCTGTCGGTGGCGCTGCACAAGCCGCAGGTCTACATCGACCTGTCCGGTTGGTCCCCGAAGTACTTCTCGCCACTGCTTGTCCAATACGCCAACACCTTGCTCAAGCGCAAGGTACTGTTCGGTTCGGACTACCCCGTGATCACGCCGGACCGCTGGTTGGCGGACTTCGAGAAGATCGACATTCGGCCCGACGTACGGCCGCTCATCCTGAAGGAGAACGCCGCCCGGCTGTTCGGCCTGACAGGAGAGGGCTGAGATGGCGTCCCCCAACGAGAACCTCGCCACGCTCCTCGAGATCGTGGCCGACGTTATGGCCGACAAGCCCGCGATCGCGCACCGTGACCGGACGCTCACCTGGAAGGAGTACGACGAGCGCTCGGCCCGGCTCGCCCAGCACCTCGCGGATCGCGGCATCGGCCAGGGTTCGCGCGTGTGCATCGCGCTCTACAACGGGTTCGAGTACATGGAGGCGGTCTACGCGCTGATGAAGCTGCGGGCCGTCCCCGTGAACCTCAACTACCGCTACCGCGAGCGTGAGCTGCTGGAGATCCTCACCGACGCGAAGGCCGACGGTGTGATCTTCGACGCCGCCCTCGACGACCGGATGAGCGCGGTCGCCAAGGAGCTGCCCGGGCTCCGCATGCTGCGCCTCGTCACCGACCAGTCCGGGGTGACCGGCGACGACCCGTCCCGCTGGGAGGGCGTCGACGTCCGCGACTACCACGAGGCGGTGGCGTCGGCCGAGCCGATGCCGCGCATCGAGCGCTCGGGCGAGGACGAGTGGCTGCTGTACACCGGCGGCACCACCGGTCGCCCCAAGGGCGTGCGGAACAACCACCAGTGGCTGATCGGTGTGGTGGAGACCAACGGTCTCAAGCTGCTCGACCGGGAGGTCCCCGAGGACCTCGCGGAGATGCCCAAGCTCGCGCGCGAGAACCTCGAGCACCCGCGCCGTCCGATCATGCTGGTGGCTCCCCCGCTCATGCACGCCGCCGGCCTGTACAGCGCGTTCGGCGCGATGCTCGCCTCCGGTACGGTGGTCTTCCTGCCGAGCCGGTCCTACGACCCCAAGCACATCCTCGAGCTCGTCCCCAAGTACCGGGTGACCGACATCTGCCTGGTCGGCGACGCGTTCGCCCGCCCGCTGGCCGACGCGCTCGACGCGGCGGAGGCCTCCGGCAGCCCGGCCGACATGAGCTCGATGCTGCGGATCTTCAGCGTGGGTGTCGCCTGGACCCCCGAGGTCAAGAAGCGCCTGCTGCACCACATGGACATCGTGCTGCAGGACACGATCGCGGCCTCGGAGGGCGGCCCGTTCGCCATCGGGTTCACCCGGCGCGGCCAGGAGCAGATGAGCTCCAAGTTCGTGCTGTTCCCCGGCGCGCGGGTGGTCACCAAGGACGGCAAGGACGTGGTGCCCGGCTCCGGCGAGATCGGCTACCTCGCCGCGCCCGCCCAGGAGGGCTCCGGCTACCTGGGTGACCCGGCCAAGACCGCCGAGGTCTACAAGTACATCGACGGCAAGCGGTACTGCGTGCCGGGCGACATGGCGATCCTCGAGGCCGACGGGACGCTCACCCTGCTCGGCCGGGAGGGCCGGGTGATCAACACCGGTGGCGAGAAGGTCTTCGCCGAGGAGGTGGAGAACGTCATCGTCACCCACCCGGACGTCGCCGACGCCAACGTGGTGGGCATGCCCGACGAGCGGTTCGGGCAGCGGATCGTCGCCGTGGTCGCGCTCAAGCCCGGCGCCACGCTCACCGCCGACGACATCCGTGCGCACGTCGGCGAAAACCTCGCCGACTACAAGAAGCCCCGCGAGGTGGTGTTCGTGCCGGAGATCCGGCGCAGCCCCTCCGGCAAGTCCGATCTGACCTGGGCGCGCAAGGCCGTCGAGGAGTACCGCGCCAAGAGCTCCCAGGCGGGCTGACCGTCCAGGTGTCCCCCGGAAAGGAAAGGAACGTTCATGGCAGCCACCACCGCGGTCGGCGTTGAGGGCGTCAAGGAGCTCGCCGGCAAGCACGTCGGCTACAGCGAGTGGCTGGAGATCACCCAGGAGCGGGTGAACCTCTTCGCCGACGCCACCGGCGACCACCAGTGGATCCACGTCGACCCCGAGCGGGCCAAGCAGAGCCCGTTCGGCGGCCCGATCGCGCACGGGTACCTCACCCTGTCGCTGACCCCCTACTTCCTGCCCCAGATCCTCAAGATCGAGGGCTTCTCGATGGGGGTCAACTACGGCACCGACCGGGTGCGTTTCCCCTCTCCCGTGCCGGTGGGCAGCAAGCTGCGCTGCGGCGCCCAGGTCGACGAGGTCACCGAGATCGCCGGCGGCGTGCAGATGAAGCTGACCCTCACCTTCGAGGTGGAGGGCAGCGAGAAGCCGGCCTGCGTGGCCACGATCATCGTCCGGCACTACCTCTGAGCGGCGGCCCGCGGCGTCCCGCCCGTGCCGGGGCGCCGCGGGGGCTCGGTTCGCCGAGCCGTCTCGCCTGGGCCGGGCCCCGGTCGCGACCGTCTCCCGGAGGGTGGTCGCGGCCGGGGCCTTTTCATGCCCGAACGCGGGTCACCGTACCCGTCGGGGGCGATGTCAGTGGTCGAGCGGGAGCCGGTCGAGCAGCGCGTCGACGACGGGGCGGGCCCGCTCCATCAGGGTCGCGCGGCGGGCGAGGAACATGCGCTCGGCCGGTACGGCGGGCCAGTCCGGCGGCAGGTGCCGCAGCGGCAGGCGGGGGTCCTGGCGGATGAGCAGCAGCCACTCGGCGGACATCAGCAGCAGCTCCGACAGCGGGTCGCCGCCGCCCGCCTCGGTCCCGGCCGCCGCCCAGCGGTCGAGGAACGCCCGGTACCCGGCGCCGATCCGCTCCAGGTCCCAGGCGTCGTTGATCATCTCGTCGATCACGGTGGGCGGCAGCGTGTGCGCGCGGAACGCCTTGACGTGGTCGACGACGTCGAGCCCGGCGAGCAGCTCGGTCACGTCCACCGGGTGCGGGGCGATCCACAGCCCGCTCTGCAGCGGGCCGAAGCCCGCCCAGGCGAGGCGGCTGCGCAACAGGTGCCGGTCGGCGCGGCGGGACTCGGGCAGCGAGAAGCCGAGCAGCGTCCAGGCGCCGTCCCACTCCCGGTTCACCACCCGGCCGAGCCGGCGGCCGCCCTCCTGCAGCACGGCGACGGCCTGGTCGGTGAGCGCGAAGTAGACCCGTTTGCCCGAGCGGTGCCGTTCGAGCAGGCCGCGGGCGCTCATCCGGGACAGGGTGGATCGGGCGGTGTGCTCGCCCACCCCCACCCGGCCGAGCACCTCGATGAGGCTGCCGGAGTAGACGGCGTGGCATCGGTCGAGCATGTAGAGGGCGCAGAAGGTGAGCATGAGCGCCTGCGGGCGCAGCGCGGGCGCCGGGGCCGGTGCGGCACCGGCGGCGCCGACGGCCGATGCGGCGTTCGCGGCGGCGTGCGCGCCCTGGTCGGTGGCGTCCCGCGGTGGCGCGCCGCTGCCACGCTCGCTCACCCGGCCCCCTGTCCTTGTGCGGTTTCCTAACGGCCGTCGCATTTTAGTAGAACATCAACGAATATCCCAGTTCGAGACGGTACGGCAGGGCGCGGCGGCCGCGGGCCGGAATTGTCGGTGCCGCCTGCCAGGATCGCCGCATGGCGATTTCGGGCAGGCCGCCGGCGGGTAGGGTCGCGCTGGTCGCGGGGGCCACGCGCGGCGCGGGGCGGGTCGTCGCGATCGAGCTGGGGGCGGCGGGGGCGACCGTCTACGTCACGGGCCGGTCCTGGCGCGGCGGGCGCTCGGAGATGAACCGGCCCGAGACGATCGAGGAGACCGCCGAGCTGGTCGCCGCGGCCGGCGGCGAGGCGATCCCGGTCCGGGTCGACCACCTCGAGCCGGACCAGGTGCGGGCGCTGGTGGACCGCATCGAGCGGGAGCAGGGGCGGCTCGACGTGCTCGTCAACGACATCTGGGGCGGCGAGCTGCTGTGGGAGTGGCACTCGAAGCTGTGGGAGCACTCGCTGGAGAACGGGCTGCGCATCCTGCGGCCGGCGATCGACACCCACATCATCACCAACCACGTCGCGCTGCCGCTGCTGCTGAGGCGGCCGGGCGGGCTGGTGGTCGAGGTCACCGACGGCACCGCCGAGTTCAACCGGGAGAACTACCGGCACTCCTTCTTCTACGACCTGGCGAAGGTGTCGGTGAACCGCATGGCCTTCGCCCTGTCGAAGGAGGTCGCCGAGCACGGGGCGACCGCGGTGGGCCTCACCCCGGGCCGGCTGCGCTCGGAGATCATGCTCGAGCACGTCGGCGTCACCGAGGACAACCGGCGGGACGCCCTGGAGCGCGAGCCCCACTTCGCCATCTCCGAGACGCCCCGCTTCGTCGGCCGCGCCGTGGCCGCGCTCGCCGCCGACCCCGACGTTCACCGGTGGAACGGCAGGTCGCTCTCCAGCGGCGGCCTCGCCCAGGTGTACGGCTTCACCGACCTCGACGGCAGCCGTCCCGACGCCTGGCGGTACATCGTGGAGGTGGAGCAGGCCGGCAAGCCCGCCGACGTCACCGGCTACCGCTGACCCTGTGTCCCGGCCCGGCGGTACCGCGAGGCCGCCGGGCCACCCCTCCACGCCGCCGGTGATCGCCGTCCCTATGATGCGGTGGTACGGACGAGGTCGACGGGAGGCCGGAGATGACCGTTTCCACGGCGGACCTGTACGACGAGCGCGGCGACGAACTCGACTCCTGTGACCTGCAGCTGCGCCAGTACGGCGGGCGGTCGGCGTTCAGCGGCCGGATCGTCACGGTGCGCTGCTTCCAGGACAACGCCCTGGTCAGGTCGGTGCTGTCGGAGCCGGGCGAGGGCCGGGTGCTGGTCGTCGACGGCGGCGGGTCGCTGCACACCGCGCTCATGGGCGACGTGATCGCCGGCATGGCGGTGGCGAACGGCTGGTCCGGTGTGGTGATCAACGGCGCGGTGCGGGACGTGGCCGCGCTGCGCAGGCTCGACCTCGGCATCAAGGCGCTCGGCTCCAACCCGCGCAAGAGCGCCAAGACCGGCGCCGGGGAACGCGACGTGCCGGTCACCTTCGGCGGCGTCACCTTCCATCCCGGCGCGGAGCTGTTCAGCGACGACGACGGCATCCTCGTCGGCCGCCCCTGACGGCCCCGGCCACGCCCGCCGGCGGGGAGCACCGGGACCGCCGCATCACCGGTGACCATCCGGTCGGAGGCCGGCAAGCCGACGGGATCTCCGAGAACGACGCGCCGGCACGGGCGCGATGCTTCCGGTTCGCCTTGCCCTGCTCCGGCAGGCCCTACGGTCGAGACGTTGCTCGGCGGGGCTGAACCCGGAGAACCCCGGGTTGCCGTGCTACCCGCCGGAGCATCCGGACTCCCCGTCCTCGGCGTCCCCGTGTGACGTCGCTGCGGTGGGCGAACGAGTGCTGTTCCCTTCTGGCCGGCCCACCGGCTGGATGTGAACACCAAGAGAGCGTGCTCGCCGCGCCGTATACCTTCGCCACGGTCCGCTGCACGGAGATGCGCGGATGTACCGTCGTCGCCGGACCGCCGCCCGGCTCCGTGATCTGGCCCCGATGGACGTCTGCCGGGGCGGCTCACCGTCAGGGGTGACCGGGCCCGTCGGCGATGGGGCATCCCAGCGCCGCTGGTTTCGAAACGGTTCTCCCGCTCGCGCGTAAGGTGCTCGCCGTCCTGTCCACGGGAAACCAGCCGCCCCCTGGGAAAAGGCGCGCTCTGAGCGTGTTGACGTGCGGACACAAGCACTAGGGCAGGCTTCGCCGGGCAGTCCCGGAAGCCGTTGGGGCACCGCGCCGGGATGCGGCGCCGGCCGCGGCCGGGTCCCGGGCCGTGTCCCCGGCGGAGGTGTCCGGGGTGGCGACGACGCGGAGGCGGTCGTCGAGGCGGCGGGTGAGGCCGAGGGTGTCGAGGTGCTCCAGCAGCGGGATCACCACGCGGCGGCTGGTGCCGAGCGCGGTGCGGGCCTCGGCGGCGGTGAACGGCTGGGGCAGCCGGGCCAGCAGCCGCGCGGCCGCGGTGTCGGCGCCCGCGGGCAGCACCACCCCGTCGCGCAGGCGCAGCAGCAGCCCGGCCCGGGCGGCGAGCGCGATCGCCCGGGCGTCGAGGCCGAGCCGGGCCAGATCGTCCGCCTCCGGCGCCCGGTACGGCGCGGCGGCGAGCTCGCGGCGCAGCCGCTCGACCGCGGCGGCGACCGGCGCGGGCAGTCCGGTGCCGACGATGCGGCCGCCCTCCACGCGCAGCGGCGGCCGGGCCCGCACCAGCGCCTCGACCAGCCCACGGCAGGGCAGGCCGAGGGCGGCGCGCGCCGCGTCGACCGGCAGCCCGGGCTCGGCCGCGGCGAGCTCGCCGAGCCTCCCGGCGAGGCACGCCCACAGCTCCGGGTCGGCGAGCCAGCCGTCCGCGCCCGGCGCCTGCAGGCCGGCAAGGTCGCAGCCGCTCGCGGCGAGCTCGGCGCGGCGCGCCACCCCGCGCCAGGACAGGACCGTGGCGGCGTCCGGCAGCCGCGGCCCGCCCGGCCCGTCCGGGTCGGCCGCGTAGGGGGCGAGCTGCGCGGCGCGCCGCCGCCCGGCCCCGCCGCGCCGCAGCACGGGCGGGTGCACGTCGAGCACGACCACCCCGGCGATGGGGCGGCCCGGGCAGCGCAGCAGGGCCCGGTCGCCGATCCGCAGCGGCAGTGGCCGGGCGAGCGTGAGCCGGGCGGTGCCCGGCGCGAACGGCCGGATGCGGACCGGCACCGCGGCCGAGCCGATGTGCAGCACCGCCTCGCGCGGCGGCCGCTCCCCCGCGCCGTGCCGTACGTCGACGGTGCCGGTCTCCACCCAGGCGCCGGGGGTGAGCAGGGTCATGCCGCGGGCCACCCGGTCGCGGTCGACGCCGCGCAGGTTGACCGCGACGCGCGCGGTCGCCTCGACCCGGCCGGCCGGCTCGCCGAGGGTCTGCAGCGCCTTGACCCGCACCCGCTCGCCGCCGAGGTCGAGCACGTCACCGGCGCGCAGCGTGCCCGCGGCGAGGGTGCCGGTGACGACGGTTCCCGCGCCGGTGATGGTGAACGCCCGGTCGATCCACAGCCGCACCGGGGCGTGCACGTCCGGCGGCGGCAGGCCGGCGACGAGCCGGTCGAGCGCGTGCCGCAGCCGGTCCAGCCCCTCGCCGGTGCGGCCGCTGACGGTGACCGCGGGCCAGGTGGTGTGCTCGCGGGCCTCGGCGAGGGCGGGTTCGGGGTCCATCAGGTCGGTGCGGGTGACCACGAGCAGCCCGTGCCTCACCCCGAACGCCTCGATCGCCTCCCAGTGCTCCTGGGACTGGGCCTGCCAGCCCTGGTCGGCGGCGAGCACGAACATCACCGCGGGCACCGGCCCGACCCCGGCGAGCATGTTGCCGACGAACCGCACGTGCCCCGGCACGTCGACGAACGCCACCCGCTCCCCCGACGGCAGGCCGGTCCAGGCGAACCCGAGGTCGATCGTCATGCCCCGGCGCCGCTCCTCGGCCCACCGGTCCGGGTCGACGCCGGTGAGCGCGCGCACGAGCGTGGACTTGCCGTGGTCGACGTGTCCCGCGGTGGCGATCACCTGCATGCCTGCCCCCGGCCCCGGTCGCTGTGGTGCGGTGGCGGAGGCGTACGGGAATCGAACCCGCCGGCGACGCGGTGCGCCGCCCATTGGTTTTGAAGACCAAGGGGACCACCAGGAACCCTGACGCCTCCGGGCCCGCTTCTTTCCCGAGGGCGCGGATCAAACCCCGGCCGGCGGGATTCAGGGGGTGGCGGCGGCCCGGGCGAGGCGGCGGTTGGTGGCCTCGAGCTGGGCGAGCGTGGTACGGCGCAGCCGCTCGGCCTGCTCCTCGGTGAGCCGGTCGGAGACCAGGCCCCAGTGCAGCGCGACCCGGTCCCCCGGCCGCACGTCGGGGACGAAGGCGTGCCCGTCGACGGCGAGGGTGGCCTCGCCGTCGCGCGGCTCGGACAGCGACAGCCGCGTACCGTCCCACAGCAGGCGGCGGCTGCGCACCTTCACCCGCCCGGCGTCCGGCCGCTCCAGCACGGTGCCCCAGTTGATGCGGCAGCCGTCGAGCACCCGCAGCGGGTGGTCGCCGGCGCCCGCGCCGAGCAGCCGCGACCAGGGGTAGACGCCGAACACGTGGAAGCAGTGGTTGGGCGCGGCCTCCTCCACCAGCTCGGGGGTGAGGTGCCGCCAGTAGTGCCCGGCCTGGGCGCCGATCTCGGCGAGCAGCTCCTTGCCGAACGCCCGCCCGTCGACCTGGTCGCCGAGGCCGCCGCCGATCCAGTAGGCGTCGACCACGCGCGGGTCGAGCGGGTCGGCGGCCCCGGCCAGGCGGGCGAGGATCCGCAGGTACGGCCAGGCGCCGGTGAAGGCGCGGGCGACCTCGCGCACCCGGGCCGGGTCGCCGCCGCCCGCGCCGCACTCGAGCAGGATGCGCGACTGCGCGGGCCCGCAGTAGCCCAGGTCGTTGGGGGCGTAGGCGTAGCGGGCGAACAGCCGCTCCCCGGCGAAGCCGGTGGCGGCGGTCATCGCCCGCCGCCCCGCCCGACGAGCTGGGCGGCCTCCCGGTGCATGCGGCCGTAGTTGTAGTAGGCGGCGCAGGCGCCCTCCGGGGAGACCATGCAGGTGCCGATCGGGGTCTCGGGGGTGCAGGCGGTGCCGAACACCTTGCACTCCCACGGCTTGATGACGCCCTTGAGCACCTCGCCGCACTGGCAGGCCTTGGGGTCGGCGACCCGCACGCCCGGCATGTCGAACCGCTGCTCGGCGTCGAACTCGGCGAACGCGGGGGCGAGCCTGAGCGCGCTCTGCGAGATGAACCCCAGGCCGCGCCACTCGAAGTGGGGCCGCAGCGCGAAGGTCTCGGCCATCAGCCGCAGCGCCTGCGGGTTGCCCTCGTCGCGCACCACCCGCGCGTACTGGTTCTCCACCTCGCAGCGTCCCTCGCGGATCTGCCGCAGCAGCATGGCGACGGCGGCGAGGATGTCGAGCGGCTCGAACCCGGCGACCACGAGCGGCTTGCCGTACACCTTGGGCACGAACTCGTAGGGGCGGGTGCCGACGACGGTGGAGACGTGGCCGGGGCCGAGGAAGCCGGACAGGCGCAGGTCGGGCGACTCGAGGATCGCCTTGATCGGCGGGACGATCGTGACGTGGTTGCAGAAGACCGAGAAGTTCCTCACCCCGAGGTCGCGGGCGCGCACCAGGGTGACGGCGGTGGACGGGGCGGTGGTCTCGAACCCGACGGCGAAGAACACCACCTGCTTGCCGGGGTTGTCGACGGCGATGCGCAGCGCGTCGAGCGGTGAGTAGACGAAGCGGACGTCGGCACCGCGGGCCTTGGCCTCGAGCAGGCTGCCGCGGCTGCCGGGCACGCGCATCATGTCGCCGAACGTGGTGAAGATGACGTCGGGCTGTTCGGCGAGCCACAGCGCGTCGTCGACCCGGCCCATCGGGATGACGCAGACCGGGCAGCCGGGGCCGTGCACCAGCTCGACGTTCTCGGGCAGCAGGTGCTCGATGCCGTGCCGGTAGATGGTGTGGGTGTGGCCGCCGCACACCTCCATGAACTTGAAGTGGTCCGATCCCGCAAGCTCGGCGATGGCGGCCACCAGGGCGCGCGCGGCCGCGGGGTCGCGGAACTCGTCCACGAAGCGCATCGGCATCTCCTTTGTGCGTGGGTTCGCCGCGGATCGGCTCCGGGCGGTGGTCGGGTGTCGGGGGGTGCGGTGGCGCGGGCCTCGGGTCGCCGCTAGACGATCGCCGTGGAGTCGAACGCCTCGAGTTCGTCCTGGTAGGCCTGGCCGAGTTTGCGCATGGCGTCGAGGGTGAGCGCGGCCTCCTCCTCATCGATCTTGGCCATGGCGAAGCCGACGTGCACCAGCACCCAGTCGCCGGGGCCGAGCCCTTGGTCGGCGAGGAGCCGCACGCTGATCGTGCGGCGCACGCCGCTCACCTCGACCTTGGCCAGGTGCTGCTCGGGGTCGACGATCTCGACGACCTGGCCGGGAATGCCCAGACACATGTGACGCCCCCTTGTGTTCGCGTACGGCTAGCAGATGCGCGGCAGCGGATCGCCGACGAGCATGTCCACGATGCGGGTGCCGCCGAAGTCGGTGCGCAGCGCCACCGTGGCGGCGGGCTGCTCGGTGATCTCGCCGATGATCGCGGCCCCGGCGCCGAGCGGGTGGGCGCGCAGCGCGGCGAGCGCGGCGTCGGCCTCGTCGGCGGGCACGACGGCGAGGAAGCGGCCCTCGCAGGCGACGTAGAGCGGGTCGATGCCGAGCATCTCGCAGGCGCCCGCCACGTCGGGGGCGATGGGCAGCCGGGACTCCTCGAGCACCACCCCCAGGCCGGTGTCGCGGGCGAGCTCGTTGCACACGGTGCCGACGCCGCCGCGGGTGGGGTCGCGCAGCCACCGGGTGTTCGGGGCGGCCTCGAGCAGGGCCTCGGCGAGGTGGTTGACCGGGGCGGTGTCGGAGACGATGTCGCTCTCGATGCCCAGGTCGCCGCGGGCGAGCAGCACGGCCATGCCGTGGTCGCCCATGGTGCCGGACAGCAGCACGCGGTCACCGGGCCGTACCCGGTCGGCGGCGAGGGTACGGCCGGCCGGGATGACGCCGACGCCGGCGGTGGTGATGAACAGGCCGTCGGCGGCGCCGGAGGCGACCACCTTGGTGTCGCCGGTGACGATGCGCACCCCGGCGGCGCGGGCCGCCTCGGCCATGTCGGCGGCGATCCGCTGCAGGTCGGTGACGGGCAGGCCCTCCTCGATGACGAACGCGGCGGAGATCCACTGCGGGCGGGCGCCCATCATGGTCAGGTCGTTGACGGTGCCGTGCACGGCGAGATGGCCGATGGAGCCGCCGGGGAAGCGCAGCGGGTGCACCACGAACGAGTCGGTGCTGAACGCGAGGCGTTCGCCGGTGGGCAGCTCGAGCACGGCGCCGTCGCCGCGCCGGTCCAGCTCCTCGTCCCTGAAGGCCTCGAGGAACACCGCGTCGACGAGCGCGGCCGAGGCCTTGCCGCCCGCGCCGTGGGCGAGGGTGACCACCTCCTCGTGCAGCCGGGGGCGGCGGCGCCGGAAGGCGTCGATGCGCTCCAGCACCTGGTCCTCGCTGAACCTCGGCCCGCGCCGCCCGTTCGCGGCGCCCGTCGTGCTCGTGCCGCTCGCGTGCTTGTCGTCCACGTCCTGCCTCACCGTCGTTCCGTTGCCTTCGCCTGCGCCCGTCGTGGTCATCGCGGCCCTCCCCCGTGGGCGGCGAGGTGGCGCTGCACCGCGGCCCACAGCCGGTGGCCGAGCAGGGCCTGGGACTCCTGGATGCGGTGCACGCTCTGGGAGCGCACCACGAAGCAGGCGTCGACCGTGCCCTCGGCGGCGAAAGCGCCGCCGTCGTACCCGGCGAACCCGATCGTGTACAGGCCGCGGCGGCGCGCCTCGGCGAGCGCCGTGGTCAGGTCGGCGGAGTTGCCGCTGGTGGACAGCGCCACGGCGATGTCGCCTTCCCGGGCCCGGGCGATCAGCTGCCGGGAGAAGATCAGGTCGAAGCCGACGTCGTTGCCGAGGGCGGTGACCACGGCCTCGTCGGCGGCGAGCGACCAGGCGGGCAGCGGCCGCACCCCCTCGGCGGCGGGCGGCCGGGCGAACAGGGCGGCGAGGGTGGCCGCGTCGGTGGCGCTGCCGCCGTTGCCGAACACGTACATGCGGCCGCCCGCGGCGAACCGGCGGGCCAGCTCGGCGGCGGCGGTCTCGATCAGGCCGGCGCACTCGGCGAGGGTACGGCGCCGCAGCGCGGCGCTCTCGGCGGCCTTCGCCCGGGCCGACTCGGCGAGGTCGGCGAGGAGCCGGTCGGCGTCGCGCTCCTCGGCCTCGAGGAAGGGATAGAGGAATCCGGTGTCCGAGCTCATCGGGTGGCCTCCTCGTCGTCGAGGCGGGTGATCGCCGCGCCGGCGTGCACGAGCAGCAGGTCGCCGGGGGCGACCGGGCCGACGAGGGTGGTGTCGACCTGCTCCTCGCCGGTGGCGGTGCGCACCAGGGTGCCGCCGAGGTCGCCGGCCGGGCCGATCACCTCGGCGAGGCGGCCCTCGTCGGAGCAGGTGACGCAGACCTCGCCGGCGCAGTCGCCGCCGGTGTCGGGGGTGAGCAGGCCGGGGTGCTCGAAGCAGACGTGGGTGAGCTCCCACAGCAGGTGGTAGCGGAGCACGAACCGGCCGGTGGCGGGGGTGAGCGGGTCGGGCTCGTCGACCCACAGCACGTGGTCGGCGGCGCCGGCCGGGGGCCGGGGGCCGTTGCCGATCCACAGCGTGGTGGCGCCCCAGGCGGGGGCGCGGCGCATGATCGACCGCACCTGCGGGTCGTCGGCGGCGGCGATGGCGACGATCACGTCGCCGGGCCGTACCGCGAGGCGGGCCTGGTCGACCAGGTCGGGGCCGGTGAGCGCGACCGCGGGCAGGGCCCGCTTGCCGACGATGACCGGGTGGACGAACTCGACGGCGACGTGGTGGGCGTGCGGCTCCCAGGAGGGGGCGACGCACCACAGCGTGGCCCCGGCGGCAAACCGGCGGGCGAGGGTGAGCGCGGCGGCGGCGAGGTCCCTGGCGCCGGTCTCGTCGAGCAGGACCTCGTCCCGCTCGGGGACCGCGGTGTTTGTGGTCACTTGGTCACCCCCGTCGTGGTGGGATCGGCGGCCGGGGCGTCGATGATGGCGTACTCGCGCATCAGCTCGAGGGTGGCCTTGGCCTCCTGCTCGTCGAGGCGGGTGAGGGCGAACCCGGCGTGGGCGAGGATGTGGTCGCCGACGGCCAGGTCGGGGAGGTAGGCGAGGCACACCTTGCGTAGCTCACCGGCGAAGTCGGCGCGGGCCATCCGTGTGCCGTTCTCCTCCCACACCTCGACGATCCTTCCGGGGATGCCGAGACACATCGTCATTCCTCCTTCGCGTTCACGCGCAGGGCCGCCACGGCCGCCTGGCCGAGGGCGAGGCCGCCGTCGTTGGGGGGCACGACGCGGTGGGTGAGCACCTCGAAGCCCGCCGCGCGCAGCCGGTCGCGGCAGGCGCGCAGCAGCAGCACGTTCTGGAACACGCCGCCGGTGAGCCCCGCGAGCCGGACGCCGTGGGCGCGGCCGATCGCGGCCACGGCCTCGGTGACCGCGTCGGCGACCGCGCGGTGGAAGCCGGCCGCGAGCGCCGCCGTCGGCACGCCGGCGCGTAGCCCGGCGACCAGGCCGTGCAGCAGCGGGGCCGGGTCGAGCACGCCGTCGTCGCCGACCGCGATGCGCAGCGGCGGCACCCCGTCGGCGTCGTCGCCGGTGGCGGTGGCGGCGAGCGCCTCCAGCTCGAGCGCGGCCTGCCCTTCGTAGCCGATGCGGTGCCGTACCCCGAGCAGGGAGGACACCGCGTCGAACAGCCGCCCCATGCTCGTGCAGTCCGCGCAGCCGATGCCGCGGTCGAGCTGGGCGCGGACCACCTTCAGCTCGGCCGGGGTGCAGGCGGCCACGCACGGCAGGTCCGCCTCCCACGGGATGCCGGCCGCGTCCAGGTGGGACAGCGCCATGCGGCAGGGGTTGCGCACCCCGGCGTCGCCGCCCGGCAGCGGTACGGCGCGCAGGTGGGCGGCCCGGGTGAAGCGGTGGGCGTCGGCCTCGACCAGCAGGATCTCGCCGCCCCACACCTGGCCGTCGAGGCCGTGGCCGGTGCCGTCGAAGGTGACCGCGACGCACGGCTCGCCGAGCCTGCCGTGCTCGGCGAGCAGGGAGACGGCGTGGGCGTGGTGGTGCTGGACGAGGTGGACCGGGCGGCCGTCCGCGTTGCGCTCGGCCCAGGTGCGGGTGAGGTAGCCGGGGTGGGTGTCGGCGGCCAGGTGCCCGGGGGTCACGCCGTAGAGGGCGGTGAGCTGACCGGTGGCGCGTTCGAAGGCGCGCAGCGTCTCCAGGCTGCCCATGTCGCCGACGTGCGCGGAGGCGAAGGCGTGCTCGCCGGAGGTGACGCAGAAGGTGTTCTTCAGCTCGCCGCCGACGGCGAGGATCGGCGGGACCGGGCGGCCGAGCCGTACCGGGAGCGGGGCGTAGCCGCGGGAGCGGCGGATCGGCAGCTCGTGGTCGTCGACGACGCGCACCACCGAGTCGTCGCACGGCACGTGGATGGGCCGGTCGTGGGTGAGCACCGCGTCGGCCAGGCGGGGCAGCCGGGTGCGGGCGTCCTCATCGTCGAAGCAGATCGGCTCGTCGGAGACGTTCGCGCTGGTGAGCACGAGCACGTCCGGCACGGGGGTGTCGTGGCCGGGCACCGGGGCGAACAGCAGGTGGTGCAGCGGCGAGTTCGGCAGCATCACGCCGATCAGCGGGTTGCCCGGGGCCACCAGCGGGGAGACCGGCGCGTCGGGGCGGCGGCGCAGCAGCACGATCGGCCGGGCCGGGCCGGTGAGCGCGGCCTCCTCGGCGGGGCCGATCTCGGCGAGGCGGCGGGCCGCCGCCAGGTCCCGGGCCATGACCGCGAACGCCTTGCCGGACCGGTTCTTGCGCTCGCGCAGCAGCCCGACCGCGCGGTCGCTGTGCGGCAGGCAGGCGAGGTGGTAGCCGCCGATGCCCTTCACCGCCACGATCCGCTCGGCGGCGAGCGCCCGGTGGGCGGCGGCGAGCGCGGCGTCGGTGCCGGTCACCGCCTCCCCGCGGTACGGCGCGGCGTGGAACGCCAGCCGCGGCCCGCAGTCGTGGCAGCACAGCGGCTGGGCGTGGAACCGCCGGTCGCGCGGGTCGTGGTACTCGGCGGCGCACGCCTCGCACATCGGGAAGGCGGCCATCGTGGTGGCGGCCCGGTCGTAGGGCAGCTCGCGGATGATGGAGAAGCGGGGGCCGCAGTTGGTGCAGGTGATGAACGGGTGCCGGTAGCGGCGGTCGGCCGGGTCGAACAGCTCGCGCACGCAGTCGTCGCACGGCGCCACGTCCGGGGAGACGAGGGTGCGCGCTCCGGCGGCCTCGCGGCTTTCGGCGATGCGGAAGGCGCGGTCGGCCGGGTCGACGGGCAGCTCCCGCTCGTGCACCGCGGTGATGCGGGCGAGCGGGGGCGCCTCGGCGCGCAGCCGCCACAGCAGCGTCTCGATGTCCTCCTCAGGCCCTTGGGCCTCGATGAACACCGAGCGGGAGTCGTTGCCGACGAACCCGGCCAGGCCGAGCTCGGCGGCGAGGCGGTAGACGAACGGCCGGAACCCGACCCCCTGCACCACGCCCTCGACCGTGATCCGCCGCCGGGTGAGCGCGGCGGGCGGGCGCTCGAACGCCGAAGGCGTCCGTGTTCCGCTCATGCTCGCCTCCCGGGCGCCTCGCGATGTGTGCCGCATCCGGACCGCCCGGAGGCCCTTGCAGGGTATCTGACCTGCGGCGTTGCGGGTCCCGGGCCGGTCCTACCGACCCTAACCCGCATCCGTGCCGTCCCGGCGTATCGACGCGCGCCGGACATCCGGCGATTCGTCGCGCTCATCCGCGCCTCCAGATCATGACGCGGTTGTTGCCCGAGTCGGCCACGGCGAGCAGGTCGCCGTGCAGGCAGATGCCGTACGGCCAGCAGAGCGTGTCGGGGGCGACCGCCGCCCAGCGGTTCTCGCCGCCTTCGGCGAAGGTGGGCTGGCCGAGCACCGCGTCGGCCGGGCCCGCGGTCCCGGGCCGCAGGTCGTGCCAGAGCAGGATGCGGTTGTTGGCGGTGTCGGCGACCGCCAGCCGCAGCCCGTCCCCGTCGGGGCCGGTGGAGATGGCGTAGGGGAAGCGCAGCCGGTCGGGGCGCTGCGGGCCGTAGGGGAACTCGGCGGTGCTGTGGAAGTCCGGCTGGCCGAGCACGAGGTCGGCGTCGCGGTCGGCCTGCGGGTGGGGCCGCCAGCCGAGCACGCGGTGGTCGCCGGCGTCGGCGACGAGCAGGGTCGTGTCGGTCCCGGCGATGTCGTGCGGCCAGCGGAAGCTGCGCGGCCCGGCGCCCTCGCCGCGGTTCTCCTCGCGGGCCTGCGGGCCGGGCTGGCCGAGCACGAGGTCGGCGGGCCGGTCCGGCGAGTCGGGGATGCCGCCCGACCAGCCGAGCACGCGCCGGTTGCCGGTGTCGGCGACGTAGAACCGGCCGCCGACCACGGCGACGCCGTACGGCCAGTACATGGTGGTGGCCGAGCATTCCCCGCCGCGGTTCGGCTCGGCGGCGGAAGGATCCGGCTGGCCGAGCACGAGGTCGGGCGGCCGCCCCGAGTCCTCCGGCACCCGGTCCCAGACGAGCACGCGGTGGTGCCAGGCGTCGGCGACCACGAGCCGGCCGTCGTGCACGAGGACCCCGGTGGGCAGGTGCAGGCCGTGCTCGGGGCCGCGCCCGCCCGCGGCCGGGCCCTCGCTCTCGCCGTCCGGCTGGCCGAGCACCACGTCGGCGGGCGTGCCGTCGCGGTCGGGCACGCCGTGCCAGACGAGCACCCGGTGGTTGCCGGAGTCGGCGACGACCAGGTACCGGTCGTCGAGGTAGACGCCGCGCGGCGCGTACAGCCAGGCCATGGTGGGGTGGGCCGGGGGCAGGGCGAGGCCGCCGGGGGCGGGGGCGCCGATCCAGGTGTGCGGCCGCCAGCCGCCGGACAGGTCGGCCCCGTCCCGCGCGCCGGGGCCGGGGCGGGCGGCGGTGGAGACCGAGACGCGCACCGTCCTCATCCGGCCTCCCCTTCCGCGGCCGTCGCTTGGATCCACACCTCGCCGCCTGCGACGCGCACCGGCAGCGGGCGCAGCGCGGCGCCGGGGAGGCTGAGGCACTCGCCGCTGCGGGCGTCGTAGCACAGGCCGTGCCAGGGGCAGGTGAGGGTGCCGTCCTCGGCGTCGACGAGCGCGGCGTCGAGCGGCAGGCCCTGGTGGGCGCAGGCGTTGACGTAGGCGGTGATCCGGTCGGCGAGGCGGACCACGATCACCTCCACCTCCCGGCCGCCGGCGGCGAGCCGCATGGGGGTGACTACGCCCTGCGGCACCTGGTCGACCGGCATGGTCCGCACCCACCCCTCGGCGGCGGGGGGCGTGTCGGCGGCGTCGGGGCGGCCGACCCGGATCGCGGTGAGCGGGATGAACGTGGCCGCGGGCCGGGACGGGGCGTACTCGACCCGGTGGATGGCGGGCACGGCGTCGACGATCGCCCGCTCCACCGTGTCGCGCAGCACCGCGGTGGTGCCCGAGCAGGCCGGGCCGCCGCCGTCGAGGCGGACGTGGGCGACGCCGTCCTCGACCGCGACCAGCTCGGCGTCGGCGCCCTGCTCGCGCAGCCAGGGCCGCAGCCCGGCGAGGACGCGGGCCGCCTCGGTGGCCGGGTCGGGGCGGATGATCCCGTGGAGCATGAGCAGCATGCGCACCTCGGGCTCGTCGACGAGCGCGAACAGCAGCTCGCGGGCGTGCTCGTCGGCGCGCATGCGGCGCACGATGGTGACGAGTCCGGCGCGGTGCACCGCCTCGACCGCCTGCCGGAGCTCCTCGGCCGCCTTGCGCGCGGGCTCGTCGAGTTCGGCGACGCGGCGCGCGGCCTCGTCGACCCGCGCGGCGAGCTCGGTGATGTCCGGCCCGGTGGTGTCGGGCTTGGTGGCCGGTCCGGCGTGCGGGGTCGTGGTCATCGGGTCGTCCTCATCGGTCATCCGTAGCGCTCGGCCCGGTCGAGGGCCTCGATCACCTTGGCGGCGAGCAGGTCGGCGAAGGCCGCCTTGGCGAGCCGTACCAGCACGTCGGTGACGGTGCCCTCGGCCGAGACGGCGACCTTGCGGGTGCGCAGGGCGCGCAGCACGAACGCGGCGCCGTCGGCGTCGTCGAGGCAGAACTCGGCGAACAGCGCGTCCACGTAGTCGGTGAGCCACACGCCCTCGCCGTCGGGGTTCTCGCGCAGCCGCCGCAGCGCCTCGGCGTGGCCGCCGCACCGCTGCACGGCGCGTTCGGCGAGGCGGTCGGCGGCGGTGAGCAGCAGCATGTCGAACTGCTGGCGCTGGTAGAGGTCCACGGCTATCCGCCCGCCTTGGCGACGGCGGCCTGCCGGGTCACGCCGTCGAGCAGGTCGCGCACGGTGCGCGCCGCCTCGGCGTCGCCGGCCTCGGTGAACAGCGCCTCGGCCTCGGCCAGCTTCTCCGCGGCCGGTTCGAACATGCCGAGGTGGGCGAGCGCGTTGCCCTGGTTGGCCAGCACCCGGGCCCGGCCGAGCGGGTCGGCCTCGCGGTCGCGCACCGCGAGCACCTCCTCGTACAGCTCGACCGCCTCGACGAGGTTGTCGGCCTGGTGCGACGAGGGGGCGTAGACGAGGGCGTTGGCGAGGTTGAGCTGGGTGCTCGCCCACTCGGCCGGGTGGGTCTCGCGGGTGTAGACGGTGAGCGCGGCGCGCAGCGACCGCATCGCGACCGCCACCCGCAGCCGGTCGGAGGCCTGCCGCATCGGCATGGTGAGGTAGGCGGCGCCGAGGTTGGCGTGCGCCGCGGCCCACACCTGCGGGGCCTCGGCGGAGGTGACGAGCTGCAGCGCGGCGTGGTAGTGCGGTACGGCACGGCCGGCGGCGCCGACGTCCTCGGCGGCCCGGTCGTGCAGGGCGAGCCCGAGCGCCAGGTGCAGCTCGGCCCGGCCGACCCGCAGGTCGGTGCCGTCGACCAGGCCAAGCGCCCGCTCCAGCGCGGCGATCACCTCGGGTGTGGCGCCCTCGGTGTCCTTGCGGATGGTCGCGGCGGAGCCGAGCAGCACCCCGGCGAGCGGGGCGGCCTCCTGCGGCACGCGCCCGGCGGCCTCCTCGAGCAGCTCGGCGGCGCGGGCGGGCTCGCCGCGGCCGAGGGCGTGGCTCGCCTGGGCGGCGAGCACGAGCGCGGCCACCTCGCCGTCGGCGTCGCCGAGCGCGGGCGGCTCGGGGGCGCGGCCGACGGTGAAGGCGACCACGTCGGCGAGCACCCCGTACGGCTCGCCGAGCGCCTGCCGCAGCGCGGCGGGGTCGTCGGCGTCGGGGTCGATGACGAAGCGGTTGTACCGGGTGACCGGGTCGTCGCCGGCGAGGTGGGCGAGCGCGCCGTCGGTGTCGCCGGCGAAGGCGAGCTCGTGCGCGCGCAGCGCCTCAGGCCAGGTGTGGGGCAGTTTGCCGGCGACGAGGTCGCGCCGGGCGGGCTCGGTCTCCGGCCCGGCGGGCACGAGCAGGAACCCGGCCGGGAGCGGGAACGCCCCGATCGGCTGCGGCCGGGCGGGCGGCTCGGTGGTGATCCCGGTCGCGGTGCGGTCCGGGGCCTGTCCGGTGGTGGTTCGCTCAGCCATGCCACGCCCTTTCACGTGATCCGCGGCGTCCGCCTGGGTGGTCTCGGTCATGCGGGCCGCCCCTCCGGGGTGAGGGGGATGCGCAGGGCGCCGTGGGCGTCGTCCCAGATCGCGGTGCGCGCCCCGGTGGGGACGAGGCCGTCGAGCGCGTCCCGTACGGCGATGCGGTGCCCGCCGTCCGGGGTGCCGGGGTGCAGCGGCAGCTCGCCGGGCCGGGCGGGCCCGTCGGGGCGGGGGATGAGCCACAGCTCGCCGCCCCGGCGGATCGCGGCGGCGGCGCCCGAGGGGAAGTGCCGGGCGACCAGGCGGGGGGCCAGGTGCAGGTGGCCGTCGGCGGTGAACTCCACCCGGCGGTCCGGCTCGGGGCCGCCGAGCGGGGCGAGGAACTCGGCCTCGAGGATGCCGATCACCCGCTCCATGCCGCGCCGTACCGGGGCGGACAGCTCGGCGCCCGGATCGAGGCACGCGGCCTCGATCAGGAAGATCGTCACGTCGTCCGGGTAGTCGTCCTTGAGCAGCCAGTGGGCGAAGGCGAGGGCATGGTCCCAGCGGAAGCTGTGGGCGTTCATCCCGGCCAGCGGCGGCAGCTCGGCGACGGCCGGGCCCGGGACCCGGTAGACGGTCCCGGGCTCGGCGCCGGTGCGGGCGGCGTCGACGAGCACCACGCGGCGGGCGCCGCGCATGCGGAACGCGACGTCCATGCCGGCGGTGCCGCCGTCGACGATCTGCGCGCCGGGCGGGATGCCCCGCTCCCACAGGTGCCGCACGAGGATCGGGCCCACCCCGTCGTCGCCGCGGAGCAGGTTGCCGCACCCGATCACCAGCACCCGAGGGCCGGTCTCTCCGCCGTCGCTCGCCATGCCCTCGCCCCCGTCTCCTCGCGTCAGACCATGCCGTTGATGACGAAGCTGCTCAGCTCGCGCCCGGTCTTGCCGTCGTAGGCGTGCACGGTGCACACCAGGCAGGAGTCGAAGCTGCGGGCGACGTGGCCGAGCTCGACCGGGTCCTCCGGGTCCTTGATCGGGGTGCCGACCATCGCCTTCTCGATCGGGCCGGGCACCTCGTCGCGGTCGCGCGGGCCGATGTTCCACGCGGTCGGCGTGATCACCTGGTAGTTGGCGATCTTGCCGTCCTCGATGACGATCCAGTCGGACAGCGCGCCGCGGGCCGCCTCGGTGGAGCCGAAGCCCTTGCCGGAGGGGTGCTCGACCGGCTTGGTGTAGAACGGCTCGTGCAGGTCGAGCTGGTCGAGCCAGCCGCGCACCCACTGGTAGTACTTGGGCGCCTCGTGCACCCGTGCGAGCTGGCGGACCAGCACCGACGGGCCGATCTTGTTGAGGATGTCGACGAACAGCGGGTCCTGGTCCTGGTGCGGCTCGGCGCCCGGCGCGCCGGCGGCGATGCGGCGGGCGAGCGGGCCGGTCTCCAGCGGGATGTAGCCCATGCCCGGCACGTCGTAGCGGGGCGCCTTCGCCCAGCTGTACTTGCCCTGGGCCCGGCCGCGCTCGGGGTCGATCGGCCGGGTCTCGCCCTCGAACGGGTGCAGCGGCTTGTCCCCCTCGTAGAAGGAGTGGGTGACGTCCTCGCGGATGCGGGACTGGTCGAACTCGAACCACTGCCCGCCGGCGTAGACGCCGGAGCGGCCGATCAGGGCGGCGTTGCGGCCCTCGATCGTGGGGTTCTCGTACTTGGTCGGCTCGAAGTAGGTGCCGCTGGCGATGTAGTTGCCCACGCCGGCGCCGTACTTGTCGAGGCCGATGTCGAGGGCGTACCGGATGAAGAACCCGAGGTCGCTGTTGTGCTGGGACTCGTTCTCGTCGACCCAGGCGAGCACGTCCTCCCAGGTGCGGTTCTCCAGCCAGCGTTCGATCGAGCAGCCGAGCCACTGCTTCTCGAGCCACTCGTTCTTCCAGTGCTCCAGGATCGCGATCGACCGGGTGACGTCCGACAGGGTCGGGGCGCACATGACGCCGCCGGGGACCATGAAGCTGGAGTGCGGCCACTGCCCGCCGAAGATCGCGTACACCTCGACGGGCTTGTTCGACAGCACCACGCCGCGGCCGTAGCTTTCGCCGGTGTACGGGGCGAAGCGGCGTACCGCCTCCTCGTACAGCGGCGACTTGGCGTAGTTCTTGTTGGTCAAATCGATCGCGAAGAGCGCGTAGAAGTAGCGCGGGATGCTCTGCAGGGTCTCGCAGGCCTGGCAGATGTTGCGGATCAGGGTGGCGTTCGGCGGCAGGTGGGTGCGCCACGCCACATCGAGGGCGTAGGCGGACTTGTACAGGTGGCTGCCGCCGCAGATGCCGCAGATGCGCGGGGTGACGATCAGCCCGGCCTGCGGGTCCTTGCCGCGCAGGATGATCTCGAAGCCGCGGAACATCGCGGCCTCCGTCCAGGCCGAGGTGACCACGCCGTCTTCGATCGTCACCCGCACGTCGAGGTCGCCCTCGACCCGGCCCAGCGGGCTGACGAACAGGTCGATCGCTGTCATTCGCCGATCAGTCCTTTCTCAACCGGCGCGTCGCGGGAGGCGCGCCGCATACCGTCTCGCGGTCGCATCGCGCCGCGGCGCGGGGCCGCGGCCGGGCGCGGCCTAGACGACGAACATGTCCTCCTTGGACCACTGGGGTGCGGCGATCTGCGCCGCGGCGGCGTGGGCCATGTAGGTGAGGTGGTCGGTGCCCTCGGGGATCTCCTTGGGGATGGTGCCGCTGACCTTCTGCGTCTTGAACACCGTGCCGGGGGCGAGGTCGAAGAACGGGAACTCCGGCTCGGTGCAGCCGATGCACGGCATGCCCGCGCGGGTCTTGGACGACTGCCGGTTCCACAGGATGCGGTTGCACGGCGAGTGGGTCATCGGGCCGCGGCAGCCGAACTCGTAGAACAGGCAGCCGGTACGGGTGCCGTCGCCGAACGACGGGGTGGCCTGCTTGTACTCGAAGAACTGCACCCGGGTGCAGCCGGTCTGGGTGAAGGTCTTGAAGAACGTCTGCGGCCGGTGCAGCTCGTCGAGGGCGATGTCGCCGGCGCGGCCGGTGGCGAGGGCCACGATCACCTGGGTGATCCAGTCCGGGTGCGCCGGGCAGCCCGGGATGTTGATCACGGGCAGGCCCATCTTGGAGCGGAAGTCGGGGCCGAGGAAGCCGCCGCGCTCCCGCTTGTGGAACTGCAGGCCGGTGGAGCCGGACGGGTTGGGGTCGGTGGCGGGGATGCCGCCCCAGCAGGCGCAGTCGCCGATCGCCACGACGATCTGGGCGGCCTTGGCCAGGTCGGCGACCCAGTCCTTCATCGGCCGCTCGGCGAACATGTCGTAGCGGCCGGTGCCGTCCGGGCCCTGGATGACGGTGCCCTCGAACACGAAGATGTCGAGGGGGCGGCGGCCCTCGGCGCAGTCCCGGAAGATCTTCTGGGCGTGCTCCCCGAGCTCCATGCCGAGGGAGGGATGCCACAGCAGATCGAGACCGAAGTCGGTGATCAGGTCGACGACGTTGGGTTCCTCGGCGTTGAGGAACGACATGGTGTTGCCGCTGCAGGCCCCGCCTTGCAACCACAGCACTGATGACATGGGTACTCCTTGCCGGCGAATCGCCGCGCCCGCTGCCGTGGGCGGCTTTCGAGCCGAGGTGGGCGAAGGACGGTCGGTTGGGGGAGAGAGGGTGGGGGTGACGGTGGTTGGGTCCGCCTCCGGGCGGGCGCGGCTCAGGACTCCTTGAGCTCCCGGCCGAACGCCCGGGCGACGTGGATGAGGAAGTTCAGGCCGCGGGCGACGTCCTCGTCCTTGAGCGTGCGCAGCAGCGCGAACGCGCCCATGGGCTTGGCCGGCTCCCGCTTGGCCGCCTCGGCGCCCGCGATGATGGAACGTGCCACAGAGGAGGCGACGTCGACCGCGCGCGGGTCGGTGAGGGCGGAGCGGAACAGCGCCTCCAGCCCGGGGGTGGCGTCGCTCACCGCGGCGGACAGGGTGCGCAGGCTGGACGCGAGCTTGGCCAGGTCGACCGGCTCGCGGTCCCCCGCGGTCTCGGCCATCGCCTCGCGCCAGTCGCCGACGGCCTTGGCGAGGCCGCCGGTGATCGTGTCGCCGCGACGGATCATGGCGTCCAGCCCGGTGACCAGCACGGCCAGCAGGTCCGCGTGCTCGAGCAGGTCGCACAGCGCGGCCGCGACCCGCGGGTCCTCCAGCTTGGCCACGACGGCGTCCCCGGGCGAAGGGGCGATGAGGGTTGGGTCCAGGGTCATGGACGCCTCCGGACGATTGAGTCGCCGAACGGGTAAAAACCGCGGATTTTTCTTTGGCCGCCAATGTTAGAAACACGTAACGCGCACTGGCTATCCGATGGGCGCACCTATCATCACGAAAGCGAACACCTGATGCCATCAGGACGAAGATCGTTTACGTGACATGGTCAGGGGGTGGCCGAGGGAGTGTCCCGGCTCGCCAAGTTCGGGTTCATCGACGCCCGCCGTACGGTCAACCCGGTGCGCCCGCGCGCCCGGTCCCGGGGCATTCCGCGCGCCCTGGAGAAGCACGAGCTCTTCTACACCGAGGACGTCGAGGAGGCGGAGACGCTGATCGGCCAGGCGCTGTCGCCGTGCCGGCTCACCCTGGTCGGGTTCGGCGCCAAGGGCTTCGCCGCCACGATGCACGGGGTGCGGCTGCGGGACGTGTCCATGCTCTACCTCGACCTGCACGTCGCGGCCACGCTGGAGTTCCCCGCGGCCGGGCCGTACGTCGCGGTGCACATGCCGATGAACGGCCGGGCGCTGTGCGACGACGACGGCCGGTCGATCGAGGCGAACACCACCCGGGCGATCGTCACCTGCCCCGGGCAGCACGTGGTGATGCGGTTCGACCACGACTCGCCGCAGCTGATCATCCAGATCGGGGCGGAGGCGCTCAACGGCTACCTCACCCGGCTGCTCGGCCGCACGCTCACCCGGCCGATCGTGTTCGAGCCGCAGATGGACCTGATCACCGACACCGCGGTGCGGTGGAACGGCGCGCTGCAGCTGCTCAACACCGAGATCTACCACTCCGGTTCGCTGGTGCAGCGCGGGCTCGGCATCGGCCCGCTCGAGGAGCTGATCATGAGCAGCCTGCTGTTCGTGCAGCCGTCCAACTACTACGAGCAGCTGGTGCGCCCGCAGGGCAAGCCGGTACGGCCGGCGGTGCGGCGCACCCTCGACTTCATCGAGGCGAACCTCGCCGAGCCGATCACGATGAGCGACATCGCCCGGCACGTGAACATGTCCGTGCGGGCGATCCAGCAGGGCTTCCAGGCCGAGCTCGGCACCACGCCGATGAACTACCTGCGGGACCGGCGGCTGGAGCGGGTGCGCGAGGAGCTCACCGACGCGATCCCGGCCGACGGGGTCACCGTCACCCAGATCGCCGAGAAGTGGGGCTTCTCCCACCTGAGCCACTTCGCCGCGCTGTACCGCAAGCGGTACGGCGAGTCCCCCTCGGACACGCTGCGCCGCGGCTCGGGCTCCCCGGCCTGACCGTACGGCCCGGAGCGGCCGTGCCGTACCGCCGCGGGGCGGGACCGGGGTGGCAGAGCGGCGGGTGGACCGGGTAACGTCGGCGCGCACGGGAGCGCACCGAGGAAGGCGAGGGGGCGTCCGTGCACGAACTGTCGATCTGCCGTTCGATCGCCGGCATCGTCAACCGGCACGCCGCCGGCCGGCCGGTGCGCGTGGTGCACGTCCGGATCGGCCACCTGCGGCAGGTCGTCCCCGACACGCTCGCCTACTGCTGGTCGCTCGTGGTCGAGGACACCCCGCTCGCCGGCGCGGAGCTGCGGGTGGAGAGCGTCCCGGCGCGGATCCGGTGCGAGGACTGCGGCCGGACCGAGACGCTCGAGGCCCCCGTGCTGCGCTGCGGCGGCTGTGACGGGACCCGGGTGTCGATCCTTGCGGGCGAGGAGTTCCTGATCACCTCGCTCGAGCTCGCGGAGGCTTGAACATGGGACGGTTCCACCGGCACGACGACAACGACCACGGGCACGGCCACGGGCACGATCACGAGCATGGTCATGGGCATGACCACGGGAACGCGCCCGGCGGCCGGTTCGGCGACGTGATCGGCGACCATTCCGGATACGAGACCGGAACGGAACGGGTCACCGTTCTGGAGCGCATTTTCGGGGAGAACGAGCGCACCGCCGAGGCCAACCGCGCCGATTTCGACGCCGCCGGGGTGACCGTCGTCAACCTCATGTCCTCGCCCGGCGCGGGAAAGACCACGCTGCTGCGGGAGACGCTGCGGCGACTGCACGACCGGCACCGCATCGGCATCATCGAGGGCGATATCGAGACCAGCCTCGACGCCGACCGCCTCGAGGGTTTCGGCGCCGCGATCGCCCTGGTCAACACCGGTGACGGGTTCGGCGGCGAATGCCACCTCGACGCCCCTATGGTGCGCTCGGCCCTCCCCCGGCTGCCGCTGAAGGAACTCGACCTGGTCATCATCGAAAACGTCGGCAACCTCGTCTGCCCGGCCGAATTCTTGGTCGGCGAGCACGCCCGCGCGATGGTGTTCTCCATCACCGAGGGCGAGGAAAAGCCGCTCAAATACCCGGTGATGTTCCGCACCGCCGACCTCGTCCTCGTCAACAAGATCGACCTGCTCCCCTACCTCGATTTCGACCTCGGCGCCTTCTACGCCAACCTGCGCGCGGTGAACCCGAAGGCGATCACCCTCGAGGTGAGCGCGAAGACCGGCCAGGGCCTGGACGCGTGGTGCTCCTGGCTCACCACGGTCACCGGCCGCTCCCCCGGCGCCGTCTGAGCCCGGCGGGGACACGCCGCCGGGGGAAAATCGTTTGCGTGCCGGCGCGCCGGGTGCGTAGCGTCGGCCGCGTGATGGTCTTTGCGATGGCCGGCCTGCCCGGATCCGGGCCGGGCACGGCGATGCGTCCTCGCGCCCGCCGGGCCCCGGCCCGACGGGACGCCCGCTGAGTCCCAGCACGCCAACCGCGCGGCTTTCCGGCGCCCTTTCAACGGCTCCCGTACGGCCTGCGCGCGGCCTTGGCCTGCGCGGACTCGCCTCATGACGCCGTCATGACGCGTACCTGACGGTGCCCGGGGCCTCCGAGATCCCGTCTGTCGTCTCGGAGCCGAAAGGGCATCCTCGTGGCGCGTTCCAACGCCGACCATCGTCGTCCGCCTGCCGCCGGACCGGCCGCGTTCCCCGCGTCCGGCAACCTGCGGCGGCGCCTGCTCTCGCAGAACTTCATGATCGATCCGCGCGCGGTCGAGCGGGTGGTCGCCGCCGCCCGGCTGCGCCCCGCCGACCTCGTGGTCGAGCCCGGCGCCGGGGACGGCGCGCTCACCCTCGCGCTCGCCCGGGCCTGCCGCCGCGTGCTCGCCTACGAGATCGACCCGGTGGCGGCGGCCCGGCTCGCCGCACGCACCCGCGGCGACCGCGCGGTCCGCGTCGTCGGCGGGGACTTCCTGCTCGCCGTACCGCCGCGCGAGCCGTTCGCCGTCGTCGGCAACATCCCCTACCACCTCACCTCGGCGATCGTGGACTGGTGCCTGCGCGCCGACGCGATGACCGCCGCCACCCTGGTCACCCAGGCCGAGTACGCCCGCAAGCGCGCCGGCGGCTACGGCCGCTGGAGCCTGGTGACCGTGCGCAGCTGGCCGCTGTTCGCCTGGCGCACCGCGGGCCGCATCCCGCGCACGGCCTTCCGGCCCGCGCCGTCGGTCGACTCGGCGATCCTGCGCGTCGAGCGCCGCCCGGTCCCGCTCGTCCCGCCGCACGCGCTCGGCGCGTACCGGGCGCTGGTCGAGCTGGGCTTCGGCGGCCGGGGCGGCAGCCTGTACGCCTCGCTGCGGGAACGGCACGACCGCCACCGGCTGCGGCGGGCGTTCGAGCGGGCCGGGATCCCGCGGGACGCGGTGGTCGCCTTCGTCCACCCGGACCGGTGGATCGCCCTCTTCCACGAGCTGGCCTGACCGGTGGGCGGCCGCCGGGCGCCCGGTCAGGCGGGCGCCTGGCGGAGCCGCTCGACGCGGATGCCGCGCAGCAGGATCTCGGCGGTGACCGTCGCGGCGAGCAGCGCCGCGAGCAGCGCGGCGCCGACCACGGCGGCGAGCGGCGCCGGGGGCGGGTCGAACAGCAGCGGCGGGGTGACCGGCGGCCGGGCGAACTCGGGGATGTACGGCAGGGCGAGCCGGGCGGCCACCGTCCCGGCGAGCACCCCGGCGACCGTGCCCGCCACGAGCGTGATGAGCTGCTCCAGCAGCAGCGCCGCGCGCAGCGAGCGGGTGCGCACGCCCGCCGCATCCAGCGCGGACAGCTCGTAGCGGCGCCGCCGGGCCGCGGTGTACAGGGCGAGCACGGCCCGGCCGAGCGCGAGCGCGGCCGCGGCGATCGTGGCAGGCGGCAGCAGCATGAGCGCGAGGCCCGGGGCCTGGGTGCGGTAGCCGGTGACCAGGTCGGCGACCCGGCGCGGTTCCCCGGTCGCGATGCCCTGCGCGGCGAGGCCCGCCCGCACGGCCGCCAGGTGCCCGGGCGCCACCCACACCTCGAAGGAGACCCGCGGGTCGACCGACAGCGCCACCGCGTCGGCGACCTTGAGGTCCACCACGGTGCCGACCTCGTCGTGCCCGGGCAGCGCGGCGGTCTGCGCCACCGGGCGTCCCTTGGCCAGGTACGCCTGGTCGAGGCCGGGCAGGAAGTCCTTGGTCAGCGGCCCGTTGGCGAGCACCGGCACCGGGTCGGGGTAGACGGCCGGCTCGGCCCGCAGCCCGCCGTACGCGGCGAGCAGGAGCGTCAGCCCGCGCTCGCCGGGCGCGACGGTGCCCCGCCACCTGGCCGGGTCGGTGAACCCGGCGTCGAGCGCCCGCCAGCGTCCGCCCTGCCGTACCTCGAGGCCGGTGGCGAGGATGCGCAGCACCACCTCCCGCTCGGTGTCGCCGCCGAGCGCGACGATCGACACGTCGCCGCGGATCCCCCGCAGCTCGCACGTCTCGACATGGCAGCGCCGCGGCAGCCCCCACTCCGCGACCGGACGGTCCGGGGAGCCGAGCGGCAACGAGACGCCCTTCGGCTCACCGGGCACGCGCAGGTCGAGGTGGAGCTGTGCCCGCCAGTTGCGCGGCACCCGTACCGGCCGCATCCGCAGCCGGATGCGGTCCCCGGTGAAGGTGATCCGGGGCGCGGGCTCGGCGCGCAGCCGCGCGGCCAGCTCGGCGAGCGGCCGGTCGGCCCAGGCCGGGTCCCAGTTCGCGACCCGGGCGAACCGCTCCGGATCGGTCGCGATCATCTTGGGCGGCCCGGGTACGGCGAGCACCGGCGCTGCCCCGCGCCCGGACGGGTCGGCCCGGGCCACCGCCGCGGCGAGCCCGGCGGCCCCGTCGACGCTGTCGGGGTTGACGGTGAGCACCGCGTCGGCGCCGTTGTGCGCGCGGGCGACGCGCTCGTGGTTGGCGTCGACCACCGCCGCGGCCGCCGCCGAGAACGAGGCCATGCCGAACGCGGTGGCGAGCACGATCACGCTCCCGGCGGTGGCGGGCCCGCGCCCGACCTGCCGCAGCGCGAGGAACGCGGCGACCCCGCCGGCCCGGCGGGTGAGGCCGAACAGGCGACGGGCGAGGAACGGCACGGCCCGGCAGGCGAGCAGCGCAGCGGCGACCGCGAGCAGCCCGGGTACGGCGAGCGAGCTCGCCCGCTGCCCGGAGGTCTGGGTGATGGCGCCGCCGCCGAGCAGCTCCACCAGCCCGATCCCGGTGACGGCGAGCACCACCGCGTCGATCACCCAGCCGCGGGCCCGGCTGCGCGGGGTGCGCCGCCACTCCTCGGTGATCGGCCGCACCGCCATGTTCCGGGCCGCGATCGCGGCGGCGACCAGGCCGCCGAGCGGCACCGCGGCCCCGGCGAGCACCGCCGCGCCGTTCAGCGCGACCGGCTGCGGCACCGGCAGCACGCGGTCGGCGGCGAACTGCGCGGCCCGCTCGGCGAGCGCGAGCCCGGCGGCGAACGCGGCCGCGAGCAGGATCAGCGGCTCGGCCAGCGCGAACCGCCACACCCGCAGCCTGCCGTGGCCGCGCAGCCGGGCGAGCGCGATCTCCGGCCCGCGGGCGGTCACCAGGTCGCGGACGGTGAGGAAGAGCAGCAGCCAGCCGAGCGCGACCAGCTGCGCGATCACCAGCAGGCTCGGCACGCCCACCCCGCCGCTCTGCGCGCGCAGCTCGGCGATGAGCGTGGGCACCTGGGAGACCACGATCAGGTTGTCCGGTCCGAGGCGCCGGGTGAGCGCGTGCGCGGCCTCGAGGGCCGCGACGCCACCGGCGGTGAACCGCGCCGGGTCGATCATCACGATCGCGGTGGACGTCCACGGCACGTTCCCCGGGGTCCGCGTCTCGCGGGCCGTCGCCGGGACCGTGAACAGCGCGTCCCCCCGGTCCTGCCCGAACCCGGCGGTCTGCGGGAACAGGTTGCGCCCGAACCAGAACGGGTCGCCGGGCGGGTCCGGACGGTAGACGCCGACCACCCGCAGCGGGGCGGGCCGCCCGGACGCGTCGGTGATCGCGGTGAGCCGTACGGCCGAGCCGAGGCGGAACCGGCTCGCCTCGCTCACCATGATCTCCCGGGCGTTCTCCGGGCAGCGCCCGGCCACCAGCTCGACGTGGTCGCACTGGCCGTCCTGCCAGATCAGCGGGTGGAGGCGGCCGGTCCGGCTCTCCGGGCCGACGATCTCCATGCCGTCGATCGGCGGCAGCAGGAACGGCGCGCTCGCGGCGAGCTCCCGGGCCGACCCGGCCACCTGCCCGCCCTCGGAGCTGAGCCGCCAGCCGCGCCGCTCCGGCGCGGTGCCCTCCTGCACCCCGGCGCGGGCGAGCGCGGTCGAGGCCGCGTCGGCGACGATCGGCCCGGCCGCGGCGCTCGCCACCGGCACGATCGCCACCACGAGCACGAGCAGCGACGGCCGGCGCCGCTCCCACAGCCCGCGCAGCAGCATCCCGCCGCCGAGCGCGATCCGCGCCGCCGCGGCCGCGATCCGCCCGGTCACGGCTCGACCCTCCGCAGCGCGACGCCGTCCTCGATCGCCTCCACCCGCACCCGGCTGCCCGGCGGCAGCAGATGGTGGTACTCCGGCGGCAGCTGCAGCGCACCCTCCCGGCCGACCACCACCAGGTCCTCGCCGCGGCGGCCCTCCGCGCCGACCCGCCCGTCCCGGATGGTGACGGTACGGCCCAGCGCCCGGCTGACCGCCTCGTCGTGGGTGACGGCGACGACCGTGGTGCCGTACTCCGCCGCGGTCTGCCGGATCAGCTCGATCACGGCGCGGCCGGAGGCGAGGTCGAGCTGGCTGGTGGGCTCGTCGGCGAGCAGCAGCCGGGGCCGGTTGGCGAGCGCCACCGCCACGGCGAGCCGCTGCTGCTCACCCCCGGACAGCCCGCCCGCCGGGCGGCGCACCCCGGCGAGCCCGACCCGCTCGAGCAGCTCCCCGATCCGGCGCCGGTCCGGCCGCCGCTGGGCGAACGCCAGGTTCTGCGCCGGCGTGGCGTACGGGATGAGGTTCCGCGCCGGGTTCTGCAGCACCACCCCGATCTCGGCGGCCCGCAACCGGTCGAGCGTGGCCTGCGGCAGCCGGGACACCTCGGTGCCGTGCAGCCACAGCCGCCCGGCGCTGGGCCGCAGCAGCCCGGCCATCAGCCACAACAGGGTCGACTTGCCCGCCCCGGAGGGACCGAGCAGCGCGACCGTCTCCCCCTCCTCGACCACCAGGTCGACGTCGCGCAGCGCGACGACCTCCAGCTCCCGGGCCTTGTAGATCTGCACGATGCCCTGGCACCGCACCGCCGCCGTCACCGTGGCGTCACCCCCGTGCGCATCCGGATCACCTGGCCGGGGAGCCCTGCGCCCGGGGGACGGCCGCGCGCAGCTCGATCACCCGGTCGCACCGCTCGGCGACCTCCGGGTCGTGGGTGGCGATGACCAGCGCCGCGCCACGGTCCGCGGCGGCAATCAGCGCATCGAGCACGAGCGCACGGTTCGCCGCGTCCTGTTCCGCGGTGGGCTCGTCGGCGAGCAGCACGCGGGGACGCAGCGCGATCGCCCGGGCGATCGCCACCCGCTGCTGCTGGCCACCGGACAACTCCTCGATCAGATGGCCGGCGTGCCTCCCGAGCCCCAGCCGCTCCAGCGCCGCGGCCGCCTCCGCGATCGCCTGCCGCGGATCGCGCCCGGCCGCGCGCAGCACCACCTCGATGTTCTCCGCCGCGGTCAGCAGGGTGAGCAGGCCGTACGACTGCAGGACGAGCGCGATCTCCCGGCGCAGCCCGGGGTTCTCGGCGAGCGGCACCCCGCCCACCAGCACCTGCCCGCCCACGGGCGGCAGCAGCCCGGCAAGGGTGGTGAGCAGGGTGGTCTTCCCCGACCCGGACGGCCCCATCAGCGCGAGCCGTTCCCCGGCGTGCACCTGGAACGAGAGATCGGTGAACAGGTCCCTGCCACCAGCCCGGCAGTGCAGTGCGTGGCAGGCCAACGCGGGCTCGGCCATGCGCGCCTCCGGCGAATCCCTCGACGGTCCTGTCAGACTCCAAGTCCAGATCGGAATCGTGTGCCCCGGGGGACACCCTCGTCACGAACGCGTCACAATCTCGCCTGTGCGCCGATGGTACGGCTGGCGCAGACAGCAAGTCGACTGAAATACATGTCCGAAACACTCGGGAACGTCATGCCGAAGGCCCTTAGGTAAGTGCAAAGGCTCTGGCGTTACGCCGAGAGCCTTTCTGTCGGTCGCCGGGCCGCCGTGTGCCTACAATCGGCCGACTTTGATTTCGGCAAGGAACAAACCCCACTCTTTGCCGCCGAAGCGTAGGACATCGCCGTCCGGGTTCTTGCTGTCACGGACGCCGATGCCACCATGGTCCAGCACCTTCACCTCCACGCAGTTGTCGCCGGTTCCGCTGTAGCTGGACTTACGCCAGCCACCGGACGGCCGGATGACCTCCTGCATGCTTCTCCTCACGCTTGGTGCCGTATAGTGCCGGCTTCCGAAGCCTCTGCCGCCGAAGGTTCGCCATAGACTTTCCACCGATCGCCGAGCCTCCAGGTGCCTACAATCGGCCGGCCTTGATTTCGGTAAGGAACGCCCCCCACTCCTTCCTGCTGAACCGTAGGACACGGCCACCGGGGTTCTTGCTGTCGCGAACCGCGACGCTGCCGTCCTGCAGGGCCTTTGCCTCCACGCAGTTGTCGTTGACTCCGCTGTAGCTGGACTTACGCCAGCCGTCGGACGGCCGGGTGATCGCCTGCATGCCTCTCCTCACCCTTCGATTCGATCGGCCAGTAACTCCAGGTGCCGCAGTGACGCGTCCGGGGACGACGCCAGCGACTGCAGCTTGCTGAAGACGGCCGTGTAGTGCTGGACTTCCGGCGGCTTTTCCAGCCAAAGATTATCCGTGGAGGTCTCCATGTAAACCAGGCTCGGGTCCTCCGGGAAATCCAGAATCATGAATGCGCCACTGGTCTGCGCCGGGTGCGCCCCAACGGCCAGCGGCAACACCTGGAGTGTGACATTCTCGCGGGCGGCCATCTCGATGAGGTGCTGCATCTGCTCCCGCATCACTTTGGGGCCTCCGACCATGCGCAGCAGAGCAGCCTCGTCGATCACCGCCATGAGGACCGGCGGCCGCTCGCGGGAGAGGATCTCCTGACGCGCCTGGCGGGCCTCCACCCACCGTTGGACGGTGACCTCGTCCAGGACGTCGCCGCCGCGCAGCACCGCGGCGGTGTACGCCGGCGTCTGCAGCAGGCCGGGGATAAGCAGCGCCTCGTATGTGCGGATGAACGAGGCTTCCGCCTCGAAATCCGGCAGGCTCGACCGGAAAACGTCCGAGTAGGCGGCCCACCAGCCGCGTTGACGGGATTGGCGGGCGAGCGTGAGCAGCGCTTCCCGCTCGGCGTCGCTCGCGCCGTACAGGTCGCACAGGAGCCGGATGTCGTGCAGATCCGGGCGCTTCCACTGGTTGCGTTCCATCCGGGCGACCTTGGCCGGATCCCATTCCAGCCGTTTCGCCGCTTCGGTCGCGGTCAGGTTGACGCGTTTCCGGAGCCGGGCGAGTTCCAGGGAGAGGCGGCGTCGGCGAACCGTAGGGCTGTAATTTGTCATGATCCCTGTCAAATTACACAATCGGGACGAACCGGAATTTCTTTCCTATATGAAGTTTGCTATTGCGAGTCTTCTCTTGAAGAACGACTATAGGAGTGTAATCGCTTGATCACGGTACGTGAGGAAGATGTCCAAGGAACGGTTCCGCAGGCCACGCGAGCGGTTCCCCGGCTGGGTGATCTTCGACATTCCTGAGAACCGCACGTGGGCCTGGGTGCAGCTCACCGCTCACCATCCGCTCGCCCGTCAGCGCGGCTCGGTGGACGCGGACACGCCTAACGAGCTGGAACGACTTATCGAGGGGCAGGCGCCGCGGTCTTCAATGACGGACCGCGCGTCAGCCACCCTCCGGGAGCGTCCTCGCTCACGACCGGTGCGCTCGCATCGGCGAAGACGGGCCGCACATCCCACCTGGGGCCGGCCTCCCGCGATGAACGTGCCGACCGCCGGTGTACAACGCGGCCCGGCCGTCCTCGGTCGGCCCTGACCGTCAATCCCGCAGAACCCCACCACCGACACGGCATCCGCGGCTTTGCCGCGGTTCGGCAAGGACCCGTTATGACCGAGCGCACCTGGCACGTCCCTGCCCACCGCCAGGCGGTTCCCGAGATCCGTGCCACCGCACGTAAGTACCTGGCGGACAACGGACTCGACGACGCCCACGACCTGCTTACCGTCATCTGCGAGCTCGTCACCAACGCCGTCCGCCACGGCCGTCCCGAAATCACGTTGACCCTGGCCCTGGGCGAGGGATGCGTCCGGGGCGAGGTCACGGATCGCGGTCCCGGGCTGCCCCGGCCCCGCACCCCTGCCGCCGACGACGACGGCGGCCGAGGACTGCAGATCGTCGCAGCGTACACCAGGAGCTGGGGAGTCATCCCGCTCGATCGAGGCAAGCGCGTGTGGTTCGACTACCGAACGGATGTGCCATGACGGGCCCCTCACCCGGCCGCGAGGAACGTCTCCTGGAGATCCTGCGGCACGACCATCCGGGCTGGCGTGTCTACCGCTGGCCCGTGAACGTGAAGGGACGAGGCACCCAGATCTGGTGGTGGGCGTGGCGGCGTGAGTCGCCGACGCGACAGACCCGGAGAGCCGGGGAGGTCGGCTGGTTCGCCCGTCCCACCCTCATCCAGCTCATGAACGAACTGTCCAACCAGCTCGCGATCTCACTACTGGACCATCCTCGGCCGCTCCCCCGTCGGCCGGTTGATCGATGAGTCCTCGGCATGCGCATCCGGGTACGGCGGCACGGAATCGCCCTGCGAGAAGTAGGGACCGAGCGGCGTACTTCCACAAGCCGCCCGGCCGGGCCCCACACCCGCCCCACCGCCCGGCCGGGCACTCAGGCCACAGGGAAAGGACGACGTGCTCACTGTGGAAGACGGTGGACGTCGAGATCAGCACAGGACGCTGGGGGTCCTGACCGGCCTCAAACCCGGTCCACGCCGCGTGAGCCGGAGTACGGCGGCCCACGGGCGCGTCACGATGTGAGAGCAGCCCGCTGCCGTGCGCTGGCCTGCCTTCGCAGGGCGTCACAAGGCGCGCTACGGACCCGACAGGTAGCCGGCGGGCGCCCGTTCGTGCCCGGCGGCCCGGAGCGTGGACGGCGGTGTCCACGCACTCCACACGGCGCCTGACTTACGGTTGCGTAGGAGGGCCGGGCATGCGAAGATCATTGGCGCCGGTGGCGGATCAGTGGCTCTGCCGTGCTCCCGCGCTCTCCAACGCCTCGGTCACGATGGGCTGGGGACCGGTCCGCGTGACGACTTCCGGCTCGTTCCCGCTCCGCACGACGGGCTCGGGCTCGGCGTTCGCGGCCGGAGGGCAGGCGCAGAAGCCGTGGCGCACGATCAGGTTGGCACGCTCGACGCTGTAGGCGGAGCGCTCCTGGACCACCGGAACCCGGCCGCATCGGTCGCACAACTGAATACTCATTGGCGTCGTCCTGTTTTCCAGAAAGAGTGGGACAGCAGGGTGATCGGCGTGGCCGCCGACATCCGGGCCTGAGGCGCGGCGACGGTCGCACGCAGGAATCGGTCGCTCACTTCATCCTGCCTCACCGTCTCCCGCAACGGACCACCGCTCGTCATCCCGTTTTCCCGGCTCCATCCCCGGGGACACCGTCCCGCCAATGTTCTCATCGGCAGGTGTCGGCAAGGACTCCGACACGGTGTTCCACCCTGCCAGAATCCGGCGCGGATAACGGACAAACGTACCAAAAGTGAGCTTTTTCACCCGCCGCTCACCGGCCGGCCGGACGCACCGCCCCGCCACACGCGCCGGAGCGCGACGGCAGGGAAGCACGCCGTACCGCCCGCTGACCAGCGGCATGTTGATCAGCGCACCCCTGACACGGAACGCATCCTCGCCGGTTGTTACAAAACAATAACGAACATTGCGCCGCGTGTGCGTGGTTTCACGCAAGCACGGCGCATTCGCGGTCATCCGTGCCCTCGTGCACCGTGGTCCGGGGCGGGTCACCGCTCCGCCGGGCCGGCCTCGTGCGGGGCGGAGGTGCCGAGCAGCACCGCGCCGATCACCGCGGCGATCCCCACGAGCTGGCCGGGCGACAACGCCTGGCCGAGCACGGCCCAGCCGAGCACGGTGGCCACGAGCGGGCTCAGCAGGGTGAGCAGGGTGTTCTGGGTGGGGGCGAGCGTGGTCACGCCGCGGAACCACAGCAGGTACGCCAGCGCGGTGACCACGAGCGACAGGTAGCCGAGGGCGGCCGCGTTCGTCCAGGTGAGCGCGGGCGGCGCGCCCTCGAGCGGGAACGTGACGGCGAGGATCGCCGCGCCGCCCGCGGCGAGCTGCCAGCCGGTGAGGGCGAGCAGGGCGGTGCCGCGGTTCCGGTAGCCCTGCGGCAGGCCCCACTTGCGGCCGAGCACGGTGCCGAGGCCCATGGTGAGCGCCGCGCCGCCGGCCGCGGCGAGGCCGATCGGGTCGAGGGCGATGGCCGAGCGCAGCACGAGCAGCGCGACCCCGGCCGCTCCGACGGCCGCGGCGGCGAGCAGCCGCCGCGTGGGGCGCTCGCCGAGCAGCAGGTACGCGTACCCCGCGACCACGAACGGGCTGATCGCGCCGATCATGGCGGCGATGCCGCCGGGCAGCCGGTAGGCCGACAGAAACAGCAGAGGGAAGAACAGCCCGATGTTGAGCGCGCCGAGCACGGCCGACCGCCACCACCACGCGCCCCGGGGCAGCGCGAGCCGCCCGGCGAGCGCGGCGACGACGGCGCACAGCACGATCCCGGCGGGCAGCGCCCGCACCGCCCCGACGAGCAGCGGGCGGCCGGGCGGCAGGAACTCGGTCGTCACCACGTAGGTGGTGCCCCACAGCATCGGGGCGACCGCCGTGGCGGCGACGACCGGGGTCTTCGTCACGATGCGGCGTCGTTTCCGGATGACGGGAGGCCGGGCCGCACCGCGGCTAGGCCTCCCGCTCCTGCGGGTGGGTGGCCAGCGGCTCCACCGTGATGGTCATCCACGGGAACATCGGCAGCGACGCCAGCGCGTCGTGCAGCTCGGTGGCGTCCGCCGCCTCGTACAGGCCGACCGTCCCGGTGGTCCCCGGCACCCGCCACAGCCGCTTGAGGATGCCCGCCTCGCGCAGCTCCCTGGCGCGGGCGCGCTCGGCGCGGCGCAGCTCCTCCCGGCGCTCGGGCGGCGTGTCGGGGGGCAGGTTGTTCACGGTCCGGACGAGGAACTCCACGTGCTCTCCCGGTCGAAAGGCTGGTCGGGACGGTACGGCGGGTCAGGACTCGGCGATCTTCAGCAGCAGCGCGGCGAGCTCGGCCGGGGCGGTGACCATCGCCTCGTGCCCGGTCTCCAGCTCGTACACCGGCCAGCCGCGCTCCCGCGCCCGGTCGGCGTGCCGCTGGAACACCCGCATCCAGCTCACGCACTCGATGAACGCGGCCGGCACCCGGTCGACGGCGCCGGTGAGGCGGAGCCGGTCGGTGTAGGTCTTCCACGGGTGGGGGGTGAGCCTGGGGCTGAGCCAGTCCACGTCGGCCTGCTCGGTCACGCCGAGCACCTGCAGCGAGCGGACCGGGACGAGCCAGCCGAAGCCGCGCTCCTGGGCGGACTCGGCCCAGTGGTGCGCCACCTGCTCGGGCAGCAGCTCGCGCGCGGCGTCGCCGTCGTCGCCGACGAAGGCGTCCAGGTAGACGCGCTTGGCGACGGCGTCGGGGCGGCGGTCGGCGACGCCCGTGATCACCTGGCCGGCGTAGCTGTGGCCCACGAGGATCACCTCGGACAGCCCGAGCGTGTCCAGCACCCGGACGACGTCCTCGATGTGGGTGTCGAGCCCCACCATCGGCGAGATCAGGTGGGCGCGCTCGGACAGGCCGGTCAGGGTCGGGGTGTGCACCTCGTGGCCGGCGGCCCGCAGGTGGGGCGTCACCCGGTCCCAGCACCAGCCGCCGTGCCAGGCCCCGTGCACCAGGACGAACGTACTCAACTCGCGTCTCTCACTTCCGCCAGGACGGCTCGTCGTCGGCAACTCGTCGGTCTCGTCGGCCCCGTCGTCCGGGCCGGCGCGGGCCGGGCCCGCGCGCTGGTCCCGGGGCTCCCCCGGGTACCCGAGAAACCCGGGGGACCCGGGAGGCGCGGCCATGCCGTAGGACCATGGCCGCGCCGGTCATCCACCCTAGGCGACCGGCCGCCCGGGGGGATCGTCCCGATGTCAGCGAAAGGGGCGACCATCCGTACCGGTCGCCCCTACGTCATCCGTCGCACCCGGTGCGGCGATCAGCCCGGGGGCGGGATCAGGCCCTCCTTGATCGCGAGCAGCGCGGCCTGGGTGCGGGAGGAGAGCTGGAGCTTGCTCAGCACGTTGCTCACGTGGGTGCGCGCGGTGCGCTCGCTGATCGCCAGCCGCGCGGCGATCTCCCGGTTGGAGAAGCCCTGCGCGACCAGGGTGAGGATCTCCCGCTCGCGCGCGGTGAGCGCGGACAGGCCGACGTTCGGCGAGACCATGCGCCGGGTGAGCTGGCGGGCGACGGCCGAGTCCAGGTGCACCTCGCCCGCGGCGGCGGCCCGGATCGCGGTGACCACCTCGTCGGGGTCGGCGTCCTTGAGCAGGTATCCGGCGGCGCCCGCGGCGAGGGCCGCGTGCACCCGCTCGGCCTCGCCGAAGCTGGTGAGCACCACGACCTTCACCTCGGGGTGGGCCTGGACGATCGCGCTGGTCGCCTCCACGCCGCCCATGCGCGGCATCTGCAGGTCCATCAGGACCACGTCGGGCAGGGGTTCGCCCATCGTCTGCCACTGCCGCAGCCGGGCGAGCGCCTGCTGGCCGTCGCTCGCCTCGCCCACCACCTCGAGGGTGGGCACGGTGTCGACGTACGCCTGCAGGCCGCGCCGTACGATCGCGTGATCGTCGACGATCATCACCCGGATGACCTCGGCCAAGGCCTCTTTTCCGGTCAACGCCCGCTCTCCGCTCCGTCTCGCGTCGCGTCCTCCCCCGCGCCCGCCGCGGGGTCGGTCTCCAGCTCGTGCTCCGGCTCCGGCAGCGACGTGCGCAGGTGCGGGAGCGTCACGGCGACCGTCCAGCCGCCGGTGGGACGCGGCCCCGCCGCCACGCGGCCGCCCCAGCGCTGCGCGCGTTCCCGCATCGACACCAGGCCGAGCGAGCGCCTGCCGGGTTCGGCGTCGCCGCCGCCCGAGCGGCGGATGTGGCCGCAGCCGTTGTCGGATATCTCGACCACCAGACCATTGTTCCGCGCGCCGGGACCACCGTGGCGTCCGCCCCCCGCGCCCGCCCCGCCCGGGGCGACCTCGGCGAGCGGGTCGAAGCGGATCACCACCTCGGTGGCGTTGGCGTGCTTCACCACGTTGTTGAGGGCCTCCTGGACGATCCGGTAGAGGTCCTCCTGCTCGTCGATCCCGGCGTCGATGTCCAGCCCCTCGGGCACCTGGATGTCGATCTCCAGGCCGGTGCGCGCCTGGATGTTCTCGGCGTGCGCCCGGACCGCGTCGATCAGGCCGTGTTCGGCGAGGTCGAGCGGGCGCAGCTCGTAGACGAGGCTGCGCAGGTCGGCGAGCGCGGTCTGGCTGAGCCGGGCGAGCTCGTCGGCGCCGCGGCCGACGCTCGCCAGGTCCGGGTCGGGCCGCTCCAGCTGGGCGCGCAGCGCCTTGGCCTGCATGCGCATGGAGAACAGCTGCTGCACCACCGCGTCGTGCAGGTCCCGGGCGAGGCGGCGGCGCTCGTGCGAGCGCATGTCGGCCAGCAGCGCGGCGGTGTCGATCGCCACCGCGGCGTGCCCGGCCATCGCCTCCAGGAAGGCGAGGGATCCTGGCCCGGGGTCCTCGCCGGGCAGGTAGTAGGCGTTCATCACGCCGACCGCGCGGCCCCGGACGAGCAGCGGCATGGACACGAAGCAGTCCCAGTCCGGGTAGTCCATGATCTTGTGGAGCGGCTCCCAGCGCGGGTCGGCCATGATCGCGGGCTTGCGGTGGGGGACCACGATCGGGCGGCGGGTGCGGTAGGCGTCGAGGAACCGCACCTTGGCGCCCCGGCGCCGGCAGGCGGCGAGGCGCTCGGTGAAGTCCCGGGCGTCGCCGAACCCGGCCATGCCGAGCACGCGCAGCTCGCCCTCGGGGTCGTCGAGGGCGAGGATCTGCACGGCCGAGATGTTCCGCGTCATCACCACCTCGCGGGCGACGGCGTCGAGGGTCGCCCGCAGCGAGTAGAGGTCGGCGACGCTGGAGGCCGCCCTGACGATCGCGGTGAGCCGCTCCCGCTGCTCCAGGGCGTCGGTGACGTCGCTGAACCACACCGCGTACCCGGCCTTGGGGATCGGGGCGATGCGGTACTCGAGTTCGCGCGTGCGTCCGTCGCGGGCGGGCCAGGAGACGTGGCCGCCGTCGAGGGGCGTGGACGGCTCGAAGGGGCTCTTCCGTCCGAGCAGCTCCTCGGCCGGGCGGTCCAGGATGCGCGCGGCCGCGGGGTTGAGCATGGTGAAGCGGCCCGCCTCGTCCAGCACCGCCAGCCCCCCGCCGGAGACGTCCAGCAGCACCTTGACCGCGGCCTCGTCCAAGGCGCCCGGCGGCGGGGCGGCGCCGACGAAGGAAACCACCTCGCTGCCACCTCTTGCCTGATCAAAGGGCCCGGCCGGCCCGCCGGGCCGGATGCAGCCAGCGTACTACAATGCGCAGAGCGTCCGTTTTGTCACGCTCGGCCGCGGTCGCGGAGGCGGAACACCGCCCGCAGCGGCGTGGCGGCGCGCGGCCGGGAGGCGCCCGGCCCGGCCCACGTGGCGTTCCCCGCCGCGCGTACGGCGAGCACGGCCGCCAGCGAGGCGGCGGCGAGCCCGGCGACGTAGACCGCGACCGGGGTGGCGGAGCCGAACGCGAGGGTGAGCGCCGAGCCGGCGAGCGGCGTGACCGCGCCGCCGATGACGCCGCCGACCGCGTAGGCGATCGAGATGCCGCTGTACCGCACCCGCGCCTCGAACATGCCGGCGAACAGCGCGCCGAGCGCGCCCGCGGGCACGCCCTGCACGATCGCGGCCACGCCGAAGGCGGCGATCGCCGGGCCGAGCTCGCCGGTGTCGATGAGCGCGACCATCGGGACCGGCCACAGCACCGCGCACGCCGAGCCCGCCAGGTACACCGTGCGGGGCCCGACGCGGTCGGCGAGGCGTGCGGCGCCGAGGATCGCCGCGGCCCACAGCAGGGTGGACAGCAGGATGAGCGCGAGCAGCGTGCCGCGTTCGAACCCGGCCTGCTGGGTGCCGTGGCTGAGCAGGTAGACGGTGACCAGGTGGCCGAACGCGGGCGGGGCGGTGGCGGCGATCGCGCCGAGCACGAGGTTGCGCCGGTGGCCGCCGAGCAGCTCGCGCAGCGGCGCGTCGGCGACGTTCCCGGTACGGCGCAGCCGGGTGAACTCCGGGGACTCCGGCAGGCGCAGCCGGGCCCGGAAGCCGAGCACGATCAGCACGGCGCTGAGCAGGAACGGCACGCGCCAGCCGTAGGAGAGGAAGTCGTCCTCGGGGAGCAGGGCGGCGGCGAGGAACGCCAGGTTCGAGGTGAGCACGCCGATCGGCCAGCCGAACTGGGCGAACGAGCCCCACAGCGCGCGGCGGCCGGGGGCGGCGTGCTCGGTGGCGATGAGCACCGCGCCGCCCCACTCGCCGGACACGCCGAGGCCCTGCACCACGCGCAGCAGCACGAGCAGCACCGGGGCGGCCACCCCGATCGCGGCGTAGGTGGGGAGCACGCCGATGAGGAAGGTCGAGCCGCCGGTGAGCATCAGGGTGAGGATGATCATGGGCTTGCGGCCGGCCCGGTCGCCGAACCGGCCGACCAGCGCCGCGCCGAGCGGGCGGGCGAGGAACCCGGCGGCGAACGTGGCGAAGGTCGCCAGGGCGGCGGCGATCGCGTCGAAGCGCGGGAAGAACAGGTCGCCGAACACCAGCGCCGCGGCCACCGCGAAGACGTGGTCGGCGTACCACTCCAGCGAGGTGCCGACGAACGCGGCGGTGAACACGCTCCGCCGTGGCGGTGTCCCCGGCCCGGGGTCAGGCGCCGAGAAGAACGGCACCGAGAAGAACACAGCGCGTGAGGACACTGCGTGCCGCACCCCTTCCCGCGGTGCCCGGCCATCGAGGCGAAATGCCTGGAAGGCACCGCTTGTCACGATATTCACCGGCGTACCCGACTCTGCTAGCGTCGTTCTTGGTGGAAACCTATCCCGCCCGGCGCACCCGTACGGCCGGTGCGCTGCTCGGTACGGCCGTGGCACTGGCGGCCCTGGCGGTGTGGGCCCCGCCCGCCCCCGCCCGGACCGAGCTGTCGGTGATGACGTGGAACGTCTGCACCGCCACCAACCCGGTCTGCGGCCTGTACCGCGCCGACGAGCACGAGCTCGCCCGGCGCATCGGCGAGCGGGTCGTCTCCGGGCCGATCCGGCCCGACGTGGTGTTCCTGCAGGAGTTCTGCACCGGGGCGGCGCGCGCCCTCGAGCTGCACCTGGAGCGGGCGACCGGCCGGGCGTGGAGCATGCGCTGGTGGGCGGTCACCTCGGCCGACGGCCGGCCGTACCCCTGCCGCCCGGACCGCCGCGGCCGGTCGCGCGGCGCGCAGAGCATCGCGGTCGCGGTCGCCGAGCCCGAGCACGCGGTCACCTTCACCACCCACCCGCTCCCCGCCCCGCCGTGGTACGTGCGGCGGGCGGCGCAGTGCGTCACCGTCCACGCCCGGCGGGTGCACGCCTGCGGGACCCACCTGTCGGCGGGCACCCGGTACGACGACCGCGAGCCGGGCGCGCCGTACCGGACCCGGCAGCTCGCGCGGCTGCTCGCGATCGCCGCCAAGCCCGGCCACCACGTGGTGTTCGGCGGCGACCTCAACGTGGTGCCGCCCGACGCGGTGGCGCGCCGGCCCGGCGGCGCCCGGGCCGTGGCCCCCGCCTACCGGGACTACGCCGAGTGCGACCAGGCCGGGGCGGCGCGCACCGGGCGGTGGACCTACCAGGGGGACGGGATCCGCGCCAAGCTCGACTACCTGTTCGCGGCGCGCGGGCGCATCCGGGCCTGCCACGTCACCGAGGCCGCGCCGCTGTCCGACCACCGGCCGCTGTACATGCGCGTCGCGCTGTAGCTGCGGCGGGAGGTCACCCGGCCGCCCCGACAGGCGGCCGTGGGCATGGCGGTCGTGGTGAGTTTGGGCGCGTACAGGCCCTCGATCAGCCCGAGCGCGACCAGGTCGTTGCAGGCGAGCACGGCCGTGGTGCCCGAGGCGAGCGCCCGCTCGGCCCGCGGCGGCGCGCATCCGCCGCCCGTCCACGAGCCGCTCGGCCCGAGCACCAGGGGCGATCCGGAGCGCGCCGGTCTTCGCCGGTGCGGGCGGGCCGTACGGCGCGGCGCCCGACCAGGCCCGTTCCGCCCGCGAGGCCGGGGGCCGACATGCCGCCCTGCCTCGCGGCCGGACCGCACGAAGGGCCCGTGGCCTGCGTGCCCGGCATCGCCGAGGCGGGGCCGGCGGTCATCCTCCACCGGCCGCCGCGGTGGGCGTCACACCACGATGAGGTCGCGCGGCCGGTGGTTGACCCGCTCGCCGCCGGTCTCGGTGCACACGACGATGTCCTCGATGCGGGCGCCGTGCCGGCCGGGCAGGTAGATGCCGGGCTCCACGGAGAACGCCATGCCCACCTCGAGCGGCTCGGTGTTGCCCGCGACGATGTACGGCTCCTCGTGCACCTCCAGGCCGATGCCGTGGCCGGTGCGGTGGATGAAGTACTCGCCGTACCCGGCGTCCTCGATCACCCGGCGGGCGGCCGCGTCGATCTCCTCGCACGGCACGCCGGGCCGTACCGCGTCGCACGCGGCCTCCTGGGCGGCCTGCAGCACCTCGTAGTAGGCGACGAAGTCCTCCGGCGGGTCGCCGACCACGTAGGTGCGGGTGGAGTCGGAGCAGTAGCCGCTCGGCATCGGGCCGCCGATGTCCACCACGACCGGCTCGCCGGGCTGGATCACCCGGTCGGACACCTCGTGGTGCGGGCTCGCGCCGTTCGGGCCGGAGCCGACGATCACGAAGTCGGCGGCCACGTGCCCGGCCTCGACGATCGCCGCGGCGATGTCCCGGGCCACCTCCCGCTCGGTACGGCCCGGCTTGAGGAAGTTCGGCACGAGCGCGTGCACCGCGTCGATCGCCGCGCCCGCCTCGCGCAGCGCCGCCACCTCGGCCGGGCTCTTGCGCATGCGCAGCTCGCGCAGCACCCTCCCGGCGAGCTCCTGGCGGGCCCGCGGCATGGCGTCGCGCAGCCGCAGCGCCTGCATCGCCCACATCCGGTCCGCGACGCCGACCCGCTCGACCTCGCCGAGCCGGGCGGCGACCAGCGCGTAGGGGTCGTCGGTCTCGTCCCAGGCCACGAACTCGATGCCGAGCCGGGAGGCCGGGGAGTGCTCGGCGGCGGGCAGCTCCAGCCGGGGCACCACGAGGAACGGCTCGCCGGACGCGGGCACCACCAGGCAGGTGAGGCGCTCCAGCTGGGTGGCGTCGTAGCCGGTCACGTACCGCAGGTCGGGCCCGGGGGTGAGCAGCAGGGCGTCCAGCCCGGAGCGCGCGGTGGCCTCGGCCACGGCGGCCAGCCGGGAAACGGGATACAGCTCCATCGACTCCGTCGTCACAGGGCCAATCTAGACCACCGGGCGCGGGTTACGGACATCCGCCCGGCGGCCGACCGGATATCCCGAAACGGCTTCGCAGCCCGACCGCAACCGGCTACACTCCGCTATTGACCGATCACTTGACGTTCGATCATCCCCCCTTTGGGTCATATCTTGAGAGCGAGCCCCATGGTCGGCGCCGAGGGTCTCCACCCCTCCACCAACACCGCCCCCCGCGACCTTGATCCGGCGCCGGGGCGGACGCCGGCGTCCGCGCCGGCCCTCGACCCCGCCCTTGCCGCGGACCTCGCCGACGGTCTTCCCGAGGGCCTTCCCGCCGATCTCGCCGCGGGCCTCGGCGGCGGCCTGCCGGGCGCCCCGCCCGGGGACGGCCCGGGGGAAGGCCGGGGCGGCGCCCGCGACGGCGAACCGCAGGCCGCCCCTCAGGGCGCGCCCGCCACGCCCACCGCGCTCGTCCGGCAGGTGCGCGCCCACCTCGGCGGGCCGTACGCGCACGCCCCGCTCCCGATGGCGCCGCCGCCCGGCGGGCCGTACGCGACCCAGCTCGCCCACGTGCAACAGCTGGGCGAGATGGGGTGGTGCACCTGGAACCTCGGCACCGGGGACGCCTCGTGGTCCGACCACGTGTACGTGATCTTCGACCGGTCGCCGGAGGAGGGGCCGGTCGCGCTCGACGCGCTCGCCGCCTACGTGGTGCCCGCCGACCGCCCCGCCTTCGACCGGGCGCTGCGCGAGGTGCTCGGCGGGGCCCGCGCCCAGGCCGAGTTCCGCATCCGCACCGCCAGCGGGCCGCGCGTGCTGCGCACCGTGCTCGACCCGGTGGCGGGCCCGGACGGGGCGGTCCGGACCGTGTACGGGGTGATCCAGGACATCACCCGGCGCGCCGAGGAGCGGCTGCTCGCCGACACCCTCAGCGACGCGATCCTGCCCCGGCAGGGCCCGGTGATCGACCTGCCCGGTGTGCGGGTCGCGGTGCGCTACCTGCCCGCCGAGCGCACCACCGGGCTCGGCGGCGACTGGTACCTCGCCTGCCGGGCCTCCCGCGGCCGGGTGCTGATCGCGATCGGCGACGTCTCCGGGCACGGCCGCGACGTGATCGCCCCGATGGCGCGGCTGCGGCACGCGGTCGACGCGCTCGTCGTCACCGACGCCTCCCCCGCCCAGCTGCTCGCCTGGCTCAACGAGCTGGTCTGGCACTCCCACGACGGCACCACCGCCACCGCGCTCGCCGGGTACCTCGACCCGGTGGCCCAGGAGTTCACCTGGGCGCAGGCCGGGCACCTGCCGCCGATCCTCACCGGCGGCGGTGAGGCGCGGCTGCTCGACGCGCCCGAGGGCGTGCTGCTCGGCGCCGACGCCGACTCCGGCTACGAGATCGCCCGGGTACGGCTGCGCCGCGGTGAGACGCTGCTGCTCTACACCGACGGGCTCGTGGAGCGCCCCGGCCGCGACATCGAGGACGGCATCGCGCTCACCCGGCTCGCCGCCACCTCGCTCACCGGGGGCGACCTCGCGGTCGAGCTCGACCGGATCATCGACGCGGTCGGCGGCACGAACCCCGCCGACGACGCCTGCCTGCTCGCCGTACGGCTGCCGCTCAGCCTCGGCTAGCCGCGTCAGGGTGCCGCCGGACCGGCGCGGATGCGAGGATGGGCGGCATGGCCGGGCTGATGCTTCTCGACACGCCGTCGCTGTACTTCCGCGCCTTTTTCGGGGTGCCCGAGTCGCTCACCGCGCCGGACGGCACGCCGGTGAACGCGGTGCGCGGGCTCATCGACATGACCGCGACCCTGGTGCGGGCGCACGCGCCGGACGCGCTGGTGGCGTGCATGGACGCCGACTGGCGGCCCGCGTTCCGGGTGGCCGCGATCCCCTCCTACAAGGCGCACCGGCTCGCCGCCGACGGCCGGGAGCAGACGCCGGAGGCGCTCGAGGTGCAGATCCCGATCATCGAGGAGGTGCTCGACGCGGTCGGCATCGCCCGCGTCGGCGTGCCCGGCTACGAGGCCGACGACGTCATCGGCGGCTACGCGGCGCGGGTCACCGGCCCCGTCGACGTGGTCACCGGGGACCGTGACCTGTTCCAGCTCGTCGACGACGCGCGGCAGTGCCGCGTCCTTTACACAGTAAGGGGGATTCGTAACCTTCAGGTGGTCGATGAGGCGTTTGTCACGGCCAAGTTCGGCATCCCCGGCCGCGGCTACGCCGACTTCGCGGTGCTGCGCGGCGACCCCAGCGACGGGCTGCCCGGCGTGCCCGGCGTGGGCGAGAAGACCGCGGCCGCGCTCATCACCCGGTTCGGCTCGCTGCGGGGCGTGCTCGAGGCGCTCGACGCGGGCCGCACCGACGGTTTCCCCGCGGGCAGCCGCAACCGGCTCGCCGCCGCCCGCGAGTACCTCGAGGTCGCCCCTGCCGTGGTGAACGTGGCCCGCGACGTCCCGCTGCCGGAGGTGGACGTCACGCTGCCGGGCAAGCCCCGCGACCCCGAGCGCCTCGTCGCGCTCGCCGACCGGTACGGGATCGACGGGCCGCTCAACCGGCTGCTCGCCGCCCTCGCCGGCCGGCCCACGCCGGGGCGGGGTCAGGCCAGCGAGGAGTAGGCGACGACGCCGCGGCGCATCGCCTCGATCGCCTGGGCGGCGGTGACCCGCACGTTCGAGTGCTGCGGCGCGGCCTCGCGGATCTGGTCGAGCAGGTCGACGAGCTGCTTGACCTGGCGCACGAAGTCGCCCGCGGCGAGGTCGCCGTCGAGCAGCACCGCGTCGAGGCTGTGGCCCTTGGCCCAGCGCCAGGCGACCCAGGCGAACCCGAAGTCGGGCTCGCGCAGGAACGACAGGCCGTGCTCCTTCTCCACCGCCTCCAGCTCGCCCCACAGGCGCACCATCTCGGTCATCGTCCGGGTGGCCGCGCCGGTCGGCAGCCGGGGGCTGCCCGGGTCGTCCTGCCGCGACTCGTACACCAGGCAGGACACGCACGCGGCGAGCTCGGCGTGGTCGAGATCCTCCCACAGGCCCTGGCGCAGGCACTCGGCGGTGAGCAGGTCGAGCTCGGTGTAGAGCTTGGCGAGGCGGCGGCCGTGCACGGTGACGCGTTCCGCGTTCGGCTCGCCCTCGAGGTAGCCGAGCACGGTCAGCACCGCGCACACCCGGTCGAAGGTGCGGGCGATCACGTGCGAGCGGCTCTCCACCCGCCGCCGCAGCGCCTCGGTCTCCCGCAGCAGGCGGTGGTAGCGCTCGGCCCAGCGGGCGTGGTCCTCCCGCTCGTCACACCCGTGGCAGGGGTGCCGCCGGATCTCCCGCCGCAGCCGGTTGATCTCCTCGTCCTCGACCGCGTGGTCGCGCACCCGGGGCGGCGGGCCCAGGTCCCGGTCGCCGATCTTGTTGTGCATGGTGGCGACCAGGTCGGCGCGGTCCTTGGGGTTGCGGGAGTTGAAGTTCCGCGGGATGCGCAGGTGCTCCACCGGCTCCACCGGGACCGGGAAGTCGGCCGTGGACAGCCGCTTCACCTGCTTGCCCGCGGTGAGCACGAGCGGCGAGGGGCCGTTCCCCCGGCTGTTCAGGCCCGGGTCGAGCACGACCGCGAGGCCGCTGCGCCGCCCGCCCGGCACCCGGATCACGTCGCCGGGCCGCAGCGCCTCCAGCGAGCGCACCGCCTGCGCGCGGCGGGCCGCCCCGCGCTGCCGGGCGAGCTCGGCCTCCCGGTCCGACAGGCGGCGGCGCAGCGCCGCGTACTCGGCGAAGTCCCCCAGATGGCAGGTCATCGCCTCGGCGTACCCGGCGAGCGCCTCCTCCGAGCGGCGCAGCTGCCGGGTGAGGCCGACCACCGCGCGGTCCGCCTGGAACTGGGCGAACGACGCCTCCAGCAGGTTGCGGGCGCGCTCCCGGCCGACCTGGCCGACGAGGTTGACCGCCATGTTGTACGAGGGGCGGAAGCTGGAGCGCAGCGGGTAGGTGCGGGTGCTCGCCAGGCCGGCCACCGCGAACGGGTCGGTGCCCGGCTGCCAGATCACCACCGCGTGGCCCTCCACGTCGATGCCGCGCCGCCCGGCCCGGCCGGTGAGCTGGGTGTACTCGCCGGGGGTGAGGTCGACGTGGGTCTCGCCGTTCCACTTGTCGAGCTTCTCGATCACCACCGAGCGGGCCGGCATGTTGATGCCGAGGGCGAGCGTCTCGGTGGCGAACACCGCCTTCACCAGGCCCTTGGCGAACAGCTCCTCGACCACCTCCTTGAAGGTGGGGAGCATGCCCGCGTGGTGGGCGGCGAGGCCGCGCTCGAGGCTGTCGCGCCACTCCAGGAAGCCGAGCACGGACAGGTCCTCGTCGGGCAGGTGGGCGGTGCGCTCGTCGACGATGCGGCGGATCTCGCGGCGCTCCCACTCGTCGGTGAGGCGGATGCCGGCGAACACGCACTGCCGCACCGCGTCCTCGCAGCCGTTGCGGGAGAAGATGAACGTGATCGCGGGCAGCAGGCCCTCGGCGTCGAGCCGCCGGATCACCTCGGGGCGGCTCGGGGTGAGCATGCGGCCGCGCGGGCCGCGCGAGTAGCCGCGCCGGCCCCGCCCGCCGGGGCCGAACCGGACCTCCTCGCGGGCGAACCGGATGAGCTCGGGGTTGACCTGCGGCCGGTCGGTGTCCTCGGCGACGAACAGGTCGTAGAGGCGGTTGCCGACCATCATGTGCTGCCACAGCGGCACCGGCCGGTGCTCGTCGACGATCACCGTGGTGTCGCCGCGCACGTCGCCCAGCCACTCGCCGAACTCCTCGGCGTTGCTCACCGTCGCCGACAGCGCCACCAGCCGCACCGACTCGGGGAGGTGGATGATGACCTCCTCCCACACCGCGCCGCGGAACCGGTCGGCGAGGTAGTGGACCTCGTCCATCACCACGTAGCCGAGGCCGTTGAGCGTGGGGGACCCGGCGTACAGCATGTTGCGCAGCACCTCGGTGGTCATCACCACCACCGGGGCCTCGCCGTTGACGCTGTTGTCGCCGGTGAGCAGACCGACCTTCGCCGTGCCGTACCGCCGGAGCAGGTCGTTGTACTTCTGGTTGGACAGCGCCTTGATCGGGGTGGTGTAGAAGCACTTCTGCCCCCGCTCCAGGGCGAGGTGCACGGCGAACTCCCCCACCACCGTCTTGCCGGATCCGGTGGGCGCGGCGACGAGCACGCCGTCACCGGCCTCCAGCGCCCGGCACGCGTCGACCTGGAACTCGTCGAACTCGAAGTCGTACAGGGCGCGGAACGCGGTGAGCGCGGGTCCGTTCTCGGCCTGCTGCCTCCGGAAGGCGGCGTAGCGTTCGGCAGGCGTGGTCATGCGCCCAAGCCTACCGACCCGGCACTTTTGGTCCGTCCCGCCGAACGGAACGCGATCACACCGTCACCCTGCGGCCCGCCGTACGGCCGGCCGGCGGCGCCGCGGCGTTCCCGCGCGGGTGCGCCGCGTCACTCCCGGGAGCTGCCCTCCAGGTCGTCGGCCCGGCTCGCCGCGGGACCGTCGAGCTCCTCCTCCAGCGCCCGCTGCCGCTCGGCCTCCTCCGCGTCGCGCTTGCGGTCGTGGAAGTACATGAACACCTCGGCGAGCAGGAACAGGCCAACCATCGGCAGGGCGAGCGAGAGCATGCTGATCGGGTCCTGGCTCGGCGTGGCCACCGCCGAGAACACGAACATGCAGAAGATCACCATGCGCTGGTGCTTGGCCACGGTGCGGAACCGCAGCACCCCGATGATGTTGAGGAACACCAGCAGCAACGGCAGCTCGAACGACACCCCGAAGATGATCAGCATGGCGAGCGCGAAGTTGAGGTACTCGCTCATGCTGAGCAGCGGGATCACGCCCGACGGCGCGAACCCGAGCAGCAGCGACAGGCCCTTGTCCATCACGAAGTAGGCGAGCGCCGCGCCGGCGAGGAACAGCGGCACGGCGATGCCGAGGAAGGACAGGGTGTAGCGCCGCTCGTGCTGGTACAGCCCCGGGGTGACGAACGCCCAGATCTGGTACAGCCACAGCGGGGCGGAGACGATGATCCCGAAGATCAGCGCGACCTTGAGGTTGACGAGGAACGCGTCGAACACGCCGTTCACCACGAGCGTGCACGACTCCCGGTTGAGCTGCTGCGACTGCGGCAGCCGGCAGTAGGGCGTCTTGAGGAAGTTCCAGATCGGCTCGAAGAACACGAAGCCGAGCACGGTCCCCGCGACGATGCTGAGGATCGCCTTGATCAGGCGGCTGCGCAGCTCGCGGAGATGATCCATGAGCGGCATGCGCCCCTCGTCATCGCGCCGTTTCGACGCGGACGAGCGTTTGAGCAGCGTCATCCGAGATCCCCGGTGTGCGGAGGCGACAGGTCGGTCGGGCGGCGGGCGAGCCGGAGGCTCACTCCTCCTTGTTCTTCTGCGCCGCGGCCCGGGCGCGCAGCCGCGCGGCCTCCTCCTCCAGCGCGCGGGCCCGCTCCTCGTCGCTCATCGGCTGGGCCGGGGGCAGCGGGGGCGTCTGGACGGCCTTGGCGGGCTGGGGACGCGACGCGGCGTCGTCGTCATCCAGCTTGGCGGTCTCCTTCTTGAACAGGCGAAGGGACTGGCCCAGCGCCCTCGCCGTGTCCGGCAGCTTCTTGGCGCCGAACAGCAGGATCAGCACCAGGAGGATGAGGATCCACTCCATGGGTCCCAGTGTGGGCATCGCGACATCCTTAAGGCCGAGCGACGTGCAGAGTCCACCTCGATCGTACGCGCTACCGCCGCCTGGTCTCACCCCTCCCTTCCATTCCGCTCCCTTCCGTTCCGGCTCCGTTCATCCGTCCCGCCGGCGGCCGCGGCCCGGGTACGGGGCACGCCGTTCCCCTGCGGGCCGCGGTTCCCGCCGCCCGCGCCGGGACCGGAATCCGCTGCTCGCGCCCTCCGCTCGGCGAGCAGCCGCCGCGTGCGCTCCACCTCGCGCCCCAGCTCCCGGGCGGCCAGCCACACCCGGACCGACAGCACCGCGAGTACGGCGAGCCCGGCGGCGACCAGCCCGACCGCGGCGAAAATTACCGTCATGAAGCGTCACTGTAGAGGGCGAGGGCGGCGCGCGCCTCGTCGGCGACACGCCGCGCGAGCGCGGCCGGGGCGACCACCTTGCCGCTGTCGCCGAGCCGCAGCGCGAGCCGTACCAGCCAGCCCTGGTCGCGGGCGCGCAGGGCGATGCGCAGCCGTCCCTCGCCGAGCTCGGTGACCTGCTCGCACGGGTAGTACTCGGCGACCCACCGGCCGGCGGCGGTGACCTCGAGCTCGACCAGCTCGTCGGTGGGCGAGGGGCGGAACACGCCCTCGGCGAGGTCCATCGGCTCGGCCTCCTCCGGCGGGCTCGCGGGCACCTCCAGCACCTCGACGCCGAGGATGCGGTCGAGCCGGAACAGCCGCATGCCCTCGGCCCGGTAGCACCAGCCCTCCAGGTAGGCGCGGCCGTCGGCCATCACCACCCGCATCGGGTCGACCTCGCGCGGGGTGATCTCGTCGCGGCCCGGCACGTAGTAGCGCAGCGACAGCCGCCGCCTGCGGCGCAGCGCGTCCTGCACGGTGGCGAGCGCGTCGGGCTGCGCGTCCACCTCGACGGCGACCTGGTTGCTCACCGTCGCGGCGCCCTCGGCCGCGGCCCGCTCCAGCTTGGCGATCACCCGGGCGAGCGCGTCCCGGTTGTTCTCGAACCCGGGCAGGTCGGCGAGCATGCGCAGCGCGACGATGAGCGCGCTCGCCTCGTCCACGGCGAGGCGCAGCGGCCGGGCGATGGTGTCGGCGTTGTCGATGAGGATCTCGCCGCCGTCCCAGGAGACGTCGATGAGGTCGCCGGGGGTGTGGCCGGGCAGGCCGCACATCCATACCAGCTGCAGGTCGTCGATGAGCTGTTTCTCGGTGACGCCGAACAGTTTGGCCACCTCGCCCACCTCGGCGCCCTGGTGGGACAGCAGGTACGGCACCAGCGCGAGCAGCCGCGGCAGCCGGTCGGCGGAACTCATGCCAACGCTCCCTTCAGTCGCCGGATCACCGCGTCCCGCAGGTCGGGCGGGTCGATCACGCGTACGTCGGCGCCGAGGCTGGCGATCCAGGCGCCGAGCCGGTCGGGGTCGGAGAAGGTGACCTGGAGCTCGTCCCAGCCGTCCGGGCCGGGCCGGGTCGCGGCGGCGCGGTGCCGCAGGCCCTGGCAGGTGCCGGGGCGCACGTGCACGACGGCGGTGCGCGTGGTGGCGAGCCGCTTGTCCTGGTAGTCGACCATGGCCCGGATGTCGACGTCCTCGGGCACGGTCACCTGGCCGGGCTTGCCGACCGGGCGCACCTCGCCGGTGATGCGGCTGAGCCGGAACACCCGGGGGGCGTCGCGGTCGCGGTCGTGGCCCACCAGGTACCAGCGGCCGCGGCGGCTCACCACGCCCCACGGCTCCACGGTCCGGGTGAGCACCTCCCCGCGTCCCGCGGCGCGGTAGTCGAACCGCACCACGCGCCGGTCCCGCACCGCCTGCCACAGCGCCGGGAAGGCCGGGTCGGGGGTGTCCACCCGCAGCTCGAACGGCCCGGCCGAGGCCTCGTCGGTCTCCACCCCGGCGGCGCGCAGCTTGAGCAGCGCCCCGCTCGCCGCGCCCGCGAGCGCGGCCCGCTGCCACACCTGGGCGGCGAGGCCGAGCACCGCGGCCTCGTCGGGCTCGAGCGAGATCTCGGGCAGCTCGTAGGCGCGCCGCTCGATGCGGTAGCCGAGCTCGCCCTCCCAGTCGCGCTCCACCCGGATCGGGATGCCGATCTCCCGCAGCTCGTTCTTGTCCCGCTCGAACATGCGCTGGAAGGCCTCGTCGCTGTCCCGGTCGTACCCGGGCACGGCCTGCCGGATCTGCTCGGCGGTGAGCGGCCGCCTGGTGGCGAGCAGGCAGATCACCAGGTTGAGCAGCCGCTCGGTCTTCCGCCGCGACATCGGGCCTCCCTTCGTGGCTGTAGCGGGTCGCCTGCGACGCTAACGCGCCTGCCGGGGGCGCGCGCCGACGCTACCCTTGTCCACGTGATCAGGTGGCGCAAGGGCACGGTGACGGCGGTCCGGCGTGAGTGGACGGGGGCGGTCGAGCTGGACGTCGCCATCGGCGACGGGGAGGGGCGCGAGCAGTGCCGCGCGCTCGCCTATCCGGCGCTGGTGGGACGTCCCGAGCCGGGCGACACGGTGCTGCTGAACACCACCGCGCTCGCCCTGGGGCTCGGTACGGGAGGGTACGCCATGGTGGTCGCCGTTCCGGACCGTTTGCCACAAGATCCGTCCGGACCCGGCCATCTGGTCAAGGCCCGCTACACGCCGCTGCAGGCCACCGTGCTCGGCGCGGACGAGCAGGGCTCGCCGTACCACGAGGTGCTGCGGGAGGCCGACGACCTGGGCGGCATGCCGGTGGTCGTGGCCGACCTGCACTCCGCGGTCCCGGCGATCCTCGCCGGGCTGTACGGCTCGCGCCCCGGCACGAAGGTGGCGTACGTGATGCTCGACGGCGGGGCGCTGCCGGCCTGGTTCTCGATGTCGTGCGCGCGGCTGCGCGAGGCAGGCTGGCTGTGCGGGGTGATCACGGTCGGGCAGGCGTTCGGCGGCGACGTGGAGACGGTGACCGTGCACACCGGGCTGCTCGCCGCGCGGCACGTGCTCGGCGCCGAGGTCGCGATCGTGGCGCAGGGGCCGGGCAACCTCGGCACCGGCACCCGGTGGGGGTTCTCCGGGGTGGCCGCCGGGGAGGCGGTCAACGCGGCCGCGGTGCTCGGCGGGCGGCCGGTGGCCGCGCTGCGGGTGAGCGAGGGCGACGCCCGGGAGCGGCACCTGGGCGTGTCCCACCACTCGCTCACCGCCTACGGCCGGGTCGCGCTCGCCCGGGCCCAGGTGGTGGTGCCGCGGCTGCCGGGCGAGTTCGGCGAGCGGGTGGCGAAGCAGGCCGAGCCGCTGGGCGAGCGGCACGAGCTGGTCGAGGTCGGCGTGGACGGCCTGCGGGAGCTGCTGGAGCGCTGCCCGGTCCGGCTGTCGTCGATGGGCCGGGGGCTCGACCAGGACGAGGCCTGCTTCCTCGCCTCGGCCGCGGCCGGCCGTCACGTCGCCACCCTGCTCTCCCAGGGCGCTCCGTAGCGCCGTTCCGGGGCCCGCCCCGTCCCCGGCCCCCGTCAACCGGGACGGCGGCACGGCTCAGATGCGCTCGAGGCGCCGCTCCCCCGTCGGCTCGTAGAAGTCCCGGAAGGTGAACGCCTCGGGGCTCGGCCCCTCCTCGCGGAGCCTGCGCAGCCGTTCCATCGCCTCCGGCACGGTGGGGATCACGCCCTGCGGGATCCACCACATCACCAGGTGCGGCTGCCGCAGCGGCTCGAACCACTCCCGCCGCCGCTGCATGAACCGCAGGTGCTCGCTGCGGTAGGTGTAGCTCCACAGCGCCTCGCGCGACTCCCAGACCGACAGGTTGACGAGCACGCGCTCGTCCTCGGTGTCCGGCGTGGTACCGGTCGGCCCGCTGCCCTTGAGCCGCCACACGAAGCCCGGCCAGGAGTCGGCGAGCCGGTTGATGTGCTCGAGGCCGGCCACGAAGTCCGCCATCACCGGGGAGTCGAGGGGCGCGACCATGCGTGCCACGTTCAGCTGTGCCAGATGCATGGACACAGCCGACCACGGCCGGGGCTTCTATGTCAATAATTCTTGTTTTTAGAAGCGTCCTCCGGCGGCGGGCGGAACGCGACGCAGCACTCCCCCGGCCGCGGATCGAGCACCGCGGCCACCTCGCCGTCCCGGCCCAGCCCCTTGAGCAGGCCCTCGCACAGCGCGAGGTTCATCGCGCAGACCAGGGTCGGCTGCCGCTCGGCGGCGAGGTGGAAGGGGCAGTTGCGCAGCCGCAGCGCGCCCTGCTCGTCGGGGTACGGCTCGTAGCCGCGGGCCGCCAGCACCGCCTCCAGATCGGCGTCACGCGGCTCGGCGGCGCCGATCGACTCGCCCGCCCGGCGGGCCGCGTCCTCGGCCCGCCGGTCCGCCTCCAGCGCCGCGACCACGTCGGCGAGGAGCAGGGCGAGCGTGCGGTAGTCGCGGGGCGGCACGCTCACCTGGTGCTCGGTGGCGGCCCGGCGGTAGACCTTCGCCGGGCGGCCGCTGCCCGGCCCGGTGCGCCCGGTCAGCCGCCGCGAGCCGGCCTCGAGCAGGCCCGCCTCGACCAGCCGGTCGAGGTGGAACGCGGCGAGGGTGCGCTGGATGCCGACCGCCTCGGCGGCCTCGCCGCGGCTCACCTCGCGCCCCTGCGCGACCACGTACTCGTAGAGCCGCCGGCGCACCGGGTCCCGCAGCGCGCCGAGCACGCCCAGATCGTCCGCGGTCATGGCGTCACGCCCGCGCTCAGTACGCTCCCAGCACGTCCACGACGAAGACGAGGGTGTCGGTGCCCTTGATCACGTCACCCTGGCCCTGCTCGCCGTACCCGAGCTTGGGCGGGATCACCAGCAGCACGCGGCTGCCCACCGGGACGCCGACCAGGCCCTGGTCCCAGCCCTTGATGACCTGGCCGGTGCCGATCTGGAACATCACCGGGTTGCCCCGGTTCCAGCTGCTGTCGAACTCCTTGTCGGTGCCCCAGATCTTGCCGACGTAGTGCACGAGCACGCCCTGGCCGGACTTCACCTTCGGCCCGTCGCCCTTGATCACGGTCTTGGCGACGAGCTCGGCCGGGGCCTTCTCGCCGGTCTTGGTGGACAGCTTCGGCGCGGCGTCGCCGCCGGGGTTCTCCAGGGTGATGCCCTTGACGTCGGCCTTGACCTCCTTGCCGGAGGCGGCCTTCGCCGTGGCCCGGGCCACCACGTCGATGACGTACAGGCTCGCCATCTTGTCGGTGCCCTGCGCCTTGGCCTGCTCGAGCTGCTCCTTGGAGAGGCTGTCGGCGGCCACCACGGCGAAGAACCGGTCGCCGACCTTCGCCTGCTGGAACGCGGTGCTGATCACCTTGGGCAGCTCGTCGCCGACCTTGAGCACCTGCGGCGAGCCCTCGTCGTAGGTGGAGCCGACCAGCGAGTTCGACTGGCCGTCCCAGGTGTAGGCGGTGAGGTTCACGATGACGTTGTCGCCGGCCTTGACGGCCTCGCCGTCGCCGTTGATCACCGTCTTGGCGGTGGACGTGGTCGGCGGCGTGCCCTTCGGGAAGGTCACCTCCGGCTTCTCGCCGCTCTTGCCGCTGACCTTCAGGTCCTCGGCGGAGGCCGGCGGGCCGGACGGGGAGGCCGAGACCGTGGCCACGCCCGCGTTCGGGGACGCGTCACCACCGCCTCCCGAGCCGCCACTGCAGGCGGCGGCGAACAACAGCGGAACGGCGGCGGCGAGAACGGCCAGTCGGCGCATCAATGCTTTCCTCGGAAGAACGTCGTTGTCGGTTGCGGTCCGGCGCCACCCTACCCGACGACGGCGGGCGCGGTGGCCGCACGACGCCCGCGCGACACGGAGGACGGGCCGCGGCGGACGCGAGAGGCCCCGCCCGCCGGGCCGTACGGCGACCGGCGGGCGGGGCCCCGGAAGCGGGCTTTCACCCCGGAGTCGTCACATACCGGCGATGAGCTTCTCCACCCGCTCGTCCACGCTGCGGAACGGGTCCTTGCACAGCACGGTGCGCTGCGCCTGGTCGTTCAGCTTCAGGTGGACCCAGTCGACGGTGAAGTCCCGCCGCTTCTCCTGGGCCCGGCGGATGAACTCGCCGCGCAGCCGCGCCCGGGTGGTCTGCGGGGGCACCGACTTCGCCTCGAAGATCTTGATGTCGGAGCACACCCGCTCCACCGCGCCGCGCTTCTGCAGCAGGTAGAACAGCCCGCGCCTGCGGTGCACGTCGTGGTACGCGAGGTCGAGCTGGGCCACCCGCGGCGAGGAGAGCGGCAGGTCGTACTTGCGGCGGTACCGCTCGATCATCTGGTACTTGGTGACCCAGTCGATCTCGCGGGCGACGAGGTCGAGGTCCCCGGTCTCCACCGCGCGCAGCGTGCGCTCCCACAGGTCGAGCACGCGCGTGGTGATCGGGTCCGCGCCGCGCCGGTCCACGAAGTCCTTCGCCTTGCTCAGGTACTCCTGCTGGATCTCCAGGGAGGACGCCTCACGCCCGTTGGCGAGCCGTACCCGGCGGCGGCCGGTCATGTCGTGGGAGACCTCGCGGATCGCCCGGATCGGGTTCTCCAGGCTGAGATCGCGCATCACCACGCCGGCCTCCACCATGCGCAGCACCAGGTCGGTGGAGCCGACCTTGAGCAGCGTGGTGGTCTCGCTCATGTTCGAGTCGCCGACGATGACGTGGAGCCGCCGGAACCGCTCGGCGTCGGCGTGCGGCTCGTCCCGGGTGTTGATGATCGGGCGGGACCGTGTCGTGGCCGACGACACGCCCTCCCAGATGTGCTCGGCACGCTGCGAGACGCAGTAGACCGCGCCGCGCGGCGTCTGGAGCACCTTGCCCGCCCCGCAGATGATCTGCCGCGTCACCAGGAACGGGATCAGCACGTCGGCGAGCCGGCCGAACTCGCCGTGCCGCCCGACCAGGTAGTTCTCGTGGCAGCCGTAGGAGTTGCCGGCCGAGTCGGTGTTGTTCTTGAACAGGTAGATGTCCCCGGCGATGCCCTCCTCGCGCAGCCGCTTCTCGGCGTCGACGAGCAGGCCCTCCAGGATGCGTTCGCCCGCCTTGTCGTGCGTGACCAGCTCCACGACGTTGTCACACTCGGGTGTGGCGTACTCGGGGTGGCTGCCCACGTCGAGGTAGAGACGGGCGCCGTTGCGCAGGAACACGTTGCTCGACCGGCCCCAGGAGACGACCCTGCGGAACAGGTAGCGGGCCACCTCGTCCGGGGACAGCCGCCGCTGCCCCCGGAACACGCACGTGACGCCGTACTCGTTCTCCAGGCCGAAGATGCGACGATCCATTACCTCACACTATTCTCCCCACGCCCAAGGCGCGGAAGATCCTGTAGTTCGGAACCTGGGTACGGCGTGCCCGCGAAGTGAGGGGTCTACTCCCCCGAACCGGTATCGATCTCACCCTCGGGCGCGGTCGGGGGTGCCGTGGGGGGCGTGGCCGGCGGCGTCGCGGGCGGTGTGGCCTGGGCCTCCGGGCCGCCCGTGGCGGCCTCGCCGCCCTCGCCGGAGGGCTCGGCGGCCTTCCTGCCCGCCTCGATCAGCCGCTCCAGGCGGCGGCCGGTGAGCCGCAGGAACTTGCGCTGCAGCGGGCGGGTGCGGTCGAGGATCGCCACCTCGAGCTGGCTGGTCGGCGGCGGCTCGTTGCCCGGCTCGGTGAGCGCGGCGAGCGCGGCCTGCAGGGCCTCCTCCAGCGTCATGCCCTCGCGGTAGTGGTCCTTGAGCCGTGCGGCGACCGCGTCGGCCTGGCCGCCCATCGCGATGGCGCCGTGCTCGTCCTGGACCGACCCGTCGAAGGTGAGCCGGTAGATCTGGTCCTCCTCGGGGGTGTTCCCCACCTCGGCGACCACGATCTCCACCTCGAACGGCTTGATCGAGTCGGTGAAGATCATGCCGAGCTGCTGGGCGTAGAAGTTCGCCAGCCCCCGGCCGGTCACGTCGGCCCGGTCGTAGCTGTAGCCGTTGATGTCGGCGTAGCGGATGCCGGCGAGCCGCAGCGCCTCGAACTCGTTGTACCGGCCCACGGCCGCGAACCCGATGCGGTCGTAGATCTCGCTGATCTTGTGCAGCGCACGCGACGCGTTGTGCGCGACGAGCAGGATCCCGTTGTCGTACTGGAGCACGACAGAGCTGCGGCCCCGCGCGATGCCCTTGCGCGCGTAGTCCGCCTTGTCCCGCATCTGCTGCTCGGCGGGGACATATCCAAACGGGATGGACACCGGTGTTCCTCTCGACATGTTGTGGCCGACCTCGTGGGTGGGGTCCTATCGCAGCGGGGCGTGGGGTCCGTCCGGGGACTGGCTGCGGCCTTCCAGCAGGGACCGCACGTGCGCCTCGACCTCCTCGTCGGACAGGCGCCGGAAGCCCTCCTCGTCGATCACGGCGACGACCGGGTAGATCTGCCGGTACACGTCCGGCCCGCCGGTGGCGGCGTCGTCGTCGGCCGCGTCGTAGAGCGCCTGCAGGCAGACGAGCACGGTGTCCTCGGCCGAGGCGTTCTCCCGGTAGAGCTTCTTCAGCGCGCCCCGGGCGAAGATCGAGCCGGAGCCGATCGCCGCGTAGTTCTTCTGCTCGTACGGCCCGCCGCCCACGTCGTAGCTGAAGATGCGGCCCTCGCCCCGGTCGGGGTCGTAGGCGACGAACATCGGCACGACCGCCAGCCCCTGCATCGCCATGGGAAGGTTGCCGCGGATCATCGTGGCGAGCCGGTTCGCCTTGCCCTCGGCGGAGAGCACGCGCCCCTCGCGCTTCTCGTAGTGCTCCAGCTCCACGCAGTACAACCGGGCCAGCTCGATTCCGATGCTCGCGGTGCCCGCGATGCCCACACAGGAGTATTCGTCGGTGCGGAACACCTTCTCGATGTCACGCTGGGAGATCATGTTGCCGGAGGTCGCCCGCCGGTCGCCGGCCATCACCACGCCGCCGGCGAAGGTCGCGGCGACGATCGTCGTCGCGTGCGGGATCTGGTCCCCGACCGGTTCGGCCGGCACCCCTCGGCGCCAGGGCAGGAGGTGGGGGGCGTAGGAGCTGAGGAACTCCGTGAACGACGGGCTGCCCGTGTCGAGCATCATCGGACTCATCCAGCCCTGTTGTGGTGCCACGCGACTCCCTCCAAACGATCCAAGTGCTACGCCCGACCCTACTCATGTTGCGGCGCCGCTCGCACTCGCCCCGATCAGCTCAGGGCGAAGTTTGGCCCCATGGGCAACGGCCGGGGTCGGCTCGCGTGGATTTTCCGGGTCGCCGGACCGATTTTTTGCCGGCGAGTAAGAGAGACGGCGTGGCGAAATGCCGCGTGTCGGCTAAATTCCGGGCGTTTCCGGCGGGTGGACGCGTCCGCCACGGGACCGGCGTCGCGCGTGGCACGGACATGGCGCAGGCCACGGGACGCGTCATGGTGGGCGTGCGCGGCGTACGCCGACGGCGCAGGACCTCGGCGCCGGTGGGCGCGGGCAAGGCCCTGCCCCGCGCGCGGAGCACGCGCACAGGTGCGCACGAACGTGCGCGGCCGCGTCCCGGAGGACGCGGCTGGACGGCGGACGTCCTCGCGGCCGGGTGGTCTCCCGGGGCCCGAGGCCGTCCTCCGGGGCGGGTCCGCCGTCACGCGCCTGGCGAACGCGCTCGGCGAGGCCCCGCCCCGCCGTCGTCGTCGGCGGCGGCGGTACGGCTACCGCCGTGGTCGTGCTCGGTCGCGACGTCGCAGCGGGCGCAGGCTGCCCCGCCGTGGCCGTCGCGAGGCGTGTTCGGTACCGGTCGGTCGTCGGCGGGCTCGGGCCGCCGATGCGGGCGTGCCGGTCGGCCGTGCGGCGGTACGGCACCGCGGCGGGCACCGTCCAGGGCGGTGCGGACGGCCCGCCCGAGCCCGGCGGACGGCCGGCCGTACGGGCCGGTCACCGCGCGGCCGGGACACCCGCGCACCCCCCTTTCCGCGGGCCTCGCGGCCGGGTGTCCCTCGCCCTACTGTCCGCCCTTCTGCACGTAGGACCGGACGAACTCCTCGGCGTTCTCCTCCAGGACCTCGTCGATCTCGTCGAGGATCGCGTCGACGTCCTCGCTGAGCTTCTCGTGGCGCTCCTTGACGTCCGACGCCTCCTGCGTCTGGGTCTCCTCGACTTCCTGTTCCCGCCGGCTGGTCTGCTTCTGACCGCCGGTATCCCTGGTTGCCATCTCCGACACCTCCAGCTTGGGGGACCCTGTCCCGTATATCTTCCCCGAACCGGACGATATTCCCCGCGGATCGCTCCGCGATCTTCCCGCCGGTCCCACAGGCTCCGCTGCGTCCCGCCAGACAACCCGACGGCGAGGCGTGAGCGCAAGTGGCATGCGGGATCCGCGGGAGGACACGGAGCGGCCGCGCGCCCACGCCTTTACAACGTAGATCAGAGGCTCGCGGAGTGCCAGGCCCGCCGGCACCGCCCGCCTCGCCGTGGGCCGGGCACCGCGGCCGCCGCCCGGTCGCCCGCCATGGGCCCGCCGTACCCGGCGTGCCCCGGGGCGCGCGGCTCACCCGGCCCGTTCCGGCAGCCGCCCCCACACCAGGAACGTCTCGCCGGCCCGCTCCCCCGCGTCCGCCGTCCCGTCCCCGGGGGCGCCGCCGGCGAGCGCGAGCGGCCGGGCCTCCAGGGCGACCCCCTCGGCCGCGTAGCCGTGCTCGCGCAGCACCGCCGCCACCGGCGGAACCCGGTCGGCCGCGGAGAGCACGGCGACGACGACGCGCGGGCGCCGCGCCGCGCAGGCCGCCACGACCGCGGGACCGCCACCGCCGACCACGACCGCGTCCGGGTCGGGCAGCGGCTCCAGCGCGGCCGGGGCGTCCCCGCAGGAGAGCATCACCTTCACCCCGTGCGCCACCACGTTGCGGCGGAGGCGCTCACAGGCCGCGCGGTCCCGCTCCACCGCCACCACGGCGGCCCCGAGCCGGGCGCACTCCACCGCGATCTCGCCGCCGCCCGCGCCCACGTCCCACACCAGGTCGCCCAGGCGCGGGCCGAGCCGGGCGAGCACGAGCGCGCGCGCCTCCGGGCCGAGCCGCGGGCCGCCGCCGGTCTCGAACGCGCCGGCGGGCAGCGCCCACTGCTCCGGCCCCGGGCCCGGGCCGGCGACCCAGCGGGGCCCGGTGACCTGCCTGCGCCACCCGTGGTCGAGCACGAGCACCACGTCCACGTCGCCCCAGGTGCGCGTGGTCGCCTCACCCATCCGCGGCCAGGACACCCGCTCGTCCGGCCCGCCGAGGTTCTCGCACACCACGAAGGTCCGGGGCGTGGACGGGGCGAGCGCCCGGGCGAGCTCGGCCGGTCCCGCCCCGGGCGCGGTGAGCACCGCGACCTTGCGGTGGGCGCGGCAGACGTTCACCGCCCGCCGGAACCCCTCCTCCCCGTACGCGGAGACCACGATCGCGTCGTCCCAGCCGATGCCCACCCGCGCGAACGCGCGGGCGACGACCGACACCGCCGGCAGCACCTCGGGGGTGTGCCCGCGGTCGCGCAGCGCGCGCACGACCCCGAGGAACCCGGGATCGCCCTCGGCGAGCACCACGACGGCGGGCCCGGTGCCGTCCGCCCGCCGCGGCAGCGCCCGCTGGGCCCCCTGTCCGGTCTGGGCCGCCGGGCGCCGGACCCGCTGGGTGCGGCCCAGGGCCACCCGGACGCTCCCCGGCGCGGTCCACACCGCCTGCTCGGCCGCGGCGAGCCCCGGCCCGGCCTCGAGGGCGTGCGCGGGCGCGGGCACGCGAGCGGCCGCCAGGGCGGCCTCCACCGCCGTGACGGCCTCCGCGACGTCCTTGACCGCCACCCGCCGGGCCTTTTCCGGCACCGGTACGGCGGCGAGCCGGCGCTCGGTGCCGACGACCAGGTCGGCCTCGGCCAGGCGGTCACGGGCCGGCCGGGACGGCTCCGACCCGTCGAGCCCGATAACCGTGATCATGGTTGGGTCCCTCCCGCGGGCGCGGCCGCGCGCCCCCGGCGGCCGCCGTCACGCCGCCGGTCGCCGCGCCGCGCCCGGATCCGCACCGACGTGACTCCTCGTCCTCCGGGTACCGGCACGGGGCCGCGGCCCCGGCGGCCGGGCCCGCGGGCCGCCCGGCGGGGGCGGGCCCGGTGCGGCGCCGGCCGGAAGGCCGCGGGGCCGATCGGGGCCCGTGCCGGCCGGGGCCGGTCAGTCCTCGCCGGTCAGCGCGGCGACGAGCTCGGCGGCCGTGTCGCAGCGGTCGAGCAGCTCGCCGACGTGCGCCTTGGTGCCGCGCAGCGGCTCCAGGGTGGGCACCCGCTGCAGCGACTCGCGGCCCGGGATGTCGAAGATCACCGAGTCCCAGGAGGCGGCCGCGACCGAGTCGCTGTACTTGGCCAGGCAGCGCCCGCGGAAGTAGGCGCGGGTGTCGGAGGGCGGGGTCTCGATCGCCCGCTGCACCTCCTCCTCGCTCACCAGCCGCTGCATCCGCCCCCGCGCCACGAGCCGGTTGTACAGCCCGCGGTCCGGCCGGATGTCGGAGTACTGCAGGTCGACCAGCTGCAGCCGGGGGTGGGACCAGGGCAGGTTGTCCCGGGAGCGGTAGCCCTCGAGCAGCTCCAGCTTCGCCACCCAGTCGAGCTCCCCGGACAGCTGCATCGGGTCCTCGGCGAGCCGGGTGAGCACCGACTCCCAGCGGGCCAGCACGTCCTTGGTCATCTCGTCGGCGTTCGTGCCGTACCGGTCCTCGACGTACTTGCGGGCCTGCTCGAGGTACTCCATCTGCAGCTGCACCGCGGTCATCTTCCGGCCGTCGCGCAGCGTGATCAGGTACTTGCAGGTGGGGTCGTGGGAGACCGCGCGCAGCGCCGCCACCGGGGCCTCCACCGACAGGTCGGTGGTGAGGAAGCCGTCCTCGATCATCGCCAGCACGAGGGCGGTCGAGCCCAGCTTCAGGTAGGTGGAGATCTCCGACATGTTGGCGTCGCCGATGATCACGTGGAGGCGGCGGTACTTCTCCGGGTCGGCGTGCGGCTCGTCCCGGGTGTTGATGATCGGCCGCTTCAGCGTGGTCTCCAGGCCGACCTCGACCTCGAAGAAGTCGGCGCGCTGGGAGATCTGGAAGCCCTCGCCGCGGGAGTCCTGGCCGATCCCGACCCGGCCGGCCCCGCACACCACCTGGCGGGAGACGAAGAACGGGGTCAGGTGCCGGACGATGTCGGCGAAGGGGGTGGCGCGCCGCATCAGGTAGTTCTCGTGACAGCCGTACGAGGCGCCCTTGTTGTCGGTGTTGTTCTTGTAGAGCTGGATCGGCGCGTTGCCCGGCAGGGCCGAGGCCCGCATGGCGGCGTCGTACATGACGCGCTCGCCCGCCTTGTCCCAGATCACCGCCGCCCGCGGGTTGGTGCACTCGGGGGTGGAGTACTCCGGGTGCGCGTGGTCGACGTACAGCCTCGCCCCGTTGGTGAGGATGACGTTCGCCAGGCCCAGGTCCTCGTCGGTGAGCTGGCTGGGATCGGCCACCTCACGGGCGAGGTCGAAGCCCCGGGCGTCCCGCAGCGGGTTCTCCTCCTCGAAGTCCCACCGGGCCCGGCGGGCCCGCGCGGCCGAGGCCGCCAGGTAGGCGTTGACGACCTGGGACGAAGTCACCATCGCGTTCGCGCCAGGCTGACCGGGCACGGAAATGCCGTACTCGGTCTCGATGCCCATCACTCGCCTTACGGTCATGCGCGTCCTCAGTCCTCTATCCCTTTGCGCCCCGTCGCGCCGTGCACGTACCGCCCCGGTTCTCGCGCCCGGGACCGCCGGATGCCGGGGTCCCGAGCCCGATCCGCGGTTTCGGCCGATGGTAACCGGCGCGACCGACGGCCGGGATCCGGCCGCCGCGGCCGCGCGCCGTCTCCGGCGCCACCCGTGGCGTCGTCACCGCCGCTTGCCGCACCGGTCACCTCCCGCCCTCTCCTCGAGGCCTCTCCCTCGAGCCTAGACCGTCCCGCGGCCATCGCGGCCTAACAGTTCCGGGACGGAAACTGTGTGTATGTACCCCCTTTGCGGCGTCTGATCCTTCTTAGGTGGTGATTCGGAAACTTTTGCGGATAGCTCCCGAAGTCCATGCAATGAGGCCGCCAACCGCGGTTTAAGGAGACGTTGCGCGGGCTTTTCGATGAAACGCCAGACACCGTAGGACAGGACGAGCGAGGTGCCCACGGTGATGCCGACCACCAGCCAGGCGTTCATGCGCTCCTCGAGCGCGGGGATGAGCACCGCCGAGACGGTCTGGTGGAGCAGGTAGAGCGGGTACGTCAGGGCGCCCAGGGTGACCAGGCCGCGCCAGCGCAGCCACCGCAGCCCGCCGAGCGCGACGAGCGCCACCACCGCGAAGATCAGCGTGATCGCGATCATCACCGCCCACTCGGGCGCCGGGAAGTCCTTGGCGCCGACCATCTTCACCCGCCCGGCGACCCGCTCGGTGGCCTCACGCAGCGCGAACGCGTAGGCGCCGGCGACGATCGCCCAGGTGATGAACGAGGAGCCGTACCGGTGGATGAGGTAGAACCCCATGCCCGCGACGAAGTACGGCGCGTGGTGCGGGATGAGCAGGGTCTCCAGCACCGGGGCCTCGTGGTTGCCGACGTACGCCGCGGCCACCAGCCAGAGGGCCATGAAGATCAGCACGCGCCGGACGGTGATGCCGATCAGGGCGAACACCGCCATGATCACGTAGAACCGCAGCTCCACCCAGAGCGACCAGTAGACGCCGCTCGCGTGCCCGACGCCGAGGCCCTGCTGCAGCATGGTGAGGTTGACCACGTAGTCGGTCGGCGACAGGTTCGGCCGGAACCCCTGCACGTCGGTGAGGGTGTAGAGCAGGAAGATCGCCAGGACGCTGAACCAGTAGGCCGGGAAGAGCCGGGTGAACCGGGAGATCGCGAACTCCCCGGCGGTGCGTCCCATGACGCTCATGAGGATCACGAAGCCGCTGATCACGAAGAACAGCTCGACCCCGAGGATGCCGAGCACGCTCAGCGGGGCCACGCTGGGGAAGATCCGGGTCGGCTGCACGCCCCACAGGGACTTGCTCGCGGCCATGTAGTGGAAGACCACGACCGCCAGGGCGGCGAGGAACCTCAGCAGATCGAGTTCCTCCAGGCGGGCGTGTCCGCTCCCTGCCGCGGCCGGCCCGGGTGCTCCGGCCCGGTCCGCGGCCGGGGACTCCGCCCGACCGGCGAAAAGACGATCAAAGCGAGACACGGCGATTTGACGCCGCGCGCCGTACCACGGTTCCCAGGCGTCACTCAGGTTGCACGAACGTTGCGCGCCCGCCGTGGCGGCGTTACCCCAGGCGGTCTGCGATCACCCCGGGCCGTCCCGCGATCACCCGGGGTCGTGCCGGGGCCGCGGCGCGGCGACGGGCCGCGACAACGCGCAGGGCGGGCGCGCCCCGTGGTGTGGGGCAGCGCCCGCCCGTGCGGTCGCCCATGTGATGGGAAGGTCTTCGGTTGACGGTTACAGGTACTGGCCGGTGTTCGCCACGGTGTCGATGGACCGCCCGGCCTCGGAGCCCTGCTTGCCGGACACGAGGGTGCGGATGTACACGATCCGCTCGCCCTTCTTGCCGGAGATGCGGGCCCAATCGTCCGGGTTGGTGGTGTTCGGCAGGTCCTCGTTCTCGCTGAACTCGTCGACGCAGGCGGCGAGCAGGTGGGACACCCGCAGACCCTTCTGACCGGTCTCCAGGTACTCCTTGATCGCCATCTTCTTGCCCCGGTCGACGATGTTCTGGATCATGGCGCCGGAGTTGAAGTCCTTGAAGTAGAGGACCTCCTTGTCGCCGTTGGCGTAGGTCACCTCGAGGAAGCGGTTCTCCTCGGTCTCCGCGTACATCCGCTCGACGACCCGCTGGATCATCGCCTGGACCGTCGCCTCCCGCGACCCGCCGTGCTCGGCGAGGTCGTCCGGGTGGAGCGGCAGGTCCGGGGTGATGTACTTGGAGAAGATGTCCTTGGCCGCCTCGGCGTCCGGCCGCTCGATCTTGATCTTGACGTCGAGCCGGCCCGGCCGCAGGATCGCCGGGTCGATCATGTCCTCCCGGTTGGAGGCGCCGATGACGATCACGTTCTCCAGGCCCTCGACGCCGTCGATCTCCGACAGCAGCTGCGGGACGATCGTGTTCTCCACGTCCGAGGAGACGCCCGAGCCACGGGTCCGGAAGATCGAGTCCATCTCGTCGAAGAACACGATCACCGGGGTGCCCTCGGAGGCCTTCTCGCGCGCCCGCTGGAACACCAGGCGGATGTGCCGCTCGGTCTCGCCGACGTACTTGTTGAGCAGCTCCGGGCCCTTGATGTTGAGGAAGAAGCTCTTGCCGGACTGGCCGGTCTTCGCCGCCACCTGCTTGGCGAGCGAGTTGGCCACGGCCTTGGCGATGAGCGTCTTACCGCAACCGGGCGGGCCGTACAGCAGCACGCCCTTGGGCGGGCGGAGCTTGTGCTCCTTGAACAGGTCCGCGTGCAGGTACGGGAGTTCGATCGCGTCCCGGATCTGCTCGATCTGCCGGGAGAGGCCACCGATCTCGTCGTAGGTGATGTCGGGGACCTCCTCCAGCACGAGCTCCTCGACCTCGGCCTTGGGGATGCGCTCGTACACGTAGCCGGAGCGGGGCTCCAGCAGCAGCGAGTCCCCGGCCCGGAGCGGCTGGTCGATCAGCGAGTCGGCGAGGCGGACCACGCGCTCCTCGTCGGCGTGCGAGATCACCAGCGCCCGCTCGCCGTCCTCCAGCAGCTCCTTGAGCATCACGATCTCGCCCACGCGCTCGAAGCCGAGGGCCTCGACCACGTTGAGGGCCTCGTTGAGCATGACCTCCTGGCCACGCTTGAGCGACTTGACGTCGACCGACGGGCTGACGTTCACCCGCAGCTTGCGGCCGCCGGTGAACACCTCGACGGTGCCGTCGTCCCGCGCGTCCAGGAACACCCCGAATCCGGACGGGGGCTGGGCGAGCCGGTCGACCTCCTCCTTGAGGGCGACGATCTGGTCCCTGGCCTCCTTGAGGGTTGCCACAAGACGTTCGTTCTGGGCCGTGACCGCGGCCAGGTTCGCCTGTGCCTCGTGGAGACGCTCCTCCAAAACCCTGGTCTGACGGGGGGTTTCCGCGAGCTTGCGACGCAGCGCGGCGACCTCCTCCTGCAGGAAGGAGACCTGTGTTGTGAGATCCGCGATCTCCCGTTCGCGCTGCGCGGCCCGAGCCTCGGCGTCGTCGCGAGCTGCCACGCCCCGTCACCTCCTTCCCAGTCGAGGGCGACTACTCAAGACCCTACCTATCTCAGGGCTATCCGTAACCTGGCCATGCAGTGTTCGTGCTGTCACATCCCGTTTCCGGCAATTCATCCTCGACGGTCCGCTTATCGCGGCCAGCATGGGAGCCCATCCATCTGTTCCCATGTTTGCGTATCGAGGCTTGTTTGTGGCCGAATCGTCATAACAGCCGGTTCTAGGAGTCGTTGGAGTAGTCCTCTCCGTACGCGCCCTTGGCAGGGCGTCTGCGCCTCGGCGGGGGCACCACGCCGTCCGCCATGCGACGGGCGGTGACGAGAAACCCGGTGTGTCCGACCATCCGGTGGTCCGGTCGTACGGCGAGCCCTTCGACATGCCAATCGCGCACCAGGGTCTCCCACGCGTGTGGCTCGGTAAAACTCCCGTGTTCCCGCAACGTCTCCACGGTTCTGGACAGTTGCGTTGTGGTCGCCACATAGCAGCAGATAACGCCGCCAGGCACGAGCGCTTTCGCGGCCGCGTCCACGCACTCCCACGGGGCGAGCATGTCGAGGATGATCCGGTCCACCTCGGTCTCGTCGAGGCATTCCACGAAGTCGCCCACGACCAGCCGCCAGCGGCCGGCCGGGCCGTCCGGGTCGGAGCCGTGGAACCGCTCCACGTTCCGGCGTGCCACCTCGGCGAAGTCGGCCCGCCGCTCATAGGAGGTGAGGTGCCCGCTCTCGCCGATCGCCCGCAGCAGGAAGCAGGTGAGCGCGCCGGAGCCCGCCCCCGCCTCGACCACCCGCGCCCCCGGGAAGATGTCGGCCATCGCGATGATCTGGGCCGCGTCCTTGGGGTAGATCACCGCCGCGCCGCGCGGCATGGACAGCGTGTAGTCGGGCAGCAGAGGCCGGAAGGCGATGTAGGGGGTGCCGTTCGAGGAGTGCACCACAGATCCCTCCGGCCGGCCGATCAGCTCGTCGTGGGAGATCGACCCCTTGTGCGTGTGGAAGACGCCGCCCTCGCGCAGCGTCACCGTGTGCCGCTTGTCCTTGGGGTCGGTGAGCTGGACCTGATCTCCCGGCCGGAACGGCCCGTGCCTGCGAAAACCCATGCGGGTAGCTTATTGCCGCCCGCGAGTGCCCGAGCCGGTCCTCCGATCATGGCCGGTACGGCCCGGCCGCGCCGACGCCGCCGGGCTCCGGCCGCGGCCGGTTGTGACCTGCCCGGACGGGCCGCGTGGCCGGGTCGCGCCACCGCCCGGCACCTGGTAGGTGTGATGGGGTGTTTCCCCGCGAATCCGTCCCCGCCGGCCCGATCCTGCTCCGCCCGCCCGCCGGGCCCGACGCCGCCGCCCTCGCCGGTTGCCTTGCGGGCGCCGAGACCGCCCGCCGGCTCGCCGGGCCGCCGCCGTGCGCGCCCGGGGAGGTCCTGGTCCGGGCGAAGGAGATCTGGGAGCGCGGCGGGGCGGCCCTCGCCGTGGCCGACGCCGCCTCCGGCCGGTGCCTCGGCGCGGTCGCGGTCGCGCCGCCCGACGCGTGCGGCGCCGCGGAGATCGGCTGCCTGATCGCGCCCGAGGCGCGGGGGCGCGGCCTGGCGACGGCCGCGGTCCGCGCGCTCACCGCCTGGGCGTTCCGGCACGGCCTGGCCCGGGCCGAGATGCGGTGCGACGTGGAGAACCTGGCGGCCCAGCGGCTGGCGCTCGCCGCGGGGTACTCCCGCGAGGGGGTGCTGCGGGCGGCGTCGCCCCGGCCCGGCGGCGAGCGGGCCGACGCGGTGCTGTTCGCCCGCCTGCCGCAGGACTCCGGCGACCCGGTCCGGCCGTACCTGCCGCCTCCGCCGGACGGGCTCACCGACGGCGTGGTACGGCTCACGCCGCTCACCGCGGCCGACGCCCGCGACTACCACGCGCTCGCCTGCCTGCCCGACGTGGTGGCGTACGCGGTGCCGCCGCTGCCGCCGCCGTTCTCCGACAGCCTGTACCGCTGCCGCCACGCGGGTGCCCGCTGGCTCGCCGGGGAGCGCGCCGACCTCGCCATCCGGGACGCCGCGACCGGCGCCTTCGCCGGGCAGATCCAGCTCACCCACATCGTCCCGCCGCTCGGCGAGGCGATGCTCGGCTACAGCGTCTCCCCCGCGTACCGGGGCCGCGGGTTCGCGCCGCGCGCGGTGGAGCTGCTCGTGGGCTGGGCCTTCACCGCGACGCCGCTGTCCAGGATCATCGCGGGCACCGCGACGGGCAACGCCGCCTCGCATCGGGTGCTGGAGAAGACCGGATTCACCCGGGAGGCGGTGCTGCGCGCCCGGCTGCCCGGACCGGACGGCACCCGGTACGACGACATCCAGTGGGTACGGCTGCGCCCCTCACCGGACCGCTGACCGTGTGTGACGGCGTCTTAGCGATTTGACGGACATTTGGCGTCATAGTTCGGCCACGTAAAGGCATTCACAGTAGCTCTCCGCGTTCTTATCATCACCCTGTGATGACATCGCGGCTGCAATCACCCTCCGCTCTCGGCGCACGGGCCGCCGCCTCGCTCGCCCGCGACCTGGTGCGGGCCGGTCGGCCGGATGAGGCACTCACGGTGTTGGACAGAGCGTTGGACCGGGCGGTGCACGGGGCGCCCGATCGCGCCCCCGGCACGCGCGGCGGCCCGGCGGACGGCGCACCGCCGGACGAGCCCGCGCTCGCCCCGGCCCTCCTCACCCGGATCGCGACGCTCAACTTCGGCCTCGGCCGCGTCGACGAGGCCGACCGGGAGTTCGCGGCCGCCCGGCGCCGGGTGCGGGACCCGGGGCTGCTCGCCGCGCTCGTCGCCCAGCAGGCCTACCACCTCGCGGCGCGCGGCGAGTGCCGCCGCGCCCTCGCCCTCCTCGACGCCGCGGCCCCGGGGCGGCCCGCGGCGCCCGCCCATCCGATCGCGGTCGCGGCGAGGGCGACCGCGATCGCCCAGCTCGGCCGCTGCCGCCAGGCCGCCGCGCTGTGCGACGCGGCCCTGGACGCGGGGGTGCCGCCCGGGCTCCCGCCGGTGATCCCCGAGCCGCTGCCGGCGCTGCTGGCCGCCCGGCACGCCGCGCTGCTGCTCGCGGGCGACGCCGCAGGGGCCCGGGCGGGGATCGCCGCGGCCGTGCACGGCGAGCCGCCGCCGTCCCGCGGGGACCGGGCGCCGCTCGAGCTGTGCCTCGCCCAGGCGGAGCGCACCCTGGGCGCGGTCGCCGCGGCGACCCGCCTCGCGCGGTCGGCCGAGCACGATCTCGCGGGCACCTGGCTGCACGCGGTCGCCGCGGGGGAGCTCGCCCACCTCGCCGCGCTCCGCGGCGACCGCGCCGAGGCCGAGGAGGCGCTCGCCGCGGCGCGCCGGGGCGCGTCCCCGGCGGCGCGCCTCGCCGGGTTCTGGGCCGAGCTCGCCGAGCCGTGGGTGATCGCGCTGCGCGACGGCCAGGCGGCCGGGGCGGCCGCCGCGCTCGCCCTCGCCGGGCGGGCCCGCGCCGCGGGCGCGCACGGCTTCGAGCTGCTCGCCCTCCACGACGTGGTACGGCTGGCGCCGCCGCGCTCGATCCCCTGCCGCCGGGCCGCGACCCGGCTCGCCGACCTCGCCGTGGCGTTCGAGGGCGACCTGGCGAAGGCCGCGGCCGCGCACGCCCGCGCCCTGGCCGCGGGCGACCCGGCCGCCCTGACGGCGGCCTCCCGCGAGCTGGAGCGCATCGGCCTGCCGCTGCCCTCGGCCGAGGCCGCGGCGCAGGCCGCCGACCTGCTCGTCGCCGCGGGCCGGGAGGTCCCGGCGCGGGCCGCCCACGCCCGGGCCTGGTACCTCGGCGCCCGGTGCGAGGGCGCCCGCACCCCGGCGCTCGCCCGGGTGCGCGAGCCCCGGCTCACCGCCCGGGAGGGCGAGGTGGCCGCGCTCGCCGCGGGCGGCCTGTCGAGCAAGCAGATCGCGGCCCGGCTCGCCATGTCGGTGCGCACGGTCGACAACCATCTGCGCGCCGTCTACCTCAAGCTCGGCATCGCCGGCCGGACCGAGCTGGTCCACGTGGGCGTGCGGCCGCCGTCCGGCGTCGGCCGGGCCCCGTAAGCCCGCCCATCCCCGCCCGGCCGGGCCACGGCCGGGCGGCGTCCCGCGGGGCGGCTCAGGCGGTGCGGTGCGACTCGTAGCGCATCGTGCGGGAGACGCCGATGCGCACCGTGGTGCCGGGCAGGATCGCGACCGGCTCGTTCGGCGGGATGTCGTAGAAGTTCGGGTCGCCGGGCGGCTGCACCTGGGTGCCGTTCACCGAGCCGAGGTCGATGAGGTTCACGTCCCAGCCGTCGAGCTTCACCCGCAGGTGACGGCGGGAGACCGACCCGTCCGGGCTGGTGATCTTGGCGGGGCGCGCCTCCCCGTTGAGCACCTCGGCCGCCCGCTCCGGGTCGCGGCCGAGCAGGTAGTCGGAGTCGAGGCGCAGCGTCATGCCGTCGTCGAGCACCAGCACGCCGAGCGGCGGCCGCGGGCCCTTGTACGGCACGAGCTGGCGCTGGTCGAGGGCGGCGCCGCACACCGCGCAGTACGGCACGCGCGGGTCGTTGAAGTGGTCGTTCTTGCAGTCGACGCCGTAGACCATCGGCGTGGGCTCGGGCTCGGGCAGGTACTCGGTCGCCTCGCGCTCCGAGGAGTCCTGGCCGGACCCGGTCGCGGCGGGCGCCGGCTCGAACGTCGAACCCGAGCCGCCGTCGCCCGACGGCTGCGGCGCGAGGGCGTCGTCACCGCCGGACGGCTTGTCCTCGCCCGCCAGCGCACTGAGCTGCTGGCCGGTCTGCGGCATCGGCCCGGAGAGCAGGCCGGGCGCGTTCGACGGCCCGGACGGCGGGCCGGACACCGGCGCCGGGGCGGGCGTCACCGCCGGCGGCGCAGGCGCGGGCGCGGGCTGCGAGGCGGCGTCGAGCGGCGAGGAGGACGGTGCCGGTGCCGCGGGCAGGGGCTCGGGCGCCGCGGCCGGCAGGGCGGCCGGGCCCACGCCCAGGGCGCGCGGTGGCGGCGGCAGCGGCCCGGTGGCGGTGAGGTCGCAGACGAGCCCCGCGCCGCCGACCACCCCGCCGTCGAGGCGGGCGTGCGGCATCGGTTCCCCGGCCCCGGGCAGCCGCAGCTCGATCCGCGTGGCCGGGCCCGGGACGAGGCGGTCGGTCCAGGTGAGCGCGTCACGGCCGGACAGCCGCACCACGCCGTCGGGGCCGCCGTCGACGCTCGCCTCGGCACCGCCGCTCACCAGCACGGCCACGCCGCCCGAGCACGGGCCCGCGACCGCGCACGAGGGCATCTCGGCCGCCATCGTCGTGGCGAGCGCCTGGGCGACCCGTCGCGCGAGGGCGAGTCCGTCACCGCCGGATGAGGCGGTCTCGTGCAACGCCGCGAGCAGGCTCTCGACGGCCTCCCCGGCCTGGCAGACGAGCATCAGGCCGCCCGTGTGGGCGATCACGCCGTCGCCCGGCAGGGGACGTACCACCCCGTATCCCTGGCTCGTCAAAGAACTCTCCCCTCCCCGGAAGCGCCACCGGATGTACGGCACTCGCATCGGTCGGTCCGCCACCGGCCGGGCGGCGCCCCGGACGGCGCTCCGGATGAGAGCGGACGGCGTCCGGAAGGCCACGGCCGGAACGCCGGGTCGATGACGAACTCCAACGCAATGGTCCGCAGCAAGACAAACAGTAGTAGACCTTCCGGCACAAGTGTGATCAGGCGGAACGGGTTGGCCAAGTCCTTCCTGCGCCACGGTCGTGCGCCCGCGCGCGGCGGGCGCCGCTCCGCCGCGGCAAGCGCCGGGCGCGGGCCGCCCGGACCGGTGCTTCGCCCTTCGGCGGGCCGCCCGGCCGCGCCGGAACCCCGCCTGCCCGGCGGGCCGGCCGCGGGGCCGGGACGCCGCCGCGCCGGGCGGCGGTCAGACGCCGGTGAACATCCGGTTGACGTCGGCCGTGACCAGCACGCCGTACACCTCGCCGCCCCGCTCCACGAGCAGGTACTCGGCGGCCGGGCTGCGGCGCATCGCGTCGATCAGCGGCTCGCCCTCGAGGTCGGCGGCGAGCACGAGCTCGGGCCCGAGCGAGCGCGCCACCGTCGCGGTGCTGATCCACGGGCGGCGCCGCTCGGGGGTGGCGGAGACCGCGGCCTCGTTCACGATCGCGACCGGCCGCCCCTCGTGGTCGGCGACCACGATCGCCCGCGCCCCGGCCTCCTGGGCGCGGCGCAGCGCCTCGGCGAGCGGCAGCTCGGCCGGGACCGCGATCGCCGGGCGGGCGAGCTCACGGGCCCGCACCAGCGGGATGCGCGCCCGCACCCGGGCGACCCGCAGCGACTGGGAGGCGCCCATCCAGATGAACGAGGCGAGCAGCACCGACCACAGCAGGAAGGTGATCTCCTGGTCCTGGCCGGTGATGAGGGTGATCCCCAGCGGCACCCCGACGAGCGCCACCGCGAGCACCCGGCCGACCCAGGCCGCGGCCACCGTGCCGGAGCCGGGGCTCCTGGTGAGCTTCCACACCCCGGCGCGCAGCATGCGCCCGCCGTCGAGCGGCAGGCCCGGCAGCAGGTTGAAGATGCCGACGATCAGGTTGGACAGCCACAGCTGCTGCACGAGCACGCCGACGACCGTGAACGGCGAGACGAACCGGTAGACGATGTAGCCGCCCACGGCGAGGCCGAGCGACAGCAGCGGGCCCGCGAACGCGACGAGGAACTCCTTGCCCGGGCTGTCCGGCTCCCGCTCGATCTCCGACACCCCGCCGAGCAGGTAGAGCGTGATGCGCCGCACCGGCAGGCCGAACCGCAGCGCCACCACGCAGTGGGCCAGCTCGTGCAGGAACACCGACACGTAGAGGAACACGGCGAACACGAACGCCACCGCGTACCCGGTGGCCTGGCTCAGCCAGGGCAGGTAGGCGAGCACGATCGGCTGGAACGTGTAGGTGATGAACGCGGCGACGATGAGCCAGGTCGGCGAGACGTACACCGGGATGCCGAAGGGCCGGCCCATCCGTAGCCCGGGTGAGCGCTCCTTTGGCGACTGGTTGCTCATCGGCGTTCCCTCGCGGCGGCTGGTGCTGGCGTGGTCATCGTGCCTCGATGCTACGCGGCCGGGCGGGCCCGCGCAGACCCGCGGTTGTGGCCACGTCCGGCCCCGGACCGTCGGCCCGGTGACCTAGAGTGCCCCCATGGCGGCTGAGGCGACGAACATCGAGAGCGCCCCGAACGGGGAGCGTGCCACCGGCGACGGCGCGGGACTGCCCACGGTGGTCACCGCGGACGGCACGACCCGGCCGATCATCGGTGCGCTCTCCCCCTCCCGAGCGGGCGACTTCATGACCTGTCCGCTGCTCTACCGGTTCCGGGTGATCGACCAGCTCCCCGAGCGGCCCGCCCCGGCGGCGGTGCGCGGCACCCTGGTGCACGCGGTGCTCGAGCGGCTGTACGACCTGCCCGCCGCCGGGCGCACCCCCGCCGCGGCCCGCGAGCTGCTGCTGCCGGAGTGGCGGCGGCTGCTGGACGAGGAGCCCGCGTACGCCGACCTGTTCGCCGACGACGCCGAGCGCGAGGCCTGGCTGGAGCAGGCCGCGGGCATGCTCGACCGGTACTTCCACATGGAGGACCCGCGGCGCCTGGAGCCGGCCCAGCGGGAGCTGTACGTGGAGGCGGTGCTCGACAGCGGGCTGCTGCTGCGCGGCTACATCGACCGGCTCGACGTGGCGCCGAACGGCGACATCCGGGTCGTCGACTACAAGACCGGCAGCGCCCCCGGGCCGGAGTTCGAGGCGAAGGCGCTGTTCCAGATGAAGTTCTACGCCCTGGTGCTGTGGCGGCTGCGCGGCACGGTGCCCCGGCTGCTGCAGCTGATGTACCTGGGCAACGGCGAGGTGCTGCGGTACTCCCCGGACGAGGACGACCTGCGCGCCACCGAACGCAAGATCCACGCGCTGTGGCAGGCGATCGAGCGGGCGGTGCGCACCAAGCAGTGGCACGCGCGGCGCAGCCGGCTGTGCGACTGGTGCGACCACCAGGCGCTGTGCCCGATGTTCGGCGGCACCCCGCCGCCGGTGCCCGACCGCGCGCCCGCCGAGATGCTGCGCAGCCGGCGTGCCGCCACCGACGAGATCTGACCGGGCCGGCGGCCACGGGCCCCGGAGCGCGTGCCCGACCTCCCGGCCGGCGCGTCCCGCCTCCTCCTCGAGGAGGAGGCGGGAATCCGCCCCCGGCAGGGCGTCCGCGGCGCAGGGCGACCTAGATTGAGATGGTGCGTGCCATGTCGGACGGCCGGCCGGGCCGGCTGTGGGACACCCCCGCGCTGTGGGACGCCGCCCTGGCGGCGGTGGTGGCGTTGCTGTCGATCGGCCTGGCGGTGGCCTTCGATCCCGCCGCCCTTCCCGAGGGGGACGGCGCGGTCCGCGCCGCGGCCGGGGACAGCCCGCTGAGCCTGACGCTGATCGCGCTCGCCTGCGCGCCGATCGCGCTGCGGCGGCACCGGCCGTACCCGATGCTCGTGCTGAGCCAGGTGCCGATCGTCGCGCTCGCCGCGATCGACGCGGACCCGGGGACGGCCGAGCTCGCCACGCTCATCCTGCTGCACGCGGTGGCCGCCCACCGGGGGCTCGCGCAGAGCCTGATCGCGCTCGCCACGGCCGGGCTCGGGTACGTGGTGGCCGCGGCGTTCGGCGAGATTCCGTGGACGATGCACCTGCTCGCCGGCGTGCTGCTGTTCGCGACGTGGATGGCGGGCCGCAGCAGCCGGCTGCGCCGGGCCTACCTCGCCGAGCTGGAGGACCGGGCCGAGCGGCTCGAGCGGGCGCGGGAGGCGGACCGGCGGGCGGCCCGGGCCGAGGAGCGGCAGCGCATCGCCCGCGAGCTGCACGACGTGGTCGCCCACCACGTCAGCGTGATGACGGTGCAGGCCGCGGCGGCGCGCAAGGTGCTCGCGTCCAACCCCGGCCTCGCCGCCGACGCGCTGTCGGCGATCGAGGAGATGGGGCGCACCGCGATGGCGGAGATGCGCAACATCGTCGGGGTGCTGCGCACCGACGGCGAGGACGGCGAGCGGGCCCCGCAGCCGGGCGTGGGCGATCTGCCCGCCCTGGTGGAGCAGATGCGGGAGGCGGGCCTGCGCACCCAGCTGTGGGTCGAGGGCGACGGGCCGAAGCTCCCCCCGGGCATGGATCTCGCGGTCTACCGGCTGGTGCAGGAGGCGCTCACCAACACCCTGCGGCACGCCGGGCCGTCGGCGCGGGCGTGGGTGACGCTGCGGTACGAGCCGGGCGCGCTCACCGTGCGGGTCGAGGACGACGGCCGGGGCCCGGATCCGGAGGAGGCGCCGCGGGAGCGGAACGGCCGGCCGCATCGGGCCGACGGCGCCCGGCACGCGGGCGGCGGGGACGGCGAGCGCACCGGCCACGGCCTGGTGGGCATCCGCGAGCGCGTCTCCCTCTATGGTGGGGAACTGCGGGTCGGCCCGCGTCGGGGCGGCGGGTTCGAGGTGTGTGCCCGCTTCCCCCTCACGACGGCCTCGCGGGGAGAGAGATGACGATCAGGGTGTTGCTCGTCGACGACCAGCCGCTGCTGCGCACCGGGTTCCGGCTCATCCTCGAGGCCGAGCCCGACGTGACCGTGGTGGGCGAGGCCGGGGACGGCACCGCCGCCGTCGAGCAGGCGCGGGCGCTGCTGCCCGACGTGGTGCTCATGGACATCCGCATGCCCGGGGTGGACGGCATCGAGGCGACCCGGCGCATCGTGCGCGACGCGGCCGGGGGCGCGCACACCCCGCGGGTGCTCGTGCTCACCACGTTCGACCTCGACGAGTACATCATCGAGGCGCTGCGCGCCGGGGCGAGCGGCTTCCTGCTCAAGGACGTGCCGCCGGACGACCTGGTGCAGGCGATCCGGGTGGTGGCGGCCGGGGACGCGATCGTGGCGCCGAGCGTGACCCGGCGGCTGCTCGACAGGTTCGCCTCCCGGCTGCCCGCGGCCGGGCCGCGGCCCACCCCGCCGCGCCTGGAGCGGCTCACCGAGCGCGAGCTGGAGGTGCTGCGCCTGATCGCCCGGGGCATGTCGAACGCGGAGATCGCCGCCGAGCTGGTGGTGAGCGAGACCACGGTGAAGACGCACGTCGGCAACGTGCTCACCAAGCTCGGCCTGCGCGACCGGGTGCAGGCCGTGGTGCTCGCGTACGAGACCGGGCTGGTCACCCCGGGCGCGCTGTCCTGACCGGCGTGCGTCCCGGCCCACGGAGGCGGTCGCGCGCCGGGACGCACGGCCCCCGCGTCCCCCTCACCGGGGCCGGGCGGCCGCGTCGCGGCGGGTCAGCCGGCGCCGACGGCCGTCTCGCTCTCCTTGGCGTCGTCCCGGTCGGTCTCGGCCTGCGCCTCCTTGGCCGCCGGGGCGTTCTCCGGGAAGTGGCAGGCGACCTGGTGGCCGGGCGCGAGCGTCTCCAGCGGCGGCTCGACGGTCCGGCAGATCTCCTGCGCCTTCCAGCAGCGGGTGTGGAAGCGGCAGGCCGGCGGCGGGTTGATCGGGCTCGGCACGTCGCCCTGCAGGCGGATGCGCTCGCGGTGCAGCCGCCGCTTGGGGTCGGGGATGGGCACCGCCGACAGCAGCGCCTTGGTGTACGGGTGCATCGGCGACTCGTAGAGCCCCTTGCGGTCGGCGAGCTCCACGATCTTGCCCAGGTACATGACCGCGACCCGGTCGCTGATGTGCCGCACCACCGACAGGTCGTGGGCGATCACCACGTAGGTGAGGCCGAGCTCCTGCTGCAGGTCCTCCAGCAGGTTGATCACCTGGGCCTGGATCGACACGTCGAGCGCGGAGACCGGCTCGTCGGCGATGATCAGCTTGGGCCGGAGGGCGAGCGTGCGGGCGATGCCGATGCGCTGGCGCTGGCCGCCGGAGAACTCGTGCGGGTAGCGGTTGTAGTGCTCGGGGTTGAGCCCGACCAGCTCGAGCAGCTCCTGGACCGCCTTCTTGACGCCCTGCTCGGTCTTGATGCCCTGGATGCGGAACGGCGCGCCGACGATCGTGCCCACGGTGTGCCGCGGGTTGAGCGACGAGTAGGGGTCCTGGAAGATCATCTGGATGTCGCGGCGCAGCGGGCGCATCTTCCCCTGCGACAGGTGGGTGATGTCCGTGCCGTCGAAGATGATCTTCCCGTCGCTCGGCTCGAGCAGCCGGGTGATGAGCCGGCCCGTGGTGGTCTTGCCGCAGCCCGACTCCCCCACCAGGCCGAGCGTCTCGCCCTTGCGCACCTCGAAGGTGACGCCGTCGACCGCCTTGACCGCCCCGACCTGCCGCTTGAGCAGGCCCTTGGTGATGGGGAAGTGCTTGCGCAGGCCCTGGACGGACAGCAGTGGCCGTTCTTCGGTCATGAGGTCTCCTTCATCCGCCGCGCGCCCGCGCCGCCGTACCGGCCGTCGTGCCGATCGCGCCCCCGTGGCGCTCGTCTCGCCTCGCCGCTCACGCCGACTCCAGGTTCGGACGGATCTCGTTCTCCCAGATGGCGCGCCGGTCCTGCGCGCTCATGTGGCACCGCACCAGGTGGCCGGGCGCGGTCTCGACGAGCTCGGGCACCTCGGTGTCGCACCTGCCCCCGGTGCGGCCGGTGAACCCGCACCGCGGGTGGAACGCGCAGCCGCGCGGCACGTTGATCAGCGAGGGCGGGGTTCCCTTGATCGGCATGAGCCGCTCGGTCGGCTCCCGGTCCAGGCGCGGCATCGAGCCGAGCAGGCCCCAGGTGTAGGGGTGTTCGGGGCGCTCGAAGATGTCCTCGGCCGGGCCGTACTCGACCGCCCTGCCGGCGTACATCACCAGGATGTCGTCGGCGAGCTCGGCGACGACGCCGAGGTCGTGGGTGATGATGATCAGCGCGGCGTTGAAGTCGCGCTGCAGGTCCCGCATGAGGTCGAGGATCTGGGCCTGCACGGTCACGTCGAGCGCGGTGGTGGGCTCGTCCGCGATGAGCAGCTCGGGGTCGCAGCACAGCGCCATGGCGATCATCGCCCGCTGGCGCATGCCGCCGGAAAACTCGTGCGGGTAGCTGTCCACGCGGCGGTCCGGCTGCGGGATGCCGACCCGGGCCAGCATCTCGATGGCGTGCTTGCGCGCGACCTGCTTGCTGACGTCGTTGTGCACCCGGTAGGCCTCGATGATCTGGTCGCCCACCGTGTAGTACGGGTGCATCGCCGACAGCGGGTCCTGGAAGATCATCGCCATCTTCTTGCCGCGCAGCCGCCGTACCTGCTCGGCGCTCGCGGACACCAGCTCCTCGCCGTCGAGCCAGATCTCGCCGGAGATCCGCGCGCGGCCGCCCTTGTGCAGGCCGAGGATGCCGAGGCTGGTGACGCTCTTGCCGGAACCGGACTCGCCGACGATGCCGAGGGTCCTGCCCCGCTCCAGCTTGAACGACAGCCCGTCGACCGACTTCACCAGGCCGTCGTCGGTCGGGAAGTGGATGCGCAGGTCCCGCACCTCGAGGAACGAGGTGGGCGGCCCGCCCTGGCCGCCGCCGGTGGGGGCGGCCTGACTGCTGGTCTTCTCGGTCACGAGAGCCTCACCCTCGGGTCGACCACCGCGTACAACAGGTCCACGATCAGGTTCGCGATCACCACGAAGAACGCCGTGAGCATGGTGACGCCCATGATCTGCGGCAGGTCGTTCTTCATGATGGCGCTCACCGCGTACTTGCCCACGCCGTTGAGCGAGAACGTGCTCTCGGTGAGCACGGCGCCGCCGAGCAGCAGGCCGAAGTCGAGGCCGAAGATGGTGACGATCGGGGTGAGCGCGCCCCGCAGGCCGTGCTTGACGATCACCTTCGACTCGGGCAGGCCCTTCGCCCGCGCGGTGCGGATGTAGTCCTCGCTCATCGTCTCCAGCATGCCCGCCCGGGTGAGCCGCGCGTACGACGCCGCGTAGAGGAAGGCGAGCGTCGTCCATGGGAGGATCATGTTGTAGGCCCACTCGACCGGGTTCTCCAGGAACGGCGTGTAGCTGCCGCCGGGCGCGGTGATGCCCAGGCCGTAGCTGAAGACCACGAGCGAGGCGATGCCGGTGAAGAAGATCGGCAGGGAGACGCCGGCGAGCGCCACGCCCATCGCGGCGCGGTCGAACAGGCTCCCCCGCTTCAGCGCGGACACCACGCCGGTGGCGATGCCGCCGATCAGCCACAGCACCGCGGCGCCGACCGCCAGCGAGACCGTGACCGGGAGCCGGTCCATCAGGTCCGGCCAGACCGGCTGCCGGGTGATGAACGAGTAGCCGAAGCAGGGGGCGGGGCACTGCTCCACGCCCGCGCCGGTGTCGTACTCGGTGCCGAAGAACACCCCGGCGATCCACCGCCCGTACTGCACGACCAGCGGGTCGTTGAATCCGAGCCGCTCCGCCTGGGCCGCGACGATCTCGCCGGTCGCCGCCCTGCCCACGTAGCGGTTGGCCATGTCCATCGGCGTCGCGCCGGCCAGCCGCGGCACCACGAAGAAGATCGAGAACGTGACCATGCTCACCACGATGAGCATGAACACCGCGCCGATCAGGCGCCGAATGATGTAAGTGCCCACACCTTCCCCCGGCTCCGGGGGGCCGGCCGCTCAGGCCGGCCCCCACGCGCCTCGGTTACCGAACCGACCGGGCGTCCGTCAGGCGACGCCCATGTTCAGGTAGTCGTACATGTCGAACGCGCCGGTGACGAACACGTTCGTCGCGCCGATCGGGCGCACCAGCACGCTCTTGGACCACACGATCGGGAGGACGAACGCCTCCTCCATGACCTTGTAGTCCACCTGGGCCCACAGCTCGTCGCGCTTGGCCTTGTCGGTCTCCTCGTTGGCCTGGTCGATCAGCTTGTCGATCTCGTCGCTCTTGATGCTGATGTTGTAGTTACCCGACTCGCGGATCGTCCGGCTGTCGGTGATCTGGGACATGAAGCCGAAGCCGTCGTTCCAGTCCGCGCCCCAGCCGTGGGTGCCCAGGCCGATGCCGTTCTCCTTCACGAAGGACGGCTTGCCGAAGTAGAGGGTGAAGTAGTCACTGGTCGGGTAGCCCTTGAGGTTGAGCTTGATGCCGACCCGGGCCAGCGACTGCTGCAGCGACTCGGCGGTCGCCTTCTCCTTCGGCCGGTCGGACCGGTAGGCCATGGTGGTCTCGAAGCCGTTCGGCTGGCCGCACTTGGCCAGGGCCTCCTTGGCCTTGTCCAGGTCGCCGGTGCCGGTCGGGTACAGGTCGATCTTCTTCCAGCCGTCGATGGACGGCGGCATGAGGCCGGTCGCGATCTCGCCGCCGGCGAACTCGCCGCCGTAGGCCTGCTGGAGGCTGACCCGGTCGGCCGCGTAGATGATGGCCTTGCGGCACTCGACGTTGTCGAGCGGCTTGACGTCCGGGACGATCGGGATGTACCAGGTCCGGGCGCCGGTCGGGTTGTCCACCCGCTCCTTCAGCTGCGGGTCGCTGAGCACGCGGCCGAGCGCGGCCGGCTGCACGCCGGTGCCGGCGAGGTCGACGTGGAGGTCACCGGAGATGACCCGGTTGTCCAGGTCGTCGGAGTTCACGCCGAGGTAGATCTCGTACCGGTCCGGCAGCGCCTTACGGATCGGGTCGGTCGCCGGGTCCCAGTTCGGGTTGCGCACCAGCGTGTACTGCTTGCCCGTCTGCACGGTCTCGAACATGTACGGACCGGACGCGATCGGGTGCTCGCGGTACTTGGTGCCGGTGTCCTTGTCCTTCGGCACCGGGATGGTGGCCGGCAGCGCGGCGAAGTTGTCGAAGCCACCGTAGGGCTTCTTCAGGTGGAAGACGATCGTCCGGTCGTCCGGGGTCTCGATCGCCTGGTCGGTGTTCACGTCCGGCGTCTTGTAGACGCTCTTGAACTCCTTGGGCAGGTCGAGCCAGTCGTTGAAGTACGTCGGGCCGTTCGGGAAGGTCTCCTTGTCGAGCGACCGCAGCACCGCGTACTTGACGTCCTTGGACGTGATCGGCGTGCCGTCCTCGAACTTGACGCCCTCGCGGAGCTTGTAGGTCCAGGTCTTGCCGCCGTCACTCGGGGTGCCGAGGCTCTCGGCGAGGTCCGGCACGAGCTCACGGCCCTTGGCGCCCGGCGCCGGGTTGTAGGTGACCAGCGGCCGGCCGTAGATCCGGATGAGGTTCCAGGACAGGGCGTAGTAGGTGTCGGCGGGGTCGATCGAGTCCCAGTCCTCGGAGATCGCCATCTTGAGCGTGCCGCCCTTCTTGTCGGAAGGGTTGAACACGTTCTCAAGAGCGGCGTTCATGGTGTGCTTGGCGGCTGCGGACTCGCCGCCCCCACCCGACGACTGTGCGCCGCCCCCGCCGCAGGCGGACAGGCCCAGGGCGAGGGCCGCCCCCACGGCGGTGAACGCCAGTGCGGACTTCTTCTTCATGCGTTGCACCCCTTGGTGGTCGGAAACGGGGATGGAAGATCGCTGGTCAGCGGGAGGACTTGGGGTCGAGCGCGTCGCGCAGGCCGTCACCGAACAGGTTGAAGGCGAGGACCGTGATGAAGATCGCCATGCCCGGGAAGAACATGAAGTGCGGCACGGTGTAGTACTTCACCGCCTCCGACAGCAGCCCGCCCCAGGTGGGCGTGGGCGCCTGGACGCCGACGCCGAGGAACGAGAGCGCGGCCTCGAACAGCACGTTCGAGGGGATGAGCAGCGTGGCGTAGATGAGGATCGGGGCGATCAGGTTCGGCAGGATCTCCCGGAACAGGATGTACGGCCCGCGCGCCCCAAGGCTCCGGGCGGCGTCGACGAACTCGCGCTCGCGCAGCGAGAGCGTCTGGCCGCGGATGATGCGGCCGATGTACGGCCAGTTGAAGAACCCGATCACGAAGATGAGCAGCGCGATGCGGAGGGAGTCCCCCTTGATCCCGAGCTGCTGCTCGAACTGCGCCAGCACGCCGACGAGGGCGAGGGCGAAGACGAGCAGGGGGAAGGCGAGGAAGACGTCCATCAGGCGGCTGATGATGTAGTCCACCCAGCCGCCGAAGTAGCCGGCCACGATGCCCATGATCGTGCCGATCAGCACCGAGAGCAGGGTGGCGCAGAACGCGATCAGCAGCGAGATGCGCGAGCCGTACACCACGCGGCTGAACAGGTCGCGGCCGGTCTGCGGCTCGACGCCGAACAGGAACTCGCTGCTGATGCCCGACCCGCCCTTGGGGATCTGGGTGACCGGGTCGATCATCTCCTGGTGGAACTCGAGGGGCGGATGCCCGAACAGCCGCACCACGACCGGGGCGAAGATCGCGACCAGGATCAGGAAGATCACGACGAACGCACCGGACATCGCGACCTTGTCGCGCTTGAGGCGATTCCAGGCGATCTGGCCGAGTGATCGGCCCTGGATCGCCTTTCCGCTCGCACCCTCGAGTACGGCCTCGGGCTGCGCCTCGGCGGTACTGCCCGGCACGTCGAGCGGCGCGCTCATACTGTCGGCCCCCTGGATCACAGACGACAAAACCAACGCGCCGACTGTCGGTCGACAGCGCGGCTAGGACGACCACCCTAACCGTCGTCCCAGGAGGCAGAATCTATGCCCTGAGCTGCGCTGACCAGTACGTGAACGAACGATGTGGCTCAACTGTGATTCAGGCGAAACTCATCTGTGTTGATCTTCGGAGGTATGTCCTGGAGGTGTCATGGTTATGTCTCAAAACCGTGACATACCAAGATAAAACAGGGACATTTTTTTACCCGCAATCGGGCTCGAAAAACCCGCCGGGACGATTCCGTTAAGCAATCCCGCGCCGTTTGAGAATCTCCTCGATCTCGGAGAAATCGTCGTCCGCGGGCGCCTGCCGGCCCGGACGCGGCAGCGGCCGGGTGGGCTCGCTCCCCGTCACGTCCCGGCGCCGCGCGCCGCCGCCCGGCGCCGCCGTGCCCGCCGCGTCGCCGCCGGCCGCCCGCTCGGCCTGGCGCCGGCCACCGCCGCCGCGCCTGCGCAGGATGCCGGAGACGAGGAACAGCAGCACCGACAGGCCGGTGAGGATCACCCCGGCCCACACCATCGGCGAGAGCACCAGCCCGGTGACGAACCGCACCGCCGCCGTGCCGATCTGCCACAGCGTCTGCAGCGCGCCGGTCAGGTAGGCGGCCATCGGCAGCAGCGCCCAGGCGGTCACCCGCAGCCCCGAGGCGGCCCCGCGCCGCCGGAACGCCAGGAAGGCGAGCACCAGGCCGGCCGCGGTGAGCCCGGCGCACAGCGGCAACCACGCGATCTGATCAAAGGACATATCCGCCTCACCCCGTCGACATCGCCTGCCCCTCCATCCTGACACGCGACGCGACCGGGCGGGCTCCTCCGCAAGGAGGGTCCCTCCCCTAGGGGGACGCGACAGGGGTGATCAGGGTTCGGGGAACAGGCCGCGCAGCCGGTACACGGAGAGCTCCTTGAGGGAGCCGACGACGAGGCGGCCCGGCGCCTCCTCGACCGGCAGCACGCTCGGCACGGCCACCACGCGGCAGCCCGCGGCGGTCGCCGCGGCGACCCCGTTCGGCGAGTCCTCCAGCGCCACGCAGCGCCCGGGCGGCAGGCCCAGCAGCCGCGCCGCCCGCAGGTACGGCTCGGGGTCGGGCTTGTGCCGGGTGACGTCGTCCCCGGTGACCACCACGTCGAACCGGTCGGCGCCCACCACGCCGAGCACCGCGTCGGCGAGCACCCGGCCGGAGGAGGTGACCAGCCCGGTGCGCAGGCCCGCCGCACGCACCTCGGTGAGCAGCTCGTCGGCGCCGGGCATGAGCTCGATCCCCTCGGCGAGCCGGGACCGCATGCCCTCGAGCATCCAGCCCGCGACCACCTCGGGGGCGACGTCCGCCCCGGTCACCTCGAGGATGTAGCTCACCGTGGAGCGCATCGAGCCGCCCACGAGCCGCTTCTGGTGCGCCCTCCCCCAGGTGCCGCCGAGCCGCTCTGCGACCTCGGTCTCCACCTCGTACCAGAGCTGCTCGGAATCGATGAGCAGGCCGTCCATGTCGAACAGGACCGCCTCCACCCCACCACCCCCGTACAGGTTCGCTCTCGTGCGGGCGCACCCGCGACGGCGCCCCCCGTGATTCTGCCATGCCGCCTTCGTCCGGGCTTGGCGGCCTTGTCCGGTCCGGGTGGCCCGGGCACGCCGGCGGCCGGGCGACCGGAGCCGCCCGGCCGTGCCGTACGCCGGTCAGACCTTGAAGTACTTCGCCTCGGGGTGGTGGGCGATCAGCGCCGAGGTGGACTGCTCGGGGTGGAGCTGGAACTCCTCCGACAGGGTCACGCCGATCCGGGACGGGTCGAGCAGCTCGAACAGCTGCCGCTGGTCCTCCAGGTTCGGGCAGGCCGGGTAGCCGAACGAGTAGCGGCAGCCGCGGTACCTCACGTCAAGGATGCCCTCGATGTCGTCGGGGTCCTCGCCGGCGAGGCCGAGCTCCTCGCGGACCCGGGCGTGCCAGAACTCCGCCAGCGCCTCGGTGAGCTGCACCGACAGGCCGTGCAGCTCCAGGTACTCGCGGTAGGCGTCCTTGGCGAACAGCTCCTGGGCGGCCTGGCCGATCCGGGCGCCCATCGTCACCACCTGGAAGGCGACGACGTCGACCTCGCCGGACTCGCGCGGGCGGAAGAAGTCGGACAGGCACAGGTGCCGGTCGCGGCGCTGCCGGGGGAAGGTGAACCGGGTGCGCTCGTTCCCGGCCTCGTCGAGGATGACCAGGTCGTCGCCCTCGCTGACGCACGGGAAGTAGCCGTAGACCACGGCGGCCTGCAGCAGGTTCTCGGTCTGCAGCCGCTCCAGCCACATGCGCAGCCGCGGCCGCCCCTCGGTCTCCACGAGCTCCTCGTACGACGGGCCGGAGCGGCCGCCGCGGGTCGGCTTGAGGCCCCACTGGCCCATGAACGTGGCCCGCTCGTCGAGGTACGCGGCGTAGTCGGCGAGCGGCACGCCCTTGACCACGCGGGCGCCGTAGAACGGCGGCGCCGGCACCGGGTTGTCCACGGCGACGTCGGAGCGCTTCGGCATCTCCGCCTCGGGGGTGCGGATGAGCCGGGCGCCCGACTTGACCTTGCGGGTGCGCAGCGGGGGCAGCTCGGCGCCCTCCTCGCCGCGCTTGACCGCCATGAACGCGTCCATCAGGCGCAGGCCCTCGAAGGCGTCCCGGGCGTACCGCACCTCGCCCTCGTAGATGTCGGCGAGGTCCTGCTCGACGTAGGCGCGGGTGAGCGCGGCGCCGCCGAGCAGCACCGGGTAGCGCCGGGCGAGACCCCGGGCGTTGATCTCCTCGAGGTTCTCCTTCATCACCACCGTGGACTTCACCAGCAGGCCGGACATGCCGATCACGTCGGCCCGGTGGCGCTCGGCGGCCTCGAGGATCGCGGACACCGGCTGCTTGATGCCGAGGTTGATCACCTCGTAGCCGTTGTTCGACAGGATGATGTCGACCAGGTTCTTGCCGATGTCGTGCACGTCGCCCTTGACCGTGGCGAGCACGATCCGCCCCTTGCCGCCGGTCTCCACCTTCTCCATGTGCGGCTCGAGGTAGGCGACCGCGGCCTTCATCACCTCGGCGGACTGGAGCACGAACGGCAGCTGCATCTCGCCCCGGCCGAACAGGTCGCCGACGACCTTCATGCCGTCGAGCAGCACGTCGTTGATGATCTCCAGGGCGGGGCGGGTCCGCAGCGCGAGGTCGAGGTCCTCCTCCAGGCCCTTGCGCTCGCCGTCGATGATGCGCCGCTTGAGCCGCTCCCACAGCGGCAGCGCGGCGAGCTCGGCGGCCCGGTCCTGGCGCAGCGAGGCGGCGTCCACGCCCTCGAACAGCTCCATGAACCGCTGCAGCGGGTCGTAGCCCTCGCGCCGCCGGTCGTAGACGAGGTCGAGGGCGACCTCGCGCTGCTCGGCCGGGATGCGCGCCATCGGCAGGATCTTGGAGGCGTGCACGATCGCCGAGTCGAGCCCGGCGTTGACGCACTCGTTGAGGAACACCGAGTTGAGCACCACGCGCGCGGCCGGGCTGAGGCCGAACGAGACGTTCGACACGCCGAGCGTGGTCTGCACCTTCGGGTAGCGCCGCTTGAGCTCGCGGATCGCCTCGATGGTCTCCAGGGCGTCGCGGCGGGTCTCCTCCTGGCCGGTGGCGATCGGGAAGGTGAGGCAGTCGATGATGATGTCCTCGATCCGCATGCCCCACGTGCCGGTGAGGTCCTCGATCAGCCGGGTGGCGACGCGGAGCTTGTGCTCGGCGGTGCGGGCCTGGCCCTCCTCGTCGATGGTGAGCCCGACCACGGCCGCGCCGTGCTCCTTCACCAGCGGCATGATCCGGGCGAACCGGGAGTTCGGGCCGTCGCCGTCCTCGTAGTTCACCGAGTTGATCACCGAGCGGCCGCCGAGCATCTCCAGCGCGGCCTGGATCACCGCGGGCTCGGTGGAGTCGATCATGATGGGGAGCGTGGACGCGGTGGCGAACCGGAACGCCAGCTCCTTCATGTCGGCCACGCCGTCCCGGCCGACGTAGTCGACGCACAGGTCGAGCATGTGCGCGCCGTCGCGGGCCTGGGCGCGGGCGATCTCCACGCACTCGTCCCACTTTCCGGCGAGCATCGCCTCGCGGAACGCCTTGGAGCCGTTGGCGTTGGTGCGCTCGCCGATGGCGAGGAACGAGGTGTCCTGGCGGAACGGCACGTGCTGGTAGAGCGAGGACGCGCCGGGCTCGGGGCGCGGGCGCCGCGGGGCGCGCTCGCGGCCGCGCAGCCGCTCGACCACCAGGCGCATGTGCTCGGGCGTGGTGCCGCAGCAGCCGCCGACGAGGGCGAGGCCGTACTCGCGGGTGAACACGTCGTGGGCGTCGGCGAGCTCGGCCGGGGTGAGCGGGTAGTGGGCGCCGTCGGCGGTGAGCTCGGGCAGGCCGGCGTTCGGCATGCAGGACAGCGGCAGCCGGCAGTGCTTGGCGAGGTACCGCAGGTGCTCGCTCATCTCGGCGGGGCCGGTGGCGCAGTTGAGGCCGATCACGTCCACGCCGAGCGGCTCGACCGCGGTGAGCGCCGCGCCGATCTCGGTGCCGAGCAGCATGGCGCCGTTGGTCTCCACGGTCACCTGGGCGATGATCGGCACGTCCCGGCCGGACTCGGCGATCGCCCGCCTCGCCCCGATCACCGCGGCCTTGAGCTGGAGCAGGTCCTGGCAGGTCTCGATGATGAGCGCGTCGGCCCCGCCGGCCACCAGGCCGGCCGCGTTCTGCCGGTACGCCTCGCGCAGCTCGGCGAACGTGACGTGGCCGAGGGTGGGCAGCTTGGTGCCCGGGCCGATGGAGCCGAGCACGAACCGCGGGTGGTCCGGGGTGGACCAGTGGTCGGCGGCCTCCCTGGCCAGCCGCGCCCCGGCCGCGGAGAGCTCGTAGATCCGGTGGGCGATGTCGTACTCGCCGAGGTTGCCGAGGTTCGCGCCGAAGGTGTTGGTCTCGATGCAGTCGACCCCCGCCTCGAGATAGGCGTCGTGCACCGCCCGGACCACGTCGGGCCGGGTCACGTTGAGCACCTCGTTGCAGCCCTCGTGACCCTCGAAGTCGTCGAGCGTGATCTGGTGGCGCTGCAGCATCGTCCCCATCGCCCCGTCCGCGATGAGGATGCGCTGGGACAGGGCGTCACGGAAGGTCGATCTGCTCATGCGGTAAGTCTAGCGGTGCCCGTGATGCCGGGTCCGGGCCATCGCGGAGGCCGTCCGAACCGTCGTTCCGCACGTGGTTCGCGCCTCGATCGACCGCGACGAGGTGGTTTCACCCGATACGGGAGGGGGTTGCCGTCGCTTTTCCGGGCGCCCAGCGAATAGTCTTAGCCGGAAGGCCGCGTCCCGGCGGCCGGGCGAAGGAGGAGGCGGCGCAAGTGATCGAGTTCGAAGGGCTCCCCGAGCTCGTCGATCCGGTGCTCATCGCCGCGTTCGAAGGCTGGAACGACGCGGGTGAGGCGGCCAGCGGCGCGATCGCGCACCTGGAGACGGAGTGGAAGGCCGGCCCCTTGCTGGAGCTGGACCCCGAGGACTACTACGACTTCCAGGTCACCCGCCCGATCGTGGAGCTCGGCGAGGGCCTGACACGATCGATCATCTGGCCCACGACGCGGCTGTTGCACGCCCGTCCGCCCGGCGGCGAGCGGGACATCGTGCTGCTGCGCGGGATCGAGCCGAACTTCCGGTGGCGCACCTTCTGCCGCGAGATCATCGCGATCTGCCAGGAGCTCGGCGTGGAGCGGGCGATCCTGCTCGGCGCCCTGCTCAACGACTCGCCGCACACCCGGCCGGTGCCGGTGGTGGGCACGGTGAGCGACCCGGGCCTGGCGCGGCAGCTCCACATCGAGCTGAGCCGGTACGAGGGCCCGACCGGCATCGTGGGCGTGCTGCAGCAGGCGCTCACCGCGGCCGGGCTGGAGACGGTGTCGCTGTGGGCGTCGGTGCCGCACTACGTGGCCCAGCCGCCGAACCCCAAGGCGACGCTCGCGCTGCTCCGCCGGGTGGAGGACCTGCTGGAGTTCCCGGTGCCGCTCGGCGACCTGCCCGAGGAGGCGCGGGCCTGGGAGCGCGGCGTGGACGAGCTCGCCGCCCAGGACGCGGAGGTCGCCGAGTACGTGCGGGAGCTGGAGCAGCGCAAGGACGCCACCGAGCTGCCCGAGGCGACCGGCGAGGCGATCGCCGCCGAGTTCGAGCGCTACCTGCGCCGCCGCGACGGCGGCGCCGAGCACTAGGCCGGCGCCGGGCGTCGCCGGGCGGGAGGGCCGGGCGGCGCGGCGGCCGAAGGTGCGCGAGGGGCGGCGGGGAAGGCCCGCGGCGGGGTCAGGCGGAGCGCGGCACCGCGCCCGCGGCCGCCTCGCCGGGCTTCAGCACGCCGGCCGCGACGAGGGCCTCGTCGTGCCGCGCCCACACCAGCGCGGCGACGTCGCGGTCCGCGCCGAGCGGCCCGCTCACCAGGTCGGCGCCGCACGCCTCCAGGCGCCGCTGGAAGTGGCCGGGCGCGAGCAGGTAGGAGGCGACCGCGACGCGGGGCGCGGGGCCGCGGCGCAGCGCCTCGACCGCGTCGGCCACGGTGGGCTCCCCCGCCGAGAGGAACGCGGCCGTGACCGGCCGGGCGAGCCGCAGCGACAGCAGCCGGGCGGCGGCCCGCACGTCCTCGCGGGCGCGCGGGTCGGAGGAGCCGGCCGCGCCGAGGATCACCGCGTCGGCGGTGCGCAGCCCGGCCGCGGCGAGCCGCCGGGCCAGGGCCGAGGCGAGCAGCGGGTGCGGGCCGAGCGCGCGGGCGACCACCGCGCCGGGGCGGGTGCGGGCGAGCACGCCCGGCAGGTCGACGCGCACGTGGTACCCGGCGGCGAGCAGCAGCGGCACCACGACCACCGGCTCGGGGAGCCGGGCGGGCAGGTCCGCGAGCAGCGGCGAGCTGATCTCCAGGAAGGCGAGCTCCACCCGGTGCCCGGGGCGCTCGGCGCGCACCCGGGCGGCGAGCGCGGCGAGCACCGCCTCGCCCGCCGGGTCACGGGTGCCGTGCGCCACGAGCACCAGGGTGCCGGAGGCCCGGCCCGGCCCCACGTCGCCGGGCCCCCGGACCCGCCCGGTGCCGTACCGGGCCGCCGCGGCCCGGGGGGCGGCGAGGGCCAGGCGCGGGTACGGCGGTGCCGTCCGCGGGCCCGTCACCGCAGTCCGTCCCGGTCGCAGGCGAGCCGGTAGCCGCGCTTGACCACGGTCTCCACGATGCCGGAGGGGCCGAGCGCCCGGCGCAGCCGCGTGATCGCCATCTCCACGGCGTGCTCGGCCGAGTCCCGGGTGGGGCCGCCGGGCAGCACCAGGCGCAGGTCGGCCCGGGAGACCACGTGGCCGGGCTTCTCGGCGAGCCGCTTGAGCACCGCCATCGGGGCGGGCGGCAGCGGCTTGAGCTCGCCGTCGACCACGACCGCGTGGCCGCGGATCTCCAGCCGGTGCCCGCCGGCCACCAGGCGGGTGACGCCGTGCTCGGGCAGGTGCCGGGCGAGCAGGCGGGCGAGCGCGCCGAGCCGGGAGCGGTCGGGCTGGATCACCGGCACGCCGCGGGAGACGAGCGGCCCCGCGGTGATCGGCCCGACGCAGGCGCACACCACCCGGGTGGAGAACGCCTCGAGCAGCGCCTCCTCCAGGCCCTCGGCGCGGGCCGCGTTGAGCATGGCGAGCACGGCCGGGGCGCTGGTGAACGCGACCGCGTCGACCGCGCCGGAGATCGTCTGGGAGACCAGGCGGCGCAGCGGCGAGGGGTCGCGGTAGGGCAGCCAGCGGTACACCGGCACCTCGATCACCTCGGCGCCCGCCTCGCGCAGCGCGGCGATGAACTCGGTGAGCGGCTCGCCGTGCAGCTGCACCGCGATGCGCCGCCCGGCGACGCCCTGGGCGAGGAGGTGGTCCTTCATCTCCTCGCAGGACTCCGACTCGGGGGTCCAGTGGTCGTTGAGCCCGGCCGCGCGCACCGCGCCGCGCGCCTTGGGGCCGCGGGTGAGCACCCGCGCCTTGCCGAGGTGCTCGGCGAGCTCCGCGCCGAGGCCCCAGCCCTCGGCGGCGGCCATCCAGCCGCGGAAGCCGACGCCGGTGGTGACCACCACGTCGTCGATCGGCGCGGCGAGGCACTCGCGGGTGGCGGCGAGCAGGTCGGCGTCCTCCGACAGCGGCACCAGCCGGATGGCGGGGGCGCGGACCACGCGGGCGCCGCGCCGTTCCAGCAGGGCGGCGAACTCCTCCCGGCGCCGGGTGGCGGTCACCCCGATGGTGAACCCGGCGAGGGCGTCGGGCGCGGTCTCCGGCGAGGTCTCCGCCACGGACGGGGTCTGCGGCGGAACCACGGCTCCCTCCAGCAGCGCCGTCATCGGCCCTCCTCCCCCGGCTCGCGGGTCCGTCCGGCGCGCGGGCCGTCGTCCGGCCGGGCGGCGGGCCGGACGAGCCCGTGCCTGCAGTGCGTCATGGCAACTCCCTCGTGGGTGGGATCCCCGGGCGCGGCCCGGGGATCGGCCTTCACCTGTCCCGTCGATGTCCTGGACGTGCTGGGTACGGCGGGCCCGCGACGCGCCCGGCCGGCGGCCTCACCGGCCGACCTCCACCACGTTGTCGTTGAGGCGGATCGCGTACACCGGCACCGAGACGTCCGGGTCGTCCAGGCACACCCCGGTGACCAGCGAGAACACCTGCTTGTACATGGGCGAGGCCACGGTGGGCTCGCCGTTGCGGGTGCCGACGATGCCGCGGGAGAGCACGTGGGCCCCGCTGAACGGGTCGCGGTTGCCGATCGCGTACAGCGCGCCGTCGAAGGTGCGGAAGATCGCGATCTGGTGGCCGTCGACGAGCGCGCAGGCGCCGCGCTCGGGCAGCAGGTCGGTGTAGGCGCAGACCGGGGTCCAGGTCCGCGCCCGGCCGCGGACGGCGGCGGCGATCCGGGTGGTGGCCTGGGGCGTGGGCAGGGTGACGAGGCCGGACGCCTCGAGATGGGACAGCGTCATCGAACCGCCTCCAGCGGGATCATCACGGGCTTGATCTGGTCGCGTTCGATCTCGAAGGAGATCGAGGGGTCGGGCGTGTCGGGCGCGTTGATGAAGCTGACGAACCTGCGCAGCTTCTCCGGGTCCTCCAGGGTGGCGCGCCACTCGTCGACGTAGCCGGCGACGTGCCGCTCCATCTGCGCGTCGAGCTCGGCGCAGATGCCGAGGGAGTCCTCGATGATCACCTCGCGGAGGCGGTCGAGGCCGCCCTCGAGGTTCTCCAGCCAGTCGGAGGTGCGCTGCAGCCGGTCCGCGGTGCGGATGTAGTACATGAGGAACCGGTCGATGGTGCGCACCAGCTCCTCGTCGGACAGGTCGGAGGCGAGCAGGTCGGCGTGCCGGGGGCGGAAGCCGCCGTTGCCGCCGACGTAGAGGTTCCAGCCGCGCTCGGTGGCGATGACGCCGAAGTCCTTGCCGCGCGCCTCGGCGCACTCGCGGGCGCAGCCGGACACCGCCGCCTTGATCTTGTGAGGCGCGCGCAGGCCCCGGTAGCGCAGCTCGAGCGCGATCGCCATGCCGACCGAGTCCTGCACGCCGTACCGGCACCAGGTGGAGCCGACGCAGGACTTGACGGTCCGTACGGCCTTGCCGTACGCGTGGCCGGACTCGAAGCCGGCGTCGACGAGCCGCTTCCAGATCCTGGGGAGCTGCTCGACGCGGGCGCCGAGCAGGTCGATGCGCTGCGCCCCGGTGATCTTGGTGTAGAGGCCGAAGTCGCGGGCGACCTCGCCGATGACGATGAGCTTCTCCGGGGTGATCTCGCCGCCGGGGATGCGCGGCACCACCGAGTAGGTGCCGTTCCTCTGGATGTTGGCGAGGAAGTGGTCGTTGGTGTCCTGCAGCGCGGCCTGCTCGCCGTCGAGAATGTGGCCGTTGCCGAGCGAGGCGAGGATGGAGGCGACGGCGGGCTTGCAGATGTCGCAGCCGCGGCCGGTGCCGTACTCGGCGATGAGCCGGGAGAAGGAGTTGATGCCGCGCACCCGCACGATGTCGAACAGCTCGGCCCGGCTGTAGGCGAAGTGCTCGCACATCGCCTTGCTCTGCCGCACCCCGGACTGCTCGAGGAGTCGCTTGAGCATCGGCACGCAGCTGCCGCAGGCGGTGCCGGCCCGGGTGCAGCCCTTGATCGCGGCGATGTCGGTGCAGCCCTCGCCGGCGATCGCGGCGCGGATGCGCCCGGCGGTCACGTTGTTGCACGAGCAGACCTGCGCGTCGTCGGGCAGGTCGACGGCGACCCCGGCGGTGCCGCCGAACAGCAGCTCGGTGGGGCTGCCGGGCAGCTCGCGGCCGACCAGCGGGCGCAGCGTCTGGTACGCCGTGGCGTCGCCGACGCAGATGCCGCCGAGCAGGGTGCGGGCGTCGTCGCTGACGAACAGCCGGTGGTAGACGCCCCCGACCGGGTCGAGGTAGGTGACGTCGAGCGTGCCCTCGCCGGTGATGTCGCCGAAGCTCGCCACGTCGACGCCGAGCAGCTTGAGCTTGGTCGAGGTGTCCGCGCCGGTGAACGCGGCGATGCCGCCGCAGATGCGGTCGGCGGCCACCTCGGCCATGGTGAGGCAGGGGCCGACCAGGCCGTGCACCGTGCCGCCGGCGAGCGCGCACTCGCCGATCGCGTAGATCGCCGGGTCGGCGGTGCGCATGCCCTCGTCGACCACGATGCCGCCGCGCTCGCCGACCGGCAGGCCCGCCTCGCGGGCCAGCTCGTCGCGGGGCCGTACCCCGGCGGAGAACACCACGAGCCCGGTCTCGATCACCTGTCCGCCGGAGAGCACGACCCGGGCGACGGCGCCGTCGGGTCCGGCCTCGATGCGCTCCACGGCGACGCCGGTGTGCACGGAAAGGCCGAGCGCCTCGATGTGGCGGCGCAGCACCGCGCCGCCGCCCTCGTCGACCTGGCGGGGCATGAGCCGGTCGGCCACCTCCACCACGTGGGTGGCGAGGCCGAGGCCGCGCAGCGCGTCGGCGGCCTCGAGGCCGAGCAGGCCGCCGCCGACCACGACCCCCGAGGTGACGTGCCCGGCGCGCTCCCGGATCGCGTCCAGGTCGTCGATGGTGCGGTAGACGTGGCAGCCGGGCAGGTCGCGCCCGGGCACCGGCGGCACGAACGGCCGGGACCCGGTGGCGAGCACGAGCACGTCGTACGGCTCGGCGTGCCCGGAGGCGGTGCGCACCCGCCGGGCCTCGCGGTCGATGGCGACCACCGGGTCGCCGAGGCGGACGGTCACGCCCTCGGGCACCGGGTAGGTGAGGTCCTCGGCGGTCTTGCCGCCGAGGTAGGAGGTGAGCGCGACCCGGTCGTAGGCGGGCCTCGGCTCCTCGCCGAGCACGGTGATCGAGCCGCCGAAGCCGAGCTCGCCGAGCCGCTCGATGAACCGGTGGGCGGCCGGGCCGTACCCGGCGACGACGACGCGCGTCGCCGTGCCGCGCTCCCGGCCGGCGGTCGCGGTGCTCACGCCGGCACCTCCTCTCGTTCCTGGTCTCGCTGATGCGCGTCCCGGGCGCGCAGCCCGGCGACGATGGCCTCGACGTCCGCGCGGCAGCTTCCGCACCCGGTGGTGGCCCGGGTGGCGGCGGCCACGGCGGCGACGTCGCGGGCCCCGGCGGCCCAGCAGGCCCGGATGCGGCCCGCGGTCACGTTGTTGCAGCGGCACACGGTCGCCGCGTCGGGGACGCGGCCGGGGTCGCCGGCCGTGCCGTCCGCGCCGGCGAGGCCGGGGAACAGCAGCCCGGCCCGGTCGCGGGGCAGCGGCGCGCCCCGGTCGTAGAGCTGGGTGAGGGTGCCGACCGCCGGGCTGTCGCCGAGCAGGATCGCCCCGACGAGGCGGTCGTCGCGGATGACGAGCTTGCGGTAGGTCCCGTCGCGGTGGTGGCTGAACCGGACCACCTCGGCGTCGTCCTCGGTGAGCCGGGTCTCCCCCATCGCGGCGAGCTCGACCCCGGCGGCCTTGAGCCGGGTGACGGTGCGCGAGCCGGTGTACCGGGCGCCGGGGTCGGCCCCGGTGATCAGGTCGGCGACCACGGCCGCCTGCTCCCAGGCCGGGGCGACCAGGCCGTACACGGTCCCGGCGTGCTGGCAGCACTCGCCGATCGCGTGGATCGCCGGGTCGTCGGTGCGCATCTCGTCGTCGACGACGATGCCCTGGTCGACCTCGAGCCCGGCGGCGCGGGCGAGCCCGGTGACCGGGCGCACCCCGCAGGCGAGCACCACCAGGTCGGTCGCGATCGCCTCGCCGCCGGCGAGCTCCACCCGGTGGCCCTCGCCGTCGGGCCGGATCGCGGTGACCGTGGCCCCGGTGCGGACCGCCACGCCGAGCCGGGCGAGGGTACGGCCCAGCACCAGCCCGGCCTCGGCGTCGAGCTGGCGCTCCATGAGGTGCTCGGCGAGGTGCACGAGGGTGACCGGCAGGCCGCGGCCGGCGAGCCCGCGGGCGGCCTCGACGCCGAGCAGCCCTCCGCCGATCACGACCGCGTGGCGGGCGGTGCGGGCCCGCGCGAGGATGCGCTCGCAGTCGTCGAGGGTGCGGAAGGCCACGGCCCGGTCCGCGCCCTCGACCGGCGGCACCACCGGCTCGGAGCCGAGGGCGAGCACGAGCACGTCGTACGGCTCGCGGGTGCCGTCGGCGGCGATGACGGTCCTGGTCTCCCGGTCGATCGCGGTGACCGGGACCCCGAGGCGGGCGGTCACGTCGTGCTCGCCGTACCAGGCGGGGTCGAGCAGCCATACCTGCTCGGGCCGGGAGGTGCCGGCGACGACGTTCGACAGCAGCACCCGGTTGTACGGCGGGCGGGGCTCGGCGCCGAACACGGTGATGCGGATCTCGGGGTCGCGGGCGCGCACCTCGGTGACGAGGCGGGAGCCGGACATGCCGTTGCCCACGACGACCAGGCGCGAGGCACGGGCACGGCCCCGGCGGCGGTGGCCGTTCAGCGACAGCACGCTCATGCGGCGGCTCCCGGGATGCGCTCGACGCGGACCGCGCACACCTTGAACTCGGGCATGCGCGAGGTGGGATCGAGCGCGGGGTTGGTGAGCAGGTTCGCGCGGCCCTCCCCGGCCCAGTGGAACGGCATGAACACGGTGTCGGACCGGATCGCCGTGCTGATCCGCGCCACCCCCTCGGCGGTGCCACGGCGGCTGGTCACCCGGACCCGCTCGCCCGCGGCGATGCCGAGCCGCTCGGCGAGGTCGGGGTGGATCTCCACGTACGCCTCGGGCGCGGCCTCGTTGAGCGCGGCGACGCGGCGGGTCTGGGCGCCGCTCTGGTACTGGGCGAGCACCCGGCCGGTGGTGAGGTAGACCGGGTAGCGCTCGTCGAGGTCCTCGGCGGGGGCGCGGTGCTCGACCGGGACGAACCGGGCCCGGCCGTCCGGGGTGGCGAAGCGGTCGAGGAACGGCCGCGGGGTGCCCGGGTGGTCCTCGGACGGGCACGGCCAGAACACGCCGCCCTCGGCCTCGATGCGCTCGTAGGTGATGCCGGAGTAGTCGGCGATCCCGCCGGCCGAGGCGCGGCGCAGCTCGTCGAAGACGGCGCGCGGGTCCTCGGGGAACGCTGCGGGGTCCTGGCCGAGGCGGCGGGCGAGGCCGGAGATGACCGCGAGGTCGCCGCGCACGCCCGGCGGCGGGGGCGCGGCCCGGCGGCGCAGCAGCACCCGGCCCTCGAGGTTGGTGAGCGTGCCGGTCTCCTCGGCCCACTGGGTGGCGGGCAGCACCACGTCGGCGAGCGCGGCGGTCTCCGACAGCACGAGGTCGGTGACGACGAGCAGGTCGAGGGCGGCGATCCGGTCGGCGACCAGGCCCGCGCGGGGCGCGGAGACCACCGGGTTGGAGCCGAACAGCAGCATGGCCTTGGGGCCGTGCGGGGTGCCGAGCGCCTCGAGCAGCTCGTACGCCGAGCGGCCGGGCCCGGGCAGGTCGTCCGGGTCGACGCCCCACACGCGGGCGACGTGGGCGCGGGCCGCGGGGTCGTCGAGCCGCCGGTAGCCGGGCAGCTGGTCGGCCTTCTGCCCGTGCTCGCGCCCGCCCTGGCCGTTGCCCTGGCCGGTGACGCAGCCGTACCCGGAGCCGGGGCGGCCCGGCAGGCCGAGGGCGAGGGCGAGGTTGATGAACGCGGTGGCGGTGTCGGTGCCCTTGGCGTGCTGCTCGGCCCCGCGGGCGGTGAGGATCATGGCGTTGCGGGCGGCGGCGAGCGTGCGCACCGCCTCGCGCATCCGGGAGGCGGGCACGCCGGTGACCCGCTCGGCCCGCTCCGGCCACCACGCCGACACCGAGGTGCGCACCGCGGCGAAGCCGGTGGTGCGCCGCTCGATGTAGCCGGTGTCGACCAGGCCCTCGGCGATGGCGATGTGCAGCAGGCCGAGCGCGAGGGCGAGGTCGGTGCCGGGGGTGATCTGCAGGTGGAGGTCGGCGAGCGCGGCGGTGGGGGTGCGCCGCGGGTCGACGACGATCAGCCGCCCGCCGGCCTGGCGCATCGCGGCGAGGTGGCGCACGAACGGCGGCATGGTCTCGGCGAGGTTGCCGCCGACGAGCAGGATCGCGTCGGCGCGCGCCACGTCGGTGACCGGAAAGGGCAGCCCCCGGTCGAGCCCGAAGGCCCGGTTCGACGCGGCGGCGGCCGAGGACATGCAGAACCGGCCGTTGTAGTCGATCTGGCCGGTGCGCAGCGCCACCCGCGCGAACTTGCCGAGCAGGTAGGCCTTCTCGTTGGTGAGCCCGCCGCCGCCGAACACCGCCACGGCGTCGGTTCCGTGCGCGGCCTGGATCTCGCGGATCCGGGCGGCGGCGAAGTCGAGCGCCTCGTCCCACCCCGCGGGCCGCAGCGGCGCGTCGCGGTGCTCGCGCAGCAGCGGCGTGGTGAGCCGGTCGGGCGCGGTGAGCAGCTCGGCGGCCGTCCAGCCCTTCTGGCACAGCCCGCCGCCGTTCGCCGGCACGTCCGCGCGGGGCGTGACGGTGAGCACGGGCCGGCCGCCGGCCCCGGCGCCCGCGGCGGTGAGCCGCATGCCGCACTGCAGCGCGCAGTACGGGCAGTGGGTGGGCGTCCCGGGCGTGGTCTGTGACATCACAGGCCCCGTCGGGCTCGGTGAGGCCATCGGCATGGGTCCGATGGTGCTGATCGGCGGTTTCACCGTTGGGTCCCTCCTGTTACCGCTGTGCTACAAGGCGCCAACCGCTTTCACGCCGCCGTTTCCTCGCTGTGAGCGGGGCCCACGGTGCGGATCCCGGGCGGTGAGGCCGCCCGCATGGGGACGCGGGCGCCGCCGGTCCGGGGCCGCGCCCGCGAGGAACGGAGGATGGGGAGCCGGTCGCGCGCCGGTGGGGGCCGGCCCGGGTCAGACCCGCGCCGAGGCGAGGCTGGGCACGAACCGGACGCCGACGGTGCGCAGGTAGCACCACCAGGTGACGGCGAGGCAGACCGCGTAGAAGGCGGCGAAGGCGACCAGGGCCGAGGTGGCGCCGCCGGTGGCGGCGATCGAGGTGCCGAAGCCGCGGTTGATGAAGAACCCGCCGTACGCGCCGATCGCGGAGATCAGGCCGATCGCGGCCGAGCTGTTGCGCTTGCCGGCGAGCAGCGCCTCGGCGTACCGCTTCTCGTCGGCGGGGTCGACGCCCTCGACGGCCTTCGCCCGGAAGATCGCCGGGATCATGCGGTAGGTGGAGCCGTTGCCGATGCCGGTGGTGGTGACGAGCAGCATGTAGGCGCCGAAGAACAGCCACACGTTGCGGGCGGACAGGCCGAGCCCGACGAGGCCGACGGCGCCGATCATGGCGGCGAAGTTCCACAGCGTCACCCGGGCGCCGCCGAGCCGGTCGGCGAGCCGGCCGCCGACGGGCCGGATCAGCGAGCCGACCAGCGCGCCGAGGAAGGCGAGGCCGACCAGGCCGCCGTGCTCGGGGAACTGGCTGGTGATGAGCAGCGGGAACGCCGTGGTGTAGCCGATGAACGAGCCGAAGGTGCCGATGTAGAGGAAGGACATGATCCACGTCTGGGCCCGGCCGGCGACCCGGAGCTGGTCGCGCGGGTCGGCCTTGGCGGTGGTGAGGTTGTCCATGAACAGCCAGGCGCCGACGGTGGCGACGACGATGAGCGGCACCCACACCAGGCCGGCCGCGGCGAGGCCGAACGCGGTGATCACCGGCGGCATGACGAGCTGGACCGAGCTGACGCCGATGTTGCCGCCGGCGGCGTTGAGGCCGAGCGCCCAGCCCTGCCGGTTCTCCGGGTAGAAGTAGGTGATGTTCGCCATGCTGGAGGCGAAGTTGCCGCCGCCGAACCCGGCCGTCGCGGCGATCAGCAGGAACACCCAGTACGGCGTGTCCGGGTCGCTCACCGCCACCGCGAGCAGCACGGCGGGGATGAGCAGCAGCGCGGCGCTGACCGCGGTCCAGTTGCGGCCGCCGAACCTCGCCGGGGCGAAGGTGTACGGCAGGCGCAGCGTGGAGCCGACCAGGTTGGGCAGCGCCACGAGCCAGAAGAGCTGGTCGGTGGTGAACTCGTAGGCGCCGAGCCGTACCGTGACGATGCTCCAGATCGTCCACAGCGTGAAGCCGAGGTGCTCGGCGAGGATGGACCAGATCAGGTTCCGGCGGGCGACCTTCTTGCCGGTGGTCTCCCAGAACACCGGGTCGTCCGGGCGCCAGTCGCCGATCCAGCGCCCCTTGGGCCGCCCTGCCGCCTGCCCGGCGCGGGCCGTGCCGGCCACCGTCATCGTTCCTCCCGCGTGCGTTCCGCTTCGGCCAGGGGATTTTCCGGGAACCGAAGCTAGGTGGGCCGGATTACGCACGACGACGTTCGGTGACGGTGCGCCGGTTACATGTAACGCACCGGCGTAACGTGCAATCCACACGTTTCACCCGGGCAACATCGCGGAAACCCGGGCCTGCGCACGCCCCGTCACGGGGTGTTGCGGCGGGCGGCGGGAGGTCCCGCCGAGAGCGTACGGCGGGCCGGGCGCGGGACCGCGGTGATCGGGCGCTACGGTTGGGCGGCGGCGGAAGGGGGAACCCCTTCCTCCGGTGTCGTCACCCCCGGGGGGAGTGCACGTGGCCAGGCGAGGGCAGGCCGGAGGTGCCGCCAGGCACCGGATCCGGCTTTTCGACGATCCGGCGTTACGGGTCCCGAGCGAGCCGGTCGTCACGTTCGATCGTTCGGTACGCGAGCTGGTCAAGTCCCTGCACCAGGTGATGCGCGCGGGGCCGGGGCGCGCCGGTCTCGCCGCGCCGCAGCTCGGCGTGCCGCTACGCGTGATCGCGTTCGACGTGGACGGGCGCAGCGGGCATCTGGTGAACCCGCGGCTGGAGCCGTCCGGGCGGCGGGTGGCCGCCGACGAGGCGTGCCTGTCCGCGCCGGGGCTGTGGTTCCCGGTGGAGCGGTCGTTCGCGGTGGTGGCGCGGGGCCGGGACATGTACGGCAGGCCGCAGACGGTCCGCGCGATCGGCATGCTCGCGCGGGTCCTGCAGCACGAGGTGGACCACCTCGACGGCGTGCTGTTCACCGACCACCTCGCGCCGCAGGACCGGGAGCGCTTCTTCGCCGCGTTCGCCGAGCTGTCCGGGTCCGGCGCGGCCGAACCCGGAGCGGCCACGCCGGAGCGCTGACCACGCGGCGTTACGGCCGGGTCACGGCCGTGAGGTCACAGCGCGACGCCGAGCAGGGCGTCGGCGAGGTCGCGCACGAGACCCGGGGCGTCCGGGTCGTCGCCCTCGGCGGCGGCCCAGGCGTCGACCGCGGCGAGCGCGCCGGGCGTGTCGAGGTCGTCGGCGAGGCGCTCGCGCACCTGTGCGAGCACCGGACGGGCGTCGGGGCCGCGGTCCCGGGCGACGGCGGCCCGCCAGCGCGCCAGCCGCTCGGCGGCGGCCCGGCCGAGCGCGGGCGTCCACTCCCAGTCGGCGCGGTAGTGGTTGGCGAGCAGCGCGAGCCGGATCGCCATCGGGTCGAGCTCGCGCCGCAGCTCGGAGACGAACACCAGGTTCCCGCGCGACTTGGACATCTTCTCGCCGTCGAGGGCGACCATGCCGCTGTGCACCACGCTCCTGGCGAACGGCCACTCCCCGGTCGCGATGTGGCCCTCGCTCGCGCCCATCTCGTGGTGCGGGAAGACCAGGTCGCTGCCGCCGCCCATGAGGTCGAAGCCGGGGCCGAGGTTGGCGAGCGCGATCGTGGTGCACTCGATGTGCCAGCCGGGGCGGCCGCGGCCGAGCGGCGAGGGCCAGGACGGCTCGCCGGGGCGCTCGGCGCGCCACAGCAGCCAGTCGAGGCGGTTCCGCTTGCCGGGGCGGCCGGGGTCGCCGCCCCGCTCGCCGAACAGCTCGAGCATCTCGGCCTCGGTGCAGCCGGAGACCGCGCCGAACTTGGGCGCGGCGGCGACCGAGAAGTACACGTCGCCGTCGAGCTCGTAGGCGACGCCCTTCTCGCGCAGCCGTACCACGGTCTCGGCGATCTCGTCGATCACCTCGGTGACCGCGACGTAATCGCGCGGCGGGAGCACCCGCAGCGCGGCCATGTCCCCCCGGTACTTGTCGATCTCGGAGGCGGCCAGCTCCCGCCAGTCCGCCCCGATCGCCTCGGCCCGCTCCAGCAGCGGATCGTCCACGTCGGTGGCGTTCTGCACGTAGTGCACGCGGTGCCCGGCGTCCCGCCACACGCGGTTCACCATGTCGAAGGCCACGTAGGTGTTGGCATGCCCGAGGTGGGTGGCGTCGTACGGGGTGACGCCGCAGACGTACATGCGCGCCTCCCCCGGGCTCTCCCCTGCCGGGCCCACCTCCCGGACCTCGCGGGCGGCGGTGTCGTACAGGCGCAGACGGTGCCCCGACCCGGGCAGGCGGGGAAGCTCTGGAGCGGACCACGAACGCATATGCCAGAGCCTATATGCGCCCGGCTCGATCCCGATCAGCCTGGGGTGTCCGTTTTCACCGTTTCACCCGGAGCCAATATCGGAGGCGCGGCCGTCAGCCGAGCACGCGGTACCAGGCGCCCGGGTCGCCGGGGCGCGGGCAGAACTCGTAGCGCACGCCGTGCGGCGACAGGCCGAGCAGCGTGACCGAGGAGCTGCCCCACGCGCCCCGCTCGCCGAGGTCGCGGCGGACGATCAGCGCCCGCGGGTCGTCGGCGGCGAGCCCGGCGCCGGAGGCGAGCTCCCGCCAGGCGCGCCAGCGCCGCTCCCCCGCCTCCGCCGCGGGCCCTGTGCCCCCGGCCTCGGCCGCGGCGAACAGCGGGCGGAAGTGGGCGGCGCGCGGGTTGCCGTCGCCGCGCGCCCGGCCGCCGTTCACGATCACGTGCACGCCCTCGGGCGGCTTGTCCTCGGTGAGGCGCCGCCCGTCCCAGCTCCACAGCCGCACCCCGCCCACCTCGGCGAGCACGAGGTGGAAGGGGTCGTAGCAGGCCAGGTCCGGCTCGGCCGGCGGCTCCCCGGTGGTGAGGGCGAGCAGCGGCAGCTCGCCGCGGGACCGGCGTACCTCGTCACGGGCGAGCACGCCGCGGCCGTTGAGCAGCGCGGCCGCCCGGGACGTCTCCGGGTCGACGGCGAGCCAGGTGCCGCCCGCCTGCAGGTCGAGCCCGCCGACCAGGCCGGGCCGGTCGGGCCAGTGGCGGTCCGGCGGCAGCCAGGGCCGCGCGAGGAACTCGTCGCGGACGCCCGCGAGCATCACCGGGACGTCCGCGTCCTGCGCAAATCCGACGATCACCGTGCACACGCCTGTTCCCTCCGGCTTCGGTAGAGACGGGCCGTGCGGTAAGCCTACGCCCGCCTGCGGCGTGGCGGGCGGCCGGGGATCAGACCGGCGGCCAGGGGATCGCGGGCCAGTTCCGCGAGGGGTAGGGGTGGATGCCGGTGTCGAGCAGGCGGCGCACCCGCTCCCAGGTCGCCTCGACCTCCTCGCGGGACAGCAGCTCGCGCAGCCGCCGCCCGAGCCGGCCGCGCTCCATCTCCCGCTCGATGCGGGCGAGCACCTGCACCGCCTCCCGGGTCAGCGGCTTGCCCTGCCACTGCCACAGCACGGTGCGCAGCTTGTCCTCGGTGGAGAAGCACACCCCGTGGTCGACGCCGTAGAAGTGCCCGTCGGACAGCGGGATGAGGTGGCCGCCCTTGCGGTCGGCGTTGTTGACGATCGCGTCGAAGACGGCGAGGCGGCGCAGCGCGGGGTTGCGGCTGCGCATGAGCGTCATGAGGTCGATCTCGGCGTCGCCGTCGATCCACAGCTGCACCATGCCGTCGCCGAACGGTCCGTCGCGGTAGACGGTCGGGGGCACGATGCGCCAGCCGGTGGCGGCCGACACCTCGTACGCGGCGACCTCGCGGGCGGCGAGGGTGCCGTCGGGGAAGTCCCACAGCGGGCGCTCGCCGCGGACCGGCTTGTACACGCAGGCGGCGACGAGGTCGCCGAGCTGCACGGTGCAGTAGAGGGTCAGGTTGGTGGCCTCGACGAGGCGGCCCGCCACCTCGAGCCTGCCCTCGCGGAGCAGGCGCATCGCGGTGGTGTCGTCGAGCTCACGGGGCGGGGTGCCTTGGGGGTGGCTCGGCATGGGGTCGCTTTCGGCGCTCACCTGGCCCTCACCGGATCTGCAGCGGACGGTGACCGTTGAGCCGTACGCAGATGTGACCGTCGGGGTCGATGGGCTGGCCGCACAGCGGGCACGGCGGGCGCCCGGCGGCCACGACCTCCAGGGCCCGCTTGCTGAACGCGCGGGCCATGCCGGGGCTGATCCGTACCCGGAGCACGGCGGGTTCCCGGTCCTCGCCGGGGAACTCCTCGTCCTCGTCGTCGGTCATCTCCTGGGCCTCGATGACCACCTTCGAGGTCTCCGGATCCCAGGCGAGGGCGAGCGTGCCGACGCGGAACTCCTCCTCGATCGGCATGTCGAGCGGATCGGTGTCGGTCAGCTCGGCCGGCGCGACCGCCGGTACCGGGGCGCGCCCGCCGCTCTTGCGCAGCACCTCGTCGAGAAGCTCCTCGAGCCGGTCGGCGAGCACGGCCACCTGGAACTTCTCCAGGCCGACGGTGGTGATCCGACCCGCACCCCGGGCCTGCAGGTAGAAGGCGCGTGAGCCCGGCTGCCCGACGGCACCGGCCACGAACCTCTCTGGCGGATCGTAGTCGAAGACCGGCATAACCCAGACCTTACGTGGTCCCGGCTCCGCCGCCGACCGCGGCATCGCTCTCGGTGATGTTTCCTCCCCCATCTTGGTCCACCGAACCGCCGTTTGTGGACTCCGACGGGAGGATATTTCGCATTTCTCCACCTACGTCGTTCATCCTGATGACGAAGGGACGCAAGGGGGTATATCGGATAACGGTGAGCGAAGCAGGATCGGCGGTGATGCGTTGGAACTGGTCGAGGTGGAGCCCGAGCGCGTCCGCGACGATCGCCTTGATCACGTCCCCGTGGCTGCAGACCAGGTAGACCGCCTTCTCCCCGAGGCGGGCGTTCCAGTCCCGCACCGCCGCGACCGCGCGGTGCTGCATCGCGGCGAGCGACTCCCCGCCGGGGAACGCGGCCGCGCTGGGGTGGGTCTGCACCACCCGCCACAGCGGCTCCTTGGCGAGGTCCTCCAGCCTCTGGCCGGTCCACTCGCCGTACCCGACCTCGCCGAAGCGCTCGTCCACCGCCACGCGCAGGTCGCGCCCCCGCGCGACCGCCTCGGCGGTCTCGCGGCACCGCTCGAGCGGGCTGCTCACGATCGCGTCGAGGGGGAGGTCGCGCAGCCGCCCGGCCAGCTCCTCGACCTGGGTACGGCCGCGCTCGCTGAGCGAGACCCCGGGGGTCCACCCGGCGAGGACCGAGCCGGTCAGATCCGTGAGGCCGTGCCGGACCAGCAGGAGCGTCGTCACGCCCTCAGCTTATGGCCCCCGCCGCGCTTCGATCACCCCCCGCGCTCCCCGCTGTGGGCGAACATCCGGATCGGCCGCGCGTTCCCGCAGGCGCCGGGACCCGGGCGCGGGCCGTTTAGTACTCTGAGCCGACCATGGACCAGCGTTTCGTCGGGCGTAGCGGCTTGTCCGTCTCCCGCATCGGGCTCGGCACGATGACCTGGGGGCGGGACACCGACGCCGAGGAGGCCGCCGCACAGATCAAGGCGTTCGTCGACGCGGGCGGCACGCTGATCGACACCGCCGACGTGTACGGCGGCGGCGACGCGGAGGTGCTGCTCGGGCGGCTGGTGCGCGACGTGGTGCCGCGCTCCGACCTCGTCATCGCCACCAAGTCCGCGCTCACCCCGCGCGGGCCGCGGTCCCGCGACGCCTCCCGGCGGCACCTCATCGCCGCGCTCGACGCCTCCCTGGCGCGGCTGGGGCTCGACGAGGTCGACCTGTGGCAGCTGCACGCCTTCGACCCCGAGGTGCCGCTCGACGAGACCCTCGCCGCGGTCGACACCGCGGTCACCTCCGGCCGCACCGCGTACGCCGGGGTGTGCAACTACACCGGCTGGCAGCTCGCCGCGGCCGCGGTCTGGCAGCAGGCGGTGCCGGGCCGGGCGCCGATCGTCTCGGCGCAGGTGGAGTACTCGCTGCTCGCCCGGGACGCCGAGCGCGAGCTGCTGCCCGCGGCCGAGCACGTCGGGGTCGGGATCCTCGCCGGGTCGCCGCTCGGCCGCGGCGTGCTCACCGGCAAGTACCGCACCGGCATCCCCGCCGACTCGCGGGCCGCGACCCCGCACTTCGCCGAGTTCGTCCGCCCCTACCTGAACGACCGCAGCCGCCGGATCGTCGAGTCGGTCACCACCGCGGCCGAGGGGCTCGGCGTCTCCCCGCTCGCGGTCGCGCTCTCCTGGGTGCGCGACCAGCCGGGCGTCGCCGCGGTGATCGCCGGGGCGCGCACCCACGCGCAGCTCACCGGGGTGCTGCGGGCCGACGCGCTCACCCTGCCGCCGGAGATCCGGCAGGCGCTCGACGACGTTTCCGCGATGGAATAAGAGCGCGTTTCGCGTATTACACCTCCATACCGATCATCCCCTTACCTGGAGTTCCACCGTTCCTGCGGCGAAAAACTGACCCAAGACCGGGTTGGTGGGGTGGGCCGGGAATGTGGGGGACTCGACGCCGTGGAGGATTCATGCGATTCGGACGTGGCACGTCCGCGTTCTACGCCTGCGCGGTGACGCTGGCGATCGGCGGGGGGATGTGGCTGCTGCCGCCCACGACCGCGACCGCCGCGGCGCGCGCTCAGGACTGCGCCGCAAACGGCCCGCTGGCGGGGGTGACCAATGGGCTCTGCCGGGTGGTGGGCGGCCTGCTCGACACGGTCGGCAGCGTGGGCGCGGCGCTCACCGGGCGCCAGCGCGTCGACGACACGGCGGACGAGGACCTCGCCGACTTCGACGACCCCGCCGGCGACGAATCCGGCGACGACGCGGCGGGCGGCGACGCGGGGAACCCGGGGAACACCGAGGCCGTCCCATCCCCCAGCGCGTCCGCCGAGGCCCCCGCGCGCCCGGACCGGCACATCGGCACGGGCGAGGGCGTCACCGGCGACCAGGCGGCGCAGGGCGGCGCGGACGACCGCTGCACGGGGAGCGGGTGCGCCGACCGGCGCGAGAAGCGCGCCGGCGCCGACGACGCGCGGGGCGGCGATCGGGACGGGCGCCGCGCCGAGTCCCGCCGCACGCCCGGCGGCGAGGACGAGGCCGTACGGCGCCGCGAGCGCACCCAGGTCGGCGTCACCCGGCCGGTACGGCCCGCCGGCGAGGACGCCGGCCACGCCCGGCGGCGCCCGCGCCCCAAGCCGACGCCGACCGAGCGGCCGCGGCGTGCCGACGTGGACAAGGCCGACCTGTCGCTGCTGTGGCCGGTGCCGACGCTGCCGCCGATCGCGCCGGGCGGCGACGGGCGGGTGGTGACGCCGCGCAAGCCGCAGGACGACGTGATGGGCACCGCGCTCACCGCGGCGCTGCTGCTGTCGGCGGTGGTCGCCGCGCGCGTGGTGTCGATCCGCAACGCCCGCCAGGAGCGCCCCGCGACGATCCCGCTGGAGCCGGCCGCCGCGCGCGGCAGCCGCCACCGGCTCGCCTGAGCCGCCCGCCCGGGACACGACGGCGCCCGGCCGCGAACGCGGCCGGGCGCCCGTAACGCTCAGGTGAGGCTCATGCCCCCATGGCGTGCACGCCGCCGTCGACGTGGATGATCTCGCCCGTGGTGGCGGGGAACCAGTCCGACAGCAGGGCGACGCACGCCTTGGCCGCGGGCACCGGGTCGGTCAGGTCCCAGCCGAGCGGCGCCCGGGTGGTCCACATCTCCTCGAACTCCTCGAAGCCCGGGATGCTGCGCGCGGCCATGGTCCGCACCGGGCCGGCCGCGACGAGGTTGACCCGGATGCCGTGCGGGCCGAGGTGCCGGGCGAGGTAGCGGTTGGTGGACTCCAGGCCGGCCTTCGCCACGCCCATCCAGTCGTAGACCGGCCAGGCCTTGCTCGCGTCGAAGTCGAGGCCGACGATCGAGCCGCCGCCCTCCTTCATCAGCGGCAGGCAGGCGACCGCGAGCGCCTTGTAGGAGTAGGTGGACACGTGCACCGCGGTCGCCACGTCCTCCCACGGGGTGTTGAGGAAGTTGCCGCCGAGGGCGGACTGCGGGGCGAACGCGATCGAGTGCACCACGCCGTCGAGCCCGTCGAGGTGCTCGCCGACCCGGTCGGCGAGCGTGTCGAGGTGCTCCTGGTCGGTCACGTCGAGCTCGATCACCGGGGGCGGCTCGGGCAGCCGCTTGGCGATGCGCTCGACGAGGCTGAGCCGGCCGTACCCGGTGAGCACGATGCGCGCGCCCTCCTCCTGGGCGAGCCGGGCCACCGAGAACGCGAAGGACGACTCGGTGAGCACGCCGGTGATGAGCAGCCGCTTGCCGTCGAGAAGTCCCATCTCAGTGCCCCATTCCCAGGCCGCCGTCCACAGGGATGACCGCTCCGGTGATGTAGGCGGCGTCGTCGCTTACCAGGAACTTGACCACCCGCGCGATCTCGCCCGGGGTCGCCATGCGGCCCAGCGGGATGTTCGAGCGGATGCGCTCGACGTGCGCCGCGTCGAGCGAGGCGGTCATGTCGGTCTCCACGAACCCGGGGGCCACGACGTTGACCGTGATGCCGCGCGAGCCGAGCTCGCGGGCGAGCGAGCGGGCGAAGCCGATCATGCCCGCCTTCGCGGCCGCGTAGTTGGTCTGGCCCGCCGACCCGGAGAGCGCCACCACCGAGGAGATCAGCACGATCCGGCCGCGCCGCATGCGCAGCATGCCCTTGACCGCGCGCTTGGCCACGCGGTAGGCCCCGGTGAGGTTGGTGTCGATGACCTCGGTGAAGGTCTCCTCCTTCATCATCGGCAGCAACGTGTCCCGGGTGATGCCCGCGTTGGCCACCAGGACCTCCACCGGGCCCTGCTCGGCCTCGACCTTCTCGAAGGCGGCGTCCACCTCCTCCGCGCTGGTCACGTCGCAGCGGACGCCGAACAGCCCCTCCGGGGGCTCCCCCGATCGGTAGGTCACGGCGACGGCGTCACCGGCCGCCGACAACTCCCGGGCGATGGCGAGACCGATCCCGCGGTTGCCGCCGGTGATGAGAACTGAGCGAGCCATGGCACCGACCGTATCGTCTACCAGCGGGTAGACGTCTTGTCCGGGGCGGACAAGATCACGGGGTTAGGATCGTGGACATGCGCCAGATCGACTCCGACTTCCTCGCGCTGCCGCTACGGCGGCTCGCGGACGCCGCGCTGCAGCGCGCCCGCGACCTCGGTGCGCGACACGCCGACTTCCGCATGGAGCGCATCCGCGCCGAGACGCTGCGCCTGTTCGACGCGCGGCTGGAGGGCGCGATGGACGCCGACGACCTCGGCTACGCCGTACGGGTGATCGTGGACGGCACCTGGGGGTTCGCCGCGGGCATCGAGCTCACCCCGGAGGCGGCCGCGGCGACCGCCGAGCAGGCGGTGCGGGTGGCCAAGGTGAGCGCGGCGGTGAACCGGGAGCCGGTCGAGCTGGCCCCCGAGCCGGTCTACTCCGACGTCACCTGGGTCTCCTCCTACGAGGTCGACCCGTTCACCGTCCCGCTCAAGGAGAAGACCGAGCTGCTCGCCGAGTGGTCGGGCCAGCTGCTCGCCGACGACCGGGTCGACCACGTCCAGGCCTCGCTCATGCAGGTCAAGGAGCAGAAGTTCTACGCCGACACCGCGGGCACCGTCACCACCCAGCAGCGGATCCGCCTCCACCCGTCGCTCACCGCGATGAAGACGCTGCCGGACGGCCGGTTCGACGACATGCGCACGCTCGCGCCGCCGACCGGGCGGGGGTACGAGTACCTCACCGGCACCGGCTGGGACTTCCCCGCCGAGCTGGAGCGCATCCCCGAGTACCTGGCCGAGAAGCTCGCCGCGCCCTCGGTGGAGGCCGGGACGTACGACCTGGTGATCGACCCGTCGAACCTGTGGCTCACCATCCACGAGTCGATCGGGCACGCCACCGAGCTGGACCGCGCGCTCGGCTACGAGGCGGCCTACGCGGGCACCTCGTTCGCCACCTTCGACAAGCTCGGCACGCTGCAGTACGGCTCGCCGGTGATGAACGTGACCGGGGACCGCACCGCCGAGCACGGCCTGGCCACGATCGGCTGGGACGACGAGGGCGTGGCCGCCCAGTCGTTCGACATCGTGCGCGACGGCGTGCTCGTCGGCTACCAGCTCGACCGGCGCATGGCGCACCTGAAGGGCCTGGGCCGGTCGAACGGCTGCGCGTTCGCCGACTCCCCCGCGCACGTGCCGATGCAGCGCATGGCGAACGTGTCGCTGCAGCCCGCGCCGGACGGCCCGTCGGTCGACGACCTGATCGCCGGGGTCGAGCGCGGCATCTACATCGTCGGCGACAAGAGCTGGTCGATCGACATGCAGCGCTACAACTTCCAGTTCACCGGCCAGCGCTTCTATCTCATCAAGAACGGCCGGCTCGCCGGCCAGGTCCGCGACGTCGCCTACCAGGCCACCACCACCGACTTCTGGCGCTCGATGGAGGCCGTCGGCGGCCCCCAGACCTACGTGCTCGGCGGCGCGTTCAACTGCGGCAAGGGCCAGCCCGGGCAGGTGGCCCCGGTGAGCCACGGCTGCCCGGCCGCGCTGTTCCGCGGCGTCCGCGTTCTCAACACCGTTCAGGAGGGTGGCAGGTGAGGCCCCAGGAGATGGTCGAGCGGGCGCTGGAGCTGTCCCGCGCCGACGACTGCATCGTGATCGCGGACGAGACCTCCACGGCGAACCTGCGCTTCGCCGGGAACACCCTCACCACGAACGGCGTCACCCGCTCCGCCCGGCTCACGGTGATCTCCATCGCCGGGCCGGGGGTCGGGGTGGTCTCCCGGGCCGCGGTCCGCGACGACCAGCTCGCCGACGTGGTCGCCGCCGCGGACGCGGCGGCCCGCGACGCGGCGCCCGCCGAGGACGCCCGGCCGCTGGTGGAGGGCACCGCGCCCGGCCCCGGCTGGGACGACCCGGTGGAGCCGACGACGATCGACGTGTTCCGCGGCCTCGCCCCCGCGCTCGGCGAGACGTTCGCCGCGGCCGAGGCGGCCGGGCGGCGGCTGTACGGCTTCGCCGAGCACATCCTCACCACCACGTTCCTCGGCTCCTCGCGCGGCCTGCGGCTGCGGCACGACCAGCCCACCGGCCGCCTGGAGCTCAACGCCAAGTCGGCCGACATGACCCGCTCGGCGTGGACCGGGGTGGCGACGCGGGACTTCACCGACGTGGACGTGGCCGCGCTCGACGCGAGCCTCGCCCAGCGCCTCGCCTGGGCGAGCAAGCGGATCGAGCTGCCCGCGGGCCGCTACGAGACGCTGCTGCCGCCGACCGCCGTGGCCGACCTGATGATCTACATGTACTGGTCGGCCGGTGCGCGGGACGCGCTCGACGGCCGCTCGGTGTTCTCCAAGCCCGGCGGCGGCACCCGGGTCGGGGAGACGCTGTCCCGCACGCCGGTGCGGATCTACAGCGACCCGGGCGCCGCGGGCGTGGAGTGCGCCCCGTTCGTGGTGGCGCACGCCTCCAGCCGGGAGCAGTCGGTGTTCGACAACGGGCTGCCGCTGGGCCGTACCACGTGGATCGAGGAGGGCCGGCTCGCCGCGCTGCGGCAGACCCGCCACTCGGCCGACCTCTCCGGCCTGCCGGTCACCCCGGCGATCGACAACCTGCTCATGGAGGGGCCGGACGGCGGCGTGTCCCTGGAGGACATGATCGCCTCGACCCGGCGCGGCCTGCTCGTCACCTGCCTGTGGTACATCCGCGAGGTGGACCCGCAGACGCTGCTGCTCACCGGGCTCACCCGGGACGGGGTCTACCTGGTGGAGAACGGCGAGGTGGTCGGCGAGGTGAACAACTTCCGGTTCAACGAGAGCCCGGTCGACCTGCTCGCCCGCCTCACCGAGGTCGGCGGCAGCGTGCCCACGCTGCCGCGCGAGTGGAACGACTGGTTCACCCGCACGGTCATGCCGCCGATCCGGGTTCCGGACTTCAACATGTCGACGGTCAGCCAGGCGAGCTGACGCACGGACGCGCCCGTCCATCGGCGGACCGCCGGTGGGCGGGCGTCTCGTGTTCCGTGGGCTGCGTGCGGCCGTTGGATACGCGACCTCCCCGGTACGGCATGCCGCGGGGTCGGTCGGTGTGCGGCCGGGCCGTACCCGTCAGCCGGCGGTGAGCCCGAGCGCGGCGGCGAGCGCCTCGGCGGCCCGGCCGAGCGGGGCGAACGGGGTGCCGGGCACGGCGACGCGCCGGACCGCGGCGAGGCGGCGGGCCGTCTCCGGGCCATTGCCCCGGCCCGCCTCCACCTCCTCGAGGATCGTCTCCACGTGCCCGCGCAGCGGCGCGGGCAGCAGCTCGCCGTGCACGTCCGCCTGGGCCACGAGCTCCCGCAGCGCCTCCTCGATGCGCCCCGGGTCGAGCCCGAGGCCCGCGTTTTCCGTGGATCGGCCGCCGAGCTCGGCGATGCCGTCGGTTCGGTCGCTCATCCGCCGCCCGCTCCCCGCGGCCGCCGGCCCCGGAACCGTGCCGCCGGCCGCCTGCTCCCCCTCGTGCCGCTCGGTGGCCCGGGCCGCGGCGGCTGCCCCCGCGGCCCGGGCCGGACGCTCAGGCGTCCTCGAGCCGGAAACCGACCTTCAGACCGACCTGGATGTGCGCGACCTGGCCGTCGGCGAGCTGGCCGCGGATCTCGGTGACCTCGAACCAGTCGAGGTGGCGCAGGGTCTGCGCCGCGCGGCGGATGCCGTTGCGGATGGCCTGGTCCACGCTCTCCGGCGACGTGCCGACGATCTCGGTGACGCGGTAGGTGCGGTCTGTCATCGGGCCCTCCCTTGCTCCCCCGCCGGGATCGTATGCCAGGGCCCCTGACCGGGGAGGGACGCGAAACGAGCACCGCGCCAGAGGTTTACGGTGGAAGGGTGAAGGCATGGCGTGGCCGCCGGGTCGTCCACGAGATCACGGACGCCAAACCCTCCCTGTCGGAGGACATCGGGCGGAGAGAGAAGCGATACCTCATCCAGATGGGCATCCGCACCATCTGCCTCATCCTCGCCGTCCTCGTCGACGCCCCCTGGCCCATCAGGGCGCTCTTCGTCGCCGGCGCGGTTTTTTTGCCGTACTTTGCCGTGGTCGGGGCGAACGCTGGACGCGAGGAGGGGAGAGAGTCCCGTCTTACGGCTTTTGATAAGGCGGAGACTAACCAAAACGAGATACCACGCCACCGACGCGAGATCGGGTCGTGACTAAGTCTTGACGCAACCCATGGGTAAGAGGTGTACAGTTTAGCCAAGCGCTCTGGTCCCCCGTCGGAGCGCTGGTGCCGGTGTTCCGGGCCCCCGTCGGAACACCGATGATGCGGCGCCGGGTGGTTTGCCCCCGTAACCACCCGGCGCCGCCTTTCGTTTTCGCCCGGTCGCGTCCGGCCTGGGCGTGTTCGCCCGGAGCGGGACGCGATTGTGTCCCGGCACCGGTGTCCCGATCATTGCCCTATGTGTGAGAGCGACCAGCGGCGTGACCGGGCCGCGCGACGGGTGATCGACCTCAGCCATCCCATCCGGCACGGGATGATCACCTATCCGGGCCTGCCGGGCCCCGAGATCGGCGTGCACCTCTCCCGGGAGGAGTCACGCGCCCACTACGCGCCGGGCACCGAGTTCGCCATCGACCGGATCACGATGGTGGGGAACACGAGCACCTACCTCGACAGCCCGTTCCACCGGTACGGCGACGGCGCCGACCTCGCCGCCCTCCCGCTGTCCCGGATGGCCGACCTCGACGGGATCGTGATCCGGGTGACCGGGGCGGAGTCCCGGGCGATCGGCAGGTCGGCGTTCCTGTCCCACCGCGTGGCCGGGCGGGCCGTGCTCGTGCACACCGGCTGGGACCGGCACTTCGGCACCGCCGCGTACGGCGCCGGCCACCCGTACCTCACCGCGGACGCGGCGGCCTGGCTCGCCGAGCAGGGCGCGGCCCTCGTCGGCATCGACTCGCTCAACATCGACGACACCGCCGACGGATCCCGCCCGGCGCACAGCACGCTGCTCGCCGCGGGCATCCCGATCGTCGAGCACCTGCGCGGGCTCGACGCGCTGCCGGTGGAGGGCTTCCGGTTCCACGCGGTCCCGCCGGCGGTGTGCGGCATGGGCACCTTCCCGGTGCGCGCGTACGCGGTCGTGGACGGGCCATGATCGGGCTGCTCGTCGACGTGGTCGGCTGGGTGGGCGCGGCCCTGCTGCTGGCCGCCTACGGGCTCACCTCGACCGGGCGCATCCCCGGCGACGGCGTCGTCTTCCAGGTGCTCAACCTGCTCGGCGCGGTCTTCCTCACCGTGAACACCGCCTACCACCACGCGTGGCCCTCGGCGATGCTCAACGTGGCCTGGATCGGCATCGGGATCGCCGCCCTCGCCCGGCGCCGCGCCCGCGCCCGCCGCGCCGCCCGGTCCGCCGCCGGGTGACGAGCGGCGGCGCCGGAACGCTCCGGGAAATGCGGCGCGGCCGCCCCGCCCCGGGTGCCCGGGCGGGACGGCCGCACGTGCCTGTGGCCCTCGCCGGCGGTCGCCGGTCAGCGGTCGTCCATCGTCTCCTTGGTCGCCGTGCCCCAGTTGCCCGCCATCCGGCGCAGCCGGGCGACGGCGTCCTCCGGGGCGGTCCCGGCGCCCTGCGCGAGGCCGAGCAGGTAGGCGGTGAGGGGCGCGGCCGGGCGGGCGACGCCGTGGGCGACGTCCTTGGTGAGGTCGAGGATCAGGTTGCGATCCACCCGCGCGGGGTCGATGCCCAGTTCCTTGCAGACCAGCGCGGTCCACTCCTCCAGCACGTTCACCTGCGGCTCCAATGCTCGTCGCGATCTCGAAGCGATCATAGGGGGCCCGGCCGCGCGCGCTCGGGAGGCCCCGCGGCCGTGCCGTACCCGGTCGGCGAAAGGACGACGCCGTCAGCCGCCGATCGCCGACATGGGGCGGGCGGGCTGCAGGAACGACGGGTCGTCGATGCCGTGGCCGGCGCGCTTGCCGCGCACCGCTGCCTGCCACAGCTCGACGATCTCGTCGTCCGAGGCGCCCGAGCGCAGCGCCGTGCGCAGGTCGGTCTCCTCGCGGGCGAACAGGCAGTTGCGGACCTGGCCGTCGGCGGTGAGCCGTACCCGGTCGCAGGCGCCGCAGAACGGCCGGGTCACCGAGCCGATCACCCCGACGGTGTGCGGGCCGCCGTTGACGAGGAAGAGCTCGGCCGGGGCGCTGCCCCGCTCATTGGGGTCGGCGGGCTCGAGGCTGAAGCGCTCGCCGAGCATGCGGAGGATCTCGTCGGCGGTGACCATGTTCTCGCGCCGCCAGCCGTGCTGGGCGTCAAGCGGCATCTGCTCGATGAACCGCGCCTGGTAGCCGTTGTCCATGCAGAACGCGAGCAGGTCGGCGGCCTCGTGGTCGTTGATGCCGCGCATCAGCACCGCGTTCACCTTCACCGGGGTGAGCCCGGCGTCGCGGGCGGCCTTCAGCCCGGCGAGCACGTCGTCGAGCCGGTCGCGGTGGGCGAGGCGGGCGAACACGTCGCGGTCGAGGGTGTCGAGCGAGACGTTGACCCGGTCCAGCCCGGCGGCGGCGAGCGGGGCGGCGAGCCGGTCGAGCCCGATGCCGTTGGTGGTGAGTGAGATCTGCGGCCGCGGGGTGAGCGCCGCGGTGCGCGCCACGATGTCCACGAGCTCGCGGCGCAGCAGCGGCTCCCCGCCGGTGTACCGCACCTCGGTGATGCCGAGCCGCTCCACCCCGATCCGCACCAGCCGCACGATCTCGTCGGCGGTGAGCAGCTCGGGCTTGGGCAGCCACTCCAGGCCCTCCGGCGGCATGCAGTACGTGCAGCGCAGGTTGCACCGGTCCGTCAGCGAGACGCGCAGATCAGTCGCCACCCGGCCGAACGAGTCCTTCAGCACCGGCGCACCCTCCAGAGTTCAATTCCCGAAGCCAGCGTAGTCCGGCCTCGATCCCGGGTCGACAGGGCCGAGCCCGCCCGGCCTGTCGCAGCAATCCCACCACATCCGCCGACGACCCTCCCAAAAGGGCTTAACAGACGCAACAAGGTGGAGACCACCATGATTCCACCGGGCCGAAACCCTCCGCCGGGTCCGGCCGGAGCCCGGAGCGCCGGTGGGCGCCGCGACCGGCCGCCATCACCTTCCGCCATACTCTCGTCACATCAAGTGCTGCGGAGCGGGGAAGGCGGGGTTAGCATGGGCGATACGATCTCCCCCGCGCCGGAGCGGGGGTCGCGGAGGTATCCGATGACGTGGCGACATTGACCCGCTCCTGAGTCCGGGATAACGCGCAGGCTCTACGCCTACGCGTTCTTCGCGGAGTTCGTTCTCCTCTACCCGGTGTACACGGTGCTGTTCACCAGGACCGGGCTGTCACCGGCGGAGATCTCCTCACTGTTCGCGGTGTGGTCGCTCACCGCGTTCGCCGCCGAGCTGCCGAGCGGGGTGTGGGCGGACACGTTCTCCCGGCGTCGGCTGATCGTCGCGGGGCCGCTCGTGACCGCCGCGGGGTTCACGCTGTGGATCGTCACCCCCTCCTATCCCGCGTTCGCGGCGGGCTTCGTGCTGTGGGGGCTCGGCCAGGCGCTGATCTCCGGCGCGCTGGAGGCGCTGGTCTACGAGGAGCTGGAGCGCGCCGGCGCGGCCGCGTCGTACGCGCGGGTGCTGGGGCGCGCCACCGCCGTGCGCACCACCGCCGTCATGGTGGCGAGCGCGCTGGCGGGCCCGGTGCTGACGGCGGGCGGCTACCCGGCGCTCGGCGTGGCGAGCGTCGCCACGCTCCTCGTCGCCGCCGCGATCGGCCGGTCCTTCCCCGAGTCCGGAGCGCGCGGCCGGGATCGCCGCGCCGTGGCCGACGGCGAGACGGCCGTCGCGGCGTACCTGCGGGTGCTGCGCACCGGCCTGGCCGAGGTGCGCACGACCGCGCCGGTACGGCGGGCCCTCGCCTACGCGGCCGTGCTGATGGGCCTCAACGCGCTCGACGAGTACCTTCCCCTGCTCGCGCTGGCGACCGGCGTCGCCGAGCCCGCGGTGCCGCTGCTGGTGCTGCTGTTCACCACGGGCGACGCGGTCGGCGGCTGGCTCGCCGGGCGCGGCGAGCGGTGGGAGGCGCTCGCCCTCGCCGTCGCGGCGGCCTGCCTGGCGGCGGGCTCGCTGCTCGGCACCCCGGCGGCGATGGTGCTCGTCGCGGCCGCGTTCGGGGTGTTCCGGTGGGCGATCACGGCGGCCGAGGCCCGGCTGCAGGCACGGGTGGGCGACGAGGCGAGGGCGACGGTGGCGTCGATGACGGGCTTCGCCTCCGAGATCGCCGCCCTGGCCGTGTTCGGCTCCTACGCCCTGGGCTCGGCGTGGGCCGACCCCGGGCCGCTGTTCGCCGCGGCGGCCGTGCCGTACCTGCTGCTCGCGCTGGCACGCCGGTTCGGCCGGTCGTGACGCGGCGGGGTCAGTTCGCCGCCCGGCGGCAGGCCGCGCTAGCCGATGTCGACCCAGTCGAAGGTGCGGGTCACCGCCTTCTTCCAGCGGGCGTACTCCTCCTCCCGCCGCTCGGCGGACCAGGTCGGCGTCCACCGGCGGTCCTCGTTCCAGTTCTGCCGCAGCTCGTCGGTGGACCGCCAGAAGCCCACGGCGAGGCCGGCGGCGTAGGCGGCGCCGAGGGCGGTGGTCTCGGCGACCACCGGCCGGGACACCGGCACGCCGAGGATGTCCGACTGCAGCTGCATGCACAGCTCGTTCGCGGTCACCCCGCCGTCCACCCGCAGCACGTCGATGTCGACCCCGGAGTCCTGGCGCATCGCCTCCACCACGTCCCGGGTCTGGTAGCAGATCGACTCGAGGGTGGCCCGGGCGATGTGCGCCGCGGTGTTGTACCGGGACAGGCCCACGATCACGCCGCGGGCGTCGCTGCGCCAGTACGGGGCGAACAGCCCGGAGAACGCGGGCACGAAGTAGACGCCGCCGTTGTCCTCGACCTGGCGGGCGAGGATCTCCACCTGCGGCGCGCTGGAGATGATGCCGAGCTGGTCGCGCAGCCACTGCACGGCCGAGCCGGTCACCGCGATCGACCCCTCCAGGGCGTACACCGGCTTGTCGTCGCCGAACCGGTAGCACACCGTGGTGAGCAGCCCGCTGCGCGACCGGACCGCCTCGTGGCCGGTGTTGAGCAGGAGGAAGTTGCCGGTGCCGTAGGTGTTCTTCGCCTCCCCGGGCGCGAAGCACACCTGGCCCACGGTCGCCGCCTGCTGGTCGCCGAGCACCCCGGCGAGCGGCACCTCCCCGCCGAGCGGCCCGCCGCGCCGCGTCACGCCGTACAGCGCGGGGTTCGCCGAGGGCTGGATCTCCGGCAGCATCCGCCGGGGGATGCCGAAGAACGACAGCAGCTCGTCGTCCCAGTCGAGGGTCTCCAGGTCCATGAGCATGGTGCGGCTGGCGTTCGTCGGGTCGGTGACGTGCACGCCGCCGTCCACCCCGCCGGTGAGGTTCCACAGCAGCCAGGTGTCGGTGGTGCCGAACAGCGCGCGGCCCTCCTCGGCGGCCCGGCGCACCCCGTCGACGTTCTCCAGGATCCACTGGATCTTGCCCGCGGAGAAGTACGTCGCCGGGGGCAGCCCGGCCTTGCGGCGGATCACGTCGCCGCGGCCGTCGCGCTCGAGCGCCGCCGCGATGCGGTCGGTGCGGGTGTCCTGCCAGACGATCGCGTTGTAGTACGGCCGGCCGGTGACCTTGTCCCAGACCACGGTGGTCTCGCGCTGGTTGGTGATGCCGAGCGCGGCGAGGTCGGCGTGGGTGAGCCCGGCGTGGTTGAGCGTGGTCTCGATCACCGCGCGGGTGCGCTCCCAGATCTCCACCGGGTTGTGCTCGACCCACCCGGCCCGCGGCAGGATCTGCTCGTGCTCGAGCTGGTAGCGGGCGACCTCGTTGCCCCCGTGGTCGAAGATCATGAAGCGGGTGCTCGTGGTGCCCTGGTCGACGGCTCCGACGAAGTCGGCCATGCTCCCCTCCTCACCGGTCAGCGGCTGCGGACGTGATCGTCCTTGGCGGAGGGTACCCGCCCCGCTTCGGGTTCCCCTTCCCGCGGCAGGAACCGGCCCACCAGCGCCTGGTAGAGCGCGGCCCCGAGCACGCCGCCGATGAGCGGGCCGAGGATCGGCACCCAGAAGTAGAGCCGGCCGTACTGGTCCCGCCAGGCCGTGGCGTAGCCGGTGAGGAACGAGGCGAGCCGCGGCCCGAGGTCGCGGGCCGGGTTGATCGCGTAGCCCGCGTTGGTGCCCCAGGCCATGCCGATCGCCACCACGACCAGGCCGATGACGAACGGGGCGAGGTTCGCGGCCGGCGGCGTGTTGCGCAGGTCGGTGAGCGCGAGGATGAGCAGGAGCAGGATCGCGGTGCCGATCACCTGGTCGCGGAACGCGCCCCAGGTGCCGACGGGCAGCTCGCCGTTGCCGGGCAGGGTGGAGAAGACGACCTGGGTCTTGAGGGTGAGCCCGGGGTCGACGGCGGTGATCACCTCGTTGTAGTTCCACCGCACGAGCAGGGCGGCGACGAACGCGCCCAGGGTCTGGGCGAGCGAGTACGGCAGCACCTTGCGCCAGGGGAAGCCGCGGGTGGCGGCGAGCGCGACGGTGACCGCCGGGTTGATGTGCGCCCCGCTCATCCGGGCGGCGACGTAGACGCCGAGGGTGACGCCGAGTCCCCAGCCCCAGGCGATGCTGTCGTGGTCGCCGAGGCCGCCGGCGACCACCTGGGCCACCACGCCCACGCCGAACAGGATGAGGATCATCGTGCCCGCGAACTCGGCGGCGAGCTCGCCGAGCAGCTGCGGGCCGGGGCGGTGCAGGAGTGCCCGCAGCGGGTTCGGCGGCCCGGCTCCGTGCCGGTGCGCGGCCGCCGCGTGGCCGGGGCCCGCGCCGTCCGGGTGTCTGCCACCACCCATGCCGTCCTCCTCGCCGCATCTGGGGCCCGCGCGGTCCCCGGTACGGCGGAGCCGCGGCCGTGCCCGTGCCGAAGGCCGCCCCGGATGGCGGCCGTGATCCGGCGTGTCGCGCCCACTTCCCCGGCGTGCGGGTTTCACGCCTGGCGGGGCGGCGGGCGGCGTGAGGGCTCAGAAGCGTTCGCGGCGGACGTTCACCTTGCGGCCCTTGATGGTGGTGTTGCGCAGCGCGGTGATCACCTCGTTCGCGGCCTCCTCGGGTACCTCGACGAGGGAGAACCGGTCGGCGATCTCGATCGCGCCGATGTCCCGGCCGCTCAGCCCGGTCTCCCCGGCGATCGCCCCGACGAGGTCCTGCGGCCGGATGTGGGCGCTGCGGCCCGCCCCGATGAACAGGCGGGTCATGCCGTCGCCGCGGGAGCGGGCCCGGCGGCGCTCCCCGGGCCGCTCGCCCCGCCGCTCCCGGCCCCGGCGCTGGTCGCCGTCCCGCTCGGGGCGCAGCTCGATCTGGGGGATCTCCTCCTCGTCCTCGATCCCGCCGCCCGCCTCGTGGGCGAGCTTGACCGCGGCGAGCGCCACCTCCATCACGTCGAACTCGTCGGCGAGGGTCTCCACCACCACGCGGTAGCCCTCCAGGTCGCCCTCGAGCAGGATCTCCTCGAGCGCGGCGCGGGTGAGCTCCAGCCGCCGGGCGCGCAGGTCGGCGACGGTCGGCACCTTCTCCACCGGGATGCGGCGCCCGGTGACCCGCTCGATCGTCTTGAGCATGCGGTGCTCGCGCGGCTCGGCGAGGGTGATCGCCACGCCCTCGCGGCCGGCCCGGCCCACCCGGCCCACCCGGTGCACGTACGCCTCGGGCGCGGACGGCACGTTGTAGTTGACCACGTGGCTGAGGTGCTCGACGTCGAGGCCGCGCGCGGCCACGTCGGTGGCGACGAGCAGGTCGGCCACGCCGGAGCGCAGCCGGCCCATCACCCGGTCGCGCTGCTCCTGGCTCATGCCGCCGTGCAGGGCCTCGGCGCGGTAGCCGCGGCCGTTGAGGGTCTCGGTGAGCGCGTCGACCTCCTCCCGGGTGCGGCAGAACACCAGGGCGGCGGTGGGCGCCTCCACGTCGAGGATGCGGCCGAGCGCGGCCGGCTTGTACGACCGGGCGACCAGGTAGGCGCTCTCCCGGATGCGCGGGGTCTCGCCGGGGGCGGCCTCCGGCCCGCCGCCGATGCGGATGCGGACCGGGTCGCGCAGGTGGCGGCGGGCGATCCCCTCGATGCGCGGCGGCATGGTGGCGGAGAACAGCACGGTCTGCCGCTCCGCCGGGGTCTCGTCGAGGATCGCCTCGATGTCCTCGGCGAACCCCATGTCGAGCATCTCGTCGGCCTCGTCGAGCACCACGGCCTCGAGCCGGGACAGATCGAGGGTGCCGCGGCTGAGGTGGTCGAGGGCCCGGCCGGGGGTGGCGACCACCACGTCCACGCCGCGCTCCAGGGCGCGCAGCTGGCGGCCGATCGGCTGGCCGCCGTAGATCGGCAGCACCCGGACCGGCAGGTCGCGGCCGTACCTGTGCACCGCCTCGGAGACCTGGATGGCGAGCTCGCGGGTCGGCACGAGCACCAGCGCGCGCGGGACGCCGCCGTCGGCCGCGGCGTCCCCGCCGGCGTCGCCCCCGGCGAGCCGCTCGAGCAGCGGGAGCGCGAACGCGGCCGTCTTGCCGGTGCCGGTCGCCGCCTGGCCGAGCAGGTCGCGGCCCTCGAGCAGCGGCGGGATCGCCTCGCGCTGGATCGGGGTGGGCTCCTCGTAGCCGAGGCCCGCGATGGCGCGCACCAGCTCGGGCCGCAGTCCCAGATCGGCGAAGCCGAGGGCGTCGTCGGCCGCGTTGGGGATCATGCTTGGTTTCCTCACTCCGGACTCGTCATGCGGGGCGACCGGGCACGCATGCCCGGCCGCCACGGATCTCTATCATTTCGCGCCCGCGCCGGTGGTGTGGCCCGCGCCCCGCCCGCCCGGGCGTGTGGGCGGTTTCCGGTACGTCCCGGACGCCGGTGCGGCCACCGGGCCGCGGGCGGCGTTCCGGCGCGCCGGAACGTTCCGGTCGCCCTCGCCCCGCCGTCCCGGCTGCGGATCGCACACCCCGTTTCACGTGCCGCATACCGGACACCCTTAACGGTCATCCACTTAACGCTGTTTTGAGCGCTTAATCCCCTATTTGGGACAACTCGCATTGCGGTTTGACAACGTATTTACAACGTCGCCAGGTGTCACAGGATTTATCCCTCTCCTCCTTTGATGATCGCGTCGGGGCGACACGTCGCCCCGACGCGAATCCCCCAGCACCGAAGGGACTCACATGAGGAAGACCGTCGTCGCACTGGCGGCCGCCGGTGCCGGTCTCACGCTGCTGCTGCAGGGCCTGCCCGCGAGCGCGGCGGCGCAGGACCGGAAACCCACCCCTCCCCCCACCGGCACGGTGCGGTGGGCGCCCTGCACCGACCCCGACCTGGAAGGGCTCGAATGCGCCACGGTCTCCGTACCGCTCGACCACAAGCGGCCCTGGGGCGAGCAGATCAAGATCGCGCTGACCCGTAAGAAGCACACCGTGCCCGACCACCGGTACCAGGGCGTGCTGCTGCTCAACCCCGGCGGGCCCGGCGGCAGCGGCCGCGGCGGGCCGCTGTGGTTCGCGGGGACCAGCGTGGAGGACGAGGCCGCCGCCTACGACCTGATCGGATTCGACCCGCGGGGCGTCGGGGCGAGTGAGCCCCGCCTCGTGTGCGGCTCCGGCTACAACGCCCCCGTCCGTCCCGACCACGTGCCGGCGAATCCCGCCGAGGAGAAGACCTGGCTGGACCGGGCCAAGGACTTCGCCCGCAAGTGCGCCAAGGCCCTCCCCCGGCTGCTGCCGCACATGACCACCGTCGACCACGCCCACGACCTGGAGGCCATCCGGAAGGCGCTGGGCGTCGACAAGATCAACTTCCTCGGCTACTCCTGGGGCACCTACCTCGGCGCCACCTACGCCACGCTCTACCCGCACCGGGTGCGGCGCATGGTGCTCGACAGCGTGGTACGGCCGAGCGGGGTCTGGTACGAGAACAACCTCGACCAGAACCGCGCCTTCGAGGTCCGGGCGAAGGACTTCTTCGCCTGGATCGCGCGGCACAACGCGGACTACGGCCTCGGCGCCACCGCCGCCGACGTGGAGCGCCGCTACTACGAGGTGCGCGCCGCGCTGAAGGCGAACCCCGCCGGCGGGCTCGTGGGGCCGAGCGAGTACGACGACACCTTCCTCCCCGCCGGGTACACCGACTCGCTGTGGCCGTACCTCGCCCTCGGCCTCTCCCTCGCCGCGAACGGCAACGGCTCCTTCCTCGTCACGCTGTACGAGGCGCTCGCCCACGCCGAGGACGACAGCGACCACGCGCTCTACCTCGCCACCGAGTGCACCGACAACCGGTGGCCGGCCAGCTGGAACGTCTGGCGCCGTGACGCGATCGCCCTGCACCGCACCGCGCCGTTCGCCACCTGGCCGAACACCTGGTTCAACGCGCCGTGCCTGTTCTGGCAGGTGAAGGGCAAGACGCCGCCGCGCATCACCGGCCACGGCCTGCCCCCGGTGCTGCTGTTCCAGTCGACCAAGGACGCGGCCACGCCGTACTCGGGCGCGGTCGAGATGCACCGGCTGCTGCCCTCGTCCCGCCTCATCGTCGAGAACGGCGGCGGCAACCACGGCATCACGCTCTTCGGCAACGAGTGCGTCGACAACCACCTGGCGGCGTACCTGAGGGACGGGACCGTGCCGCCGAGCCGGCCCGGCCCGGACGCGCTGTGCGCCCCGCTGCCCGAGCCCGAGCCGCTGTCGGTGAACGTCGCCGCCCGGTCGGCGCAGCCGACCACCCCGGAGATCCCCGAGGTGCGCATCCGCCGCTGAGGCCCCGGCGGAACACGGGCCCCGGCACGTCCGGGGCCCATTTTTTCGCGCCGCCGCCGGAAACCGGCGCATGCACTAAATGAAGGGTCATTTTCCGCACATGACACGGTTAGGCGCGGCGGTTTGCCGGCCGCTCGGCCCGGACGACCCTCGAAAAATCTACGGCCATGAGAGTTATCACTGCCGGACTTCTCGCCGCGGCCTGTGGAATGGCGCTGACCGGGTCGATTCCGACCGCCTCCGCGCACGCGAATCCGCCCGTGCCCGCCGTCGTGCAGGACGACGACCTCGACCAGCTGCGCATCGCGCTGCAGCGGTTCCGCGACCCGAAGGTCGCCGAGCGGCACGGCTACGAGCGGACCGACGTGTGCTCGCAGGCCGCGCACACCGGGCCGGGCGGCGAATACCTCGGCGCGATGGGCTACCACTACGTCAACAAGAAGCTCGCCGCCGACCCGACGATCGATCCCTTCAAGCCGGAGATCCTCCTCTACGTGCCGGGCAAGGACGGCAGGCGGGTGCTCGCCGGGGTCGAGTACCTCCGGTACGACTCCGACGGGCTGATCTCCACGACCGACGACCGGCCCCGGCTGTTCGGCAAGGACTTCGACGGCCCGTTCGCGCCGACCTCGAGCGGCCAGCCGGTGCACTACTCGCTGCACGTGTGGCTGTTCGAGCACAACCCCAAGGGCCTGTTCGAGCCGTGGAACCCGCGGGTGCGCTGCACGCCGCCCGCCGACGCGGCCAAGCTCCGCAAGGGGGTCAAGAACGCGCAGAAGGACGCGCGGAAGGCGCAGGCGCCCAAGAGCCGCCCACGCGTGCGCTCCTGACGCCGGCGGCACCGCCTCGCGTCTCCCGCGGCACCGTCATCGCGGACGCCCGGCCGGAGGTTCGGCCGGGCGTTTCTCATGCCCGTCCGGCCTGTGGCGCGGCGCTCAGGCGGACCGGCGGTTCGCCATGGCGGAGAGCAGCCGGGCGAACTCCGGCGGCGGGGAGACCACGAGCTTCACCCGCCGCTCGCCGGTGCGGGCGAACTCGGCGGGGATGCGGACCAGGCGGCCGGACCGCCACCAGTAGACCTGCGGGCTGAGCCCCTCGGGGTGGTCGGTGTAGACCCGGTGGGCGTACAGCCGCATGCGCTCGATGGCGCGCACCACGTTGAGCCCGTCGACCGGGTACGCCACGAGCTGGCCCGGGTACGGCAGGGCGACCAGCACGCCGTCGCGCGGCACCGCCAGGTAGGAGTCGAGGCCGCGCAGGTGGGCGGCGGCGCTCGCGGTGTAGCCGGTCAGCTTGGTGACCGTGACGCCGCCGAGGTCGAGCGGCGCGGGGGTGAGCCGCTCGTCGGCGAGCGCGTTGCCGACCGCGATGTCGAGGGCCTCGCCGGGCGTGACCGGCCAGCAGAACACCTCCTCGGGCCGCACCGGGCGGACCCGGGCGCCGTAGCCCACGGTGAGCAGCTCGACGAGCTCGTCGTTGAGGTACCGCCCGACCACCCGGCTCGGGTCGGGGATCCCGGCCGCGGCGAGGTCGGCGGCGAGCAGCACCCGGGTGCGCAGCAGCGGGCGGGCCTGGGCGAAGTCGCACACGTCCAGGGCCTCGGCGACGCCCGCGAGGGTGCGGGACAGGTGCTCGGAGGCGAGCGCCGGCCAGTCCTCGCGCGGCCGCCGCGCGGCCTCGCGGCGCAGCCCGGCGAGCCGTACCGTCACGGTGCGGGGACCGGTGAGCAGCATCGCCGAGCCGTCGCGGGAGAAGACGGGGGCGTAGCCGAGGCTCTCGGCGACGAGCGCGAGCAGCGCGTCGAGGTCGGCGTCCTCCGCGCGCCGACGCGCGCGGCGTCGCTCGTCGAGCCGCCGGAACAACCGCACGTTCCTCTCCCCCCGTTCGTCGTGTCGGGCCCCGGCGGGCCCGCGACCGGTCACTCACCTAGCGTGCCGTGACCGGGTCGCGGAACAGAGGAATCAGTGAGCACGATTCAGCATCAATCGTCGCTTCAGTCCCAAACCACACAGTGAGCTGCGGCGTGCCGTGGCCGATCGGCAGCCCCGCGATCACCGGCACGCCGAGCGGGGCGAGCCGCTCGGCGAGCACCGGCAGCGCGTCTCCGCACTCCACCCACGAGCCGAGCGCGATCCCCGCCGCGCCGTCGAGGCAGCCCGCCTGCAGGAGCTGGGTGAGCATGCGGTCGATGCGGTACGGGTGCTCGCGGATGTCCTCGAGCAGCACGATGTGCCCCTCCGCCCGCATCGCGTACGGCGTGCCGCACAGCGCGGCGAGCAGGGCGAGGTTGCCGCCGGTGAGCGGCCCGCGCGCCCGGCCCGGCACGAGCACCTCGGTGCCGGTGATCGGCTCGGGCGCCCCGCCCGCGAACAGCGCGGCCCGCAGCGCGGCGAGCGAGCGCGGCTCGGGCCCCTCCGGATCGGAGATCGTGGCGCAGGCGGGCATCGGGCCGAAGCAGGTCGCCACGCCGAGCCGCTCGGCGAACGCCCGGTGCAGGGCGGTGACGTCGCTCGAGCCGAGCAGGATCCTCGGCTCGGCGGCCCGCAGCTCCGCCCAGTCGAGCAGGTCGAGCAGCCGGGTCGCGCCGTACCCGCCGCGGGCGCACAGCACCGCGCGCACGTCCGGGTCGCACCACGCCCAGGTCAGGTCGGCGGCGCGCTCGGCGTCGGTTCCGGCGAGGTAGCCGCGGCGGCGCAGCACCCCGGGGCCGGTGCGCACCTCGAGGCCGAGCCCTTCCAGCACGCGCACGCCGCGGGCGAGCCGATCCGGGTCGACCGGGCCGCAGGGGGCGACCACGGCGACGGTGTCGCCGGGGCGCAGCCGGCGCGGCACGCGGGCGGGGGCGGGCGGCGCCGTGGGGCGGGGCGTCACCGGCACAGCTCCGCGACCAGCCACGGCAACGAGGTGCCGACCGGCTCGTTGAGCACGAGGTCGGCGTAGGCGTCGTAGGGGGTGGGCTCGGCGTTGAGGATCGCCAGGCGGGCGCCCGCCTCCACCGCCTCCAGGCACAGCCCCGCGGCGGGCTGCACGCTGAGCGAGGTGCCGGCGGCGACGAACAGCTCGCAGTCGCGGGCGGCGTCGACCGCGGCGCGCAGCACCTCCGGCTTGAGCGCCTGGCCGAACGCGATCGTGGCGGCCTTCTGGATGCCGCCGCACGCGGTGCACCGCGGGTCCGGGTCGCCCGCGTCGACCCGGTCGAGCACCTCGCGCATCGGCGTGTGCGCCTGGCAGGAGAGGCACTCGACCGTGAACATGGTGCCGTGCACCTCGATGACCTTGCCGGGCGACGAGCCGGCGCGCTGGTGCAGCCCGTCGACGTTCTGGGTGACGATCGCCCGCAGCCGCCCGGCGCGCTCCAGGTCCACCAGCGCCCGGTGGGCCGCGTTCGGCTCGGCGTGCCAGGCCGGGTGGTCGCGGCGGGCGAGCCAGGCGCGGCGCCGTACCTCGGGGTCGGCGAGATAGGTGTCGAGGGTGAACAGCGCCTGGGCGCTCGGGTCCTTCGTCCAGAGCCCCTGCGGCCCCCTGAAGTCCGGAATTCCCGAATCTGTCGAAATGCCCGCTCCAGTCAGTACCGTTACCGATGTGACGCTTGATACCCACGGTGGGAGTGGCGTGGACGGTTCGCTCACGTCGCAAAGGGTGTCAGACTTGGCCTCACTTATGCGACCTCCGACCCACGTCATCCTCGTGGTCAACGGCATCAAGGTCCAGCGCCCGGTGTTCGTGCTCGCCGCCCCGCACTCCGGCGCGGACCTGATCGGGCGCGCCCTCAAGCGGTCCCCGGGGATGCACATCACCATGGGGCGGCCCGACGTGTCGCGGGTGGTGTACGCGTTCGCGCGGCGGCCGTCGATCATGCGCGGCCAGGCGGGCGGGCCGGCCCGGGTGCTGCGCGACGTGTTCGCCGAGGCGTGGCGCATGGTGCCGGGCGCGTGCGCCGACTGCTCCCCCGCCTGCCGGGAGGCGGGCGGGCTGGTGGGGGCCACGCTGTGCGCCACCCCGGAGGAGGTGACCCGGTTCGGCGACGCCAACCCCGACCTCATCTACAGCGCCCCGGTGCTGCTGCAGGCGTTCCCGGACGCCCGGTTCGTGCAGGTGATCCGGGACGGCCGCGACGTGGTCGCCGACATGCTCGCCGACCCCGCGTGCATGGCCTGGTTCAAGCCCGGCATGCTCGGTGAGGAGGCGGAGTTCCCCAACCCGTTCTTCGGCATCAACTCGGCCAGGAACCGCGACCGCTGGCAGGCGATGCCCGCGGCGGGCAAGTGCGCGCTGCGCTGGCGCAGCGCGGTACGGCTCAGCGCCCGGCTGCGCCGCGAGCTGTCCACCGACCAGCTGCTCACCCTGCGCTACGAGGAGATGGTGGCCTCGCCGTACGCGGCGGCCGAGCGGCTGTCGGCGTTCCTGGAGACCCGGGTCTCGGCGGTGGCGCTGCTCGGCGGCACGCAGCCGCGCGTCGGGGCGTGGCGCAGGCGGCTGCGGCCCGACGACCGCAGGCTCGTGGAGAAGGTGGCCCGCGAGGAGCTCACCCGGCTCGGCTATCTGACCGCCTGACCGCCGGGGCGGCCCTGCTGCTCGAACTGGGTGCGGTACAGCTCGGCGTACGCGCCGCCCTTGGCGAGCAGCTCCTCGTGCGTGCCGCGCTCGACGACGCGGCCCTCCTCGACCACGAGGATGAGGTCGGCCTCGCGGATCGTGGAGAGCCGGTGCGCGATCACGATCGAGGTACGGCCGGCGAGCGCGGTCTTGAGCGCCTTCTGCACCGCGGCCTCGGACTCGGAGTCCAGGTGCGCGGTCGCCTCGTCGAGCACCACCACGCGGGGGGCCTTCAGCAGCAGCCGGGCGAGGGCGATGCGCTGCTTCTCGCCGCCGGACAGGCGGTGGCCGCGGTCGCCGACCACGGTGTCGAGCCCGTCCGGCAGCCCGGCGACGAGGTCGGCGATCTGCGCGGCGCGCAGCGCCTCCCACATCTCCCCCTCGGTGGCGCCGGGGCGGGCGTAGCGCAGGTTCGCCCGGATCGTGTCGTGGAACAGGTGGGCGTCCTGGGTGACCACCCCGATCGTCTCGCGCAGCGAGTCGAGGGTGGCGTCCCGCACGTCGAGGCCGTTGAGCCGCACCGCGCCGCCGGTCACGTCGTACAGCCGGGACACCAGCGCGGTGATCGTGGTCTTGCCCGCGCCCGAGTGCCCGACGAGCGCGACCAGCTCGCCCGGCCGGGCGGTGAACGACACCTCGTGCAGCACCTGGCGGTTCGGGGCGGTGCCGGGGCGGGCGACCGCCTCCAGCGAGGCGAGCGACACCTCCTCGGCCGACGGGTAGCGGAAGCTCACCCCGTCGAACTCGATCGTGACCGGCCCGTCCGGCACCGGCCGGGCCCCGGGCCGCTCGGCGACCATCGGCTGCAGGTCGAGCACCTCGAACACCCGGTCGAAGCTGACCAGCGCGGTCATCACGTCGACGTGCACGTTCGACAGGCTGGTGAGCGGGCCGTACAGCCGCATGAGCATGGCGGCGAGCGCGACCAGGGTGCCGAGCTGGAACGCGCCGTCCACCACGAGCACCCCGCCCACGCCGTAGACGAGGGCGGTGGCGAGCGCGGCGAGCAGGCCGAGCGCGATGCGGAAGAACGCGCCGTACATGCCGTAGACGACGCCGACGTCGCGGACCCGCGCGGCCCGCTCGGCGAAGTGCGCGGCCTCGTCCTCCGGCCGGCCGTACAGCTTGGCGAGCATCGCGCCGGAGACGTTGAACCGCTCGGTCATCACCGAGCTCATCTCGGCGTCGAGCTCCATCTGCTCGCGGCTCAGCCGCGACATGCGCCGCCCGACCCACTTGGCGGGCAGCACGAAGATCGGCAGCAGCACCAGCGCCACCAGCGTGACCTGCCAGGACAGCACGAGCATCGTGCCGAGCACGAGGGCGAGGGTGATCACGTTGGAGACCACCGAGGAGAGCGTGGTGGTGAGCGCGCGCTGGGCGCCGATCACGTCGGTGTTGAGCCGGGAGACCAGCGCCCCGGTCTGGGTGCGCATGAAGAACGCGACCGGCATGCGCTGGACGTGGTCGAACACCTCGGTGCGCAGGTCGTAGATGAGCCCCTCGCCGATGCGCGCGGAGAACCACCGGTCGGCGATCCCCAGCGCGGCATCGACCACGGCGAGCGCGGCCACGGCGAGGGAGAGCCCGATGACCACGCCGGCGCTGCCCGCGATGATGCCCTGGTCGATGATCGCCTTCAGCAGCAGCGGGTTGGCGATCACCACGATCGCGTCGAGCACGACGACCGCGAGGAAGGCCGCGATCTGCCACCGGTACGGCCGGGCGTAGCGGGCGATGCGGCGGACGATGCCGGGTGAGAGCCGCTCCTTGGTCACGGAACTGTCCCGCCGGAGCGTGCGCATCACCCTCGGGCTGAAGCCCTCCCCCAACATCGCCATTCGCGGTCGTTCCTCCCCACCGGATCGCAGGACGTCGGCCGGTCCGGGTCGTCCGCCCTCGGGCGGCGGACCACGGTACGGCGAACACGCCGACGCTGCCCACGGTATCCGGAGGGGGCGACCCCCAGGTCACGGGAGGCCGGGCGGCGGTCACCGGCGCACGGCGGCGCGCCCGGCCGGATCACGGGCCGGGCCGCGGCACCGCGCCCTCGGGGCGCGGTGCGTGTCGCGAACCGGAGCGCCGCCGTATCGGTGGTCGACCGGCGGTCGAGTGCCCGTGGAGCGGCGGTCGAGCGGCGGTCGACGGGCACGGCAACGTCCCCGGATCGCCCTGGATCGGCAGCGCACACCCGCTCGCGGAAAGGTCGGGAGCGGGCCGTGACGGGCACATGCCGGCCCCGCCCGGCGGCCTGCGGCGCGCCGGGCGTCACGGTACGGCCCGCTCTCAGCCGGAGCCCAGCGCCGCGAACAGCGTCCTCAGCCGGGTGACCTGCTCGCGGCGTTCGGCCGCGGCCTGTTCCTCGAGGGTTCTCCCCGGCGCCCCCTGGAGCAGCCGCTTCGTCGCGATCGCCGCGCCGCGGTCGGTGGCGAGCACGGCCGCGGCAAGGTCGGCGACCGCCTTGTCGAGTTCGGCGCGCGGCACGACGCGCTCGGCGAGGCCGAGCCGGGCCGCCTCGGCCGCGTCCACGGTGCGCGCGGTGAGACACAGCTCGATCGCCCTCGACACCCCGACGATGTCCACCAGCGGCTTGGTGCCGGTCAGGTCGGGGACCAGGCCCAGGGCGGGCTCCTTCATGCACAGCTTGGCGTCGTCGGCGAGCACTCGCATGTCGCACGCGAGGGCGAGCTGGAAGCCCGCGCCGATCGCATGCCCCTGAACCGCGGCGATCGAGACGATCTCGGGCCGCCGCAGCCACAGGAACCCGCGTTGAGCCTCGGCGATGCGCCGTTCGAGCGTCGCGTCGTCGAGGGTGGCGGCCGAGGCGAGCGTCAGTCCGTCGGTGCGCGCCCCGTCATCACCCCCCGGTGGTGCCCCCAACATGGCCAGGTCGAGGCCTGCTGAGAAGGACGGCCCCTCACCTCGGATCACGACGACCCGTATCCCCTCCGGCAGGTTCTCTCCGATCGCGGCCAGCCCCGCCCAGGTCGCGAACGTCTGCGCGTTCCGCTTCTCCGGGCGGTTCAGCGTGATCGTCGCGATCTCGCCGTCCATCTCGTATCGCAGTCCGATCTCCGCGAGCCGGTCCGCGGAGATCGCCGCGCTCCCCCCAAGATCCGCTTCCGTCATCGCCCGCTCCATCCGTGTCCGGGTCCCGCTTCTCCCCCGATCGGACCCTCGTCGCGCCCGAGCCTACCGGCTCACCAGAATCAGGTTCTAGTGGCCTGGCCGGTGCGGCGTGGACGGGACGGAGGGGCTGCTGCGGTAGCGCCTTGCGGCGTCAGCGCTGCTGCTTCGACTTGCCCCGGGTGGCCCCGCCGCGCCCCCGCAAGGTGACACCCGACTCGCTGAGGATGCGGTGGATGAACCCGTACGACCGCCCGGTAGAGGCGGCGAGGGCACGGATCGACTCGCCGGCGGCGTAGCGCTTCTTCAGATCGGCGGCCAGCTTTTCGCGGTCGGCACCGGTCACCCGGGTGCCTTTCTTCAGGGTCTCGGCCACGAGTACCTCCTGTAGTGCCGGACTTCCGCAGCGTTACTCACGCCCATGATCAGTCATTTCAGCCGGATCGGCTACCCACTCGACGGGAAAAGATCCGTACCCGATAAAAACGAGATCAGGCAAGTGCCACAAGATCGGCAAACTCGTCGCTCCACGCGTCCTCGACTCCGTCCGGCAGCAGGATCACCCTATCCGGCTGTAGTGCGGCAACGGCTCCTTCGTCGTGCGTAACTAGTACGATTGCCCCAGAATAGGACCTAAGTGCAGAAAGTACCTGATCCCGGCTCACCGGATCGAGGTTGTTCGTCGGCTCGTCGAGCAGCAACACGTTCGCGCTCGACAGCACCAGCGTCGCCAGCGCGAGCCTGGTCTTCTCCCCGCCCGACAGCACACCGGCGGGCTTGTCGACGTCGTCGCCACTGAACAGGAAGGAGCCGAGCACGCGGCGCAGCTCGACGTCCGCGACGTCGGGCGCGGCCGCGCGCATGTTGTCGAGCACGCTGCGGTCCGGGTCGAGCGTCTCGTGCTCCTGGGCGTAGTAGCCGAGCTTGAGGCCGTGGCCGTGCACCACCTCGCCCGCGTCGGGTTTCTCCAGACCGGCGAGCAGGCGCAGCAGCGTGGTCTTGCCGGCGCCGTTGAGCCCGAGGACCACCACCCGGCTGCCCCGGTCGACGGCCACGTCGACGCCGGTGAACACCTCCAGCGAGCCGTACGACTTCGACAGCCCGGTGGCGAGCAGCGGCGTGCGGCCGCACGGCGCGGGCGTCGGGAAGCGCAGCCGCGCCACCTTGTCGGCCCGGCGTTCCTCGCCGACCCCGGCGAGCAGCCGCCGCGCCCGCCGCTCCATGTCCTGCGCCGCCTTCGCCTTGGTCGCCTTGGCGCGCATCCGGTCGGCCTGGGCGAGCAGCGCCGAGGCCTGCCGCTCGGCGTTGGCCCGCTCCCGTTTGCGCCGCCGCTCGTCGGCCTCGCGCTGGGCGAGGTAGGCGGTCCAGCCCATGTTGTAGACGTCGATCGCCTGCCGGTTCGCGTCGAGGTGGAGCACCCGGTTGACCGTCGCTTCAAGCAAGCCGACGTCGTGGCTGATGATCACCAACCCGCCCTGATGAGAGCGCAAAAAATCACGAAGCCACCCGATCGAGTCTGCATCGAGGTGGTTTGTCGGCTCGTCGAGGAGGAGCGTGTCGGCGCCGCTGAACAGGATCCGGGCGAGCTCCACGCGGCGGCGCTGCCCGCCGGACAGGGTGCGCAGCGGCTGCGACAGCACCCGGTCGGGCAGCCCGAGGCTGGAGGCGATCGACGCGGCCTCCGCCTCGGCCGCGTACCCGCCGAGCACGTGCAGCCGGTCCTCGAGCCGGCCGTACGCGCGCACCGCGCGCTCCCGGGTGCGGGCGTCCCCCGTGGCCATCGCCCGCTCGGCCTCGCGCATCTCGCGCAGCAGCTCGTCCAGGCCGCGGGCGGACAGGATGCGGTCGCGGGCGAGCTGGTCGAGGTCGCCGGTGCGCGGGTCCTGGGGCAGGTAGCCGACGGTGCCGGTCACCGTCACCCGCCCGGCCGCGGGCAGCGCCTCGCCCGCCAGTACCTTGCACAGCGTGGTCTTGCCCGCCCCGTTGCGGCCGACCAGGCCGATCCGGTCGCCGGGGTTCACCCGGAACGAGGCGTTCTCGATGAGCAGGCGCGCGCCCGCGCGCAGTTCGATGTCGGAGGCGATGATCATGACGGTGGACACTCCCGGGCGAGGGGAAAAGGCGGGGACGGCATAGGGGGACGAGGGGACGCCGGCGGTCAGTCGGGAGTGCGCATACCGATCAGTGTACGGCCCGGGACGCACCGCGAGCGGCGCGCGCCGCGCGGCGGCCTCCGCGGCCGGGTGGGCGGGGTGGCACCGGGGAGGAACGCGCACGACCCCGCGGGGACGCCCGTCCCCGCGGGGTCGTGGCCGGTCGCCCGCGGTCAGCCGCGCGCGCCGGGGGCGATCCAGTCGTCGATGGCGAAGTCCCTGCGCACGAACCCCTGCTCCACGAGGAACCGCTTGGTGCCCTCGAGCAGGGTCAGGCCCTCCTCGGTGAACGGCGTGTCCGGCAGCTGCTCGGCCAGCGTGGTCCTGCGCACGATCTCCGGCGGGAAGCCGCCGACCTTGACCGCGAACGACAGGTAGTCGTCCCAGTTCGCCTTGGCCCGCCGGGTGGCCTCGACCTGGGCCGCCTGCCAGACCTTGACGAAGCCGGGCCGCGCCTCGAGGAACGCGTCGGTGACCACGGTGGCCGAGGTGCCCCGGTAGGCGGGGTGGTCCTCGGCGAGCGAGTCGATCACCGGGTAGCCCTTGGCGCGCAGCGCCTCGACGTTCGCCGCCGGGACCGCGGCCGCGTCCACGTCGCCGCGCTCCAGCGCCGCCTCCACGTCGGAGCTGTAGATGTGCACGATCTCCTTCGGCGTCACCTTCGCGTCGGACAGCGCGCCGAGCAGGTAGCGGTGCATGTACGAGCCGGTCTGCGTGGCGATCCGGCGCCCGGCGAGCTCCTGCAGCGAGCGCGGCCCGCCCTGCTTCTTGGCCACGATGCCCGCGTCCATGCCGACCTGGGCCTGGGCGATGAGCCGGGTGGGCTGTCCCGCGCCGCGGGCGACGAGCGCGGGCGTGTCGCCGTACGTGGCGAGGTCGAGCTCACCGGCGACGAGCGCCTGGTTGAGGTCGGGCCCGTTGGGGAAGGTGTGCACCGTGATGTCCGCCACCCCGGCCTCGGCGAGCAGCGGTACCAGCGCGTTCCGGTCGTGCAGGTATCCGACCGGGCCGGTGAGCCGGTTCCCGCTGCCGATCACCCCGATCCGCAGCGTGAATCTTTCATTCCCGCCGTCGGCGGCGGCCCGCTCGCCCGTGCCGCATCCGGTGAGCGTCCCGGCGAGCGCGACCACCAGGGCGGCGACCGCCGCCGCGACCGCGGCGGGGGATCGGCGGAGCCTCATCTCGTCACCTCTTCGCTGATCGTGTCTCCGATTCCTTCGCCGATCTCGGTCCGGGTGGTGACCGTGGTGACGATCGGCGGCGGTGTGGCCGGGAGCTCGGGCCCGACCGCGAACCTCGCGCCCGGGGTACGGCCCCGCCCCCAGCCGATCTCGCGGCGGTAGCTGCCGAGCAGCCCTGCGGCGGCGAGGCGGTCCTCGTCGCGCAGCGGGGAGTCCGGCCGCGCCGGGTGCGCGAGCGGTGCGACGAACAGCGCGTCGGCCGGGCAGTAGGCCTCGCACATGAAGCAGGTCTGGCAGTCGGCCTGGCGGGCGATCACCGGCACGCCGTCCGCGCCCCGATCGAACACGTTCCGCGGGCAGACCTCGACGCAGCGGTCGCAGGCGATGCACCGCTCCCGGGAGACGATCTCGATCATGACGCCGCCCGCAGGTACGCGCCGGAGGTGCCGGCGAGGCCGGGCGAGCCGAGCGCGGCGAACTCCTCCGGCCCCACCGGGGCGACCTCGTCCGGCCGGGTCCACGGCTCGTCGAGCCCGCCGACGAGCAGCCGGTGCCGCCAGGCCGGGTCCTGGTCCGGGTAGTCCTCGCGCTTGTGCATGCCGCGCGACTCGGTGCGGGCCAGCGCCGCGGTGTACATCCACCGGGCGTGCGCGGTCATCGCCGCGGCCTGGCGGGTGCGCACCGCGTCGGCGCCCGTGCCGTGCAGGCCGGCGCGCACCTCGCGCCACACGCCGTGCAGCGCCTCCAGCGCCGGGGTGAGCCGGTCCCCGTGCCGCAGGTAGTTCTTGTCGTACGGCAGCACCTCGGCCTGCACCGCGGCGACCACGTCGCGGTGCCCGAGGTTCCGGTCCGGGGCGCCGGTGGGCCGCAGCCCCGCCCCGCCCGCGCCGGTCGCGGGCCGCCGGTTGGCGGCGGGGCCGAGCGAGGCGGCGTACCGGGCCGCGCCCTGGCCGGCCCAGGCGCCGGAGGCGATCGCCCACGCCGCGTTGTGGCTGCCGCCGCCGGTGAACCCGCCGCAGATCAGCTCGCGGGTGGCCGCGTCGCCCGCGACGTACAGGCCGGGGACCGAGGTGGCGCAGTCCTCGGAGACCACGCGGATGCCGCCGGTGCCGCGCACCGTGCCCTCGAGCAGCAGCGTGATCGGGAAGCGCTGGGTGAACGGGTCGATGCCGAGCCGGTCGAAGGTGAGGAAGAAGTTCGGCTGGCCGAGCCGCATCTTCGCCTGGGTCTCGGCGTCGGCCCGGTCGAGCACGCAGTACACCTTCTCGCGCAGCAGCGCGCGGGCGATCACCGAGCGGCCGCGGGTGCTGCCCGCGCCCTCGAGCACCGAGCCGTCCTCGCGGTAGAAGGTGGCGAACGAGTAGTAGGCGGTCTTGGTGAGCGTGGTGAACTCGGGGGCGATCGCGTAGGCGTTGGAGAACTCCATGCCGGACAGCTCGGCGCCGAGCTCGGCGGCCATCAGGTGGCCGTCCCCGGTGTTGACGTGGCAGCCGAGCGTGCCGGACAGGAACGCGCACCCGCCGGTGGCGAGCACCACCGCGGCCGCGCGCACCCGGTACGGCTCGTCCGTCTGCAGCCGGTGCCCGGCCGCGCCCGCCACCGAGCCGTCCGCGGCCACCAGCAGCTCGGTGACCGGGCTGTGGTCGAGTATGCGCACCCCGGCCCGCCGTACCAGGATGCGCATCCGGCGCATGTACTCGGGCCCCTGCACGCCGCGGCGCAGCGGGCGGCCGTCCACGATCGGGAACGGGTAGCGACCGGCGGTGGCGAGCTCGTTGACCCCCGCGTAGGTCTGGTCGAGCACCCGGACCATCCAGCGCCGGTCGGCGAGGTAGCCGCCGAGCGCCTCGCGGGAGGCCATCGCCTTCTCCCGGGCCTCGGGGTCCGGCTCGACGTACCAGATGCCGGTCCCGGCGGAGGCGGCCGCGCCGCTGGTGCCGCAGTAGCCCTTGTCGGCGAGGACGACGTCCGCCCCCGCCTGGGCGGCCTTCAGCGCGGCCCAGGTGGCGGCGGGGCCGCCGCCGATGACGAGGACGTCGGTGGTGAGTTCCAGGGGTCGGGTCATCGTGTCTCCTGCCGTGCGGCGTCGTCCTGTGGGTCGTCCTGTGGGGTGTGGTGCGGGATCGTGTGGGCGTGGGATGCGTGGTCCTGTGGGTCGCCGAGGTCGGGGCCGACGCCGAGGGCGGCGAGCAGCCGGCGGCGCAGGGCGGTGAAGCGGGGGTGGTCGACCGGCCGGGGCCGTTCGATGTCGACGGCGAACTCCTCGGCGATGCGCCCGTCGGCGAGCACGAGCGCCCGGTCGGCCAGCAGCAGCGCCTCCTCCACGTCGTGGGTGACGAGCAGTACGGCGGGCCGGTGGCGCTGCCACAGGCGGGCGACGAGGCCCTGCGCCTTGAGCCGGGTGAGCGCGTCGAGCGCGCCGAACGGCTCGTCGAGGAGGAGCAGCTCGGGGGTGCGGACGAGGGCCCGGGCGAGGGCGACGCGCTGGGACTCGCCGCCGGACAGGGTGCTCGGCCAGGCGTCCGCGCGGGCGGCGAGCCCGACCTCCTCCAGGGCTTGCAGGGCGCGGGCCCGCAGGTCGCGGCCGGTCAGGCCGAGCGTGACGTTCCGCCACACCCGGGTCCACGGCAGCAGGCGGTGCTCCTGGAAGACCACGGCCCGCCGCTCGGGCACGTCGAGCTCGCCGGTGGCCTCGGTGTCCAGGCCCGCGACGGCGCGCAGCAGGGTGCTCTTGCCCGAGCCGCTCGCGCCGAGCAGCGCGACGAACTCGCCGGGCGCGAGGTCGAGGTCCACGCCGCGCAGCACCTCCCGGTCGCCGAACGCGCGCCGCAGGCCGCGTACCCGCACGCCCCGCGCGGTGGCGGGCGGGGCCGCCGTCGGCACCGTGACGGTCGTGTCGGTCATCGGGCCACCAGCCCCCGCCGCCAGGCGAGCGCCTTGCGCTCGATCGCCCGTACCAGCAGGTCGGTCGCGAGCCCGAGCAGGGCGTACACGACGAGCACCACGAAGACCACGTCGGTGCGGAGGAACTCCTTGGCGTCGGTGACGAGGAAGCCGATCCCCGAGGTGGTGGCGGTCATCTCGGCGACCACGAGGCTCAGCCAGCCGATGCCGAGCGACTGGCGCAGGCCGACGAGGATCTGCGGCAGCGCGCCGGGCAGGATCACCTTGCGGACCAGCGCGAGCCCGGTCACCCCGCAGGAGCGGGCCGACTCCACCAGCCGCTCGTCCACGCCGCGGATGCCGTGGAAGACGTTGATGTAGAGCGGGAAGATCGGGCCGATCGTGATGAGCGCGACCTTGGCGGTCTCGCCGATGCCGAACCAGATGATGAACACCGGGACGAGCGCGAGGTGCGGCAGCATGCGCAGCGCCTGTAGCGGGGCGTCGATCACGTCCTCGGCGAGCCGGAACAGCCCGGCGGCGAGGCCGAGCACGAGCCCGGCGGTGAGCCCGAGCGACAGCCCCTTCGCCACCCGTTCCAGCGAGGCGAGCAGGTGCACCGGGAGCTCCCCGGACCGGATCAGCTCGGCGCCGGCGGCGAGCACCTGGCTCGGCGGCGGGGTGGCCGCGCCGAGCAGCCCCTGGGAGGCGCAGACCTGCCAGGCGACGAGCAGGACGGCGAGGCCGACGAGGCGGCGGCCGCGGGCGGCGGCGGCCGCGAGCAGCCGGGCCGGTGACGTCGGCGGCGCCCCGCGGATCAGGTCGGCGGGCACGCCGGAGGTGACGGCGGGTGATGACATCGAGGACGGCTCCTTGACGGAAGGGACGGCCGGTCGGCCCGCCCGGTGGGCACCGGGCCGGGTGCACGGCACACGAAGCGGCTTGAGGACAGGGGTCTGAGGACGCGGCGCACCACCCTGTGCGTCCGCGGGGAGAAATGGCGGCGGGTCCCGGTGCGGTGCCGGGGACGCCGGTCAGCGACGGTCGAGGGCCTGTGCCGGGAGCGTGGGACAACAGGCCACGCGCGGGTGGCAGGTCATGCCTCGACGATAATTCCTACTTTTCCTACTGTCCAGACTGGTTTTTAGGATAATCAGGTGATCTGTTTCACTCCGGCGGCGGGGACGACGGCCCGCGTCACCGACGGCCGTGGGGCCGTGACCGCAGGTCAGTCCGGGTCCAGCACCCGGATGCGCACCGCCCGGAACAGCGCCGGGGTGGACTCCAGCACGGCGAGCTTGGGGTCGGGGACGGTGAGGAACGGCGGGGCCGCGAGCGCGAACACGCCCGCGAGGCGCGGGTCGCCGCGCAGCGCGTCGACCGCGCGCCGGTCGCCGCCGAGCACGACGGCGTGCAGCTCCGCCAGGCGGGGCGCGAGCACCCGCGCGGCCACGTCGGCCGCCGCGCGCAGCGCCTCGTTCGCCTGCTTCTCCCGGCGCCGGGCGAACCGCTGCTGCGACCAGCCACCGGCGGCGGTACGGCCCTGCACGTGCCGGGCGCCCACCTTCGAGGCCACGAGCCGCTCGCCGTCGAAGACGCCCGCGGCGAAGCCGCCGAGCCGTACCAGGAGCACGCCCACCCGGCGGGGCCGGTTGGCGTGCGCGATCAGCCGCTCGACGAGATCCGGGCCACCGGGCCCCGCGTCCGCCGGGGGCGGGCTCGCCGGGGCGTCGCCGGGTGCGGCAGGCGCGTGGCCGGCTCCGGGGGCGGCCGCGCCGGCATCCTCCGGCGCGGGTTCGAGGGGTGGGAACGGGACGTGGCATTCGGCGACGGCGCCGTCGGGCGCGGTGAGCCGTAGCATCTCGATCGTGCCCCCGCCGACGGCGGTGACCTCGGGCCTGCCGTGGCGCCGCGCGAAGCCGTCCAGCCAGCGACGCAGCCGGGCCGGGGCCACCTCCACCCACCGGCCTCCCCCGGCCGCCGGACGCATGGTCATGACCATCACGCTAGCCGGACCGCCGACGCCGCGTGTCCGCTCCCCCGGTGCCCGGGTGAACGGCCGATGCGCGGCCCGCCGGCCCGCTCCCGGCGGCGCGCGGCACGTATCCGCAGGTCCCGCCCGAACGTCGCCGACCTGCGAGGACACCGGCCCGGACGGCGCGGCGGAAACGAAAGAGAGCGGGTCTCCGAACAGTCCGTGAATTCTTCATGCGGCACCGGGAAACCGGTTCACAGATCGGCAAAATCAGGGCCAGTCGGTACATTGCCCGCTCTCCCCCAGCCCACCGACCAGGTCACAGGCCGATGACTTCCTCCGCCGCCTCCGATCCGGCGCGCCACGCCGCGCCCGCGCACCCGCAGGCGCCCGTTCCTCCGCTCTCCGCCCCGCCCGCGGACGCCCCGACCGCGTCCGGCGCTGCGGCCACGCCTGCCCCGGTACCGCCGTCCCCGGCCGCGCCCGCGCCACCCGGCGCGCCTCCGCGGCCTCCCTCCCCCGGCCCGGCCACGGCGCCCTCGGGTCCGCCCACCGTGCCGCCGCCCGCCGTACCGCCGCCTCCGCTGCCCGCGTGGCGGGCCGCGGGCCACGGCGGCACCCCGGCGCCCGCCACCCGCCCGGCGTCCGGCACCACGGAGTTCGCCCCGCCGCCGTCACGCAGGCCGGCCTCCGGCACCTCCCCGCGCCGCTCCGTCGCGTTCCTGCCCGTCGTCGACCTCGACACCGGCGGCGTGCTCGCCGTCGAGGCCGACGCCGGGGACGTCACCGTCATCGGCCTCAGCGCCACCGTCGACGCGGTGCACGGCGCGGCCCGCGCCGAGGCCCCGCTCCCGCTGCTGATCTCGATCCCGGTCGCCGCGGTCATCGGCGGCTCGGCCACGCTCGCCCCGCTGCACGAGGCGCTGCGGGTCACCGGGCGGCGGCCCGGCGAGGTGACGCTCGTCATCCGCGGCGGGTTCGACGAGACCGACCGGCGCGCGCTGCTCACCGGCGTCGACGGGCTGCGCGCCATCGGCTACCTGATCGCGTTCGGCGACTTCGGCGCCTCCGGCGTGCCGCTCGACCTGATCGCCGACGCCTCGCCGTACGTGCTCGTGCTCTCCCCCGACCTGATCACCCGCATCCCGCACGACCACCGGCGCAGCGGCCTGGTGGAGGCGCTCGGCGCCACCGCGCGCAGCGTGGGCGCGCACCTGGTCGCGCCGGCCGTGCGCGAGGAGGCGCAGCTCGCCGCCCTGCGCAGGTGGGGCGTACGGCTCGCCCAGGGGCCGCTGCTCGCCCCGCCCGGCTGGCGTCCCGCGCACGGCAGGCCGCGGGTGCCGCTCCCGCTGCCCGAGGAGCCGCCCGCCGCCGTCGATCTCGGGCCGCGGGTGCAGGAGTTCCTCATGCCCGCGGTGACCCTGCCCGAGGACGTGACGGCGGAGGAGGTCGTCGACGCGCTCGGCACCGAGCCGTCGATCACCGGGGTCGTGCTCGTCGACGAGTACCAGCGTCCCCGCGCCACCGTCGACCGCGGCCGCTTCCTGCTCACCATCGCGACCCGGTTCGGGCACGCCCTGTACGCCAGGAAGCCCGCGGTACGGCTCGCCGATCCGCCCCGGGTCGTGCCCCGGACCACGCCGGTGCTCACCGCGATGCACGTGGCCGGGCGGGACGACGGCCGGGTCTACGACGACCTCGTGGTCGTCGACGAGGTCGGCCGCTGCATGGGCGTGGTGCACGTCAGCGACCTCATCCGGTACGTCGCGGACGCCGGGGCCGCGGCGCGCCCGGCCACGCCCTTTACAAAAGTAGATTCCGTTGTCCGGCCCCTGACCAGGGCCGGCAGGCGCCCGGTCAGAGCCGGCAGGCGTAGATGTCGGTGATGAGGATCGCCCGGGCGCCGATCTCCCACAGCTCGTCCATGACCTGCTGGTGGCCCTTGCGCGGGATCATGGCGCGGACCGCGACCCAGCCCTCGCGGTGCAGCGGCGAGACCGTGGGCCCCTCCATGCCGGGCGTGATCGCGATCGCCTCGTCGATGCGCTCCACCCGGATGTCGTAGTCGATCATCACGTAGTCGCGGGCGACGATCACGCCCTGCAGGCGCCGGATGAGCTGGCGGAAGCCGTTGTCCTCGGCCGCCCCGGCCCGCTTGATGAGGACCGCCTCGGACTCGGCGATCGGCTCGCCGAACACCTCCAGGCCGACGTTGCGCAGCGTCGCGCCGGTCTCCACCACGTCGGCGACCGCGTCCGCCACGCCGAGCCGGATCGCGGTCTCCACCGCGCCGTCCAGCTTGATCACCCGGGCCTCCACGCCCTGGTCCGCGAGGTACTTGCCGAGCAGCCCGGCGTACGAGGTGGCGATCCGCTGTCCCTGCAGGTCGTGCACGCTCTTGAACGCCCCGGGGGGCGCGGCGAACCGGAAGGTGGACCGCCCGAACCCGAGCGGGATCACCTCCTCGGCGGGCGCGCCGGAGTCGTAGAGCATGTCCCGGCCGGTGATCCCGGCGTCCAGGGTGCCCTCCCCGACGTACACGGCGATGTCCCGCGGGCGCAGGAAGAACAGCTCACAGGAGTTCTCCGGGTCGACGACCACGAGCTCCTTGCTGTCCTTGCGGCGGCGGTAGCCGGCCTCGGCGAGGATCGTCTGCGCCCCCTCGGTCAGGGCCCCCTTGTTCGGTACGGCGATACGCAGCATGGCGGCAGGTCTCCAGCAGGTCGGTACGGACGAGGTCGGACGGCGTCGGCAGGCCGGACGGGGGCCGGGCCGGGCCCGGCTCGCGCGCCCGGCCTAGAGATGCTTGTAGACCTCGTCGAGACCGATGCCGCGCGCCAGCATCAGCACCTGCGCGTGGTAGAGGAGCTGCGAGATCTCCTCGGCGGCGCGGTCGGCCGACTCGTACTCGGCCGCCATCCAGGCCTCGGCGGCCTCCTCGACGACCTTCTTGCCGATGGCATGGACGCCGGCGTCCAGCAGGGCCACGGTGCCCGACCCCTCGGGCCGGGTACGCGCCTTCTCCGACAGCTCGGCGAACAGCTCCTCGAAGGTCTTCATCGTCTCTCTCGGTTCGGCAGATGTGCCCAACCAGGATAGTGCGCCCGGGCCCGCGATGAGTCCGCGGTCCCGTCCCCGGGGCGGTGTGTCGCGCCCGCCGGTGGCACCCCGGCGGGCTTCCCGCCGGGCGCCGCCGCGCTCACCCGGCGCCCCGGACGGGACCGCGGGCCCGGGCCGCCCGTCCGGCCGCCACGGTCACCGCGGCGGCCCGCCGGGTGCGAGCACGTCGTTGACGCAGCGCAGCACGGGCCGCGCCACGAGGGCCTCGGGGTCGAGGGGCGCGGGCGAGCGCACCAGGAACGTGACGCTCTCGCCCGGCAGCAGCGTGACGAGCTGCTCGTCGACCTCGGCGGCCGGGTCGAGCCGGTCGGGGAAGAGCGCGAGGTCGACGAGGAGGCCGCGGGCGGTCACGGTGACCCTGGCGCCGTCCGGCACCGGCTCGGCGACGGCCGCGAAGTCCGGGGCGGGCAGCTCGAGGTCCTTGTCGGGGGCGAAGAACCACAGGCAGCGGCGGTCGCCCGCGGTCACCGCGAGCAGCTCGCGGCGCGCGTCGCCCGGATCGGCGACCGCGGCGGGCAGGGCCACCTCGGCGGTCCCGCGCGGCGGCACCCCCAGCTCGAGCCCGTGCCCGGCGAGCACCGTCCCGCCGAAGTCGCACCGCGCCGCCCGCACCGGGGTGCGCCACGGCTCGCCGGTGTCGTTCACCGCGACGAGCACGAGTCCCGTGTCGCGCGGCTGGACGGTGAGCAGCCGCGGGTCGAACGCCCGGCGCAGCGCGTACCAGGCGGGCTTGCGCCGCGCGTCGCCGTCCACCATCGACCAGGAGGTGACCGGCCAGCAGTCGTTGAGCTGCCAGACGATCGCGCCCGCGCAGCGCGGCCACTGGGCGCGGAAGTGCTCCACGCCGAGGCGGATCGCGCGCGCCTGGTTGACCTGGCACAGGTAGTGCCAGTCGTCGAAGTCCTCCGGAACCGTCAGGTACGGCCGCAGCCCGGCGGCGAGCTTGGCGTTGCCGTCGATCGCCTTCTGGTGGTGGCGCATGCCGGGCGAGTCCGGGGTGAGCGGGTCGTCGGAGAGCGCCCGGCGCAGCGTGGCGTACGCGGGCGGCGCCTGGAAGCCGAACTCGGCGACGAACCGGGGCCGGTAGGAGCGGTAGTGGCCGTACTCGCGCCGGTTCCACACGTCCCAGATGTGGATCGTGCCGCGCGCCGGGTCGTTCGGCGGCAGGTCGGGCGCGCCCGAGTACGGCGTGCCCGGCCAGTACGGCCGGCTCGGGTCGACCTCGGCGACCACCTTGGGCAGCACGTCGTGGTAGAACCCGGCGCCCCAGCTGCGGCCCTGCAGGCGCTCCCGCCAGCCCCAGTCGCGGTACCCCTCGAGGTTCTCGTTGTTGCCGCACCACAGCACCAGGCTCGGGTGGTGCACCAGCCGGGCGACGTTGTCGCGGGCCTCCGCCTCGACCTCGGCGGTGAACGGCCCCTCCTCGGGGTAGGCGGCGCAGGCGAACGCGAAGTCCTGCCAGACGAGCAGCCCGAGCTCGTCGCAGACGTCGTAGAGGTCACCGCTCTCGTAGACGCCGCCGCCCCACACCCGCACGAGGTTGGCCCCGGCGCCGGCGGCCTGGCCGAGCCGCTCGGCGTACCGGGCGCGGTCCACCCGGTGCGGGAAGCAGTCGTCGGGGATCCAGTTGACGCCCCGGGCGAAGATCGGCCGGTCGTTGACGACGAGGGTGAACGCGCCGCCGCCGGTGTCGAGGTGCACGTCACGGAAGCCGATCCGCCCCCGCCAGACGTCGAGCCGGGCATCGCTCCCGGCGCCCGGGCCGGGGGCGCGCAGGGCGACGGTGAGCGCGTAACGGGGCTGCTCGCCGTGCCCGCGCGGCCACCACGGGCGGGCGCGGGGCACGCGCAGCTCGACCACGGCCGCGCTCTCGCCGGGGCCGAGCACGGCGGTTCCGGCGACCCCGGCGACCTCGGCCGTCACCTCGAGCGGCCCGTCCCGCCCCGGCTCCCGCTCGACGTCGACGTGCACCCGGACGCGCCCGGCGGCGCCGGCGAACGGGCGCACCCGGGCGAGGCGGGCGACCGACCAGGCCGCCAGGCCGATCGGGCGCCAGATCCCGCTGGTCACCAGGGTCGGCCCCCAGTCCCAGCCGAAGTTGCAGGCCATCTTGCGGATGAACGGGTACGGCTCGTCGTACGCGCCGGGACGGTCGCCCAGCTCGGCACGCCAGTGCTCGGCGTAGCCGTACGGGGCGGAGAACCGCACCGTGATGCGGTTCTCCCCGGGCCGCAGCGCACCGGCGAGGTCGAACCGGTAGCGGCGGTGCATGTTGCGCGCCGAGCCGACCGGCACGCCGTTCAGCTCGATGTCGGCGATCGTGTCGAGGCCGTCGCAGACGAGGTCGACCCGCCGCTCCCCGGTGTCCTCCCAGTGGAAGACGGCCTCGTACGCCCAGTCGGTGCGCCCGATCCAGCCGAGCCGCGTCTCGTTGTCGTCGCGGTAGGGGTCGGGGATGAGTCCGGCGGCGAGCAGGTCGGTGTGCACGCAGCCGGGGACGGTCGCCGGTATCGGACCGTCGACCGGGGCCTCGGTGAGCGGGCGAAGGGTCCAGGTGCGGGGCAGGCGCTGGTGGCGCATCGGCTCTCCATGGGTCGGGGCGCCGTGGATTCGGGCGGCGTGATCGTGGGCACGTCCGGGGCGCCGCGGGCGGGCGTGGCCACGCCGCGCCGTGACCGGCCGGCCGGTCCCTCCGCGGGACGCCGGACCGCGCGCCCGTCGCCGGCGCACGTTCGGCGGACGCCCTCGAACCGGGCCCGGTTTTCGGGGCGTGCGATCCATGAGAGCACTTAACCGGTAAAGTTTCAATCCCCTTGCAACGCCGCGCCGAAGTGGCTGCTGAACCGGTTAAGTCCGGGTGTGTAATCGTATTCGCGAACGGCCGACAAGTGCCGGGGAGCCGGGAACGTGACGGTTCAGGACGGCGGCGCGGTGCTGCCCCGGGGCACGAGCACCGGGGTGGCGTCCTGCATGCCGGTGGTGCGCCGGCCCGCGACGACGTCGAGCAGGCACTCGGCGGCGTGCGCGCCGTACGCGGCGATGTCCCGGCTCACCGCCGACAGGCTGGGGCGGACCAGGCGGCACAGCGGCGAGTCGTCCCAGGCGACGATGGACAGGCCGTCCGGCACCGGGATGCCCATCTCCTGGGCGACCGCGAGCCCGGCGACCGCCATCACGTCGTTGTCGTAGATGATCGCCGTGGGCCGCGAGCAGCTGGACAGCAGGGACCGCGTGGCGTTCGCGCCCTCCTCGCCGCTGTAGTCGGTGTTGACCGTAGCCGTCTCGACGCCCATCGCGGCCGCGAGCTTCTCCATCGCCCGGGTGCGCACGTCGGTGTGCCGCAGCGTGGCGGGCCCGGCCACCCGCCCGATCGAGCGGTGCCCGAGCGCGGCGAGGTACCGCACCACCGAGCGGATCGCCTCGGCCTCGTCGCTCCATACCGCGGGCAGCGTGCCCGCCCCGTCCGGGCCGCCGATGACCACGGCGGGCATGCGCAGCTCCTCCAGCGCCTCCACCCGCGGGTCCTCCAGCCGCAGGTCGACGAGGATCACCCCGTCCACGCGGCGCTGCGCCCACCAGCGGCGGTAGATGTCGATCTCGGCCCGCTGGTCCTCGGTCATGTGCAGCAGCAGGCCGACGGACCGGGCCGACAGCGCGCCCTCGATCCCGGAGATGAGCTGCATGAAGAACGGCTCGAGGCCGAGGGTGCGGGCCGGGCGGTCGACGACGAGGCCGAGCACGTCGGCGCGGCCGTCCGACAGCGCCCGCGCCGCGCTGCTCGGCTGCCAGCCGATCTCGGCCGCGATCCGCAGGATGCGGCGGCGGGTCTCCTCCGAGACGCCGGGGCGCCCGTTGAGCGCGTAGGAGACCGCGCCCTTCGACACCCCCGCCCGGCGGGCGATGTCACCGATCGTGGGACGCCTCATCGCAGCCTCACCGTCTAGTCGGCCCTCCCGGCCTGCCCGAACGTGCACCGGCCAGCTTAACGCCCGCCCGGCCGGGCGGATCCGCGCCGCGTCCGCCCGCGGCCGGGCCGCCCTGTCCGGGGAAGAGCAGTCACCTCCCCACGGCGGCCGCCGTCCCGGCCCGCCGGAGCGCGACGGGGCAGCCGCCCTCGGCCCCGGCGCACGCCACGAAGTGCCCGGGCTCCACCTCCGCCAGGCGCCCGGTCTCCTCCGCCGCGTCCTGTGCGGCGTCGCCCTCGTGCACCGGGCAGCCGGTGAAGGCGTCGTCCTGCTCGCCGTTCCACCGGGCGTGCAGCTGCGGCACCGAGGCGAGCAGGTGCCGCGCGTACGGGTGGCGCGGGTTGGCGAACACCTTCTCGGTCTCCCCCATCTCCACCACCTCGCCGCGCCGCAGCACCACGGTCCTGGCGGCGATGTAGTTGCCGAGCGCGAGGTCGTGGGTGATGAACAGCACGCCGAGGCCGCGCGCCTTGAGGTCGGCGAGCAGGTTGAGCACGTCGATCCGGGTGGAGGCGTCGAGCATGCTGGTGATCTCGTCGGCGACGAGGTACCGGATGTCGAGCAGCAGCGCCCGCGCCACCAGCAGCCGCTGCAGCTGGCCGCCGCTGAGCTGGTGCGGGTAGCGGCCCAGCACCGCCCCGGGGTCGAGCCGCACCGCGCGGAGCGCGGACTCCACCCGCTCGTCCCACTCGGACCGCGGCACCCGGGGGAAGTACTCCTCCTTGATCATCGACAGCACCCGGTCGGCCTTGAACACCGGGTTGTAGCAGCTGAACGGGTCCTGGAAGACCCCCTGCACCCGGCGGTAGTACTCCTTGCGCCGGCCCCGGGCGAAGGTGCGGATGTCGGTCCCGTCGAGCGTGATCGTGCCCTCGCTGATCGGGATGAGCCGCAGGATCATCTTGCCGATCGTGCTCTTGCCGCTGCCGCTCTCCCCGATCAGGGAGACCACCTCGCCCGGCGGCACCTCGAAGCTGACGTCGCGCACCGCGGTGAACGTGGTGCCGCCGAACGCGCCCACGCCGTACCGCTTGGTGACGTTCTCCAGCCGGAGCATCCCTCACCCCTTCCAGCAGGCCACGAAGTGGCCGGACGCGACCTCGGTGACCGGCGGCTCCTCGGCGCACCTGGCGAACGCCTTCGGGCAGCGGTCCCGGAAGCGGCAGCCGGCGGGCGGGTTGAGCAGCGAGGGCGGGCCGCCGGGGATGCCGGACAGCCGCCGCTCGGCGTACCGCACGCCGACCTCGGGCAGCGAGGAGATGAGCAGCTGGGTGTACGGGTGCCGGGGCTTGCTCACGATCGCGGACGCGCTCGCCTTCTCCACGAGCCTGCCCGCGTACATGACCATGATCGTGTCGGCGATCTGGTACGTGAGCGAGATGTCGTGGGTGACGAAGATCATGCTCTTCACGAAGCCGCGGTCCCGGAACCCGGCCAGCGCCTTGGCCACCGCCTTCTGGGTGGACACGTCCAGCGCCGAGGTGACCTCGTCGGCGATGAGCAGCGACGGGTTGAGCAGCGTGGAGATCACCATGACGGTGCGCTGCTTCATGCCGCCGGACAGCTCGATCGGGTACCGGCCCAGCACGTCCGGGTCGAGCCCGACGAGCCTCAGCCGGCGCAGCAGCTCCTCCTCCACGTCCGCGTACCGCACGCCGCGGGACTCCACCAGCTCGCGGATCATCCGGCCGATGCGGCGGGTGGGGTTGAGCGCGCTCATCGAGTACTGCGGGATGAGCGAGATCCGGTGGTACCGGTAGCGGTTCATCGCGGCGTCGTCGCCGATCGGCAGCTCCTCCCCGTCGAGCTCGACGGTGCCGCCGCGCAGCCGCATCCGCCCGTCCATCCGGATCAGGGCCTTGCCGAGGGTGGACTTGCCGCAGCCGGACTCCCCCGCCAGCCCGAGGATCTCGGCGTCGCCGATCTCGAAGGTGACGCCGTCGAGGGCCTTCACCTCGCCCCGCAGGGTCTTGTAGTACACCTTCAGGTCGGTCACGCGGAGCGTCATCAGGTCTCCCGCAGCTTGGGGTTGAACACCTCGTCGAGGCCCACGTTCATCACGTACAGCGAGCCGACGATGGCGGTGATGCCGGCGCCGGGCGGCACGAACCACCACCACATGCCCAGGTGGAGGGCGTTCCACTGGGCGGCGTTGTTGAGCATGAGGCCGAGTGAGATGCCCTGGGTGGGGCCGAGGCCGATGAAGTCGAGCGACGCGCCGATGAGGATCGCCCCGCCGAACAGCAGGATGAACGTCATGAACAGGTAGGAGCTCATGTTCGGGGCGATCTCCCGCGTGATGATCTTCCAGGTGCTCACCCCGCTGAGCCGGGCGAGGTCGGTGAAGTCGCGGGCGCGCAGCGAGAGCGTCTGCGCGCGGATCGCCCGGGCCGCCCACGGCCAGGAGGTGAGCCCGATGAACACCGCCTGCACGGTGAGGCTGCGCACCCCGAGGTAGGCGTTGATCACCAGCAGTACGGCGAGCGCCGGCAGCACGAGCACCACGTTGGTGAGGGCGTTGAGGATCTCGTCGACGATCCCGCCCCGGTAGCCCGCGGTGAAGCCGACCACCATGCCGATCACCGCGGCGATGCCGCCGCCGAGCGCGCCGACGTGGAACGTCGCCCGCAGGCCGTGCACGAACTGGGCGAACACGTCCTGGCCGAAGTGGGTGGTGCCGAACCAGTGCTCGCCCGAGGGCGGTTGCGCGGCGAGCCCCACGTAGGCGTTGGGGTCGCCGGCCAGCAGCAGCGGGCCGATCAGTGCGGTCAGCAGCAGCAGCGTGAACACCGCGAGCCCGGCCAGCAGCTTGCCGTTGCGCACCGCGAAGTAGAGGGTCTCCGCGAGCGCGCCGCGCGGCGCCGCCGCGCCCGCCGGGGCCGGGGCCACCGCACCCGGCGCGGCAGCCGTACCGGCGGCTCCGGCCGTGCCGGACGGCTCGGTGTCCGGGGTCGTCATGCCGCACCTCCCAGTCCCGTCCGGGTCCGCGGATCCACCACGGTGTAGACGATGTCGATGAGGAAGTTGGCGATCAGCACGCCGACGACGATGAACAGGAACGTGCCCTGGAGCAGGAAGAAGTCCTGGTTCTGGATCGCCTTGAGGATGAGGTGGCCGAGCCCCGGATAGGAGAAGACGACCTCGGTGACGAGCGCGCCCGCCACCAGGGTGCCGAGCTGCAGGGCCAGCCCGGTGATCTGCGGCAGCATGGCGTTGCGGAAGGCGTAGCGGCGGATCAGCCTGGCCGGCGCGCCGAGCGCGGCCAGGTAGTTCGCGTAGTCCGCCTCCAGCTCGTAGATGATCATGTTGCGCATGCCGATCGCCCAGCCGCCGAACGCCACGATGAACAGCGAGGCGAACGGCAGGAACCAGTGCAGCGCCAGGTCGGCGACGAACTCCAACGACCAGCTCGGCTGCAGCTCGAAGCTGTACCCGCCGGCGACCGGGAGGATCCCGGCGACCACGCCGAGCCCCCAGGCCAGCAGGATCGCCAGCCACATGTAGGGCGTGGCGGTGAGGATGTAGCCGACCGGCAGCATGGTGTTGTCGAGCCACCTGCGCCGGGCGGCGAACGCGCCGAACCAGTTGCCCGCGATCCAGCTCAGCAGGATCGCCGGGAGCAGCAGGGCGATCGTGTACGGCACGGCCCGCACGATCACGTCCCACACCGGGGTCGGGAAGAGCATGATGCTGATCCCGAGGTCGCCGCGGAACAGCGCGATCCAGAAGTTGACGTACTGTTCGAAGATCGGCCGGTCGAAGCCGAAGAGGCTGTTGTAGTACGACCGCATGGCCTCCACGGCCTCCGGCTGCGCCAGGCTCGCCCGGGCGATCATGCTCGACACCGGGTCGCCGGGCATGAACCGCGGGATCATCCAGTTGACCGTGACGGCGACGAAGAAGGTCAGCCCGTAGACGAGCAGTTTTCTCAGCAGGTAGCGCCGCAAGACGTTCCTCCCCGATGGCTGTGCGGGACGGTGGACGGGGGCCTCCCCGCCGCGCGGCACGGCGGGGAGGCGTCGTCACGAGGCCGGACGGCCGCCGCCGTCACCGGCCCGCCGGCTGCAGCTCGGTGAGCATGAGGATGGCGCCGAGCTCGTGCCAGTTACGCCACATGGTGGGCGCGTGCTTGGGCGCGTTCGCCGCGGAGGACGGCCAGTTCTTCCAGGCGCCGCTGGTCACCTGGGACCACAGGCCGTTGTACCAGAGCGGGATGATCGGCAGCTCCTTCAGGTGCCGCTCCTGGAGCTTGGAGATGATCTCCTTCATGCCCTCCAGGTCGTCGGTCTTCTTGTTGTCGAGCCGCCGGACCAGCTCCCAGGCCTCCTTGTCCTCGTAGCGGCCGAAGTTCACCGTGTTCTGCTGCTTACGGATGGGCAGCTGGTACATGTAGTCGTAGTAGTGCCACGGGGTGCTGGCCAGCTGCCGCTCGTTGTTGATGAGCATGTCGAACCTGCCGGCCGAGCGGGCGTCGACGAGCGCGTTGAAGTCCGGGAACTCGGGGTTGAGGTTGATCCCGACGGCCTTGGCGCCCTCGGAGATCACCCGGATCGACTCCATCCAGTCGGTCCACCCGGCCGGGACGATGATCTTCAGGTCGATCTTGCCGCCGTCGGGCCGCTCGACGAAGCCGTCGCCGTCCCGGTCCCGGTAGCCGGCGTCCGCGAGCAGCTTCTTCGCCTTGTCCGGGTCGTAGGAGAAGCCGTGCTCGTTGACCACGTTCTGGTCGATGTACTTCTCCCACTGCGGGAGCAGGCCGGTCGGGCTCGCCGCCCGCACCAGGTTGCCGTAGACGCCCTCGACGATCTTCTTGACGTCGATGGAGTGCGCGACCGCCTTGCGGAACGCCGGGTCGTCCATCGGCTTCTTGGTGGTGTTGAGCACCAGCCAGGCGGTGTTGGCCGAGAGCATGTACGGCGGCTCGGGGTAGTAGGTGGTGATCCCGAAGTTCTTGTTCTGCACCAGGTTGGCGATGCCCGGCAGGAAGTTGTTGCTCAGGTCGAGCTGGCCCTGCAGCAGCAGGCCCATCGCGACCTCGTTGCTGGAGTTGACGATGTCGACGATGTACTTGGGCTTGACGTCCTTGCCGAGCAGCTGCGTCGCCCACCAGCCGTCACGCTTCACCCAGACCATGCGGTCCTGGTCGTGGCTGTGGTACCGGTACGGCCCGGTGCCGATCGGGTTCTCGTTGGCGCCCTCGAGCACCTCCTGCTCGGACCGGCCCTCCCAGATGTGCTTGGGCACCATCGCCCGGCTGTAGAGGTGGATCGACCACTGCTGGTAGTTGGCCTCCTTGAAGGTGAAGCGGACGGTGTGCTGGTCGACCGCCTCGGCCTTCTCCAGGAAGGTCCACAGGTTGGCGTACGGCACCGTCTCCATCTTGCCGAGCTCGAACGTGAACACCACGTCGTCGGCGGTGAACGGCCTGCCGTCCGCCCAGGTGACGCCCTGGCGCAGCTTCAGCTCGTAGACCTTGTCCTCCACCCAGGTGCCGCTCTCGGCGAGCCAGGGCACGAACTGGTCGTTGTTCGGGTCGTAGAGGAACAGCGTCTCGTAGACCAGGCCCTTGGTGCCGGTGGCGAAGTCCCACTCGCGGATGGGGTTCCAGTTCGACGGGGGACCCCACTGGGTGCCGCTCGTGTACAGCGTCTCGTGACGCGGGAACGCGCCGCTCGCGCCACCGCCGGCCGCGGGCTGGGAGGCGGGCGCGGAGCCGGTCGGCGCCGACGGCGTCTGCGACCCTCCCGAACACGCCGCGGCGGCCAGGCAGGCGGCGAGGGAAACTGCGAGAACCTTCCACCGATGGCGTCGCATCATGGATCTCCTTCCTCCGTGGCGGAGGATCTCCGATGGCGTTAAGCGGGGTCGTGCCGGCGGTTCCGGCCCCGCGGCGGCAGGCCCCGTTCCCCCGATTTCGGCGCGGCTCCGGCCCGGAGCCTTCCTGCCAACCTCCTTGTCAACGGCAACGCGGCTCAAGCAAACCAGGTTACTTAACCGGTTCAGCTCTGGCCTCCGCGCCCTTCAGGCGTCCCCGACCCCCAAGGCCGTGGATGTTCCACGGAAATGGCGCCGTACGGCACCGCCGCCCGTCTGCGTGGACGGCCATCGAACTGAACCGGATAAAGTACCGCGACGTTAAATTGGCGTGTCGGCAGTGTCAAGACGGTGCGACACCGGGTCGAAGGCAGGTGCCGAAACGTTATCCTGGGGTAATTACGGCGGTCCCGCCGGCGCCGCGCGCAAGCCTCCTAGCTTCGGTTTTGCCGGTTCGCCCGCACGGCGGGCGGGCGTGACCGGGACCGATGCCGGACGGCCGGATGAAAATTTCAGTTGACAGACCGCGACGTGCCGTATCCGCCACACCCTGTCATCGGCCGGAACGGCGACGGCCCCGGTACGGCGCGCCGGGTGCGCCGTACCGGGGCCGCATGGACCGTGACGGATCCGGTCAGACGTTGAAGCCGAGCATGCGGAGCTGCTCGCGCCCCTCGTCGGTGATCTTGTCGGGACCCCACGGGGGCAGCCACACCCAGTTGATCCGCACGTCGGAGACGAGGTCGGCGAGCGCGGAGGCGGCCTGGTCCTCGATCACGTCGGTGAGCGGGCAGGCGGCGCTGGTGAGCGTCATGTCGATGGTCGCCACGGGCGGCGCGCCCTCCTGCTCGGCCGGGTCGAGGTTGATGCCGTAGACCAGGCCGAGGTCGACCACGTTGATGCCGAGCTCCGGGTCGACGACGTCCTTGAGCGCCTCCCGCACCTGCTCGACGGTGACGCCGCCCCCGCCGGAGCCGTCCTGCGCGGCGTTGCCGCCGACCGGGGTTTCCACTGGCTTGCTCACGAGCTTCTCACCACCGCGTCCTTGTAGGCCATCCAGGCGAGCAGGGCGCACTTGACCCGCGCCGGGTACTTGGCCACCCCCGCGAACGCCACCGCGTCCCCGAGCACGGCCTCGTCCGGCTCCACCTGTCCCCGGCCGTGCATGAGCCGGGTGAACTCGTCCACGACCGACAGCGTGTCCTCCACCCGCGAGCCGACGGTGAGCTCGTACAGCACCGAGGCCGCGGCCTGGCTGATCGAACAGCCCTGGCCCTCGTAGGAGACGTCCGCCACGTGCCGGCCGCCGTCCGCGCCCTCCTTCAGCTTGACCCGCATGGTGATCTCGTCACCACAGGTCGGGTTCACGTGGTGGACCTCGGCGTCGTACGGCTCGCGCAGGCCTCTCCCCTGCGGGTGCTTGTAGTGCTCCAGGATCAGCTCCTGGTAGAGCGACTCGGCGATCATCTATCCGAAGACTTTCTTGACGTGGTGAAGGCCGCGGACCAGGGCGTCGATCTCGGCCGTGGTGTTGTACAGGTACAACGACACCCGCGTGGTGGCGGGTATTCCGAACCGCAGGTGCAGCGGCCGGGCGCAGTGGTGCCCGACCCGCACCGCGATGCCGAACACGTCGTCGAGGATCTGCCCCACGTCGTGCGGGTGGATGTCGGGCAGCGTGAAGGAGATGGTACCCCCGCGGTCGGCCAGGTCGGACGGACCGATGAGGCGCAGGCCGTCGATCTCCTTGAGCGCGCCGAGCGCGTAGGCGGTGAGCTCGAGCTCGTGCTCGCGGATCGCGTCCATGCCGACGGCGGTGAGGTAGTCGACGGCGGCGCCGAGCCCGACCGCCTCCACGATCGGCGGGGTGCCGGCCTCGAACTTGTGCGGCACCGGCGCGTAGGTCGAGCGGTCCATCCAGACCGCCTCGATCATCTCGCCGCCGCCGAGGAACGGCGGCATCGCCTCCAGCAGCTCACGCCGCCCCCACAGCACGCCGATGCCGGACGGGCCGACCATCTTGTGGCCGGTGAACGCGACGAAGTCCACGCCGAGCGCGGCCACGTCCACCTTCTGGTGCGGCACCGACTGCGAGGCGTCGAGCATCATGAGCGCGCCGACCTCGCGGGCCCGGGCGAGCACCGGGGCGACCGGGTTGACCGTGCCCAGCACGTTCGACTGGTGCACGATCGACACGATCTTGGTGCGCTCGGTGACGATCTCGTCGAGGCCGGACAGGTCGAGCCGGCCGTCGTCGGTCACCGGGAACCAGCGCAGCGTGGCGCCGGTGCGCTGGGCGAGGAGCTGCCACGGCACGATGTTGCTGTGGTGCTCCATCTCGGTGATGACGATCTCGTCGCCGGGGCCCATGGCGAACCGCTCGTCGGTGCAGACCGGGTTGCCGAAACAGTACGCGACGAGGTTGAGCGCCTCGGAGGCGTTCTTGGTGAACACGACCTCGTCGCGGCTCGGCGCGCCGATGAACGCGGCCACCTTGTCCCGGGCACCCTCGTACGCCTCGGTGGACTCGCTGCCGAGCACGTGGAGGGCGCGGCCCACGTTGCCGTAGTGGGCCGCCATGTGCTCGCGCATCGCCTCGATCACCTGGACCGGCTTCTGCGAGGAGTTGCCGGAGTCCAGGTAGATCAGCGGCCGTCCGCCGGGCAGCTCGCGCGAGAGGATGGGGAAGTCCTTGCGGATCCTCTCCACGTCGAAGGTTGTGCTCATCGCCGCCTCGTCATCTCCGTCGCGCCCGTTGTGCCGAGCCGGTGGGTCACGCCGACGCCTTCGCGGCCTGGACGTAGCGCTCGTAGCCCTCGGCCTCGAGGCGCTCGGCCAGCTCGGGGCCGCCCTCCTCGACGACCCGCCCGCCCGCGAACACGTGCACGTAGTCGGGCCGCACGTACCGGAGGATGCGCGTGTAGTGGGTGATGAGCAGCACGCCGGTGCCCTCGCGGGCGCGGAACCGGTTGATGCCCTCGGAGACCACGCGCAGCGCGTCGACGTCGAGGCCGGAGTCGGTCTCGTCGAGGACCGCGATCTTCGGCTTGAGCAGCTCGAGCTGCAGGATCTCGTGGCGCTTCTTCTCCCCGCCGGAGAAGCCCTCGTTGAGGTTGCGCTGGGCGAACGACGGGTCGATGGCGAGCGCGTCCATGCCGGCGCGCAGCTCCTTGGAGAAGTCGCGCAGCTTCGGCGCCTCGCCGCGCACCGCGGTCACCGCGGAGCGCAGGAAGTTCGACACGCTGACGCCGGGCACCTCGACCGGGTACTGCATCGCCAGGAACAGGCCGGCGCGGGCCCGCTCGTCGACGCTCATCTCCAGCACGTTCTCACCGTCGAGCAGCACCTCGCCGCCGGTGACGGTGTACTTGGGGTGGCCGGCGATGGCGTAGGCGAGCGTCGACTTGCCCGAGCCGTTCGGGCCCATGATGGCGTGCGTCTCCCCCGCCCGGACGGTCAGGTCAACGCCGTTGAGGATCTGCTTGTCGTCAACGGCGACTCGCAGGTCTCGAATCTCCAGAACGGACACTTAGGAATCTCCATCAATGTCGAGCGAGACGAGTACGTCATCGCCGTCGATCTTCACTCGGTACACCGGGACCGGCCGGGTGGCCGGCGGGCCGGTGGGCTTGCCGGTGCGGATGTCGAAGCACGAGCCGTGCAGCCAGCACTCCAGGGCGCCGTCGTAGACGTCGCCCTCGCTGAGCCGTACCTCGGCGTGCGAGCACACGTCGTGCAGCGCGTTGACCTCCCGGCCGTGCCGCACCAGCGCGACCGGCGTGTCGCCGACCTCGACCCCGAGCACGCCCCCGTCGGGGATGTCCTCCAGGGAACAGACCTTGACGTACGTCACTTCTCCAGCTCCGCCTCCACCGCGGCGAGCACCCGCTCGCGCAGCTCCGGAACCGAGATGCGCTCGATCAGCTCGCCGAAGAAGCCCATGATCACCAGACGGCGGGCCTCCTCGTACGGCACGCCGCGGGACTGCAGGTAGAACAGGTGCTCGTCCTCGAGGCGGCCGGAGGCCGAGGCATGCCCGGCGCCGACGACCTCGCCGGTGAGGATCTCCAGGTTCGGCACCGAGTCGGCGCGGGCGCCGTCGGTGAGCACGAGGTTGCGGTTGTACTCGTAGGTGTCGGTCCCGGTCGCCTCGGCGCGGATGATCACGTCGCCGATCCAGACCGTGTGCGCGCCCTCGCCCTGCAGCGCGCCCTTGTAGAGCACGTTGCTGCGGCAGTTCGGCACGGTGTGGTCGACCAGGATGCGGTGCTCCAGGTGCTGGCCGGCGTCGGCGAAGTACAGGCCGTACAGCTCGGCGTCGGCGCCCGGGGCGGTGTAGGCGATCGAGGGCGACAGCCGTACCAGGTCGCCGCCGAGGGTCGCCACGAACGAGCGGAACACCGAGTCGCGGCCGAGCCGGGTGTGGTGGTGGGAGACGTGCACCGCGTCGTCCTCCCACTCCTGCAGGCTCACCACCCGCAGCGTGGCGCCGTCGCCGATCACGAACTCGACGTTGTCGGCGTAGGCCGCGCTGCCGGTGTGCTCGATGACGACGGTCGCCTCGGCGAGCTCGCCCACGTTGACGACGAGGTGGCCGTAGGCGGCGCCCCCGCCCTCGCCGCGCACCCGGACGGTGATCGGCCGGTCGAGCGTCTCGTTCGCCGGGACCGTGATGATCACGGCCTTCTCGAACGAGACGTACGCCTGGGCGGCGACCCGGTCGGCGGGCTGGAACGCGCGGCCGACGCGCGGGTCCTCGCGGCCCGCCGAGTCGACCATGACCTGGTCGGGCGCGTCCACCTCGACCGCGACCGAGCCGGAGGGCTCGGCCGTGCCGTTGTGCAGCCCCTTGAGCCGGGACAGCGGGGTGAACCGCCAGTCCTCCTCGCGGCCGGTCGGGACCGGGAAGAGCCGGTCGAGGTCGCCCGCGCTGAGCGTCGCGGCGTCCACGGCCAGGGCGTCGCGGCGGGTCGACAGCGGCTTGACGGTCTCCAGGCCCATGGTCAGCCCACCGCTCCTTCCATCTGCAGCTCGATCAGCCGGTTGAGCTCGAGCGCGTACTCCATGGGCAGCTCGCGGGCGATCGGCTCGACGAAGCCGCGCACGATCATCGCCATCGCCTCGTCCTCGGACAGGCCGCGGCTCATCAGGTAGAACAGCTGGTCCTCGGAGACCTTGGAGACCGTGGCCTCGTGGCCCATGGCGACGTCGTCCTCGCGGACGTCGACGTACGGGTAGGTGTCGGACCGGCTGATGGTGTCGACGAGCAGCGCGTCGCACTTCACCGACGAGGACGAGCCCGCGGCGCCCTCCTCGATCTGGACCAGGCCGCGGTAGGAGGTGCGGCCGCCGCCGCGCGCCACCGACTTCGACACGATCGTCGAGGAGGTCCGCGGCGCCAGGTGGACCATCTTGGCCCCGGCGTCCTGGTGCTGGCCCTCACCGGCGAACGCGACCGACAGCGTCTCGCCCTTGGCGTGCTCGCCCATGAGGTAGACGGCCGGGTACTTCATCGTCACCTTGGAGCCGATGTTGCCGTCGATCCACTCCATGGTCGCGCCCTCGTAGGCGACGGCGCGCTTGGTGACGAGGTTATAGACGTTGGTCGACCAGTTCTGGATGGTCGTGTACCGGCACCGGGCGTTCTTCTTGACGATGATCTCGACGACCGCGCTGTGCAGCGAGTCCGAGCGGTAGATCGGCGCGGTGCAGCCCTCGACGTAGTGCACGTAGGCGCCCTCGTCGACGATGATCAGCGTCCGCTCGAACTGGCCCATGTTCTCGGTGTTGATCCGGAAGTAGGCCTGGAGCGGGATCTCCACGTGCACGCCCGGCGGCACGTAGATGAACGAGCCGCCCGACCACACCGCGGTGTTGAGCGCGGCGAACTTGTTGTCGCCGGCCGGGACCACCGACCCGAAGTACTCCTTGAAGATCTCCGGGTGCTCCTTGAGGCCGGTGTCGGTGTCGAGGAAGATGACGCCCTTCTGCTCGAGGTCCTCGCGGATCTTGTGGTAGACCACCTCGGACTCGTACTGGGCGGCGACGCCAGCGATGAGCCGCTTCTTCTCCGCCTCGGGGATGCCGAGCTTGTCGTAGGTGTTCTTGATGTCCGGAGGCAACTCGTCCCAGGAGGTGGCCTGCTTCTCGGTCGAACGGACGAAGTACTTGATCTGGTCGAAGTCAATGCCGGAGAGGTCGGCGCCCCAGGTCGGCATGGGCTTCTTCTGGAACAGGCGCAGGCCCTTCAGCCGCAGGTCGAGCATCCACTCCGGCTCGTTCTTGAGCGCGGAGATGTTGCGGACGACCTCCTCGGACAGGCCGCGGCGCGCCGCGGCTCCGGCGGCGTCGGGGTCGGCCCAGCCGAACTTGTAATTCCCGAGGCCTGCCAGCTCCGGGCGGTCGGTGACAGTCACCCTCCGGTCTCCTTGCTCATCTCCGTGATGCGTACTTTGCGCTTCGCGTTGTTGATATGTCTGGTTTTCTCCGGGCCGTGGGTGGTGCGTGCCGCCGTGCGGATGACGCGTCCACCGGAGTGCCTGCCCCACGGCGTTCGGGTCGTCGGGTTGAGTTGTCGCTGCGGGTCCGCCGGCTCAGGCGTCGTCCGGGGACTCCCCGGGCGGCGCGTGTTTGCGCCGTACGGCGAGCGCGTGCGGGCTGACGTGGGTGGTGCACACCCCGTCGCCGTGCGCGATCGTGGCGAGCCGCTGCACCGGCGTGCCGAGCAGCCGGGCGAACGCCTCGGTCTCGGCCTCGCACAGCTGCGGGAACTCGGCCGCGACGTGCGCGACCGGGCAGTGGTGCTGGCAGAGCTGCTCGCCCCCGGACTTGGCCTGGCTCGCGGAGGCGGCGTAGCCGTCCGCGGACAGGGCCTGGGCGAGCACACGCACCCGCTGCTCGACGGGCACCTGGCGCATCGTCGGGGCAAGCCGCTCGACGAGCCCGGCCACCTGGGACCTGGCGAACTCGGCCACCGCCTCCTCGCCGACCCGCTCGGCGATGAACCGGAGCGCGCTTCCGGCCAGGTCGTCGTAGGCGTGCTCGAAGGCGCTGCGGCCCGCGTCCGTGATCACGAACAGCTTCGCCGGGCGCCCCCGCCCGCGCCGGCCGATGGGCCGGACGTCGCGCGGCTCGATCAGCCCTTCGGCGAGCAGCGCGTCGAGGTGCCGCCGCACCGCCGCCGGGGTGAGGCCGAGCCGCTCGCCGAGCGCGGCGGCGGTGATCGGTCCGTGTTCGAGGATGAGCCGGGCCACGCGCGCCCGCGTGCCCCGCTCGCCCGCACCCGACAGCACGCCGACGGGAACGCCGCCGGACACGCGGGACGACCGCGCCGCGGCCTCCTGCCTGCCCCGCTTCATCCCCGCCATGTTTTTCACAACATCAGTGTGGCGTAATTCCTTCCCGCAGCACAAACCCTGTCGCGACATCGTGATGATGACGTGTGTCACGCAGGGAAGCCTTACCTAACCTTCCGTGCACCGCCCTGCCGTGGCCGCCGTACGGGCTCGTGCGCCCGCCGGCGCCGGATCCGCGCCGGGACACGGCCGGGCGGAGGCGTTTCGACGGGAACGCCGCGGAGTGGGCGATTCATTCCGTGCGCCCCGGGACCGAAAGGGACAAACACCTCCTTTTAGTCCCAAATGTGTGTTGATCCCCGGTAAAGAAGATCCGGCTCGTATCATTCGCGCTGTGTCGTATCCCAACGGCCCCACGCCGTATCCCCCGCCCGATCCGCGCGGCAACGGCCCGTCCGGGCACCTGGCGGGGGGACGCCGGGCGCTGAGCCTCGTGTGGGCGCTGTCCCCGGTGTTCACCTGCGGGGTGGCGACCTTCGCGGCGATCGGCTTCGCGGCGATACGGCTGCGTAGCACGTTCCATGCGCTGGCCGCCGTGGGGTATTTCGCCGCGCTCCTCGGCATGGTCGCCCTGGCCGACTCCGATGACACCCTGACCGGCCTGGTGCTCCTGGCGCTGTGGGGGCTCCTGCTGGTCGGCGGCGTGGTGCACGCCCTCCTCATCCGGGAGGCGGTCTTCGCACCGTCGGGCGCGAGCCCGCCGCCCTCGGCACCGCCGGGCGTCTCCGCGCCCCCGGCGCCCGCCGGCCACGCCACGCCGTACCCGCCGGGGGTGGTCACGCCGCCCGGGTACGGCCCCGCCCCCGGTTCCTGGCCACCGGTCCCGCCGGGGCCCGGCGCGCGCGGATGGGCGACCGTGCCCGGGCAGGGCGGCCCGGCCGCCACGCCGCCGGGGCCCGCCTGGGGCCCGGCGGGCGGCACGGGGCCGGGCCGGCAGCGGTGGTTCGGCCCGTACCTGCTGCTCGACCGGCTCGGCGAGGGCGGGCAGGGCGCGGTCTTCCTCGCCCGGCACCCCGACGGCTCGCCGGTGGCGCTGAAGCTGCTGCACCACCGGCTCAGCGACACCGAGCGGGAGAGCTTCATGCGCGAGCTCACCGCGGCCCGGCGCGTGCCCTCGTTCTCCACCGCCCGGATCCTCGACGCGGGCGTGCTCGACGGCATCGCCTACATCGTCAGCGAGTACGTCGACGGCCCGTCGCTGCAGCGCAAGGTGGAGGAGTCCGGCCCGCTGGGCGGCGACAGCCTCATCCGGCTCGCCATCGCCACCTCGGGCGCGCTCGCCGCGATCCACAAGGCCGGGATCGTGCACCGCGACTTCAAGCCGGCGAACGTGCTGCTCGCCTCGGACGGGCCGCGCGTGATCGACTTCGGGGTGGCGAAGGCGCTCGACCAGACCACCACCACCGCGGGCGTCAAGGGCACCCCGCTCTACATGTCCCCCGAGCAGATCAACGGCGAGCCGGTCACGCCCGCCTCGGACATGTTCAGCTGGGCGTCGACGATGATCTACGGCGGCACCGGCCGGGTGCCGTTCGCCGGCACCAATCCCTACCAGGTGCTCCATCAGATCGTCTCCAAGGAGCCGGACCTGTCCGGCCTGCCGGAGCCGCTGGTGCGGCCGATCGCCGCCTGCCTCGACAAGAACCCCCGCAACCGCCCCCAGGCCGCGGAGCTGATCGCGGCCATCACCGGCTGACCGGCACGGCCCGCACCGCGCCCGGGGCGTGGCGGTGAGCCCGTCGGGGACTCCCTAGACTCGTGGCATGAGCTCCCCTGCCGTCGAGGTCGTCGACCTGGTGAAGCGGTACGGCCGGCTGACCGCGGTCGACGGCCTGAGCTTCGCCGCGGAGTCCGGCGCCGTCACCGCGATCCTCGGGCCGAACGGCGCCGGGAAGACCACCACGATCGAGATCTGCGAGGGGTTCCGGCAGGCGGACGGCGGCACGGTGCGGGTGCTCGGCCTGCCGCCGTCGCGGCGGGAGCTGCGCGCCCGCGTCGGGATCATGCCGCAGACCGGCGGGGTGCCGCCGGCGATGCGCTGCGGCGAGTGGCTGCGGCTGGTCGCCCGCTTCCACGCCCACCCGCTCGACCCGGGCGCGCTGCTGGAGCGGCTCGGGCTCGCCGCCCACGCCCGCACGCCGTACCGCAGGCTCTCCGGCGGGCAGCAGCAGCGGCTCTCCCTCGCCGCCGCCCTGATCGGCCGCCCCGAGCTGGTGTTCCTCGACGAGCCCACCGCGGGCATGGACCCCCAGGCCCGCCGGTCCTGCTGGGATCTGATCGGCGAGCTGCGCGCGGCGGGGGTGTCGGTGGTGCTCACCACACACTTCATGGACGAGGCCGAGAAGCTCGCCGACCACGTCGTGATCATAGACCGGGGCCGGGTGGTCGCCGAGGGCACGCCCGCCGAGCTCACCGGCGCCGAGCGGCAGCTGCGCTTCCGCGCCCGCCCCGGCCTCAACCTCGACGAGCTGCTCAAGGCGCTGCCCGCGGGCAGCGCGGCCAAGGAGTCCCCCGCGGGCCACTACATCATCGAGGGCGACGTCGGCCCCGAGCTGCTCGCCACGGTCACCGCCTGGTGCGCCGCCGAGGGCGTGACCACCGAGGACCTCAGCATCGAGCGCCGCACCCTCGAGGACGTCTTCCTCGAGCTCACCGGCCGCGAGCTGCGCTGACCCGCGGAGAGTTGGAGGCACCGTGACCACGCTGGACTTCACCCCCGCGCCCGGGGCCGCGCCGCTGCCGCGCATGGTCCTCGCCCAGGCGGGCGCGGAGATGCGGGCCATGCTCCGCAACGGCGAGCAGCTCCTGCTCACCATGGTCATCCCGATCCTCGTGCTCGTCGGGTTCTCCACCGCGCCGCTGCTGGATCTCCCCGGGGAACGCCGGATCGACTACGTGACGCCCGGGGTGCTCGCGCTGGCGATCATGTCCACCGCGTTCACCGGCCAGGCGATCGCCACCGGCTTCGAGCGCCGGTACGGCGTGCTCAAGCGGCTCGGCGCCACCCCGCTGTCCCGGCCCGGCCTGATGCTCGCCAAGACGCTCGCGATCGTCGGCGTGGAGATCGTGCAGGTGGTGCTGATCGTCGCGGTCGCGCTGGCGCTGGGGTGGCGGCCGGTGTCCGCCGGGCCGGTGGGCCCGATCCTGTTCGTGGTCGTCGGCACCGCGGCGTTCAGCGGCCTCGGGCTGCTCATGGCCGGGACGCTGCGGGCCGAGGCCACGCTCGCCGCGGCCAACCTCGTCTACCTCGTCCTGCTCGGCCTCGGCGGCGTCGTGTTCCCCATCGACCGGTTCCCCGGGGCGATGCAGGGCGTGCTCGAGCTGCTGCCGATCACCGCGCTCACCACCGGCCTGCGCCTCCTGCTCACCGGCGGGTCCGGCTTTCCCTACTCCGAGCTGTTCGTCCTGCTCGGCTGGGCGGTGGCCGGGCTCGCGCTCGCCGCGCTCACCTTCCGCTGGGAGTGACCCCGGCCCCGCCGCGGCGGATCTCTATGACAGGCGGATTTCCATGACAGAGGCCGCTGAATCACCGTGAACCGGGTGCCGCTACCCTTGCCTGGGCGGTAATCGCCGGACAGGGGGTGCGGATGACGGCGCAGCAGGCGTGGGCGGGCGAGCCGCTGCGCGCCCGGCGGTTCCGTCCCGGCGCGGTGCTGCGCGCGGCGTCGGACGCGATCCCGCCGCCGGGCCTCGTGCTGCTCTCGGTGCTCTCGGTGCAGCTCGGCGCGGGCCTGGCCAAGCACCTGTTCGCGGTGCTGCCGCCGAGCGCGGTGGTGTTCCTGCGGATCGCGACCGGGGCGGTCGTGGTCTGCCTCATGGTCCGGCCCCGGCTGCGCGGGCTGAGCCGTACCGACCTCGCGGTGGGGATCGCGTTCGGGGCGTCGCTCGGCCTGATGAACATGTCGTTCTACGAGGCGCTCGCCCGCATGCCGATCGGGATCGCGGTCGCGATCGAGTTCATCGGGCCGCTCGGCGTGGCGGTGGCGACCTCGCGGCGGCGGCTCGACCTGCTCTGGGTGCTGCTCGCGGGCGCGGGCGTGGTGCTGCTCGCGCCCGGCGGCGAGGGGCGGGTCACCTGGGCCGGGATCGGCTTCGCCGCGCTCGCCGGCCTGTTCTGGGCCGGGTACATCCTGCTCGGCGCCGCGGTCGGGCGCCGCATCCCGGGGCAGACCGGGCTCGGCCTGGCGATGCTCGTCGCGCTCGTGCTCTCCGCCCCGTTCGGCGTGGCCTCCGGCGGCGCGGCCCTGCTCTCCCCGGAGATCCTGCTGCTCGGCCTCGGCGTGGGCCTGCTGTCGTCGGTGATCCCGTACTCGATCGAGCTGGAGGCGCTGCGCCGCATGCCGAAGCGGGTGTTCGGCATCCTGATGAGCCTGGAGCCCGCCGCGGCGGCGCTGGTCGGCCTCGTCGTCCTCGGCGAGGTGCTCGACCTGCGGGAATGGGCCGCGATCGGGTGCGTGGTCGCCGCCTCGCTCGGCTCCACCCGCACCGCCGGCGAGGGGTGAGGCGCCCTTCCGGCGCCGCCCCGCGCGGAGGACGGCCGGGCGGCCCGGCCGGTGACGGGACCGGTGGGTCCCCCGCCTAGCATGAGTGTCGTGTCCCGCACCCATGATCCGTCCCCGAACATCGTGGCCCGCCTGCACCGGTCGGTGTGGTCACCGACCCCCGCCGACGTTCACCGCTGGGCGTTCGCCGCGATCGTCGTCAACACGCTGATCACCGTCACCGGCGCGGCGGTCCGGCTCACCGGCTCCGGCCTCGGCTGTCCGACGTGGCCGAAATGCACGCCCGACAGCTTCATCCCGGCGCCGCACGACGAGCACGCGCCGATCAACATGGCGATCGAGTTCGGCAACCGGCTGCTGACGTTCCTCGTCCTCGCCGTGGCGGTGGCCTGCTTCGTCGCGGCGCTGCGGCTCACCCCGCGCCGCGACTCCCTGGTCAAGATCGCCGCCCTGCAGCCGCTCGGCGTGGTCGCCCAGGCGGTGTGGGGCGGCGTCGTCGTGCTCATGGTGCTCCACCCGGTCACCGTGGGCGTGCACTTCCTGCTCTCCATCGGCATGATCGCCGCCTCCTACGCCCTGTACGCGCGGTCGGGCGAGGGCGACGCGCCGGTCCACCTGCTCGTGCACCGGCACATCCGCACGCTGAGTTTCGTGCTCACCGCGGCGGTGTTCGTGCTGATCGTGCTCGGCGTCGTGGTCACCGGGACCGGCCCGCACTCCGGCGACAAGCTCGCCACCCGGTTCCAGTTCGACATCGAGACGGTGACCCGGCTGCACGCCGACGCGGTGTGGGTGGTGCTGGGGCTGACGTTCGCGCTGCTGTTCGCGGTGCACATCACCGGCGGCCCCACTCTGGTACGGCGTGCCGTGCTCACGCTGCTCGCCATCGAGCTCGCCCAGGCCCTGATCGGCGCCGTCCAGTACTGGCTCGCCGTGCCCGCGGTGCTCGTCGGGCTGCACGTGCTCGGCTCGGCCCTCACCTGGATCGCGACGCTGCGCGTGGTGTTCGTGATGCGCGACCGCGACCCGATCGGCACCGTGCCGGACGCCGACCGGCTGCGCCCGGCCTCCGTCTGAGCGCGCGTCCCCGCGTCGCCGTACCCCTGCCCTCCGGCACCGTGGATCGCCCCGGGGCGGGGGACGGCGGCGCGTTCGCATGCCCGCGGCAGGAGCTCGCCGAAACTTTCACCTCGCCGCAGGCCCGGCGGCGCGCGTGCCGCGCCCGTGGCCTGGCGATTCACCCGTGGCGGGCGGATGCCCGGGACGGCCGCCCCTGGGACGGGCGGCCGCCCCGTTGTACATTCCGGTTCGTCATCGGGAGCGTGTCCGGCTCCCCCGCCCGACCTCGGGAGGTGAGGTAACCGCTCCGTTCACACGGCAACTCATCCCTCCTCCTAAGGCAACACTCCCTGTTCTCCTGTTCCCTGGGAGCGCGAGGCGGTCCCTCCTCCTCCGCCTCGCGTTCCCCCCACCCTTCCCCCCTCCGGCGGCTTCCCCCACGCTCCCGCGGCCCCTTCCCGCCGCGTACGCGGCTCCCCCGTCCCTCGGACCACCGCCCGCACGCGCGATCCCTCCGGCGGCCCGCCACCGGCGCGGGCCGTGGCGTGCGGGCGGACCGCGTGGAAGGAACCGTGCGGCGCGCGTCGTGCACGTCACGTCACCGTTTGATCTCCGGCGACTCGATCATGCCCGGGTGACCGGTACCCACGATTCCGTCACGCGGTGTGATTTTTATGCTACGTCACGTGTACGTTGACAGAGCGCTGCCGCATATTGCCACCATGAAGCACACGGTTCCCGCCGCCCCCACCGAGCACAGCGGCAACCTCACGACGCGGAACCGCGCCCCGGTACGGCCGGACAGGCCCACCGACGCCGTGCCGAGCCCCGAGGCCGGCCACGGCGCCGGCACCGGCCGCTTGCTCGGCGTGGACCTCGCGCGCGCGCTCGCGATCTACGGCATGTTCGCGGTGCACGTCGGGCCGTCCCCGGACTCCGTCGAAGGCCTGGCGCGCACGCTGCTCACGTTCGCCCACGGCCGCTCCGCGGCGCTGTTCGCCCTGCTGGCGGGCGTATCGCTGGTGTTGATGAGCGGACGCGAACCGATCGGGAGGGACGCCACCGGGCGACGGGTGCGGGTGCGGGTCGCCGTCCGCGCCCTCATCCTGCTCGTGTTCGGCACCGCGCTGACGCTGATCCACTCCACGATCTGGGTGGTCGTCCCCTACTACGGGCTGTTCTTCCTGCTGGCGCTGCCCGCCCTGGGCCTCGCCGCGCCGGCGCTCGTCACGCTCGCGGCGCTGTCCGCGCTCGGCGGTCCGGTGGTCACCATGGCGCCGCTGGTGGTGCCGCCGGAGCTGCTCGACACGGTCGCCGCCTACGATCCCCTCAACCTGGTCAGCGGCCACGGGCTGATCGAGCTGTTCCTCGTGGGCGGCTTCCCGGCGGCGAGCTGGATGGCGTACGTGTTCGCGGGCATGGCGATCGCCCGGCTCGACCTTGTCGCCGAGGCGGTCCGCCACCGGCTGGTCAAGGCCGGCGCCGCGCTCGCCGCCCTCGGGTACGGCGGTTCCTGGCTCGCCTGCAACGTGTTCACCGACGTGCAGGCGCGGGTGGAGGCCACCGCCGCGGCGGTCGAGGCCGCCGGAGGCCACTTCGACGTGCTCGACCACGGCACGCCGCTGGAGCGGCTGCTCGTCGCCCTGCCGCACAGCAGCTCCCCCTTCGAGATCACGGGGAACATCGGCGTGGCGATCCTCGTGCTGGTCGCCGCGATCACCCTGCTGGAGGCGCGCCCCGGGCTGCGCGGTCCCGCCGGGCCGGTGCTCGCGGTCGGCACGATGTCGCTCACCGTCTACGTCGTCCACATCCTGCTCATCCGGTACGTGGACGTGGAGGCGCACCTCGGCTCGCCGACCACCGTGCTCGCCGTGTTCGTGGTGGCCGCCACCCTGTTCGCGGTGGCCTGGAAGCGGGTCTTCCGCCGGGGCCCGCTGGAGTTTCTGCTCCATTTCCCGGCGGTTCGGCTGTCCGGCATGGTGAGATAGGCCACGGTCCCTCCCCGGCGCTCACTGCGGAGGACCGTACGGGCCGTGCCACGGCCCGGGCCCGCCCGGTGGGGGCTGCTGGGCCGGCCCCGGCGGCGGAGGCGGCCGGCGGTCGGGTGGCCGGGGAGGGTACGGGGGGCTCGGCGGCGCCCCCGGGGCGTAGCCGGGCGGCGCCAGCCCTTTGTTCAGCGCCACGTAGTGCCGCTCGGGGACCGGGAACCGGGACCGTGCCACGCCCATGTAGTAGAGCAGCGTCCGCTGCTGCCGGGCGAAGGTCTCCTCGTCGATCAGCCCGCGCCTGGCGCGCTCGTGCAGCAGGCCGAGCTCGGTGGCGGCGAGCTGGTAGTCGCTCATCGCGGCGGCCCCCTGCCGCTTGCCGTGCGCCTTCGCCCACTGCCGCGCCTGCCGGCGGCCCTGGAGCGAGGAGAGCATGTGGATGTCGGTGGCGTTGACGAGCCCGGTCGGCTCGTACTGCGGCAGGTAACGCTGGATGAGCCCGACGATGCGCCGGCGGTCCCGCACCAGGATGTACAGCTCGGTGAAGAACAGCGCCATGAGGATGAGGTAGGCCACGACGAGGCCGCCGAAGCCCTGGTAGGAGGCGAAGCCGTTCCACAGCCCGTGGAGCAGCATCGCGCCGAGCCAGCCCGCGGCGATCACCGCCCAGCTCTGGCCGCGCGGGCGTTGCGCCGTGTACGCCACCGCGATGCCGATCATCGAGGTGAACAGCGGGTGGGCGAACGGCGTGAGCACGCCGCGCAGCACCACGGTGACGGCGAAGGTCTCCACGCCCCGCTCGCTCGCCAGCGCGGCGAGGTAGTAGCTGACGTTCTCGGTCATGCCGAAGCCGAGGCCGACCATGCTGGCGTAGATGATGCCGTCGGTGGGGCCGTCGAGCTCGTGGCGGCGGAACCACAGCAGGCCGAGCAGCACGAGGCCCTTGAGGGTCTCCTCCACGGGCGGCGCGCCGAAGGTGGCGACGAGGTCGTAGGCGGCCTCCGCGTCCTCCAGGCGCCGGGTGACGTACAGCAGGTTGAGCCGGTTGAGCACGCCCGAGAGCAGCACCGCCACGCCCGCGCCCCAGACGAACGCGAAGACCAGGGTGCTGCGCGGCTCGGGTTCCATGCGGTCGAGTGCGAGCACCCCGGCGAGCAGCAGCGGCACGGGCGCGAGGGCGAACACGACCGCGATGAACGAGTGCACCGGGTCGCCGTCGAGCAGGTCGAACGACAGCGCGGCAAGCGCGCACGCACCCGTCACGACGAGCCCGAGGATCAGCCTCAGGGACGGTCGTCCCCTCAGCTCCAGGCCCGGATCACGGCTCCTCATGCCCGCGAGCGTAATCGACCAGGCAGGACATGTCCGTCCCCAGGGCAGGCGATATCAACCTTTTCTCCAAACATCCACGGGTGTCCGGAAGGTCACCCGTCACACCGGCACAACGGGGGTGAGGTCGTTGTTCCCTTGGAGAGGGGCATGACACTGAATGCCCCGGTCTGCCCGCCATGGTGGTCCCGCAGGCCACCCGCGAACCATCGCCGCCGGCCGGCCGCCCGCCCGCCGCGACCGGCGGCCGCGTGTGCTCAGCGCTTGCGGCCGACCGCGCCGTACGACCCGGGGATCAGGGCCTCGGGTTTCGGGCCGTCGGGGCGCCAGGCGAAGGTGGGCACGAGCCCGGGCTCGACCAGGTCGAAGCCCTCGAAGAACCGCTCCACCTGCTCGCGGGTGCGGAGGGTCACCCACAGCGGGCCGGTGTTGTAGCTGTTGGCCAGCGCGTTCATCCTCTCCGGCTCGAAGTCGGCGGTGAGGTGGGTGATCGCCAGATAGGAGCCCGGGCAGACCGCGTCGGTGAACCCCTTGACCGCGCGCCACGGGTCGTCCTCGTCCCGGATGTGCATGAGGGTGCCGACGATGATCACGCCGATCGGCCGGGAGAAGTCGAGGACCTCCAGCGTGTCGGGGTGGGTGAGGATGCTCTCCGGGTCGCGCAGGTCGGCCTCGATGTAGGCGGTCCTCCCCTCGGGGGTGCCGCGCAGCAGGGCCCGCGCGTGCACCATCACGATCGGGTCGTTGTCGACGTACACCACCCGCGCGGCCGGGTTGACCGCCTGCGCCACCTCGTGCGTGTTGCCCGCGGTGGGGATGCCGGTGCCGATGTCGAGGAACTGGTCGATTCCCTGCTCGGCGATGTACCGGACCGCCCGGCCGAGGAACGCGCGGTTGTCCCGGGCGCCCTCCACCACGCCGGGCGTCGCGGCGATGGCCGCCTCGGCGACCTTCCGGTCGGCCTCGAAGTTGTCCTTGCCGCCGAGCCAGTAGTCGTACACCCGCGCCGGGTGCGGCACCGACGTGTCGATCCTCGCCAGCACGTCGGGGCCGAGCTCAGGCCGGTCCGACCACCGCAGCGGGTTGCCCTCGTCTCCCATCGCCACCGCCTCTCAGCCCGGGAACCTTCGATCATGATCCTAACGATCAGTGATCGCTCGGCACAGGCCTTTGTCCCGATTGAGCCGAAAGACCGGTACGCCGGGGCTCAGGACGGCGCGGCGCCGCCGCGTTCGGCCACGTCGACGGCCGCGGCGGCGAGGGCGAGCACCGGGAAGATCGCGTGCGGGGGCACCCGGTAGACGCCGCGTTCCGGCTGCTCCACCAGCCCGGCGGCGGTGAGCGTCTTGAGGTGGTGGTAGAGCTGGCCCGGCGAGCCGAGGTGGAGCCGGGCCTGCAGGTCGGCGATCGCCATCGGGCCGGTCGCGAGGAGCTGGAGGATCTCGAACCGGGCCGGGTGCCCGGCGGCGGCGAGCACCGCGGCGATCGGCCCGGCCGGCCGCCGCAGCAGCCAGGCGGGCGGGCGGCGGATCTCCCAGGACCAGTGGTAGCCGCCGAGCGCGGCCTGGCCGCCGTAGTGCAGCACGCCGGAGCCGTCGGCGTCCGCCCCGGCGTCGAGCGGCGCCGCGGCCCCGTCCCGTTCCACGTCCGCGAGCCTCGCCTCGAGGGCGGCGACCCGTTCCTCGAGATCCTTCAGCCGATCCTCAACGCTGGCCAGTGGTGCCCCATTTCGCGATCTATTTCAGGGCGGCCCGCACCCGTGCCCGGAAGGCGGGGTCGGTGGCCACCTGCAGCATGAACCGCTGATGAGCATAGCTCTGCATCGCGGAGAACCAGGTCCGCTCCGGCATCCGGCGCAGGGCGAGCACGGTGTGCCGCGGCCGCTCCCCCGGCCGGACGGTGTAGGTGGCCTCGCTCAGCACCCCGGGCAGCGACCCGCCCTTGGTGCCGATGACGAGCGTCCCGGGGTCGGCGCCCGGCTGCCGCATCGGCCACTCCAGGTGCTTGCGCGCCGTCGGGTCCTTGGCGAGCCGGGCGAGCACGTCCCGCAGTACGGCGGGCCGTACCCGGTTCACGGTCTCGGCCCAGGCGGCCTGCCGTTCGAAGGACGGCAGGACCGGGGTCATGCGGTGGCCCGCGACGTGGCGCTTGAGGCAGGCGTCGGCGGACAGCCGGCACCCGGCGAAGGCGCGCAGGATCTCCCCGTTGAAGGTGCCCACCGGGGTCCCGGCGATCCGCTTGAGCGCGGCGGGCCCCAGCCGGTCGCGCAGCAGGTCGGCGGCGGCGTTGTCGCTCTCCTCGATCATCGCCGACACCAGCTGGTCGAGCGTGACGGTCGCGCCGGGCTTGAGCCGCTTGAGCGCCGCCTCGTGCGCGCCGCCGTCGGTGCCGGGCACGTGGTAGGCGTTCCACCGGCTCACCTTCACCCGCTCGCGCGGGCTCACCTTCCCGGACCGCACCGCGTCGGCGTACGCGGCGAGGTGAACGATCTTGATCGCCGAGGCGACCGGGGCGAGCCGGTCGGCGTTGTGCCGGATCCCCTCGGCGACGAGGGCGACGTCGTCCCGGTGCGCCTTGAGGTACGCCAGGACCGACTCGGCGTCCTTGAACTCGTCCGCGGCCGAGGCCACGGCACCGGCGGGGGCGGCGAGGGCAGCGGTCAGCAGTGCACTGAGGAAGACGTTCATGCCGCCCACTCTATCCGATGTTCCAAAATTTCGGAATTACAAAGAATCCTGGGCATGAGGCGGCCACACACGCAGAGCTCGGGAGGGCGACGGCACCGCAGGCCGAGACGGAGGGGCGAAAAACCCGCGGCGGAAACGGCTCGGGGCCGCGGGGACGGGCCGGAGCGCCCGGTACGCGGGAAAGGGTCGCGGACGCAACGTGCCGGCGCGCGTGGGACGGGCACGCACGCCGGCACATCACGCGGCGGCCGGTGGCCCGGCCGCCGCCTTCGGGGCACTCCCTAGAGCAGGGAGTCGATGGCGACCGCGAGGAACAGCAGCGCCAGGTAGGCGTTCGACAGGTGGAAGAAGCGCATCGGCCGCAGCGCCACCCCGGTGAGCCCGGCGTTGACGCGGGCGAGCAGGCGGTGCGCCTCCCACAGGATCACGGCGCCGAGGACCACGGCCGCGCCCACGTAGAACGGCGTGACGTTCGCGAGCGGCCACAGCAGCAGCGAGCACAGCACGGTGGCCCAGGTGTAGAGCACGTTCTCGATCGCCACCCGGCGCTCGCTCGCCACCACCGGCAGCATCGGCACCTCGGCGGCGGCGTAGTCCTCGCGGTACCGCATGGCGAGCGTCCAGGTGTGCGGCGGGGTCCAGAAGAAGACGACGCCGAACAGCACCAGGGGGGCCCAGTCGACCCGGCCGGTGATGCCCGCCCAGCCGATCATCGTCGGCATGCAGCCGGCGACGCCTCCCCACACGACGTTCTGCGCGGTACGCCGCTTGAGCAGGATCGAGTAGATGAAGACGTAGTAGAGGATCGCGAGCAGCGACAGCCCGGCCGCCAGCCAGTTCACCGTCAGGCCGAGCCCGAGGGTGGAGATCACCCCGAGCGTGACGCCGAACACCAGGGCGGCGCGCGGCGAGACCTGGTGCCGGGCGAGCGGGCGACGGCGGGTACGGCGCATCCGCGCGTCGATGTCGCGGTCGATGTAGCAGTTGAGCACGTTGGCGCTGCCGGCCGACAGGGTGCCGAACACCATCGTCGCCAGCGCCGTCCACAGCGGGGGGAACCCGTCGGCGGCGAGGAACATCGCCGGCAGGGTGGTGATGAGCAGCAGCTCGATGATCCGCGGCTTGGTCAGCGCGACGTACGCCCCCACCACCTCGGACAGGGTGCGCCGCGAGCCGGCGACCATCGGGTCGAGCGGCTGCAGGGTGGCCACCGAGTGCTTGTTCGTCAGGACCGTCACGGCGCGTCCAATGGGTGCGGGGTCAACGCGTAACCTCGTGTTTTTCGCAGCGGATCCAGGGTCTGAGGGCCTTCGGATCAGCCCGGGAACTCACTGTAGTCGCAGCGGTCGCCGGGTCTGCATCTGACCCGGCCCTAGCCCCGCCCCGGGCCGCATCGTGCCTGGTCACAACCATTATCAGAGAACGGGTGACGCCCCCTCGGCAGGGCACCGCATGCGATCACGTTTGTGCATGTTTCATCCTTTCTGCTGCGAAAAGGTGCCGCATGTTCCCTGGTAACAGGTCGACCGGAAGCACAGGGAACCGGTGTCAACGCCTCGGATCGCCCGGGAACCCACTAGGGTCGCCTATGGGGCGGGAACACAACCCCGGCGCCATGTGACACGACCAGATCTGGAGATCGAGCAGTTGAGCAGCGAACTCGTGCCGTCCCTGGAGTGGGGCGACCTCGACCGCAGGGCCGTCGACGTGGTACGCGCCCTGGCGATGGACGCGGTGGAGAAGGCGGGCTCGGGCCACCCCGGCACCGCGATGAGCCTTGCTCCTGCCGCCTATCTGTTGTTCCAGCGTACGATGCGGCACGACCCCAGTGACCCGACGTGGCCGGGCCGTGACCGTTTCGTGCTGTCGTGCGGTCACTCCAGCCTGACGCTGTACATCCAGCTTTACCTGTCCGGGTACGGACTCACCCTCGACGACATCAAGGCGCTGCGGCAGTGGGACAGCCGCACCCCGGGCCACCCCGAGTACGGCCACACGGCGGGCGTGGAGACCACCACGGGCCCGCTCGGCCAGGGCATCGGGAACGCCGTCGGCATGGCGATGGCGGCCCGCCGCGAGCGCGGCCTGTTCGACCCGGACGCGCCTCCGGGCACCAGCCCGTTCGACCACATGATCTGGTGCTTCGCCTCGGACGGCGACATCCAGGAGGGCATCAGCCACGAGGTGAGCGCGCTCGCCGGGCACCAGAAGCTCGGCAACCTCGTCGTCGTCTACGACGACAACAAGATCTCCATCGAGGACGACACCCAGATCGCCACCTCCGAGGACGTCGGCAAGCGCTACGAGGCGTACGGCTGGCAGGTCCTCACCGTCGACTGGACCGAGGGCGGCGGCTACCACGAGGACGTGCAGAAGCTGCACGAGGCCCTCGAGGCCGCGCGCGCCGAGACCGAGCGGCCCACCCTGATCAAGCTGCGCACGATCATCGGCTGGCCCGCGCCGAACAAGAAGAACACCGGCAAGATCCACGGCTCGGCGCTCGGCCCGGAGGAGGTCGCCGCCACCAAGCGCATCCTCGGCATGAACCCCGACGTCAGCTTCGACGTACCTGCGGATGTGCTCGAGCACGCACGCAAGGTCGTCGAGCGGGGCCGCCAGGCGCACGCCGAGTGGAACAAGAGGTTCGAGAGCTGGCGGGCCGCCAACCCCGAGCGGGCCGCGCTGTACGACCGCATCTCCGCGCGTCACCTGCCGGCCGGGTGGACCGACGCGCTGCCCACGTTCGAGCCGGGCACGAGCATGGCCACCCGGAAGGCCTCCGGCGAGGTGCTCACCGCGCTCGCGCCGGTGCTGCCGGAGCTGTGGGGCGGCTCGGCCGACCTGGCGGAGAGCAACAACACCACGATGAAGGGCGAGCCGTCCTTCGTCCCGGAGGAGTACCAGACCAAGGCGTTCCCCGGCGGGCCGTACGGGCGCACCCTGCACTTCGGCATCCGGGAGCACGGCATGGGCGCGATCCTCAACGGCATCGCGCTGCACGGCGGCACCCGGCCGTACGGCGGCACCTTCCTGGTGTTCAGCGACTACATGCGCCCGGCGGTACGGCTCGCCGCGCTGATGAAGCTGCCGGTCATCTACGTGTGGACGCACGACTCGATCGGCCTCGGCGAGGACGGCCCGACCCACCAGCCGGTGGAGCACCTGTGGTCGCTGCGCGCCATCCCCGGCCTCGACGTGGTGCGCCCCGCGGACGCCAACGAGACCGCGGCCGCCTGGCGGTTCGCCCTGGAGCACACCGACCGGCCGACGGCCCTGTGCCTCACCCGGCAGAACGTGCCGGTGTACGAGGGCACGCGGGACGCGGACAAGGTCGGCAGGGGCGGCTACATCCTCGAGGACGCCTCCGACGGGCAGCCGCGCGTGATCATCATCGCCACCGGCAGCGAGGTGGAGCTCGCCGTCGAGGCCCGCAAGATCCTCGAGGCGGAGGGCATCCCGACCCGGGTGGTGTCGATGCCGTGCGTGGAGTGGTTCCGCGCCCAGGACGCCGCCTACCGCCAGACCGTGCTGCCGCCCTCGGTCCGCGCCCGCGTCGCCGTCGAGGCGGGTGTCGGCCTGGGTTGGCGGGAGTTCGTCGGGGAAGCGGGGCAGATCGTGAGCCTCGAGCACTTCGGCGCCTCCGCGCCGTACCGCACCCTGTTCACCCAGTTCGGTTTCACTCCCGAGCGCGTCGCCGCCGCGGCGAAGGCGAGCCTCGCGAAGACGGGGGCAGACAAGGGCGAGACGACCGGCAACTGAGGAACCAGCATGAGCGAGAACCTGAAGGCCCTCACCGCCCAGGGCGTGTCGATCTGGCTGGACGACATCAGCCGCGACCGCCTGCGCTCCGGCAACCTCGAGGAGCTCATCCGCACCAAGGAGGTGTCCGGCGTCACCTCCAACCCGACGATCTTCGCCGCGGCGCTGCGCAAGGGCGACGCCTACGCCGAGCAGCTCCACGACCTGGCGCTGCGCGGCGTCGACGTGGGCGAGGCCGTACGGGCACTCACCACCTACGACATCCGGTGGGCCTGCGACGTGCTCATGCCGGTCTACCGGGAGAGCGGCGGCAAGGACGGCCGGGTGTCGATCGAGGTGGACCCGCGGCTCGCCCGGGACACCGAGCGCACCGTCGCCGAGGCCCGCGCCCTGTGGTGGCTGGTGGACCGTCCCAACCTGCTCATCAAGATCCCGGCCACGGTCGAGGGGCTGCCCGCGATCACCCGCTGCCTGGCGGAGGGCATCAGCGTCAACGTCACGCTGATCTTCTCCATCGAGCGGTACCGGGCGGTGATCGAGGCCTGGCTGGACGGCCTGGAGCAGGCCCGGGCGGCCGGCCGTGACCTGAGCACGATCGAGTCGGTGGCGTCGTTCTTCGTCAGCCGGGTGGACACCGAGATCGACAAGCGGCTGGAGGCGATCGGCACGCCGGAGGCGCTGGAGCTGCGCGGCAAGGCCGCGGTCGCCAACGCCCGGCTGGCGCACGCCGCGTTCGAGGAGTACATCAACACCCCGCGCTGGGAGTCGCTCGCCGCCGACGGCGCCCGGCCGCAGCGGCCGCTGTGGGCCTCCACCGGGGTGAAGAACCCGGCGTACTCGCCGACGCTGTACGTCGACGAGCTGGTCACCCGCGGCACGGTGAACACCATGCCGGAGAAGACCATCGACGCCGTCGCCGCGCAGGGCCGCATCACCGGCGACACGGTGCGCGACTTCTACGAGGACGCCAAGTCCGTGATGGACCGCCTCAAGAAGGTCGGCATCGACTACGACGACGTGGTGCGGGTGCTCGAGGACGAGGGCGTGGCGAAGTTCGAGGCGTCCTGGAACGAGCTGCTGGAGACCGTGGCCGGGGAGCTGAAGAAGGCCTGACCGGCGGCGGCCCACCGCGGGCCGGGGGCGCCCGCGTCACCCATCGCAGACACTGCGACAAACCGCGCATAGAGGGGATTCATGAACACGTCGGTAACGTTCGGCGACGACGCGGCCGCCGCGCTCGCCGGGGAGACGGCGGCGAAGCTGGCCGCCGAGGGGGTCCCGGCGGCTCTGGCGGCCGGTGACCCCACGCTGTGGGGCCCGGACGCCGAGCCCGAGGCGGCGATCCGCCTGGGGTGGCTGAACCTGCCGAAGAGCAGCCGGGAGCTGCTGCCGCGGCTCGGCGAGCTCGCCGCCGAGATCCGCGAGCGCGGCCTCGACCACGTCGTGCTCGCCGGGATGGGCGGCTCCTCGCTCGCCCCCGAGGTGATCTGCGCGACCGCCGACGTCCCGCTCACCGTGCTCGACACCACCGACCCCGACCAGGTGCGCCGGGCGGTCTCCGACCGGCTCGACCGCACGGTCGTGGTGGTGGCGAGCAAGAGCGGCGGGACGATCGAGACCGACAGCCACCGCCGCGTCTACGAGCAGGCGTTCCGGGACGCGGGCATCGACCCGGCCGAGCGCATCATCGTGGTCACCGACCCGGGCTCGCCGCTGGAGGCGGTCGCCAAGGAGGCGGGCTACCGTACCGTGCTCGCCGACCCGAACGTCGGCGGCCGGTACAGCGCGCTCAGCGCCTTCGGCCTGGTGCCGAGCGCGCTCGCCGGCGCGGACGTGGCCCGCCTGCTCGACGAGGCCGCCGAGGTGCTGCCGTCGCTCGCGGCGAACGAGGGGAACCCGGGCCTGCTGCTCGGTGCCGCGCTCGGCGCGCAGGCGCTCGCGGGGCGGAACAAGCTGCTGCTGCAGGACACGCTCTCCGACATCACCGGGCTGCCCGACTGGATCGAGCAGCTCATCGCCGAGTCCACCGGCAAGCAGGGCACCGGCATCCTGCCGGTGGTCGGCGCCGACCCGACCGGGGCAGACGACGAGCTCGTGGTGAACATCGGCCCGGAGGGCGCGTTCCGCGTGGAGGGACCGCTCGGCGCCCAGTTCCTGGTGTGGGAGTACGCCACCGCGATCGCCGGGCGGCTGCTCGGCATCAACCCCTTCGACCAGCCGAACGTGGCCGAGTCGAAGGAGAACACCTCGCGCCTGCTCGCCGAGGCGGGCGAGGACCCGCTGCCGACCGGCTCGCCGGCGCTCGTCGACGGCCCGGTCGAGGTGTACGGCGAGGTGCCGGACGGGGCGAAGAACCTCGCCGACGTGCTCACCGGCCTGCTCCGGGCCGTCCCGGACGACGGCTACCTGGCGGTGATGGCCTACCTCGACCGGTGGGCGGCGCTCGACACGCCCACCGGCAAGGACGCGTCCCTCGGGCAGACGGCCGAGGCGTGGCGGGCGCACGACCCGGCCACGCTGCGCGGGCTGCTCGCGGCGCGCACCCGGCGGCCGGTCACCTTCGGCTGGGGGCCGCGGTTCCTCCACTCCACCGGGCAGTACCACAAGGGCGGGCCGCAGAACGGGGTGTTCCTGCAGGTCACCGGGGCGGTCACGGAGGACGTCGCGGTGCCCGGCAAGCCGTACACGCTGGGGCGGCTGCAGCTCGCCCAGGCGCTCGGCGACCTTCGGGCGCTGGTCGGCCGCGGGCGGCCCGCCGTACGTCTCCACCTGACCGACCGGGCGGCGGGGGTCTCCCACCTGCTCGCCGTCGCACAGGAGCTGTGATGATCGATCGTTCGCCGCACGAGGACGCCGCCGGGCGCGCCGGCGGGGACACCGAGCGGCAGGAGCGGCCGGACGCGGCGCAGGCCGCCGCGCCGGCCGCCTCCGGGCCCGCCGTACTGGAGGGCCGGGCGCCCGCCGACGAGGCGTGGACCGCCGCCGCGGCGGTCGCCGAGGTGTCGACGAGCCCGGCGGTGGCCGCCGCCAACCCGCTGCGCGACCCGCGGGACAAGCGCCTGCCCCGGGTGGCCGGACCGTGCGTGCTCGTGCTGTTCGGCGTCACCGGCGACCTGGCGCGGCGCAAGCTGCTGCCGGCGATCTACGACCTGGGCAACCGCGGGCTGCTGCCGCCCGGGTTCTCCCTGGTCGGGTTCGCCCGCCGCGACTGGACGCACGAGGACTTCGCCAAGATCGCGCACGACGCGGTGAAGGAGCACGCCCGCACGCCGTTCCGCGAGGAGGTCTGGCACCAGCTCCGCCAGGGCATCCACTTCGTGAAGGGCGAGTTCGGCGACGACGCGGCGTTCGACAACCTCGCCGCCGCGCTGCGCGAGATCGACGCGACCCGGGGCACCGGCGGCAACTACGCCTTCTACCTGTCGATCCCGCCGAAGTCCTTCCCCGTCGTGATCCGCCAGCTGCAGCGCACCGGCCTGGCACGTTCCTCCGGCGGGTCGTGGCGGCGCGTGGTCATCGAGAAGCCGTTCGGCCACGACCTGCAGTCGGCGCGCGAGCTGAACGCGATCATCGACGCGGTGTTCCCGCCGTCCTCGGTGTTCCGCATCGACCACTACCTGGGCAAGGAGACCGTCCAGAACATCATGGCGCTGCGGTTCGCCAACAACCTGTTCGAGCCGGTGTGGAACCGCGAGTACATCGACCACGTGCAGATCACGATGGCCGAGGACATCGGCATCGGCGGCCGGGCGGGCTACTACGACGGCATCGGCGCCGCGCGCGACGTGATCCAGAACCACCTGCTCCAGCTCCTCGCGCTCACCGCGATGGAGGACCCGGTGTTCTTCGACGCCGACGCGATCCGCCGGGAGAAGGAGAAGGTGCTGCGCGCGGTACGGCTGCCGCACGACCTGGCGCTCGGCACGGCCCGCGGCCGGTACACCGCCGGCTGGCAGGGCGGCGTGCCGGTCAAGGGCTACCTGGAGGAGGACGGCATCCCGCCGGACTCCACCACCGAGACGTACGCGGCGATCAAGCTGGAGATCGCCAACCGCCGCTGGGCCGGGGTGCCGTTCTACCTGCGCACCGGCAAGCGCCTCGGCCGCCGGGTCACCGAGGTGGCGCTGATCTTCCAGCGCGCCCCGCACCTGCCGTTCAGCAGCACCGACACCGAGATCCTCGGCCAGAACGCGCTGGTGATCCGGGTGCAGCCGGACGAGGGCGTGACGGTGCGCTTCGGGTCGAAGGTGCCGGGCACGGCGATGGAGGTCCGCGACGTCACGATGGACTTCGCCTACGGCGAGTCGTTCATCGAGTCCTCGCCCGAGGCGTACGAGCGGCTGCTGCTCGACGTGCTCATCGGCGACCCGCCGCTGTTCCCGCACCAGACCGAGGTCGAGCTGTCCTGGCAGATCCTCGACCCGATCGAGGAGTTCTGGGCCAAGCAGGGCCCGCCGGAGGACTACCCGGCCGGCACCTGGGGCCCGAAGTCGGCCGACGAGCTGATGGCGCGCGACGGCAGGTCCTGGAGGCGGCTGTGACCGCGCGCACGGCGACGGCGGAAGGGGAGGCGGTGTGACGAGCTTCATGCTCACCTCGACCACGGCGTCCAAGATCGACGCGCATCTGACGAAGCTGCGTCACCAGATGGGCGCCCCGGCGATCGGCATGGTGCTGACGCTGATCGTGGTGGCGGACGAGGCCCGGCAGTACGACGCGGTGCGGGCCGCGACCGAGGCGGCGCGGGAGCACCCGTCGCGCATCCTCGTGGTGATCCCCCGGGACGACGACGAGGGCACCCGCCTCGACGCGGAGATCCGCATGGGCGAGTCGACGCCGGGCGAGGTCGTGCTGCTGCGCCTGTACGGCGAGCTCACCGAGCACGCCGACTCGGTGGTGAGCCCGCTGCTGCTGCCGGACACCCCGGTGGTGGCGTGGTGGCCGGGCGAGTGCCCGCAGGTCCCGGCGAAGGACCCGATCGGCCTGCTGGCGCAGCGGCGCATCACCGACGCCAAGGCGAGCCCAGACCCGGTGCGGGCGATCCGGTCCCGGGCCGACGGGTACGTGCCGGGCGACACCGACATGGCGTGGACCCGGCTGACGCCGTGGCGCAGCCTGCTCGCCGCCGCGTTCGACCAGCCGGTCGGCGAGGTCACCGAGGGCCTGGTGGTGGGCGCCGAGCGCAACCCGAGCGTCTGCCTGCTCGCCGCGTGGCTGTCGGAGCGGCTCGGCGCGCCGATCCGGGTCGGGTACGGCTCCGGCCCGGGCCTGACCGAGGTGCGGCTGACCGCGGCCGCGGGCGAGATCGTGGTGACCCGGCAGGACGCCCGGCAGGCCACGCTGGTCCGCCCCGGCCAGGCGCCGCGGCAGGTCGCGCTCGCCCGCCGTCCCGCGTCCGAGCTGCTCGCCGAGGAGCTGCGCCGGCTCGACCCCGACGACGTGTACGCGTCGGCGATCCGGTGGCTCGCCCGGGAGGCGGTGTGAGCACCCCCACCGTCGTCGTGCACCGCGACGCCGAGGTGCTCGCCCAGGCGGTCGCGGCCCGGCTCATCACCCGCCTGGTCGACGCCCAGGCGGCGAAGGGCTCGGCCTCGATCGTGCTCACCGGCGGCACCATCGGCATCGCCACCCTCGCGGCCGTGGCCGCCAACCCCGCGCACGTCGCCGTCGACTGGCGGAACCTGGACATCTGGTGGGGCGACGAGCGCTACCTGCCCACCGGCGACCGGGAGCGCAACGAGACCGGCGCCCGCCGCGCCCTGCTCGACCACGTCGACGTCGACCCCGAGCGGGTGCATCCGATGCCGGCCGCCGACTCCGGCCTCTCCCCCGAGGAGGCCGCCGAGGCGTACGCCGAGGCGCTGCGCAAGGCCGCCCGCCCCGAGGACCACGGCCCGGTCCCGTCGTTCGACCTCCTCCTGCTCGGCCTGGGCCCGGACACCCACGTGGCCTCGCTGTTCCCCGGCATGCCGGCCCTCTACGACGAGCGCCCCGTGGTGGCCGTCCACGGCTCCCCCAAGCCGCCCCCGACCCGCATCTCGCTCACCCTGCCCACCATCCGGGCGGCCCGCCAGGTGTGGATCGTCGCGGCGGGCGCCGAGAAGGCCACCGCCGTACGGCTAGCCCTCTCCGACGCCGGGCCCATCCAGGTCCCCGCGGCCGGGGCGCGCGGGCGCCAGGAGACGTTGTTCCTGCTCGACCGCGCCGCGGCGAGCAAGATCCCGCCGGGCCTGGTCCGCCCGGCCTCGCCCTGAGCGGCGGAGAGCGAGATCCTGCCGGGATCGATGCGCGCGGCGTCGCCGCGCAGGTTGTACGCGTGATGGCCCTGCCGGAAGGTCCGGTGGGGCCATCTTGTTCGGGGTGGGTGGCGTTGTGAGGCTCGGCGTTCGAATCGGTGACGGTGGATCGGGCCTCGGACCGGCCCTGGCGCGGATGAGCCCGGCGGCGGGCGTGCGGGTTGGCCGGAACCGTGGCGGGAGAGTCCGCAGAAGCGTTGTGGCGCTGGATCGGCCCGCACATGGCTGCCGGACAGCATTCCGTTCTCCCCACGGACCGTGGCCGAAAGCCGCCAGACGCCGCGGACACCCATCTCCCACTTAAATCATCGGGCCGGCCCGCAGGCAGGGGCCGCAATCACATTTGCGACATAACAAAAACGACCAGCCATTCACCGAGGAACCACCCTTGAGCCGTTCCAAGGCATAGGATTCCCTTGCTTTCACCTTCTGTTGATTATGTGAATACCTGCGACGTCACTCGGATCGGGAACAGGGAGGGTCGGTGTCCGGCAGGACATCCATTACTATCCTGCACATTTCGGACACTCAGTTCGGCGCGAAACACCGTTTCGGGAACGAAGGCCTGACTGCGGGCGACCGCCGTCTTTCCCGTCTGGTCAGCCGCCTTCTCGAGGACATCGCCCTCCTACGCCGCACGCACGGCCTGGAACCCGACCTGATCGTCACGTCCGGAGACCTCGCCGAGACCGGCTCGCGATCCGAGTTCCAGCAGGTGCGCGACTTCCTGGCGGAGCTGGCGGCAGGGCTGGGCCTCGGCCGGAACCGCGTGGTCATGGTGCCCGGCAACCACGACATCAACTGGCGAAAGTGCGAGGCCTACTTCCTCAACTGTGAGGCCGACGAGACTGAGCCGGTCCCGCCCTACTGGCCCAAGCTGGAGCACTACGCCGCCATGTTCGCCGAGTTCTATGCCGGCGTGCGCGGCGTGAGCTTCCCGAAGGACCAGCCGTGGACGCTGTTCGAGATGCCGGAGATCAAGACGGTGGTCGCCGGCCTCAACTCGACCATCGCCGAAAGCCATCGGCCGGAGGACCACTACGGCTACTGCGGCGACGAACAGCTCTACTGGTTCGCGGACCGGCTAAGCGCCCGGGCCGCCGACGGCTGGCTGCGCATCGGAGCGCTCCACCACAATCCGGTAATCCTCGACCGGAACGACAGCGCCTTCTTACGCGATCACGACCGGCTGGCCGAACTGGTCGCACCGCATCTCAATCTCATCCTCCACGGCCATACGCACGCCGGAAAGCTCTGCTCCTTCAGCCCCGACGGCGTACCCGTGCTGTGTGCGGGCAGCGCCGGAGTCCGCCAGGACGCCCGGCCGGACGACGTGCCCAACCAGTACCAGCTCGTGCAGGTGACGGCCGGCGGTGTCCGCGTGTACGCGCGCCGGTACAACCCGGAGCGTCGCCGCTGGGAGGGCGACACAAGCGTCGGACGCCGCCCGGACGAGTGGATCCGCGACATCAATAAGCCGCTCGAGAACGTGCACGCCGTGTTCGGCGGCGGGGAGGAGCACAACGAGGACCCTCTCCGGAAGATCGCCTACGACCGGGAGGTAGTGCACCGACGTCCCGATGACCTGCTCGCCAAGGTACGGCGCGTATGCGAGATCCGATACGGACAGGAATGCGTCGACGAGGTGGAGATCCGTGTCGACCGGCCTATTCGCTACCTTCGGATCACGCAGCCGGGCCCGCCGGTCTCCCAGTATCCGGTGGGGGTGCACGAGGGGGAGATTTCGCAGGACGTCATCGACGGCTTCACCCGCCACGTGCACGATCGTTACCGCGCCGGTGACCCAGGGCTACGTTCCTTTCTGGTCTACGAGGGCGAGCCGGCCCCGGACGAGTTGAAGGTGCAGGCCAATCTCCGCGGCATCGTCCTGCAGCCGCTGATCGAGTTCCAAGGGCTCTACGATCTACGACCGTACGCCCGACGGCAGGCCGAGGAGCTGGCCAAGAGCGACATCTATCCGTCCGAGCTGTACGTCCCCCAGCGGTTCCGCCTGATCTCGCCGCGTCGTCCCGGAGCCGCGGAGACGCCCGGCAAGGATCTGCTGACCCAGATCCAGGAGTGGGTCGCCGACTACGACGGCCGGTTCATCGTCGTGCTCGGCGACTTCGGCCACGGAAAGACGTTCCTCCTGCGCGAGCTGGCCAGGCGCATACATGAAGAGGAGCGGCCTCCGGTCATCCCGGTGTTCATCCAGTTGCGTCATCTGGAAAAGGCACACTCCTTCGAGGAGATCCTCGCCGCCCACTTCGCCAAGTCAGGAGAGGAGGAGATCAGGTTCCCTCTGCTCCGGAACCTCATCTCCGAAGGCCGGGTGCTTCTCCTGTTCGACGGCTTCGACGAGCTGGCCCTACGCATAACCTACGCGAAAGCCGCCCAGCACCTGAGCAGCCTGGTCGGCGCCGCGAAGGGCCGTGCGAAGGTGGTGCTGACCAGCAGGACCCAGTACTTCTTGCCGGACCACGAGGTGGAGACCGCCCTGGCGTCGCAGTTGAGCGACATGCCGGGGCGTCGCCTCGTGAAGATCCAGGAGTTCGGCGACGACCAGATCCTCGAATTTCTCACCAGGCTCTACAAGGGCGACGACACGCGGGCGCGGGCCACATTCGAACTGCTCGGCGACGTGCGCGACCTGCTGGGGCTCTCCCGCAACCCACGGATGCTCAGCTTCATCGCCCGGCTCGACGAGAACCGGCTCAGGCGCATCCGCGACCGTGAGGGGGAGATCAGCGCCGCCGTTCTCTATCGCGAACTCCTCGAATGGTGGCTCGGTTACGAGTACGAGCGGGCACAGCCGGACGGAGCGCCCCCCGCTCTCACCGAGAAGGAACGATGGGAGGCCGTCACCAAGCTCGCGCTTCTCCTGTGGGAGACCGGTGAGGAGACGCTCGGACTCGCCGAGCTGGGCGATGTCTCAGCCAAGGCGCTGCGTAACCTCGCCGACCGGCAGATCACCCCGGACCAGGCGGCGCACATGATCGGCTCGGGCACGCTCCTGGTCCGGGTGGAATACGAGCGTTTCAAGTTCGTTCATCAGTCGATACTCGAATGGCTGGTGGCGAACCATGTGGCGGAGCGGTTCCGCGCGGGAGACAACGATCCGGCCCAGCTCAAGTCGGCGGCAGTGTCCGACCTGATGACGGACTTCCTCGCCACGCTTGCAGGACCGCAGACGGTCGAGCACTGGGCGAGGCGCACGCTCTGGTCGGACCCGGGTTCCACCACGGAGACCGCCAAGAGGAACGCCCTGTTCATGCTGCGACGTCTGGGGCTCCCCCTTCAACCGGGCGACTCGAAGGGGGACGTGCCGCGCCCGCTGCAACTGACCGGGGTGAATTTGCGCCACGCCGACCTCGCCGCAGCTGATCTCCGAAGGGCCATCCTGAGAAAGGCCGACCTTCGCGACGCACGACTGGATGGCGCGGATCTTTCCGGAGCGGACCTACGAGAGGCTGACCTGTCCGGTGCTCGCCTCATCGGTGCCGATCTCCGAGGAGCGGTAACCAGGGGATCACGCTGGCGATGTGCTTCGCTGGTCGGTGCCGAGACGAACGCGGAATTTCGACAGGTAGACACCTTCGGCGCCGCTCTCCCCGGCCACATCACCCCCGTGCTTCAAACCTCCCCGCCTGCGAAGGTCAGCTATATGACTAGTGCCTGGCACCCTAAGGGCACCCACCTGGCCACCGGAAGTGCCGACGGCACCGTGCACATCTGGGACGCGACCACCGGCACACCCCTGCACACCCTCACCGGCCACACCCGCAACGTTTGGTCGGTCGCCTGGCACCCCGACGGCACCCGCCTGGCCACCGCAGGCGACGACCGCACCGTCCGCATCTGGGACGCGACCACCGGCACACCCCTGCACACCCTCACCGGCCACACCCGCAACGTTTGGTCGGTCGCCTGGCACCCCGAGGGCACCCGCCTGGCCACCGCAGGCGACGACCGCACCGTCCGCATCTGGGACGCGGCCACCGGCACACCCCTGCACACCCTCACCGGCCACACCTCCTGGGTCCGTTCGGTCGCCTGGCACCCCGACGGCACCCGCCTGGCCACCGCAGGCGACGACCGCACCGTCCGCATCTGGGACGCGGCCACCGGCACACCCCTGCACACCCTCACCGGCCACAGCGACATCGTCCGTTCGGTCGCCTGGCACCCCGAGGGCACCCGCCTGGCCACCGCAGGTGCAGACGGCGCCGTCCGCATCTGGGACGCGGCCACCGGCACACCCCTGCACACCCTCACCGGCCACACCTCCTGGGTCCGTTCGGTCGCCTGGCACCCCGACGGCACCCGCCTGGCCACCGCAGGTACAGACGGCGCCGTCCGCATCTGGGACGCGGCCACCGGCACACCCCTGCACACCCTCACCGGCCACACCCGCAACGTTTGGTCGGTCGCCTGGCACCCCGAGGGCACCCGCCTGGCCACCGCGGGTACAGACGGCGCCGTCCGCATCTGGGACGCGGCCACCGGCACACCCCTGCACACCCTCACCGGCCACAGCGACATCGTCCGTTCGGTCGCCTGGCACCCCGACGGCACCCGCCTGGCCACCGCAGGCGACGACTGCACCGCCCGCATCTGGGACGCGGCCACCGGCACACCCCTGCACACCCTCACCGGCCACACCCGCAACGTTTGGTCGGTCGCCTGGCACCCCGACAGCACCCGCCTGGCCACCGCAGGTGCAGACGGCGCCGTCCGCATCTGGGACGCGGCCACCGGCACACCCCTGCACACCCTCACCGGCCACACCTCCCGGGTCCGTTCGGTCGCCTGGCACCCCGACGGCACCCGCCTGGCCACCGCAGGTACAGACGGCGCCGTCCGCATCTGGGACGCGGCCACCGGCACACCCCTGCACACCCTCACCGGCCACACCCGCAACGTTTGGTCGGTCGCCTGGCACCCCGACGGGACCCGCCTGGCCACCGCGGGTACAGACGGCGCCGTCCGCATCTGGGACGCGGCCACCGGCACACCCCTGCACACCCTCACCGGCCACAGCGACATCGTCCGTTCGGTCGCCTGGCACCCCGACGGCACCCGCCTGGCCACCGCAGGCGACGACCGCACCGCCCGCATCTTGGACGCGACCACCGGCACACCCCTGCACACCCTCACCGGCCACACCTCCTGGGTCCACTCGGTCGCCTGGCACCCCAACGGCACCCACCTAGCCACTGCAAGCGCCGACGGCGCGATAGGAATCTGGGATACGCGTGACTACACCTGCCTAGGGCGGATCCTTCCGCTTCCGCAGGGTGCAGCGGTGTTCAGTGCGGACGGCCTGACCTACAAGTTCGAGGGTGACCCGGCCGGGCGTTTCTGGTGGGCGATCAATCTCTGTGTCTTCGCGCCGGGTGAGCTCGACCCCTACATCCCGGAGCTGCGGCGGGTTCCCTTCGATACACCGCTCAGCGAGATGTCCCGTGCCCGCCAGGAGGATTGATCGGCATGACGACGAAGGAGCATGACGAGCGGTCCGGCCGGAGCGGTACGGCGGAGGCGGCCGGGCGGTGGCCGGATGCATCGCCCGTCTCGCCGCCGGATCACGCTCCAGCTGCGCCGGCCACCGGGCCGGATGGTTCCGCCGCCGGGGCCGCCCCGCGGCCAACGGACGACGGATCACAGCCGCGGACGCCTGCTCGTTGGCGTCTGTGGGGCGGGAAGGTCGGGGGCGATCTCAAGGCGCGGCCGTTTCCGTTGCTGACGCCTGAGGAGTGGCGGCGGCCGCGTGAGGCGTTGCGGCGGATGTACCTGGACGCGGAGCGGCGGGCGATCGAGGCCTACGACTGGTACATGCGGGACCGGGTGCGGAAGCGGGCGGCCAGCCGGGCGTTGCGGGTGGCGGCGATCGTGCTCGGGGCGGCGGGCGGGTTGCAGCCGTTGGTCAATCTGGCCGGGTCGGGGCCAGGGCTGGGGTGGGGGTACGTGTTGCTCGCCTCGGCCGGGGTGTGCCTGGCGATCGATCATTTCCTTGGGCTGTCCTCGCGGTGGATGCGGGACATGATCACGGCTCAGCGGATCCACCAGCGGCTGCAGCGGTTCCAGCTCGATTGGGCGGCGTTGGAGGCGGTCGAGGCGGGTTCGGGGGGCGACGAGGACGCGCAGGTCGCCCATCTGCAGGAGTATCTCGATCTGTTGCGGGGGTTCAGCGAGGACATCTCCACGATCCTGATCGAGGAGACCTCGGAGTGGATCAACGAGTTCCAGAGCGGGCTGGTGCTGCTTCAGCAGACTCGGTCCGGCCAGAACTAGCGCCACGGCCGGCACAGGTGTGTGGCGCCGGCCTTCGGCTTCCGGACCACACGCCGCAGGGCGTAGGCGCATGGGATCCAGGTACCGGTCAGCGGCGGCCGACCGGTCATCGAGGTCACCAGCCGTGGGCGAGCACGCGCGCATGCCCCTGCGGCCGCGAAGGCGCGTGGTCGTCTGGCGAGGGTGGGATCCGGCGAAAGAGGAAGCCGACCGCCACCATACGAGTCGAGACGGGCCACTCCCCTGCCGCTTCAAGCCGGGAGCGCCGGCGACCTCGCCCGCACCGGGCGATCGCTGTGCGAGAACGTCGTCCCGGCCGCCGGTACGAGGCGCTAAAGCCTTCGTGAGCACTGAGCGGCGGTCACGACCGTGGAGGCGTACGGAACGGGACCAGGGCATCGTGATCGTGGAAGTGGCGAGATCAGGCGGGGACCCGGGCGGTCAGCAGCGGGTGAGGGCTGAGGCCGAGCAGGGACGGTTCGGACTCGATGGCGCGGGCGGCGGGGTCGTCCCAGCGCTCGGTGAGCGGGTACAGCCGGCCGGCCATGCCCTCCACGCCGACGAGCTCGACGACGTCGAGGCCGGCGTCGTGGCATTCGGCGCGCAGTTCGTCCGGGTGGTGGAAGTAGGCGGTGGTGAACCAGCTCGGGTGGTTGCCGGGGTTGTGGTGCCAGCCGGTGCGCAGGTCGGTTTCGACGATCTCGCGGAAGCCGGGCTCGAGGAGGAAGCCCTGGGCGAGGCCGTCGAAGAGGGACGCGAAGCGGTTGATCGCCGCGACGAAGGCGAGGCCGCCGGGCCGTACGGCGCGGCGTGCCTCGCGCAGGGCGGTGAGGCGGTCCTCGCGTTCGGTGAGGTGGTAGAGCGGGCCGAGGAGCAGTGCCGCGTCGAAGGCGTCGTCGGCGACCGGGAGTTCGCGGGCGTCGCCGAGCCGCGCGGTGACGGCGAGCCCGTCCTCGGCGAGCCGGGCGGCCGCCACGTGCTCGGGTACGACGTCGAGCAGCTCGCCCCGGTTTCCGTCGGCGGCGAGCCAGGCGGCGTGCGCGCCGGTGCCGCCGCCGATGTCGAGCAGGTTCGCGGGCGGCCGGGGCAGGTGGCGGCGCAGGATCTCCTGGGTGCGGGTCGGCTCCAGCCTGCCGGGGCCGGTGGTGATGCGGTCCGTCTCGCCGAGCAGGCGGTAGTAGGCGAGGTCTCCTCCGGTAAGTCCCTCACCTCCTCGACGCTGGAGGAGGGGCGAGCCGACCCGCACCTGGATTTCCGGCCGGTACCGCGCTCCACCCGGCCGGACGGCGACCGGCTCGCCCCTCCGGGGTGTCAGCGCACCGCTTCGACGCGGGCCGGGACGTGCTTGTGCCACGGGGTGCCCGCGTACGGGTCGCGGTCCTCGGCGCGGGTGAGCTCGTTCGGCGGGGCGCCGGTGAGGACGAGGTCGCCGGAGGCGTCCGGGTAGTGCAGGCCGAGGCCGTTCGGGAGGGTGATGTGGCCCGGCCGGACGGTGTCGGTGAGCTCGGCGACGGCGTGGACGGAGCCGCGGCGGGTGGTGACGCGGACGGTGTCGCCGGTGGCGATGCCGAGGTCGGCCGCGTCCTTGGGGTTGATGCGCAGGACGCCGGAGGCGTCGCGGCGGCGCCAGGCGGGGTCACGGATGATCGTGTTGGCGGTGAAGGCGCGACGTTCCCCGGCCGACAGCACGAAGGGGTACGCCGGGTCGGCGGGCGGGCCGTCCCCGAGGGCGGCGATCTCGGCGAGCAGCTCGGGGATGGCGAGGTGGATGCGGCCGTCGGGGGTGCCGACGCGCCGCAGGCCGTCGCCGGGCGCGTCGACCGCGTACACCACGCCGTTGGGGCTGTCCAGGATCGCGTCGAAGAGGTTCTCGCCCAGTTCGAGGCCCTCGCCGGGGATGCCGGCGCGCCGTACCGCATCAGGATGCTTGGCGGCGACCCTGTGGGCGAGGGCCCAGAGCGAGGCCGCGGCGGCGGCGCCGTGCGGCAGGGTGGGGCCGAGGGTGCGGTAGAGGACGACCGGGGCGATCCGGGCGAGGGCCTGGTCGGCGGTGATGGCCTGGAAGAACGCCTGGGCGAAGGCGGCCCGGCCCTGGGCCGCCGCCTCACGCAGCGGCGTCAGGTCGGGCACGGCGCCGATCGCCTCGCAGAGGCGGGCGTAGATCTCGGGCTCGGGCAGCAGGTCGGAGCCGGGCGGCGGGTCGAGCACCGGGCGGCGCAGGTGGAAGTGGTTCGCCGGGGCCTCCAGGTTGAAGAACGTGGCCTCCCACTTCTCGAACTGGCTGGGGGCGGGCAGCACGTAGTCGGCGAGCCGGGCGGTCTCGGTCATCGCGACGTCGATGACCACGAGCAGGTCGAGGGCGCGCAGGGCCTCGCGCATGCGCGGGGAGTCGGCGAGCGAGTGGGCCGGGTTCGACGACTCGACGATCATCACCCGGTAGCGCGCCGGATGGTCGGTGAGGATCTCGTCGGCGATGACGTTGCACGGCACGAGGCCGGAGATGATGCGCGCGCCGACGACCGGGCTGAACCGGTCCCCCTTGCCCCGCCAGTGGGACGGGTTGTGCAGCGGCGCGAGCATGATCGGCGGGGTGTTGGTGCCGACCCGGCCGAAGTTGCCGGTCAGCACGTAGATGAGGGTGTCGAGGTAGCTGTTCACCGTGGAGTGCAGGGTCATCTGCACGCCCAGGTCCTCGTGCACCGCGACGCTCTCGGCCGCGGCGATGCGCCGCGCGGTACGGCGCACCAGCTCCTCGGGCACGCCGGCGATCTCGGCGTACCGGGCGATCGGCACCTTGCCGAGCACGGCGGTCACCTCGTCGAGCCCGACGGCGTGCTCGGCGAGCCAGTCGCGGGCGATGAGGTCCTCCTGGACGAGGGTCCCGGCGAGAGCGGCGAGCAGCCAGGCGTCCGTGCCGGGGCGGGGCGCCAGGTGGATGTCGGCGATCTCGGCCGTCTCGGTACGGCGCGGGTCGATCACGATGAGGCAGCGGGACGGGTCGCGGGAGATCTGCCGCAGGGTGGGCCGGGCGCGCGGGATGCCGTGCGACTGCCAGGGGTTCTTGCCGATGAACAGCGCCACCTCACAGTGCTCGAAGTCGCCGGTGGCGTAGTCGCCGAACATGCGGTCGTTCACCCAGAACAGGCCGGTCTTCTCCTGGGCGAGCGGGTTGGACCGGTACCGCGCGCCGAGCGCCCGCATCAGCGCCCCGCCGTACGAGCCGCCGAGGTGGTTCCCCTGCCCGCCGCCGCCGAAGTAGAAGATCGTCTCCCCGCCCGCGGCCTCGCGGATCGCGAGCAGCCGCTCGGCGACCTCGGCGATCGCGGTGTCCCAGTCGACGCGCTCGAAGGTGCCGTCGGCGCGTCGCCGCAGCGGGTGGATGAGCCGGTCCGCGCCGTTCTGGTAGTGGTCGAGCCGCAGCGGCTTCTCGCACGTGTAGCCCTTCGAGCCCGGATGCCGCTTGTCGCCCCGGATCCGGGCGAGCCGCCTGCCCTCCACCTGCACCTCGAGGCCGCAGTTGCTCGCGCACAGCACGCACGCCGTCGGCCGCCACCCATCGCCCATCCGAGACCTCCCCAGTTCGAGCTGGATTCGATTTTCGAACTCAGAGTACGGCACGGCGGCCGATCTGTCCGCCCCTTTGTCGCGGCCCGCTGGGAGCAGGGCGGGGAACGGGGCGGTGAGCGGCTGGCATACCATGACTCCCGATCGCCGCTGGAAGGCCTGTAAGCCCTTAACGAGGAAGGCACAATGAGCGAGCAGAACCAGAGCCACGCAGGTCGGTTGAAGTCGTGGATCGCGGTCAGCGTGATCTTCGTTGGGTTCCTGATCGGTGGCTACGCGTTGACCGCCGGGCCGAACTGGGGCCTGTTCTGGATCGGCGGTATCGGCCTGTGCGTCGTGGGCGGCATCATGGCCCTGGTCTTCGACGTCTACAGCGACGTCATCCTGGACAAGCCGCGTAGCGTGCCGACCCAGCCGGTCAAGTCGCGCTGACCCGGTTTCCGGCCGCCCAGCGGCCAGCATGATCCGGTGACGGGCCGGACGCGTGGTACGTGCGCCGGCGGGCCTCGATCGGCCTCGCGGCCCGCCCCGGCCGGTACCCGAAGAGGCCCGTCCCTCTCCTCACCGGACGGCGCCGAGGCATCGCTCGGCGCCGGTTCCAACGCCGCGGTATGGCGGGACTCCACGGCGGCGACGGGTTCCGCCTCCCGCTTTTCGGCAGGTCGTCCGGCCTGTACGGCGTCTCGCCCACCTGGCGTGCGGTGATCGTGGAGCCGCCCGAGCGCGCGTGATCACCAAGCGGCCTGGCGTTGCGTCACGAGAGACCAGGGCACCACGGGGCGGAGTAATGCCTCGCGCCGATCACTTGATCCACGGCCTACGGACGACATGGCCGTAACAGCATCGTCGCCGTCATCGGCGCCGTTCACGGCAACGGCATCGCCCATTGCGCGTACCCGCTCACGTCCCGCGCGTCATCCTTCACCAGGGCGTGCCGACGTGGGCCGACGCTCGTTCCGCACGTCGACCCGCAACCGGCCGAATCTCGGACGGCTTCGCCGCGGCCGCCCGACGCCGATCACGCTCGAGCGCGGATCAAAAGCTTTCGATCACGAACCCGCCCGCGCCACGGCTCCTTCGCCATCCGCTTCAGGGTTCGCCGTGGCCGTCCCCTCGGGCCGCCGCCGCGTCCGGCGGCCCGGAACGGAAAAGCCGCGGCTCCCGGCGACGTCGCCGGCGCCGGGAGCCGTGCACGGTCAGCGCACCGCGGCGGACCGCACCCCGACGGGGATGCGGGCGTCGATGAGCCCCGGGTCGTCGGTGTACGCCAGGGTGGCGCCGAACGAGACGAGCAGGCGGCGCATGCGGGCGTTGTCGGAGAGCATGTTCGCCTTCACCTCGGCAAGGCCGAGGTCACGGGCGGTCTGCAGGAGCATGTCCATGAGGAGCCGGCCGAGGCCGCGGCCCTGCCAGCGGTCCTCGACGAGCAGGGTGATCTCCCCGATGCCCGGCTCGGAGGTGAACGCGAGCTCGGCGAGCGCCACCACGCGGCCGTCGTGGCCCACCACGAACGACCGGCCCCGGCTGCGGTCGCACATCCGCTCGAAGTAGCCCGGCGGCAGGGTGGGCGAGGCGACGAAGTACCGGTTGCGGCGGGTCTCCGGCGAGCAGCGCTCGTGCAGGTCGCGCACCGCCTCGCGGTACATCATGGTGAGCGGCCGCACGGTCACCTCGGTGCCGTCGGCGAGCTTGATCGACCGCTCGCTGCCCCGGGTCTCCTCGGCGGGCGGCTGGGCGAGCCGGACCAGCGCGGCGGCGCGGGCGGCCTCGGTGAGCGTGAACGGCAGGCCGCTGCGGCGCAGCCGTACCGCGCGGCGGGGCGCGACCGGCACCGTGAGCAGCGTCGGGTCGGGCAGGTCGCTGATCTCGGCGCCGTAGACCCAGCGGGCGTCGTCGGCGCGGAGCAGTTCGCCGAGGAGTTCGGGGAGCCGCCACGGCGTCGCCCGCAGCCGGGCGGCGATCAGCAGCGCCCGGGTCGGTTCGTCGGTGAGCTCGTGCGCGGTGGCCGGCACCACCTGTACGCGACGCCCGCCGGCCTCCTCCAGCGCGGTCCGCACGGCCTCCGGCGACGCGGGGATGTCGGCGATGAACTCGTCCACCGTGCCGTCGCTGTCGGGCTGCACGCTCAGGCCGAGGATGTTCCCGTCCTTGGCGGCGATGGCGGCGGCGAGGCTGGCGAGCCGGCCCGGTCGTTCGTCAACGGTCGTGCGAATCCTCAAGAACCCCATGGCTGGTGAACACTCCCTCCGTTCGCGGACAAGCCTGCCGGACCGGTGTTACGCGACTGCTACACATGAGTGATCACACCGTTTCATGGTGAAAAGTGACGGATTGCACTCTTTGCCGCGATTTCCCTTGTCATCGACGGAGGGCGTGACGGATTCGGTGGCTCGCCGTACCGAAGGAGCCGGGATTCCGCATGCCTGCGGTCTCGCCGCTGGCGGCGTCCTGTCACAGGGGTCGGCCGTCGCCGGCCGGGAGGACATGGGCCGCGGCACCGGTACGGCGAGCCCGGAGGCCCGTCCCGGCGAGGCTTGGTCGTCGGCCCGCCGTACGGCAGGCGGCGGGCGGGTGGGCTCGTCCCGAGTGGGCCTGCGCAGGAGAAAGCGTCCCGCCGCGGGGCCGGTCACTCGGCGTGGCGGCGAAGGCCGTCGATGACGGCGCGGGTGACGCGCTCCGCGCCCTGGGCGATCGAGCCGTCGGGGTCGATGCCCACCGACCGGCCGTACTCGACCGTGATCACCACGTTGCTGAGGCGGACCCGGTAGCCCACCCGGTACTCGCGCGTCGCGGAACGGGTCACCCTGGTGAACGTGAAGGCCTCGTGGCCGAGGCCGGTCACGTCGCGGATCTCGTCGACCAGCCGCGCGTCGAGGCGCCGGTCGTACGCGAAGCCGCGCTTGGCCTCGCGCTCGCTCTCATCCCGTTCCAGGTTGATCGACAGCCTGCCGCGGGCGTTGTCCCGTACCTGGTAGTCGCTGTACCAGCCGCACATGCGGGTGTTCTGCACGCCGCTCGGCGGGTTCGTCCGGGCCTCGGGGACGAGTTCGCTCACCAGGTCGGCGGGGACGAGGTCGCACGCGTTGCCGGGGAGCGTCGCGAACGGGCCCACGGCGAGCTCGGTGGTAACGGCCTCCTGCGGCTCCCGCCTGGGCAGGACGTCGGCCGGGACGAGGAGCGCGGCGGCGGCGCCGAGCACGGCGGCGCCCGCGAGCCCGGGGACGAGGCTCTGCAGCCGCACCCGGCGGGCGCCGGGCCGCCCCGGGCTCGTGATCACCGGATCGGTCGGCAGGTCGCTGATCGCCCGGGTCGGGACGTCGTGGGTGGGCGCCCCGGCCGTGTTCTGCAGGACGGTGAGGATCGTGGCCGGATGCGGGCGGCGCGCCGGGTCGGGGGCGAGCAGGTCGCGCAGCAGCGCGGTGAACGGGTCGGCAGGCTCGAGCGCGATCCCCTCCCGTACGGCCTCCGCCGTCGCGGCCGGGGTGGCGTGCACGAACGGCGGCGTGCCCATCGCCGCCGTGTACAGCACGGCGCCGAGCGACCACAGGTCCGCGGCCGGGGACGGGGCGTCGGGCGCGGTGAAGCCCGGCAGCCTGCCGAAGGTCTCGGCGGCCAGCGACGGGATGCCGAAGTCGGTCACCCACGCCCGGCCGTCGGCCGCGAGCAGCACGTTGCCGGGGTGCAGGTTGCCGTGCACGATGCCGCGCTCGTGTGCGTACGTCAGCGCGGCCAGCACCGGCAGGCCGATCGACGCCGCCGCGGCCGGGCCGAGGGCGCCGCGCCGGTGCACCTCCGCGCGCAGCGACCGGCCCGGGACCGCCTGGGACAGCACCCACACCGCGCCGCCGTCCGCGACCACCTCGAACACGGGGTTGATCGACGGGTGCCCGCCGCCGAGCGCCAACGCCTCCTGTCGGATCCGCTCCAGGGGCGTGTCGGCGGGGGGCGTCAGCCGCTTGCCCGCGACCTGCATGCCGGTGGCGTGGTCGAGGACGAGCAGCGTGCGGCCCGGCGCCCCCGGCCCGAACGGCCCGAGCGGCCGGATCCGTGCGCCGCTCATCCCGCGCCTCCCGCGGGCAGGCCGTACCCGCGCGGACGGGCCGCCGCCCCTGCCCGGGCGGGGTGCGCACGCTCACCGAAGCGCACGGGCGCCGTCACGCCTCCCCCGCGAGCTCCGCCGCCACGGTGCGCGCCGCGCTCATCGCGGCGTTCCGCATCTCCCGCGTGACCTGGGTCTGGTCGGTCCGCACCTCCACCTGGATCGTCAAGGTATTGATGCGCAGCCACACGGTGCTCGTCGCGGTCGGGATGACCGTCAGCGAGCCGTCCTGGGCGAACCCCTCGTCCCCGAGACGCACGTCGCGGACGCGGCTCGTGCCGCCCCCTTCGATCGCGTTGACGCCCGCCTTCGCCTCCTGGCGCTTGCGGAGCGCGGCGAAGATCTGGCGCGCGGTCGCCACGTCGGGGTGGGTCTTGATGGTGACGGATGCCTCGCCCACCTGAACCGAACACGTGTTGGGGGATTCGGCCGACCGCCTGCGGTTCGGCCCGAGGCGCGTGCAGGGATCGGCCGGTCGTGTGGGGCTGGGCCGGGCCGACCTGGCGGCGGCCGCCGCGGCGGTGGGCGACGGCTCCGGCTCCGGGGCCCGGTCGAGGACATTCGGCAGGGCGATCGCCCCCGCCGCCGCGACGGCGAGCGCCGCCCCGGCGATCACGATGAACGGCTTCCGGTCCCGCGGTGTCGGCCGCCCGCTCGGCACGGTCTCCGGGCCGGTGTCCGTGACCAGGGCGCGGGCGAACGGCACGGCGGCGGACGAGGCCGCCGCGGCGAAGGCGGCGCGGATCGCGGCCACGTCGTGCGGGCCGTACAGGAGCGCGTGGATCGGCTGGGCGAGCGGCCCCGGGCTCGGCGGGCCGGTCTCCGGGGTGCGCGCCTCGGTGGCGAAGAGCAGGGTCGCGCCCAGCGCCCGCAGGTCGTCGGCGGGGTCGGCGGGCCGCCCGTCCACGGGGGCGAGGCCGAACCCGGCGAGCAGGATGTCGCCGGTGTCGGCGACGAGCACGTTCGCCGGGACGACCCCGCGATGCGCCCGGCCCTTGGCATGGATCACGCCGAGGGCGTTGAGCACCCGCATGCCGATCTCGGCCGCGTGGGTGGGCGACACCGGGCCCGCCGCCCCGACGATCCGGTCGAGCGAGCGGCCCCGGACGTAGTCGGCGATCACCCACGCCTCGCCGTTCTCGACGAGCACGTCGTGCATCGTGACCAGGGCCGGATGGCTGATCACGGCGGCCGCCCGCGGCTCGGCCAGCACGTGCTCGACCGCCTCGGGCGGGCCCGCGGGCAGCGGAATGCGGGTGACCGCGACGTCGCGATGGAGCACGGTGTCGCGGGCGAGCCAGGTACGGCCCGCCGAGCCGAGCGCCTCCACCAGCGTGTACCGCCCGGCCAGGACCATTCCGTTCATCGGCGCAACGCCTCCACGATCGACTTGGCCGCCGCCACGGCCTGGTCGCGCATCGAATCGTCGGCGACCTCGCGCTCCAGCGACAGCTCCGCCACCAGATTGCTCACCCTTAACACGATCGTCACCTTATGACGGGAGAACTCCGCCTCGGTGACGGACCAGATGATCGCCTCGTCGCCCACCCCGGGCAGGTCGGCCACCACCTTCCCGCCCCCGCGGCCGTAGAGGCGGTCGGCCTCCTGACGGCGGGCGTCGAGCGTGTCGGCGGCGAGCGGCACCTCGACCCCGGTCCGCGTCGGCTCCTGCAGGTCGAGCTTGATGTCGAGCTTGGGGTAGAGGCCGCTGCCGGTAGGGCTCCACCAGCATCTGGCCGTTCCGTCGGCGTAGGTCTGCGCCCTCGGCACCACCTTGGCGACCTGTGCTTCGGTGAGCAGGCCGCACGCCCGCGGCAGCGCGGCGAACCGGCCGGGCTCCCAGGTGGGCGACGGGCTCGCCGGCGCGCCGGGGGACGCGGGCGACGCCACCGGGTCCGCGGCGGCGGGCGTGCCCGTGGCGATCCGTGGCACCAGTACGGCGGTCGCCCCCAGCAGCGCGGCGGCGGCCAGCGAGCCCACCGCCACCGGCACCGACACCGCCCCCTTGGGCGCGGGCACGCCCACGCCGTCGGGGTGGGTGTCCGGCGGGTGCAGCCCCTGGGCCACCGCCTCCAGCCGGTCCCGGAACTCGGCGGCCGACGGGCGCCGGTTCGGATCGCGGTCCAGGACCGTGGCAAGGACCGGCCACAGCGGGCTCGACGAGGGGGCGGGCGGCTCGGTGAGCACGGCGCCGATCGTGGCCAGGGCGGTCTCCCGCTCGTACGGCCCCCGCCCCTCCACGGCGGTGTAGATCGTGGCGGCGAGCGACCAGAGGTCCGATGCGGGCCCGGCGGCCTCGCCCGGGGTCCCCAGCAGGCATTCGGGCGCGGTGTACCCGGGGGTGCCGACCGGCGTGCCCGGCTGCGCGCCGGCGAGCACGGCGATGCCGAAGTCGGACAGCACCACCCGCCCGTCGCCGGTGATCAGCACGTTCGCGGGCTTCACATCCCGGTGGAGCACCCCGGCCGCGTGCGCCGCCTCGAGCGCCGAGAGCACGGCCAGGCCGATCCGCGCGGCACTGTCCGGGGGCAGCGGCCCGTTCTCCCGGATGATCCGGTCGAGCGAGTGGCCGGGCACGAGCTCCATGACGATCGACGGGTCGCCACCGTCCTCGACGACCACGTCGTGCACGGCCACGATCGACGGATGCCGCAGCATGGCGGCGGTGCGGGCCTCGGCCATCGCCCGCTCGCGCAGCTCGTCGCGCTCCTCCGGGCCGATCTCGGGCGCGAGCCGTACCCGCTTGAGCGCCACCTGGCGGCCGAGGCTCTCGTCGCGGCAGCGCCACACCACGCCCATGCCGCCCTCGCCGATCGGCTCGATCAGCCGGTACCGTCCGCCGATGAGCTCGGTCATGTCACTTCCCGGCGAGCCGCTCGGCGGCGGCCCGGGCGAGTTCGAGGGTGGTCTGGCGGATCCGGCCGGCCCGGGCGGGGGTCAGGTCGGCGTACTCCGCCTCCACGATCAGGTTGCTCACCCGGAACATCACGACGCTGCTCACCTGGACGCCGGTGGCGTGGCTGTGCATGTCGTAGCCGAACGCCTCCTCCCCGATCCCGTCGACCGTCCGTACCGCGGTGCGGGTGAGCCGCATGAGCTTCCGCATGCCCAGCTCGGACCGTGCCCAGAGGATGTTGTCCGACGGCCCCAGCTGGTTCCTCCGGTTCACCAGCTTCTCGTGCGCCTCCTCCGGGAACGCCTCCCAGTACTCCTTGTCGCTGATCTTCAAAGGCTCGAGTGTGAACGTGGCGCGGCCGGTGGTCCAATGACAGCCGTCACCGTCCTGGGCCTTGCGCGGGCCGCCGGGGATGGCCCGGCCGACCTGCGCGTCGGTGAGCAGCGTGCAGAAGTCGACGGGGACGGTGAACTTGGCCTGCCCGACCGTCGGCGTGACGCGCGGTACCGGGGAGGCGCTCGTCGGCGACGCCTGCGCGGTCGTCGGCGCCGCGGCCACCGTGGACGGCTCGGGGCGGTCGCGGACCGTGCCGTACCAGGCGAGGGCGGCGACCAGGGCGACCCCGGCGACCCCGCTCACCACCGCGACGCCTCTCCCCCGCCCGCCGCGCGGCCGGCTCGGCAACGTGGCGGGCGGCCGCGCCGGTACGGCCGGCCGGGGCGACGGCGGCGGGAGCCGTACCTGCCCGCCGTCGGCGACGGTACGCAGCAGCCGGGCCGCGGTCTCCGTGTCCGGACGCTCGGCGGGGTCCCGGGCGAGCATGCGCAGCAGCACCGACCCGAGCGCCGCGCCCGCCCGCTCCGGCGGCGACGCCTCCTGGGTGAGCACCCGGTGCAGCACGGCGATCGGCGTCGCCGCGTGGAACGGCGGCCGCCCCTCCACGGCGGCGTACAGCGTGGCTCCCAGCGACCACACGTCCGACAGCGGCCCGCCCTTGTCCCCGAGCACCCGCTCGGGCGGGATGTACCCGGGGGAGCCGACGAGCGCCCCCGACCGGGTGATCGTCACCTGCCCCTCCACCCGGGCGATGCCGAAGTCGGTGAGCACGGTGCGCCCGTCCTCGCACAGGAACACGTTGGCGGGCTTGACGTCCCGGTGCTGGATGCCCTGCGCGTGCGCGGCCGCGAGCGCCCCGAGCAGCTCCACGCCGAGCCGCGCCACCCGCTCCGGCGGCAGCGCCTCACCGTCCCGGAGCAGATCCTGGAGGCTGCGGCCGCGCAGCAGCTCCATCACGATCCACGGACGGCCCTGCTCGGTCACCACGTCGTGCACGCTCACGATCGAGGGATGCCGCAGCCGCCCGGCCGCCTGCGCCTCCCGGACCATGCGCGCGAAGATCTCCTCCCGGTCGCCCTCGTCGATCGCCGGGGGCAGGATCACCTCCTTGACCGCGACGTCCCGCCCCAGCACCTCGTCGTGGGCCACCCACACGGCGCCCATACCGCCCTTGCCGAGCAGCCGTACCAGGCGATACCGTCCAGCGATCCGCGAGTCAGGCCGACCGAGCATGGCACCGATGCTATTGGGCCGATTGTGACTTGGGTGCGATACTCGGGCACTCGGGATGATCGCCACGCGAGGCCTCGGGACCATCCGCAACCCCGTCCCGGCCGCGGACCGTGTACGTCGGTGCGCGGACGCCGGGGCGGCCCGCCGGACGAGAGGGAGGACCACACCTTGACGGACGTGCTGTTTCGCGGTGGTCGCGTGTTCGCCCCGTCCGGCCCGGATGCCCCGGCGGCCGGGCCGTTCGAGGGGGCGGTCCTGGTGCGCGGCGGCCGCATCGCCGCCGTGGGCCCCGAGGAGGACGTGGTACGGCGGGCCCGCGAGGCGGGCGCGAGCCGTACCGAGACGGTGGACCTCGCGGGCGGGCTGCTCGTGCCGGGCTTCGTGGACGCCCACGTCCACCCGGTGCACGCGGGCCTGGACCGGGCCGCCTGCGATCTGTCCGAGGCCGGCGACCTGGCGGGCTACCAGGAGCGGGTGCGGGCGTACGCGGCGGCGCACCCGGACCGGGAGTGGATCACCGGCGGCGGCTGGGACATGTCGGCGTTCCCCGGCGGCCTGCCGCACCGCAGCCACCTCGACTTCGTCGGCCGCCCCGTCTACCTGGTGCAGTCCGATCTCCACGCGGCCTGGGTGAACGGCCGCGCGCTCGAGCTCGCGGGCATCGACCGGAACACCCCCGACCCGCCCGACGGCCGCATCGAACGCGACCCGGACGGCACCCCGAGCGGCGTGCTGCACGAGGGGGCGATGGACCTGGTCGGCCGCCTCACCCCGCGCCCCACCGAGCGGGACCTGATCGACGCCCTCCTCGAGGCGCAGCGGTACCTGTTCTCCCTCGGCGTCACCGGCTGGCAGGACGCGATCGTCGGCCCGTACGCGGGCGTGGACGACCAGCTGCCCGCCTACCTGTCCGCGGCGGGCTCGGGCGCGCTCCGGGCCAAGGTCGTCGGCGCGTTGTGGTGGGACCGGAGCCGCGGGGCCGAGCAGATCGAGGAGCTGAAGGAGCGCCGCGCCAGTGCCGAGGGCCTGCCGGCGTTCCGCGCGACCAGCGTGAAGATCATGCAGGACGGCATTCCGGAGAACTTCACCGCCGCCGTGCTCGAGCCGTACTGCGGCCGGGGCGGCGAACGCGGCCTGTCCTACGTCGACCCGGTGCTGCTCAAGGAGTACGTGGCCGCGCTCGACCGGGAGGGCTTCCAGATCCACTTCCACGCCATCGGCGAGCGCGCCGTACGCGAGGTCCTCGACGCCCTGGAGAACACCTCCCCCGCCAACCGCCACCACATCGCCCACCTGCAGATCGTCGAGCCATCCGACGTGCCGCGCCTCGCCGCCCTCGGCGTGACCGCGAACCTGCAGGCGCTGTGGGCCTGCCACGACCCGGAGATGGTCGAGCTGTGCATCCCCCACCTCGGCGAGGAGCGCGCCGCCTGGCAGTACCCCTTCGCCGACCTGGTACGGCACGGCACCCGCCTGGCCGCGGGCAGCGACTGGCCGGTCACCTCCGCCGACCCCTTCCAGGCGATGCACGTCGCCGTGAACCGCACCCTGCCGCCGGACGACCCCGACTACGCCACCCACCCGGCCGCCGCGACCCCGTTCCTCCCGCACCAGGCCCTCGACCTGGCCACGATCATGACCGCGTACACGGCGGGCTCCGCCTGGCTCAACCGCTCCGCCGCCGGGGTGATCGCCGAGGGCGCCCCGGCCGACCTCGCCGTCCTCGACCGGGACCCGTTCCGCCTGCCGCCCTCGGAGATCTACGCCACGAAGGTCGTGATGACCTTCGTCGACGGCGAGTGCGTCCACCAGTGACGGCGACGCCGCCGCGTGCCCGCACGGACTCGCTGCTTGTCCGATGCGTCGGGTGGCGGCGCAGCGGTCGGGGGCGACCGGCCGGCCACGGCTCTCCGGCCGACTGTAATCCAGATCACATCCTTCGGTATTCATTCGGCAAACACGAGTCGTGTTTGACCAATGACATTCGGTGACATGCCGTCACTGCTCCACGACACCATCAACCTCATATTCCGCGAGAACCCCGGCCTCGCCGTCGAACTCCTGCACGACCACCTCGGTGCCGACATCCCCGCGGATCAGCCGGTCCAGGTCGCCCCCGCCGATCTCAACGACCGCCCGTCGCGGGACATGCACCCCGACACGGTCCTCACCATCGGCCCCAGGCAGGAGCCCTGCCACGCCATCGTCCTCGAGGTCCAGCAGGACCTCACCGCAGGCAAACGCAACGCCCTGCCCCGCTACGCGGCCGCGCTGTGGCTCCGCCTGGACTGCCCGGTCACCGTCCTGGTCGTCTGCCCCGACCGCACCGTCGCCGACGGGTACCGCGCCCCCATCCGGACCACCCTTCCCGGGTACACCCACACACCGGTCGTCCTGGGGCCCGACCAGATCCCGGTCATCACCGACGCCCGGCAGGCCGCCACCGATCTTCCCCTGGCCACGCTGTCGGTGCCGGCCCACGGGGAGCATCGCCGGGTCGTCGAGGCGTTCGTCTCGGCGATCACGCACACGCCCGGCGATCACGCTACGCAGTACTATGAATACGCTCACGCTATCGTCTCGGCCCCCGTCAAGCGCCTGCTGGAGGAGAAGATGGCAACATCCGGAACCTGGATCGTCTCCAGCCCGTTCGCCAAGGAGCACTTCGGCAGAGGCCTGGAGCAGGGCAGAGCCGAGGGCGAGGTAAAGGGGGAGGCCAAGGCGGTGCTGGCCTTCCTTGAAGCGCGCGGCATCTCCGTCTCCGATGACGTGCGGAAGCGCATCGATCAGTGCACCGACCCGGAGGTACTCCTCACCTGGGCTCGCCGGGCCGCCACCGCCACCCGCGCCCACGACATCTTCGACGACTGATACGTCCGCGGCGAGATCACCGGGCGGGCGGCAGATCCGCCAAGCGGGCCACCTCACCGTCGGGGTGCGCCCCGCCGGGATCCCCACGAGATCCGCGTCACCCACGCTCGCCTCGATCCCCGGTCGAGGAACACGCCCGCCCGGAGCCTCGGCGTGGAACCGTGATCGCCCGGACTGCTCTCCATTCCTGCAGGACGCCCCGCAGCGCGGCGACCGCCTTCGCCCCTCCGCTCATCGGAGCGCCGCCACGGTCCGAGGTCGCCGCAGCCACATGCGGCGTCAGCCGTTCGCGGCCCCCGTGCGCAGCTCGGCCTGGAAGCGGGCGCGGGTCTCGGGGTCGAGGAAGGCGGCGTCGAAGGAGTTGGCGGCGATCGTGGCCAGGGTGGTGGGGTCGAGGCCGAGTTCGTCGCGCAGGGCGCGGTAGTTGTCCTCGGCGTAGCCGCCGACGTAGGCGGGGTTGTCCGAGTTCACCGTGACCATGAGGTTCGCCCGGAGCATCGCGGGCAGCGGGTGCTCGCGCAGGCTGGGCACGATGCCGAGCCGTACGTTCGACAGCGGGCAGACGGTGAGCGGGACGCGCTCGGCGCGCAGGCGGGCGACGAGGTCCGGGTCCTCCATGGCGCGGATGCCGTGGTCGATGCGTTCGGCGCCGAGCAGGTCGAGGGCCTCCCGGACGTAGCCGGGCGGGCCCTCCTCCCCCGCGTGCACGGTACGGCGCAGCCCTTCGGCCGCCGCGATCGCGTACACCTCGCGGAACAGCGACGGCGGATGGCCGAGCTCGGCCGAGGCGAGGCCGATGCCGATGAACCGGTCCCGGTGCCGCCGGATCGCCTCGCGGAGCACCCGCTCGGCCTCCTCCGGGCCGCGGTCGCGGACGATGCACAGCAGGAGCGCGGCCGACACCCCGAGCTCCCGCTCGCCGTCGGCCACGGCCGCGGCGAGCCCGTCGAAGACCGCGTCCATGGGCACGCCCCGCGCCAGGTGCGCCTGCAGGTCGAAGAAGATCTCGGCCCGGCGCACCCCGTTGTCCCGGGCACGGCGCAGGTAGCCGAGGGTCATGTCGTAGAAGTCGCGCTCGGTGCGGAGCACCGCCATGTTCGCGTTGAGGACGTCGAGGAAGCTCTGCAGCCCTTCGAACCGGTAGCGGGCGCGCAGCCCGTCGACGCCGTCCGCCGGGAGCGTGACGCCGTTGCGCCGCGCGAGCCCGACCACGAGCTCCGGTTCGAGCGTGCCCTCGATGTGCACGTGGAGCTCCGCCTTGGGCAGCAATCTCCCCAACCTCCCTCCGCGCTCTCCGGCGAGGATCGTAACCAGGTCCGGCAGGCCCGGCTGCGGGGCCCCGCAGACGGGCCGCTAAGGGCGCGTGAAGGTCAGGTGGGTGACGCCGGAGGGAGTGGTCACCGACTCGACGTGAAAGCGCTTCTCAAGGCCCTCCAGGCCGTCCCACAGCCGTACGCCGCGGCCGAGGACGATCGGGACGAGGACCACGTGCAGGTGGTCGATCAGGTCCGCCTCCAGGAACCGGCGGACCGTGGTCGGGCCACCGCCGATCCGTATGTCCAGCCCGCCCGCGGCCTCCCGGGCCAGGCGCAGCGCCTCATGCGGTGAGGCGTTGACGAAGTGGAACGTCGTGCCGCCCTCCATCTCCAGCGACGGGCGCGGGTAGTGGGTGAGCACGAAGACCGGGGTGTGGAACGGCGGGTTCGGGCCCCACCAGCCCTTCCACTCGTGGTCGGTCCACGGGCCGCGCTGCGGGCCGAACTTGTTCCGCCCCATGATCTCCGCGCCGATCCCCGCCTCGTGCCGGGCGGCGAACGCGTCGTCGGCCCCCGTCTCGCCGCCGGGTTCCCCCTGCATCGCCCGGAAGGTGCGGGTCGGAAAGAGCCACTCGTGGAGCCGCCCGCCGGCGTGGCCGAACGGCGCCTCCATGCTCTGCCCCTCCCCCGTGGCGAAGCCGTCCAGGGAGACGGAGAGATTGTGGACCCGCACCCGTGACATGGAACCTCCACGGCCGAGAAGTGGTTGCAACTTGCAATCGCTTCGCCGAGTGTAGGGTAGGTGGTTGCATCTCGCAATCGGCTGGAGGTCGGGCATGCGGGACGAGCCGCGATCAGGATGCGCGATCAACGCGGCGGTGGAGGCGCTCGGCGATCAGTGGAGCCTCATCGTGCTGCGCGACGTGATCTTCGGCGGCCGCCGCCACTTCCGCGACCTGCTCGCCAACAACGAGGAGGGCATCGCGTCGAACATCCTCGCCAACCGGCTCAAGGCCCTCGTCGCCGCGGGCCTGCTCACCCACGAGCCGGCGGGCCGGGGACGCAAGGGGACCTACAGCCTCACCGAGGCGGGCATCCAGACCGTGCCGATCCTCGTCGCGCTCGGCTCCTGGGGGCTACGGCACCGCCCCACCACGCCCGAGCTGTCCGTCCGGGCCCGGCTGCTCGAGGAGGGCGGCCCGCCCCTGTGGGCGGACCTCATGGACGAGCTGCGCGAGATCCACCTGGGCATACCCCGGCCGCATCCGGAGCGCCCGCGGCCGTCCCGGCTGCTGCAGGAGGCCTACCTGCGCGCCGTCGGCCAGAACAAGAAAAACCCCCGCGAAGGGGAGGATGCGGGGGTTTGACGGCCGTCCTGGACGGTCACTGCCAGGGGGACTGGTGCTGCCAGGGGGCGGCCTTGCGGGAGGCGCGGAGCCGTTCCAGGGCCTCGGCGAGGATGGCCTTGCCGTCCTCGTCGCTGCGCCGCTCCTTCACGTAGGCAAGGTGGGTCTTGTACGGCTCGTTGCGCGGCGGAGCGGGCGGGTTGTCACGGTCCTGGCCGGCAGGCAGACCGCAGCGAGGGCAGTCCCAGATCTCGGGGATCGGTGCATCGCTCGCGAAGCTGGGACGCACCTCGTGCTTGTTGGCACACCAGAAGGAGACCTGGACGCGCGGCGCCGCCTCTCCGCGCTCGGCCTCCCCCATCGGACCGGCACCGACACGGCTACCACGGATCGCGTTGCCACTAGCCACGGATGTACTCCTCGCTTGGTCGCCCCGCGGGCACGGGGAGGGGAATCTCTGTCACGCGTACTCGGCCGGCCTCAGGCCAGGAGACCGCCCGGGCGGGCGCGGGACGCGCCTGGGCCCGGGCGGTACCGCTACGGCTTGAGAAGCAGGCCGAGAGCGATGATGCAGACGAACCAGATCACACCGGTGATGATGGTGAGCCGGTCAAGGTTGCGTTCCACCACCGAGGATCCGCTGAACGACGAGGAGAACCCGCCGCCGAACAGATCCGACAGACCCCCACCCTTGCCCTTGTGGAGCAGGACGAGCAAGATCAGCAGAAGGCTCGACAGGATGAGGGCGATGGAGATACCGATTGTCACCGTTGACCTGTTCCCAGTCCATGCGCCGGAGCGCGATCCTCACGTCTGCACATCGTCGTCGTGACGATTCAAACCTGTTCTACGAGGGTACGACTTACTGTCAAGTTACACCCCCGGAACAGCCCAGCTAGAACCGCGTATTCTAGCCGGAGGTCTCCTCCCCGAGGCGACAGATCTTGACGAACTCCACCGGGTCCAGCGACGCACCGCCGACGAGACCGCCGTCCACGTCGGGCTGCGCGATGATCCCGGCGATGTTGTTCGCCTTGACCGATCCTCCGTAAAGGATACGGACCGTCCGGGCCACCTCGTCATCGTAGAGCTCGGCGAGCCGTTCCCGGATCGCGCCGCAGACCTCCTGGGCGTCCTTGGGGGTCGCCACCTCACCGGTGCCGATCGCCCACACCGGCTCGTAGGCGATCACGATCTTCTTCGCCTCGTCGGCGGACAGGCCCTTCAGGGCCCCGTCCACCTGGTCGAGGGTGAAGGCGATGTGGCGGCCCTCGCGGCGCACCGGCAGGCCCTCGCCGACGCACACGATCGGGGTGATCGAGTGCCGCAGCGCGGCCTTGACCTTCCCGTTGACGGTCTCGTCGTCCTCACCGTGGTACTGCCGCCGCTCGGAGTGCCCGGCGAGCACGTACTTGCAGCCGAGCTTGGCGAGCATGGCGCCGGAGATCTCGCCGGTGTAGGCCCCCGAGTCGTGCACGGACAGGTCCTGCGCGCCGTACCCGATGCGCAGCTTGTCCGCGTCGACCAGGGTCTGCACCCCGCGCAGGTCGGTGAACGGCGGCAGCACCACCACCTCGACCCGCTCGAAGTCGGCCTCGGTGAGCGCGAACGCCAGCTTCTGGACGTGCGCGATCGCCTCGAGGTGGTTGAGGTTCATCTTCCAGTTGCCCGCCATGAGCGGCTTGCGGGCAGGCGTGCTCACCGTTCAGCCCTCCTGCGCGTAGGCGTCCAGGGCCGCGAGGCCGGGAAGGGTCTTGCCCTCGAGGTACTCCAGGCTCGCGCCGCCACCGGTCGAGATGTGCGAGAACCCGTCCTCGGGGAGGCCGAGCCTGCGCACCGCCGCGGCCGAGTCACCGCCGCCGACCACGGTGAAGCCCTTCGAGCCGACGAGCGCCTCGGCGACCGCACGGGTGCCGCCGGAGAACGCGTCGAACTCGAACACGCCCATCGGGCCGTTCCAGAACACGGTGGCCGCGTCGGCGAGCTTCTGGGCGAACAGCTCGCGGGTCTTCGGGCCGATGTCGAGGCCCTGCCGGTCCGCCGGGATCGCGGTCGCCTCGACCACCTCGTACGGCGCGTCCGCGGCGAAGTGGGTCGCGGCGAGCACGTCGACCGGCAGCACCAGCTCGACCCCGCGCCGCTCGGCCTCCTCGATGAACCCGCGCACCTGGTCGATCTGGTCGGCCTGGAGCAGCGAGCCGCCCACCTCGTGGCCCTGCGCGGCGAGGAAGGTGTAGGCCATGCCGCCGCCGATGAGCAGCCGGTCCACCTTCGGGATCAGGTTCTCGATCACGCCGAGCTTGTCGGACACCTTGGCGCCGCCGAGCACCACCACGTACGGCCGGGCCGGGTTCTCGGTGAGCTTGCGCAGCACCTCGACCTCGGCGAAGACGAGGCGGCCGGCCGCGTGCGGCAGCCGCTTGGGCACGTCGTACACGCTGGCGTGCTTGCGGTGCACCGCGCCGAAGCCGTCGCCCACGTACAGCTCGGCGAGGGAGGCGAGCCGCTCGGCGAACGCGCCGCGCTCGGCGTCGTCCTTGCTCGTCTCCCCCGGCTCGAAGCGCAGGTTCTCCAGGAGGGCGACCTCGCCGTCGCCGAGCGACTCGGCGACCTGGCGGGCCGAGTCGCCGACGACGTCGGAGGCGAACCGCACCTCGGTGCCGAGCAGCTCGCCCAGCCGCCGGGCGACCGGGGCGAGCGAGAACTCCGGCACCACCTTGCCCTTGGGCCGCCCCAGGTGCGCGCAGACCACGACCCGGGCGCCGCGCTCGGTCAGCGCCCGGATCGTCGGCAGCGACGCCGTGATGCGCCGGTCGTCGGTGATCACGTCACCGTCGAGCGGAACGTTGAGGTCGGCGCGGAGCAGGACGCGCCGCCCCTTGACGTCGAGATCCTCGATGGTCTTCATCAGAGCCGGGAACCCACCAGCGAGACGAGGTCGACCAGACGGTTGGAGTAGCCCCACTCGTTGTCGTACCAGCCGACGACCTTGACCTGGGTGCCGATCACCTTGGTGAGGGCGGCGTCGAAGATGCAGGAGGCCGGGTCGGTGACGATGTCGGCGGAGACGATCGGGTCCTCGGTGTAACTGAGGATGCCGGCGAGCGGGCCCTCGGCGGCGGCCTTGAACGCGGCGTTGACCTCCTCGACGGTGACCTCGCGGCCGACGGTGACGGTGAGGTCGGTGGCCGAGCCGGTCGGCACCGGGACGCGCAGCGCGTAGCCGTCGAGCTTGCCCTTCAGCTCGGGCAGCACCAGGCCGATCGCCTTGGCGGCGCCGGTGGAGGTGGGCACGATGCTGAGCGCGGCGGCGCGGGCGCGGCGCAGGTCCTTGTGCGGGCCGTCCTGCAGGTTCTGGTCCTGCGTGTAGGCGTGGATCGTGGTCATCAGACCACGCTCGATGCCGAAGGCCTCGTTGAGCACCTTCGCCATCGGGGCGAGGCAGTTGGTGGTGCAGGACGCGTTCGAGATGATCGTGTGCTTCGCCGGGTCGTAGAGGTGGTCGTTCACGCCCACCACGAGCGTGACGTCCTCGTTCTTCGCCGGCGCGGAGATGATCACCTTCTTGGCGCCGTTCTCGGCGTGCACCTTCGCCTTGTTGGCGTCCGTGAAGAGGCCGGTGGACTCGACCACGATGTCCACGCCCAGGTCGCCCCACGGCAGCTTGGCCGGGTCGCGCTCGGCGAAGACCTTGATCGCCTTGCCGTCGACCGTGATCTCCTCGGCCGTGGCCTTCACCTCGTACGGCAGGCGGCCCAGGATGCTGTCGTACTTGAGCAGGTGGGCGAGGGTCGTGGTGTCGGTCAGGTCGTTGACCGCCACGATCTCGATGTCCTTACCGGACGCCGCCGCCGCACGCCAGAAGTTGCGGCCGATCCGGCCAAAGCCGTTGACGCCTACGCGGATGCTCACGGCACATCTCCTCATGCGTAGTGGGCCCTCGAGGAGGGCCCGGAGATTCCTTGATTGCCTCTCAGCACAGACCCTATACCTGTCTGGATTGGTTTAGACCACCGACCCCCCGATGCCTCAGGGAGCGAGCATGTCGGCCGTGAGACTCGCCTCCGTGGTGGGCAGCCCGAGCTCCATCGCGCGCTTGTCCGCCATCGCCAGCAGCCGCCGGATCCGGCCGGCGATCGCGTCCTTGGTGAGCGGCGGGTCGGCGATCTGGCCGAGCTCCTCCAGCGAGGCCTGCTTGTGCTCGAGCCGCAGCTTGCCGGCCTGCACCAGGTGCGGGGGCGCGTCGTCGCCGAGGATCTCCAGGGCGCGCTGTACCCGGGCGCCCGCGGCGACCGCGGCCCGCGCCGAGCGGCGCAGGTTCGCGTCGTCGAAGTTCGCCAGCCGGTTCGCGGTGGCCCGCACCTCACGGCGCATCCGGCGCTCCTCCCAGGCGAGCACGCTGTCGTGCGCGCCGAGCCGGGTGAGCATCGCGCTGATCGCGTCGCCGTCGCGCACCACCACCCGGTCCACCCCGCGCACCTCGCGCGCCTTGGCGTGGATCTTCAGCCGGCGCGCCGCGCCGACCAGGGCGAGCGCGGCCTCCGGGCCGGGGCAGGTGACCTCCAGGGACATCGACCTGCCGGGCTCGGTGAGCGACCCGTGGGCGAGGAACGCCCCGCGCCAGGCGGCCTCCGCGTCGCAGGTGCCGCCGGAGACGACCTGCCGCGGCAGGCCGCGCACCGGCCGCCCGTGGTTGTCGATGAGGCCGGTCTGCCGGGCGAGCGCCTCGCCGTCCCGGTGCACCCGCACCACGTACCGGGCGCCCTTGCGCAGCCCGGCGGGCTGGAGCACGAGCACCTCGGCGCGGTGGCCGAACACCTCGCCGATGTCCTTGATCAGCCTGCGGGCGGCGGCGTTGGTGTCGAGCTCCGCCTCGATCACGATGCGCCCGCCGACCAGATGCAGCCCGCTGGCGAACCGCAGCAGCGTCGACACCTCGGCCTTGCGGCAGCACGGCTTGAGCACCGGCAGGCGGCTCAGCTCATCCTTCACCACGCCCGTCATGGCCATACGCTCTTCGACCTCCCCGAATCGGCTCCTGTTCAGTGTCTCGCACGAGGCGTCCCAGCCAACGCGCTTCACCGCTTCCCGTGGAAAATCTCGGCCAGGATCGGGGCAAGACGTCGTGGGTCGTGGCGCGGGGCGCCGCCGGGGTCCGCCACGTCGGCGAGGACGAGCCGCCCGCCGAGGGCGCTCACCGCCTTCTCGAGCAGCGCCGCGTCCTCCACCACCGACCGGTCCGCGAGCACCACGTCCACGCGCAGGTCCGGGGCGTGCTGCTGGAGCACCTCCAGGTGCTTCTGGGGGGAGAAGCCGTCGGTCTCGCCCGGCTGCGGGGCGAGGTTGAGGTTGACCAGGCGCCGCGCGCCGGTGGTGTGCAGGGCCTCGGCGAGCTCGGGCACCATCAGGTGCGGCAGCACGCTGGTGAACCACGAGCCGGGGCCGAACACCACCCAGTCGGCCTCGCGCACCGCGCGCACCGCCTCCGGGCAGGCCGGGGGGTTCTCCGGGACGAGCGAGATCGCGAGCACCCGGCCCGGGGTGAGCGCGCAGGCCACCTGGCCGCGCACCGTGGTGATCTCGCCGCCGAGCTCCACCTCGGCCTCGATGTCGAGCGGCACCGACGCCATCGGCAGCACCCGGCCGTGCGCGCCGAGCAGGCGGCCCACCCAGTCGAGCCCGGCGACCGGGTCGCCGAGCAGCTCCCACAGCGCGACGATGAGCAGGTTCCCCACCGCGTGCCCGTGCAGCTCGCCCTCGCTGCGGAACCGGTGCTGCACCACCCGGCTCCAGGTCTGTCCCCACTCGTCGTCGCCGCAGAGCGCGGCGAGCGCCATGCGCAGGTCGCCCGGCGGCAGCACGCCGAGCTCCCGGCGCAGCCGCCCGCTGGAGCCGCCGTCGTCCGCCACGGTGACCACGGCGGTCAGGTCATCGGTCACCCGCCGCAGCGCCGACAGCGCGGCGAACAGCCCGTGGCCCCCGCCGAGCGCGACCACCTTCGGGCCGTGCCTGCGATCCCACGGCCCTCCCTCCTCTTCGGGCTCGCCCACGACCTCGGCACCTTCCTCGCCCGGGTTGTTCACCGGCACCTCACCCTCACCACGTCACCGTTGACGATCTCGCGCCGGGCCCCCGCGGCCCCGCCGGGCGTCCGGAGTGGTCCGGACCGGCTCCGGCCGCCCTCGCCGCGGCCGGTGTCACCCGCGGCCCGGCCGGACCCGGCCGGTCGCAGCCCACAGGTCGCCCTGGCGTCCTGCGGTCACTCGCGGCCCACGTCCCGGTGGGTCACCTGCACCTCCATGCCGCGTTCGCGCAGCCGTACGGCGAGCTGCTCGGCGATGGCCACGCTGCGGTGCTTACCCCCGGTGCAGCCGACCGCGAGCACGGCGTAGTTCTTGCCCTCGCGCACGTAACCGTCGGCCACGACGCCGAGGACCTCCTCGTAGGCGTCGAGGAACTCCTTCGCCCCCGGCCTGCCGAGCACGTAGTCGCGCACGGGCGCGTCCCGGCCGGTCATGGGCCGCAGCTCGGGCACCCAGTGCGGGTTGGGCAGGAAGCGGCAGTCCACCACGAGGTCGGCGTCGACCGGCAGGCCGTACTTGTAGCCGAAGGAGACGATGGTGAGCAGGAGGCCGGGCCGGGCGCCGCCGCCGAAGAACGAGACGATCTTGCGGCGCAGCTCGTGCACGTTGAGCCCGGAGGTGTCGATCACCAGGTCGGCGTGGGCGCGCACCTCGCGCAGGATGCCGCGCTCCTTGGCGATGCCGTCGACGACGCGGCCGTCGCCCTGCAGCGGGTGCGGGCGGCGCACCGCCTCGAACCGGCGCACCAGCTCCTCGTCGCTCGCCTCCAGGAACACCACCCGCACCTCCACGCCGCGGTCCTGCAGCTCGGCGATGGCGGCGTGCAGGTCGGTGGTGAAGGCGAGGCTGCGCACGTCCACGACGGCCGCGACGCGGTCGGCGGCGAGGTTGACCTTGCCCGCCTCCTCGGCCATCGCGAACAGCAGCCCCGGCGGCAGGTTGTCGATCACGAACCAGCCGAGGTCCTCCAGCGCCTTGGCGGCCGTGCTGCGCCCGGCGCCGGACATGCCGGTGACGACGACGAGCGAGTGGCCCGCGCCCTGCTTACCGGAACGCCCGGTGGAACGGTCCTTCTCCTCCGGGGCGGGCGGGCCCACGTCCGTGGCGTTCCGATCTCGACCCGGGTGTGGCGAACTCACGTCTCGTCCCCCTTCGAGCTCTTGGCGAGCGCCGCCACGATCGCCTCCGCCGTGGCCGGGCCGATCCCGGGCACCTCGCGGATCTGGTCGGCGGTGGCGGCCCGGAGCCGCTTCACCGAGCCGAAGTGCCGCAGCAGCGCCTGCTTGCGCGCCGGCCCCAGGCCGACGATACCGTCCAGCGCGCTCTCGGTCAGGTTCTTGGAGCGCTTGGCCCGATGGTAGGTGATGGCGAACCGGTGCGCCTCGTCACGGACCCGTTGCAGCAGGTACAGGCCCTCGCTGGCGCGGGGCAGGATCACCGGCTGGTCGTCCCCGGGCAGCCACACCTCCTCCAGGCGCTTGGCCAGCCCGCACACCGCGACGTCGGTGACGCCGAGCTCGTCGAGGGCGCGGCGGGCCGCGGCCGCCTGGGCCGGGCCGCCGTCGACCACGACGAGGTTCGGCGGGTAGGCGAACTTGCGCGGCTTGCCGGTCTCCGGGTCGATCGGCTCGCCGACCGGGGCGGCGGCGCCGTCCGCGGACAGCTCCCCGACGGAGGAGCGCTCCTCCAGGTAGCGGCGGAACCGGCGGGTGATCACCTCGTGGATGGAGGCGACGTCGCCCTGCCCGGCGAGGCCGCGGATGGAGAAGCGGCGGTACTCGCTCTTGCGGGGCAGGCCGTCCTCGAACACCACCATCGAGGCGACCACGTCGCTGCCCTGGGTGTGGGAGACGTCGTAGCACTCGATGCGCAGCGGCGCCTGGTCGAGGTCGAGGGCCTCGGCGATCTCCTCCAGGGCGCGGCTGCGCGCGGTCAGGTCGCCGGCGCGGCGCAGCTTGTGCTGGGCGAGCGCCTCCTCGGCGTTGCGCGCCACGGTCTCCAGCAGGGTCTTCTTGTCGCCGCGCCGGGGCACCCGGATCTCCACCCGGGCGCCGCGCCGCTCGCTGAGCAGGTCGGCGAGCGCGGCCCGGTCGGGCGGCTCGGCGGGCACGAGCACCTCGCGGGGCAGCGCCTCGGGGGCGGCGTCGCCGTACATCTGGAGCAGGAAGCGTTCGACGAGCTCGGCGGTGCCGACCTCCTCGATCTTGTCGACCACCCAGCCGCGCCGGCCGCGGATGCGCCCGTCACGCACGTAGAACACCTGCACCGCGGCCTCCAGCGCGTCCTCGGCGAACGCGATCACGTCGCAGTCGGTGCCGTCGCCGAGCACCACCGCCTGCTTCTCCAGCGCCCTGCGCAGCGCCTGGACGTCGTCGCGCAGCCGGGCGGCGCGCTCGAACTCCTCGACCGCCGCGGCCTCGAACATCTCGCGCTCCAGCCGCTTGATGAACCGGGCGGTGCTGCCGGACATGAAGTCGCAGAAGTCCTCGGCGATCGCGCGGTGCTCCTCGGGGGTGACCCGGCCGACGCAGGGGGCCGAGCACTTGCCGATGTCGCCGAGCAGGCACGGCCGGCCGATCCGCGCCGAGCGCCGGAACACGCCGGGCGAGCAGGTGCGCACCGGGAACACCCGCAGCAGCAGGTCGACGGTCTCGCGGATCGCCCAGGCGTGCGAGTACGGGCCGAAGTAGCGGGTGCCCTTCTGCTTGGCCCCGCGCATCACCATGACCCGGGGGAACTCCTCGCCCATGGTGACCGCGAGGTACGGGTAGGACTTGTCGTCCCGGTACTTGACGTTGAACCGCGGGTCGTACTCCTTGATCCAGGAGTACTCGAGCTGCAGCGCCTCGACCTCGGTGTTCACCACCGTCCAGTCGACGCCGGTGGCGGTGGTGAGCATGGTCTGGGTGCGCGGGTGCAGCCCGGCGAAGTCGGCGAAGTACGAGTTGAGCCGTTGGCGCAGGTTCTTCGCCTTGCCCACGTAGATCACCCGGCCGTGCTCGTCGCGGAAGCGGTAGACGCCGGGCGACTCGGGGATCGAGCCGGGGGCAGGCCGGTAGGAGGCCGGGCCCCTGGGGGTGCCGGATGCCCTGGAAACTCCCGCGTTCGCCACGCATGCAAGCCTACCGGCCGGTCACCCGGGCCGCTCGATCATGCCGGAGGCCGGTCAGGTACCGGCGGTGAGCGGCTCCTGCTCGCCGGCGCGTCCCGGGGGCGCGGGCCGGTCGGCGGACGGCTGCGGGAGGCGGACCTGGATGTCGAGCTCGCCGTCCTCGGTGCCGACCACCACGGTGTCGCCCGGGCCGATCTGCCCGGCGAGCAGCAGCCCGGCGATCCGGTCCTCCAGCTCCCGCCGCACGGTACGGCGCAGCGGCCGGGCCCCGTGCTCCGGGGTGTGGCCGCGGTCGGCGAGCCAGGCCACGACCGGGTCGGCGATCTCCAGGGTGATGTTGTGCGCGCGCAGGCGGCGGCACAGCGGCTCCAGCGCCATCTCGGTGATGCGCAGGACCTCGGCGCGGTCCAGCGGGCGGAAGAGCACGATCTCGTCGAGCGCGTCCGCGCGGTCCACCAGGTCCGGCCCGAGCCTGCGGCGCAGCTCCGCGACGACCGCCCGGCGCGCCTCGGCGGGGTCGCCGCCGGCGGGGTGGGCGGCCGTGGTCGCGGTGAGGATGACGATCGCGCGGGCCAGGTCCGCCCGGGGCCGGGCGCGCCGCAGGGCGTCGGCGAGCGCGGCGCGCACCTCGGGGTGGGCCTCGTCGGCGCGGTCGAGGAGGAGCACCGCGTGCGGCCGGTGGCGCATCGCCTCGCCGAGGGTTCCCGTGGCCGCGTCCGCCACGTCCCCGGCTCTGCCGCCGTCCGGGCCGCCGGGCGCGGTGCCGAGCAGCCGGGCCGCGTCGGCCGCCTCCCGGTAGGCGCTCAGGTCGATGCGCACGAGGTGCTCCTCGCCGCCGAACAGCGCCGTCGCGAGGGCGCGGGCCAGCTCGCCCCGGCCCACCCCGGGCGGGCCGGCGAACAGGAACGCGCCGATCGGCCGGTGCGGGTCGCCGAGGCCGGCCCGGGCCCGCCGTACCGCGTCGGCGACCGCCCGCACCGCCTCCTGCTGGCCGACCACGCGCTCGTGCAGGCACCGTTCCAGGCCGAGCAGGCGGCTCCGCTCCCCCTCGGCGAGGCGGGCGGCGGGGATGCCGGTGTGCCGGGCGACGATCTCGGCGACGTCGCGCACGGTGACCCGCGGCTCCGGGACCGTGCCGCGGCGGGCCTCCTGCAGCCGCGGCCACAGCAGGTCGATGTGGTGGCGCAGCTCCTGGGCGCGCTCGTAGTCCTCGCCGGCGACCGCCTGGTCGCGCTCGCGGCGCAGCTCGTCGAGCCGCTCCTCCAGGCGCAGCGCCTCGGGGCCGGGGGTGAGCGCGCGCAGCCGTACCCGGGCGCACGCCTGGTCGAGCAGCTCGACCGCCTTGCCGGGCAGGGACCGGCCGGACAGGAAGCGGTCGGCGAGCTCGGCGGCGGCGTCGAGCGCGTCCTCGGTGATCCGCACCTGGTGGTGCGCCTCGTACCGGTCGCGCAGGCAGGACAGGATGCCGACGGTCTCCACCACGCCCGGCTCGCGCACCGGGACCGGCTGGAAGCGGTCCGCGGCGGCCGGGTCGGCGGCGAGCACGGCGCGGTGGCCGTCGGGCGTGGTCGCGGCGATCAGCGGCAGGTCGGAGCGGGCGAGGACGGGCCACAGCGGGGTGTCCGCCTGCGGGCCGAGCACGGCGTGCAGGTCGGCGACGAACAGCAGCAGGCGCTCGCCGCAGGTGCGGATCTCCTCCAGCAGCCGGGCGACCCGTTCGGCGGCCTCGCCGCGCCGTTCCGGGCCGCCGAGCAGGGCGGGCACGTCGAGCGCGACGATCCGGGCGCCGCGCAGCGGCTCGGGGACGGCGCCGTTGACCACGCGCTGGGCGATCGCCGCGACGATCGCCCGCCTGCCGACGCCGGGCTCGCCCACGAGCAGCGGCCGGTCGCGGTGCCGCCGGGAGAGCACCTCGATCACCTGCTCGATCTCGTCCTCGCGGCCGATGACCGGGTCGAGGTCGCCCTGCCGGGCCCGTTCGGTGAGGTCGTGGCCGTAGGCGTCGAGGGTGGGGGTGGTGGTGCGCGGCGGCGGCGCGGAGCCGGGCTCGGGGATGAGCCCGGAGCCGAGCACCGTCTCGCGGATCCGGTCGGCGCCCGCGCCGGCGGCCTCCAGCACCCGGGCGGCGGACGAGGCCGGGTTCGCGGCGAGGGCGAGCAGCAGGTGCTCGGGGCCGATGTAGGAGGAGCGGAGCGCGCGGGCGATGCGCTGGGCGTCGAGGAAGGCGCGCTTGGCGGTGGGGCTGAGCGTCGCGGGCGGCGTGCCGTCCCCGTCGCCGGGCGGGAGGGCGGCGGCGATGCGCTCGGCGAGCTCCTCGCGGTCGGCCCCCGCCTCGCGCAGCAGGGTGCGGGTGGGCTCCTCCTCGATCGCGGCGACGAGCAGGTCGAGCACGTCCAGGTCGGGCGCGCCGCGTTCGGTGGCGAAGCGGGCCGCGCGGTGCAGCAGGCCTCGGGCGGCCTCGCTGAACAGCCGGGCGATGTCCACCCGGTGAACGCCGGGGCGGCCCGGCGGCCAGGTGTCCTGGCCGCCGGGCGACCCGCCGGTCAGCAGGTCGAAATCGCGGAAGGGTTCCTCATCGAAGATCGACCCGTACGGCGAAGTCGCCACGACGTCCCCCTGCGCCTGTCGGCATCACGGCCCTGCAGAGGGACTTGCCGTTCGGGGCTCTGCCCAAGACCAAACACCGCACGGGATAGGGCAAATATCAGGACAGCGTGATCTCGTCGCCGTTCACGGTGATCTGCTTCTCGGCGAGCGGCTGGGTCGCCGGGCCCTGCTGCGGGGAGCCGTCCGCGACGCTGAACCGGCTGTTGTGGCAGGGGCAGATGATCGCGCCGTCGGCGACGCGGTCCACCGGGCAGCCCTGGTGGGTGCAGAGCGCGTCGTACGCCTTGAACTGGCCCTCGGTCGGCTGGACGATCACGACCTGCCGGTCCTGGAACACCTTGCCGCCGCCGACCGGGATGTCGGAGGTCCTGGCGAGCGCACCCGACGCGCCACCGGAGCCACCCGACCCGCCGCCGGAGGAGCCGCCGGAGCCCGCCTCGGCGCCCCCCGTACCGGCCGCCTGCGACGAACCGGCGGAGTCCGTCCCGCCGCCGCCACAGGCCGCCACAAGTGCCGCAAGGCCGGTGAGCCCGGCCCCGGCGACGATCACCCTGCGCCGTGTCTCGCTCGTGCTCTCAGTCATGGAGTTCAGTGAACCGCACCAGGCGGAGTGCCCTGCCCGGCTTTTCCTTAGAAAAGGTTAAGAATCCGTGATCACGTTCGTGTTCCGGGGTTGACGGCGACGGCCCCGGAGCGCGGGCAGGCGGGCGCGCGGACGCGCCGCCACCGCCGTGCGCCGGGGCCGTGAAGCGTCCGGGAGACACCGGCCCGCGCCGCGGCGGGCGTGCTCAGATGCCGAGGATCTTGCGGAGGAAGCGGCCGGTGTGGCTCGCCTCCACCTGGGCGACCTCCTCGGGGGTGCCGGTGGCGACCACGGTGCCGCCCCGGTCGCCGCCCTCGGGGCCCATGTCGATGATCCAGTCGGCCGTCTTGATCACGTCGAGGTTGTGCTCGATCACGATGACCGTGTTGCCGCCGTCGACGAGCCGGCCGAGCACGCCGAGCAGCCGCCGGATGTCCTCGAAGTGCAGGCCGGTGGTGGGCTCGTCGAGCACGTACACGGTGCGGCCGGTGGAGCGGCGCTGCAGCTCGGAGGCGAGCTTCACCCGCTGGGCCTCGCCGCCGGACAGCGTGGTGGCGGGCTGGCCGAGCCGGACGTAGCCGAGGCCGACGTCGACGAGGGTCTGCAGGTGGCGGCGGATCGCCGGGATCGCCTCGAAGAACTCCAGCGCCTCCTCGATCGGCATGTCGAGGACCTCGGCGATCGTCTTGCCCTTGTAGTGGACCTCGAGCGTCTCCCGGTTGTACCGGGCGCCGTGGCACACCTCGCACGGGACGTAGACGTCCGGCAGGAAGTTCATCTCGATCTTGATGGTGCCGTCGCCCGCGCACGCCTCGCACCGGCCGCCCTTGACGTTGAAGCTGAACCGGCCCGGCTGGTAGCCGCGCATCTTCGCCTCGGTGGTCTGCGCGAACAGCCGCCGGATGTGGTCGAACACGCCGGTGTAGGTGGCCGGGTTGGAGCGCGGGGTGCGCCCGATCGGGCTCTGGTCGACGTGCACCACCTTGTCCACGTGCTCGATGCCGAGCACCCGGGAGTGCCGCCCCGGCACGGTCTTGGCGCCGTGCAGCTCCTTGGCGAGGGCGTTGTAGAGGATGTCGTTGACCAGGGTGGACTTCCCCGACCCGGACACGCCGGTGACCGCGGTGAACACGCCGAGCGGGAACGCGACGTCGATGCCCTTGAGGTTGTGCTCGCGCGCGCCCTTCACCACGAGCTGCCGCCTGCGGTCGCGGGGGCGGCGGATCTCCGGCACCGGGATGCTGCGCCGGCCGGACAGGTACGCGCCGGTGAGCGACTCCTCGCACGCCATCAGCTCCTGCACCGTGCCGGACACGACGATCTGGCCGCCGTGCTCACCCGCGCCGGGGCCGATGTCCACCACCCAGTCGGCGGCGGCGATCGTGTCCTCGTCGTGCTCGACGACGATGAGCGTGTTGCCCATGTCGCGCAGCCGCAGCAGGGTGTCGAGCAGCCGCTGGTTGTCGCGCTGGTGCAGGCCGATCGACGGCTCGTCGAGCACGTACAGCACGCCGACGAGGCCGGAGCCGATCTGCGTCGCCAGGCGGATGCGCTGCGCCTCGCCGCCGGCGAGCGTGCCGGCCGCCCGGTCGAGGGTGAGGTAGTCGAGGCCGACGTCGAGCAGGAAGCCGAGCCGGGCGTTGATCTCCTTGATCACGCGCTCGGCGATGTGCCGTTCCCGCTCGGTGAGCTGCAGCCCGGCGAGGAACTTGGCGCAGTCGCCGATCGACATCGCCGCGACCTCGGCGATCGACCTGCCGCCGACGGTGACCGCGAGCGAGACCGGCTTGAGCCGGGCGCCCTTGCAGGAGGGGCAGGGGATCTCCCGCATGAACCCCTCGAACCGCTCGCGGCTGGCGTCGCTCTCGGCGTCGGCGTGCCGCCGCTGCACCCAGGGCACCACGCCCTCGAAGTCGGTGTAGTAGGCGCGCGTCCGGCCGTACTTGGTGTGGTAGCGGACGTGCACCTGCTCGTCGTGGCCGTAGAGCAGGGCCTTCTGCTGCTCCTTGGTGAGCCGCTCCCACGGCGTGTCGAGGTCGAAGCCGAGCGCGTTCCCCAGGGCCTCGATCAGCCGGTTGAAGTAGTCGCTGGTGTGGCCGCTCGCCCAGGGCGCGATCGCCCCGTCGCCGAGGCGGCGCTCGGGGTCGGGCACGACCAGCTCGGGGTCGACCTCCATCCGGGTGCCGAGGCCGGTGCAGTCCGGGCAGGCGCCGTACGGGGAGTTGAACGAGAACGATCGCGGCTCCAGCTCCTCGAACGACAGGTCGTCGTACGGGCAGTAGAGGTGCTCGGAGTAGAAGCGCTCGCGGTTCGGGTCGTCCTCGGGCAGGTCGACGAAGTCGAGGGTGATCGTGCCGCCGGAGAGCTGCAGCGCGGTCTCCACCGAGTCGGTGAGCCGGCGGCGCGCCGACTCCTTCACCGAGAGCCGGTCGACGATCACCTCGATGTCGTGCTTCTCGTACTTCTTCAGCGTCGGCGGCTCCTCGAGGCGGATCATGACGCCGTCGACGCGGGCCCGCGCGTAGCCCTTCGCCTGCAGCTCGCGGAACAGCTCGGCGTACTCGCCCTTGCGGCCGCGCACCACCGGGGCGAGCACCTGGAACCGGGTGCCCTCCGGGAGCTCGAGCACGCGGTCGACGATCTGCTGCGGGGTCTGCCGGGCGATCGGGCGGCGGCACTTGGGGCAGTGCGGCTTGCCGATGCGGGCCCACAGCAGGCGCAGGTAGTCGTAGACCTCGGTGATCGTGCCGACCGTGGAGCGCGGGTTGCGGCTGGTGGACTTCTGGTCGATGGAGACGGCCGGGGACAGGCCCTCGATGAAGTCGACGTCGGGCTTGTCCATCTGGCCGAGGAACTGCCGGGCGTACGCCGACAGCGACTCGACGTACCGCCGCTGGCCCTCGGCGAAGATGGTGTCGAAGGCCAGGCTCGACTTGCCCGAGCCGGAGAGGCCGGTGAAAACGATCAGAGCGTCCCGCGGCAGGTCCAGCGAGACGTCCTTGAGGTTGTGTTCACGTGCGCCACGCACGATAAGGCGGTCAGCCACGGTCGTCCCGTCGAGCTCGAGTCCGATTGTCTGTAGCGGCAAGGGCGTCACCCGGCGCATGGTAGCCAGGGCGACCGACATTTCCGGTTGGCGCTTCCGGACGGCGCTGCGGCGCCCGATGCCCCGACCCGGTGCCCCTCGCCGGGTCCCGTTCACCTAGGGTATGTGCTCCGCTCCGGGATCATGGCCGGATCCCGGGAAACCGACCGAACATGCGTGCGAACTTACCCGACGGCTCCGGGGCATGATGGACGGGGATGCCGCGGGGTGCGGCCGCGGAGCGCCTGAGAGAGCAGAAGGGAGCAGGCCAGTGAGCTACACCGGGAACGTCACGCAGGGCGGGCCGCCGGACGTGCGGGAGCTCGCCGACGTGACGATCACCAAGATCGAGGTGGGCGACTTCGAGAACAACGCCTACCTGCTGCGCTGCAACCGGACCGGCGACGGGCTGCTCATCGACGCCGCCGCCGAGGCGGACCGGCTGATCCGGCTCATCGGCGACCGGCCGATCAGCACGATCGTCACCACCCACCGGCACCAGGACCACTGGATGGCGCTGGAGGAGGTGGCCAAGGCCACCGGCGCCCAGGTCGTCGCCCACCCGCTCGACGCGCCGCACCTGCCGGTGCCGGTCTCCCGGACGGTCGAGCACGGCGACCGCATCCCGCTCGGCGAGACCCACCTGGAGGTGATCCACCTGCGGGGGCACACGCCGGGCTCGATCGCCCTGCTGTACGACGGCGGCGGCGTGAACCAGCACCTGTTCACCGGCGACTCGCTGTTCCCCGGCGGGGTCGGCAACACCGACCGCGACCCGAAGCGGTTCGAGCAGCTCTTCACCGACGTGGTGGAGCGCGTGTTCGACCGGCTGCCCGACGACACCTGGGTCTACCCCGGTCACGGCCGGGACACCACGCTCGGCGCCGAGCGCCCGTCCCTTCCGGAGTGGAAGGCCCGCGGCTGGTAGGCCGGGCGGCACCTTCTGTGGCGCGTCCGATCACGGCGCGCGGCGGCGGGTGGCGGCCGGACCGCCGGCCGGCCACCGCCGCGCCGCCTCACCGCGGCCCCGGCTCCCCGTGGGCGGGTGCGGTGGCGGTGAGCACGTGGCGGATGCGGTCGGCCGCCGCACCCGGGTTGTCGGTGCTCTCCACCACCTCTCCCCAGGACCACCGGTAGAACCAGCCCTCGGCGAGGGCGACGCAGTCGATGGTCTCGCGGACCATCGACGCGTCGGGGCCGGTGATCCGCAGCGTCGGCGGGTCCGTGCGCAAGGTCGCATCCAGACCCCTCGCCTCCAGCTCCCTGGCGAGCTTGGCCAGGAAGTAGGTCCGCGTGTGCTCGCGTGTCGGTGCGGCCATGCCCCCATTCAACGCGCCCGGGCGGCCGGGTGGAAGCCGGATCCGCGGAACCTGTGGATAGATCCTTTCTTGGGGCGCCCCGGACCGGGACGGGTACGGCTCAGCCGACCCGTTCCGCCGCGCGGCGCTCCTTGCGCTGCTCGTGCTTGAACACCAGCACGCGCAGCGGGATCGCGGCCACCAGGGCGATCTGCATGCTCGCCCCCACCTTGATCAGCTCGTCGCCGCCCGGCAGATCCGCGGCCCAGATGCTGAGGCAGGCCACGTTGATCATGATCCAGGCGAACACCACCGCGGCGAGCTGGCCCCTCGGCTTGGGGTACTCGATGCGGCTCACCATGAGCCAGGCGACGAGGAAGATCCCGGTGATCGTCAGGTAGGACGGCTCGAAGAGCAGCACGATCGACACCACGGTCATCGCGCCCATCGGGATCGGCAGGCCCATGAAGTCGCCGCTCTTGGTCTTGATGCAGGCGAACCGGGCGAGCCGTACCACGCCGCCGAGCAGCACCGAGCCGGCCGCGAGCAGCACGATCGGCAGCGGCAGCTTGTGCGAGAAGCCGGCCCAGGCCACCACCATGAAGGCGGGGGCGAAGCCGAAGCTGATCACGTCGGCGAGGTTGTCGAGCTCGGGTCCCATCGCCGAGGCGCGGAACCGGCGGGCGACCAGCCCGTCGAACAGGTCGCAGGTGGCGCCGATCAGCAGCAGCACCACGGCGGTGGCGAAGTAGCGCTGGTCGGGGTGGAACGGCGCCCCGCTCTGCAGCTGGGTCACCGCCGACCAGGCGAGCACGCACACGGCCAGGAAGCCGCAGACGGCGTTGCCGAGGGACAGCGAGTCCGCCGCCGACAGCCGCAACGCCTTACCGACCGGTCCTTGAGGTTCCTCGTCCAAGCCCTCGGCGGGCAAGCTCGCTTCAGCCGCGGTCAATGCGTGTCACCCCTGCCTTGGTCCTCTGCCCGACGGTCACGGCGGGTTCGACGCCCTCGGGAAGGTAGACGTCCACCCGCGAGCCGAACCGGATCAGCCCGATCCGTTCGGCCTGCGCCACCTTGGCTCCGGCGGCGACGTATGGCACGATCCGGCGCGCGACCGCTCCCGCGATCTGCACCAGCTCGAGGTCGCCGAGCGCGGTGTCGAAATGCCACACCACGCGCTCGTTCTTGTCACTGTCCTTGTTGAACGCGGGCAGGAATCCGCCCGGCACGTACTCGACGGAGGTCACCGTGCCCGCGGCGGGGGCCCGGTTGACGTGCACGTCCAGCGGGCTCATGAAGATCGCCACGCGGGTGCGGCCGTCCGGCCAGGGATCGATGCTCTGCACCACGCCGTCGGCCGGCGAGAGGAGACGCCCGGTCCCGGGACGGCGCTCCGGGTCCCGGAAGAACCACAGCATCGCGCCGGTGAGGGCGGTCAGCGGGACCGCCGCGAGAGCCCATCGGGGACGGCGGGTCGCGAGGGCGGTGGTGACGGCCGCCGCGGCCGCAGTCGGGGCGAGCCAGGGGGAGACACCCCGCGCCAGGCGGAGACCGCGCGAAGGCGAGGTCCCCCGACTATCTGCATCGTTGGACACTGGAAACCTTTGTCGTGATTCTTAACGTAAGGGTCGGAATGCGGTTCAACGCTGGATGTTACCGATCCTCCACCCCTTTTACGGCACAACGCGACAAGCAAACAAGCTCGTCGACGAATTCGTCACCCCGTAAGGAGCGTTCGGCTCCGCGCCGGTGACGCGAGGCGCCTCGTCGCGCACCGCGCCCACCGGCGACCCGGCAGCGGCGCCATCGCGATCGCGGGCGGCGCGCCGCCCCGCGGCCCGGGGTGCCGGGAGTGGGTTTCCAGGCTACCCGCCCGTCAGGCCTGCCCGGGCTCCGCCGCGGTTCCGGATCCCGGAACGGACCCCTGCGGGGTGTTCCGGACGGCGTTCGGCCCGGCGTCCGGCACCGGCTCCGGCGCCGGGTTCGTCACCGGGGTGCCCGCGGGGCCGGACTGCGGGCCGGTCACGCGCGCCTGCCGTCCGTTCGGCGTGCCGCCCTTCCCGCCGTCCTGCGCGGCGTCGGTGACGGCCTCCATGGTGCCGTCGGCCGACGAGTCCGCCACGCCGTTCGCCGTGCCGTCCTGGGTCCCGGTGGCCGGGGCGTCCGGCGTGCCGTCCCCGGTGCCGCCCGGCGCGGGCTCGGCGGCCGGCTCGGCGAGGCGCCGCCGCCGGTCGAGGCCCGACTTGACGAGGCTCGCCGCCGTGGTGATCACCATGGTCACACCGATCACGGCGAGCGAGAGCCAGATCGGGACCTCCGGGGCCCAGTGCACGCCGTCGCCGTGCAGCGCCTCGAGGATGAGCTTCACGCCGATGAAGCCGAGGATGACCGCGAGGCCGTAGCCGATGTAGACCAGGCGCTGCATGAGGCCGCCCAGCAGGAAGTAGAGCTGCCGCAGGCCCATGAGCGCGAAGGCGTTCGCGGTGAAGACGATGAACGCGTCCTGGGTCAGCCCGAAGATCGCGGGGATCGAGTCGACCGCGAACAGCAGGTCGGTGGTCCCGATGGCGATCATGACGATGAGCATCGGGGTGACCATGAGCCGGCCGTCGACGCGGGCGGTCATCCGGGAGCCGACGTAGTCCGGGGTGGTGGGGAACACCCGCCGCGCCCACCGCAGCAGGAGGTTCTCCTTGAACTCCTCGTCCTCGTCCTTCTCCCGCAGGATGCCGATCGCGGTGTAGAGCAGGAACGCGCCGAAGATGTAGAACAGCCAGTCGAACCGCTGCAGCGCCGCCGCACCGATGGCGATGAAGAAGCCGCGCATCACCAGTGCGATCACGATCCCGACGAGCAGCACCTTGTGCTGGTACACCCGGGGCACCGCGAAGCGGCTCATGATCAGGTAGAACACGAACAGGTTGTCCACGCTGAGGCTGTACTCGGTGATGTAACCGGCGAAAAATTCACCGGCCGGATCGGCCCCGTACAGCACGAAGAGCCCGATGCCGAACAGCACCGCGAGCGTCACGTAAAAGCCGACCCACAGGCCGGCCTGCCGCATGGAGAACTCCCGCGGCTCACCCCGGTCCACGATCCACAGGTCGAAGACCAGCACAAGGAGAAGGCCGCCGATCACGGCGGCCCACAGCCACGCGGGAACAACCATGGAGCACCTCCGGCACGCATGACAAAACGACCGAAGGTCTCTCCCGCCCGCACCGTCGCGGACCGACAGCCCCGGGTGTCCCGTCCAGAGACGACCGTGATGACGGAACTGCCGCGAAGGGATACTCCCCTCCTAACCCGGCCAGTATAGGGATCGGATCTCCGGCCGCCTAATCGGGTGGGCAGTACGGGCATTGCGGGGCGGACGAGGCGAACGGGTCACCTCTGGCCGGAGTCCGTCCCGGCGCCCGCCGCGCGGTAGGCGCCCAGCACCGCCGCGACCGCCTCACGCTCGCCGGGCAGGTCCGCGCCGCGCTTCGCCGCGGCCTCGGCGAGGCGGGCGGCGAGGCCGGGCTCGCCGAGCAGGCGGCGGACCGCGTCGCGCAGCGCGGCGGCGTCCCCGGCGGGCACGAGCAGCGCGGCGTCGCCGACCATGTCCGGGATGCCGCCGACCGCGGTGGCGACGATCGGGAGCCCGGCCCGCAGCCCTTCCTGCACGGCGAGCGGCTGGCCCTCCCAGCGGCTCGGCACCACCAGGGCGTCGGCGGCCCGCAGCAGGTCCGGCACGTCGTCGCGGGGGCCGAGCAGGCGGACCGGGAGCCCTTCGCGGTCGATGCGCGCCCGCAGCCCGGATTCGAGCGGGCCGCCGCCCGCGATCACGAACAGCGGGTCCTCCGGGTACGGCCCGGCCGCGGCGTCGAGCAGCGTCTCCAGGCCCTTCTGCGCGGCGAGGCGGGCGACGGTGAGCAGGACGGGCCGCCTCCCGGCCCCGAGCTCGGCACGGACGGCCTCCGGCGGCCGCGCGGCGGGGGCGGGCTGGGGGGCGGGCACCACGGCGGTCGCCACCGCGCGGGCGCCGCGGGCGCGCATCCGCGCGGCCAGGTCCGAGGAGACCACGAGCACGAGGTCGGCCCGGCGGGCCACGACGCGCTCCAGCGCGGCGAAGATCCGCCCGGCGAGCCCGCCCGCGGGCGGGGCGTTGTGCAGGGTGACGACGAGCGGGGTGCGGGAGGCGGTGAGGGCGAGCGCGGCGAGGGCCCCGGCGCGCAGGCCGTGCGCGTGCACCACGTCCGCGCCCGCGGCGACGGCGCGCAGCCGCGCGATCGCCCGGGCGTCGTCGAGCGGACGCGGCCGGTCCCCGATCGGGACCTCGGCGAACCGGGCGCCCGCCCGGCCGAACCCGAACGTCTCCTCGGTGCCGCGCGGCCCCGCGACCACCACCCGGTGCCCGGCGCCGGCCAGCCCGGCGCAGAGCATGCGCACGTGCCGCCCCACGCCGCCCGCGCTCGTGCCGAGCGCGAGCACGATCCGCAGCGCGCGCCCCTCCCCCTCACGGGAAGCGGCGGCCTCCCCCGTCGCCTCCCGGCCGCGAGCACCGTGATCCTGCGGCGTCTCCGCCACGGAGGCGCGGTCGCGCTCCTGCCCCGGTTCCTCACCCATCGGCGTCCTCCCCTGACGATCGTGCGGTCCATCCTCCCCCGCCCCGGGGGCGCACGCGGGCGAGCGCGGCGCGGACGTCGGCGGGGTCGGTGGCCGCGGCGACGGCCACCCCGGCGAGGCCGGCGGCGAGCGCGGCGAGCACGGTCACCGCCACGCTCCCCCACACCCCGGCGTCCCCGGCGAGCGCGACCACCCCGGCCCCGGCGAGCCACCCGGCCAGGCCGCCGGCGAGCGCGGCGAGCACCGCCCTGGGCAGCCCGGCGACCGCGCGGGCGCCCCGGTCCCGGACCACGGAGACGAGCAGGACGGCGGCCCCGGCGGTCATGCCGACGGCGCTGCCGGCCGCGAGGCCGCCGAGCTTCCAGTCCTGCGGCAGGGCGACCGCGAAGGCCGCCTGGGCCACGATCACCACGCCCCAGCCCGCGACCGTCCCGGTGGCCGCGGCCCGGCCCCGCCCGGTGGCGTACAGCACGCGGCTGAGGTGGGCGATCAGCCCGTAGCCGACCAGGCCCGGGGCGAACAGGGCGATGGCGCGGGCGAACCAGGGGGCGGGCACGTTGCCGCCCATGCCCGCGATGAACACCTGCGCGATCGGCGCCGCCGCGGCGGCGAGCACCCCCGCGGCCAGCCCGGAGACGAGCACCACCGCCCGGGTGGTCTGCGCGGCGAGCCGGGCGAAGGCCTCCGGGTCGCCGTCCCGGCCGTCGGCCTGCGCCGACAGCGCGGGGAAGGCGCTGGTGGCGATCGGTACGGCGAGCACGGCGTAGGGCACCTGGTAGATCGCCCAGGCGAAGCTGTACGCGGCGAGCGCCCCGCCGCCGATCTCCCGGTTGGCGAGCAGGATCACCGCGGCCATGGCGAGCTGCTGGGCGACGAGCCCGGCGAGCCCGGCGAGCGCGAGGCGGCGCACCCGCGCGGCGACGCCGCCGGGGAAGCGCAGCGTGGGCCTGAGCGGCAGGCGCAGCCGCGCGGCCGGTCCGACGACGGTGAGCACGAGGGAGAGCACGCCGAGGGTGGTGCCGACGGACAGCACGAGCTCGGCCGCGGCCGGCACCGCGCCCACGTCCCGGACGCCGCCGCTCAGCGCCGGGAACGCCAGGTACGCGACGATCACCACGAGGCTCGACACGAGCGGCGCGAGCGCGGGCGGGCCGAACCGGCGGTGGGCCTGCAGCACGCCGTAGAGCACGACGGCGAGGCCGTACAGCGGGATCTGGGGGGCGAACACCACCAGCATCCGGGTGGCGACGTCGACCACCGCGGCGGTGTCGCAGCCCGCCACGTCGCCGCCGGTGAACAGGCCGATCACCGGTCCGGCCGCGAGCGCGACGAGCACGGCGAGCGGCACGAGCAGCACGAGCACCCAGGTGAGCAGCGCGGAGGCGATGTGCCCGGCCTCGGCCCGGGCCGCCGCGGCGTCCGGCCCGTCGCCGAGCGAGCGGGCGGCGGCCCCGGCGAGCACGGGCACCACCATGCCCGCCAGCGCCCCGCCGACGACGAGCTCGAACACGAGGTTCGGCACCTGGTTGGCGGTGTAGTAGGCGGTCGCCAGGCAGTTGGTGCCGACCGTGCGCGCGAACGCGAGCTGCTTGCCGAACCCGGTCACCCGGGCGGCGATCGTGATCACCGCGATGAGGACCGCGGCCCCGGCGACCCCCTGCCCGAGCCGCCGCGCGGTGGTGCTCACGGGGTGGCGGCCTCCGCCGCGGCCGGGGCCTGCGCGGCCTCGCTCGCCGGGGAGTCGCCGCCGGTGGGCTCGGGCGCGGGTGCGGGCGCGGGGCGCCGCCCCCACATGTCGATCCGGTTGAGCACCGGGTTGCCCGCGATCACCTTGGTGAAGCTGATCTTCTCCGAGGCGGCGGTGAGCGCGACCACGGTGCCGAGCGCGGCGAGCCGCCCGGCACGGCCCAGCCGGGTCGCGGCGGCGAGCCCGACCAGCGCCCCGAGTGCGTTGGCGCCCGCGTCGCCGAGCATGGCGCGCTCGCCGAGGTCCTCCGGCAGCAGCGCCACGGCCGCGCCGAGCGGGGCCGCGGCGAGCGCGGCGGCGGACGCCCCGGCCGCGTCGCCCCGGGCGGCCTTCGCCAGCGAGGCGGCGAGCAGCGGCACGCCGGTGAGCAGCCCGACCTTGATCGCCCGGCCGGGGCGCAGGTCGAAGAGGTTGGCGAGGTTGGCGGAGCCCGCGACGAGCGCGCCGTTGACGAGGGTGTCGGCGGGGCCGCGGGAGACGAGCGCCGCGGCGGCGAGGCCGGTGGCGCCGATGCCGAGCAGCTTCACCGCCCCGCTGGTCACCTCGCCCCGGGCGAGCGCGCCGAGGTGGCCCTTGAAGCCCTTCGACGAGGTCGCGCCGTACAGGTCGTCGTAGGCGCCGAGCACGCCGCTGCCCAGCCCGGCGAGCACCGCCGCGGCCCGGTGGCGGGCCGGCAGGCCGGGCACGGCGGCCGCGGCGGCGGAGGCGCCGGCGACGAACGCCGGCCCCTCGAGCAGGGTGATGGGCTCGCCGCGGTGGTTGGTACGGGTCCAGGTCTTCTCGTCGCCGGCCGGGGGCCTGCGGCGGAACGCCGCGTAGGCCGCACGGGCGGCGGCCGCGCCGAGTGCGGCGCCGGCCACGGCGCCGAGCAACGCGCGGGAGAGTGAACGCGCCACGGAAGGTCCCTTCGTGAAAGATTCCGTCACCGGGGGCGGGCCCGCGATCGCAACGCGGCCCCGCGCGGGCGGGTGTCCGGCGACCGGCCCGCCGGGGCCGGTGCGGGCGGCGCACCGCGATGCCCACCCTGCCACCGCCCGCCGTGCGGCGCGACACGCGACGCACACCCGACGCCGGCGGGCGCGCGAACCGTTATCCGGCCGCGCGGGCGGCGGGCCGTCAGCCGCCGGACTCGGCCGCCGGGGTGGGGCTGGGCGAGACGGCAGGCAGGAAGGAGCCCGCGGCGGGGCCGATGCCGTACTGGCCGGTGCCGCCGTCGAGCTGCTCGCGCAGCGCGAAGACGAGGGCGGCGCGGCCGGCGCTCATGTCGAGCGTGTCCACGGTGGAGACCTTGGCGGCCACCTCGCCGGTGTCGCGGATCGCGGTGAGCACGCCCCCGTTGCCCGCAGCGTCCAGCGTCCCGGTGACCACGGCGCCCCGGCCCGCGTCGTCGAGCGCGGTGGCCAGCGCCACCACGGCCCCGGTCCGCGCCTCGGCGTCCTTGCCGTCGTACACCTCGGCGGGGGCGATCACGATCGCCGACCCGGCGCGCGCCTCCGGCTCCTCCTCGACGCTGAGCAGCCCGGCGTCCGCGAACCCGCCGAGCACGCCGAGCGCCCCGGCGTCCTTCTTCGCCGACCCGCCGGCCTCGCCGCTGACCAGGGCGTTCGCCAGCACCAGCGCCGCCTTGTCGTACGGCCCGGCCTGCTCGGGGAAGGTGACCTCGGCCGGCTTGAGCGTGGTGGCGAGCTGGTCGACCAGCCCGGCCTGGTCGGCGGCGAGGTACTTGTCGGTGAGCGTGATCCAGCCGGTGACCGTGGCCCCGGCGGCGGTGAGCACCTCGGTGACCGGGCCGCGCATGTCGGAGTCGGCGCCCGGCGCCTCGACGACCACGACCTGCTCGCCGGCGAGCATGCCGCGCAGCAGCGTCGGGCCGGTGGCGGTCACGAACGCGTCGTACCCGGCCTCCCGCTGCCGCAGCCCGGTGTTCTCCCGCCGGTACTCCTCATTGCTCTGACGCAGCTGCGCGGTGGTCTCCTCGGCCGACTTGATCAGCGGCTCCTGCAGCACGGTGCTGCCCATCACGATGCCGACCGTGAGCGCGAGGAAGATCGCGACGATGGAGACGAGGTGATACCGGAAATCGATCACGAGAACAGTCCGACCAGCCAGAAGATGAATCCGTTCCAGGTGTCGCGCAGGCCGTTCAGCCAGACCTTGCCCACGGGCGCGCTGTACAGCACGACCCCGATCGTGATCAGGGCGGTCGCGACCAGCATGAGCAGCGATCCCGCGGAGATGCGGCTGCGGTACAGCCTGCTCACGCCCTTCGCCTCGATCACCTTGCTGCCGACCCGCAGCCGGGTGAGGAAGGTGCTCGACATGCCGGCCCGGCCCTTGTCGAGGAACTCCTCGAGGGTCCAGTGGGTGCCGACGGTGACGATGAGGCTCGCGCCCTTGTCGTCGCACATCAGCAGCGCCACGTCCTCGCTCGTGCCGGCCGCGGGGAACACCACCGCGTCCTGCCCGAGCCTGCGGACCGTCTCCAGGCCGGGGGCCCGGCCGTCCCGGTAGGCGTGCACGACGAGCTCGGCGCCGCAGGTGATCGCCTTGGCGGAGACCGAGTCGAAGTCGCCGATGATGATGTCGGGCCGGTACCCGGCCTCGAGCAGCGCGTCGGCGCCGCCGTCCACGCCGACGAGAACCGGCCGGTACTCGCGGATGTACGGCCGCAGCGCCGCGAGGTCCTCCTTGTAGTGGTAGCCGCGGACCACCACCAGGGCGTGCCGGCCCTCCATGCGGGTGCGGATCTCGGGCACGCCGACGCCGTCGATGAGCAGGTCGCGCTCACGGCGGATGAACTCCATCGTGTTCGCGGTGAACGCCTCGATCTGCAGCGACAGCCCGGCCCGCGCCTCGGCCATCGCCGCCTCGACGCTCTCCATGGTGCGCGGCTCGCCCTTGCCGACCAGCTCGTCCCCGACGTACACCTGGCCCTCGTGCACGCGTACCACGTCGCCGTCGCGCACCCGCTCAAACAGCTCCGGGCTGGCGTTGTCGATCAGCGGGATGCCCGCCTCGAGCAGGATCTTCGGGCCGAGGTTCGGGTACCGGCCGCTGATGCTGGAGGCGACGTTGATCACGGCCGCCGCACCGCATGCGACCAGCGCCTCCGCGCTCACCCGGTCGATGTCGACGTGATCGATGATCGCGATCTCGCCGGTCCTGAGACGCTTGGTGAGCCTCTTGGTCCGCCGATCGATCCTCGCCGTCGCCGTCAGCCCGGGAAGGTCGTCGCCCTTCCGCCTGCGGAGGCCCGGAACCCTAAAGGTCGGCACCTTCATCACGACCATCCTGCCAGAGCGAGCATGTCGGGACGCCTTGCCGAACACGGCGTGTCACAGCCATCGCTCCCCGTACACACGTCCGCCGCCGCCCCCGCCCGCCCGATACCGCGTCGCGGCACCCGGGCCGGCCGGGGCGACGGCCCCCCAGAACACCCATTGATCCCGCCCCCCGCGCACCAACCCTAACAACGCGTGTCACGGGCCTGTGGCGGCGCCGGTGGCGGGACCGTGAGACACCGCGATAGAGCCTAGCCGCCCCGGTGTTCGGGCGGCATAAGACGACGGTGAGGCTCAGCGGGCCGCGGCCGCCTTGTCGGCCTCCGCGATCGCGAGCAGCTCCTCGGCGTGGGCGCGGCCCAGCTCGGAGTCCTCCAGGCCGGCGAGCATGCGGGACAGCTCCCGGGCCCGGCCCTCCCGGTCGAGCGCGACCACGCCGCTGCGCACCACGCTGCCGTCGCTCGCCTTCTCCACCACCAGGTGCTGGTCGGCGAACGCGGCCACCTGGGGCAGGTGGGTGACCACGATCACCTGGGCGGTGCGGGCGAGCCGGGCGAGGCGGCGGCCGATCTCCACCGCGGCCTTACCCCCGACCCCGGCGTCCACCTCGTCGAACACGAACGTGGGCACCGGGTCGGCCCCGGCGAACACCACCTCGATGGCGAGCATCACCCGGCTGAGCTCGCCGCCGGAGGCGCCCTTGTGCAGCGGCAGCGCCGGGGCGCCGGGGTGCGCGGCGAGCCGCAGCTCGACCTCGTCCACGCCGTGCGGCCCGAACTCCTCGCCCGGGGTGACCGCCACGGTGACCCGGGCGTGCGGCATGGCGAGGGCGGACAGCTCGGCGGTGACCGCCTCGCCGAACCGCTCGGCCGCGGCCCGGCGGATCTCGGTGAGCCGCCCGGCCAGCTCGGTGAGCCGGGCCACCAGCTCCTCCTGCTCGCGGGCCAGCTCCGCGATGCGCTCGTCGTCGCCCTCGAGCTCGGCGAGCCGGGCCGCGGCGTTCCGCGCCCACTCGAGCACCGCGTCGACGTCCTCGCCGTACCGGCGGGTGAGCCCGGTGAGCTGGGCCCGCCGCTCCTGCACGGCGGCGAGCCGTACCGGGTCGGCGTCGACCGACTCGGCGTACGCGGCGAGGTCGGTGGCGACGTCGGAGACGAGGTAGCCGGCCTCGGCGAGCCGGTCGGCGATGGCGCCGAGCGCCGGGTCGAACCCGCGCACCGCCTCGACGGCCGAGCGGGCCTGGGCGATCAGGGTGGCGGCGTCCTGCGCGACCTGGGTGGTCGTGGGGTCGCCGAGCAGCGCCAGGTGGGCGGTCTCGGCGGCGGTGCGGAGCGCGTCGGCGTGGGAGAGCCGCTCCTCCTCCTCGCGCAGCGCCACGTCCTCGCCCGGCCGGGGGTCGACCTTCTCGATCTCCTCCAGGCCGAAGCGGAGCATCTCGGCCTCCTGCTCCCGCTCCCGCGCCTTGGTGGTGAGCTCGGCCAGCAGCTCGGCGACCTCCCGGTGCCGCCGGTACACCTCCTGGTAGGCGGCTAGCGTCTCGGCGAGCTCCGCGCCCGCGTAGCGGTCGAGCGCGGCGCGCTGCCTGCCGGGCTGCAGCAGCCGCTGCTGGTCCATCTGGCCGTGCACGGCCACCAGGTCGTCGGCGAGGTAGGTGAGCGTGCCGACCGGCACGGTGCGGCCGCCGAGCCAGGCCCGGGACCGCCCCTCGGCGGACACGCTGCGCGCGATGATCAGGCGGCCGTCCTCGATCTCGCCCCCGGCCTCCTCGACCTGGCGGGCCACCTTGCCGTCCGGGTCGACGACGATCGTGCCCTCGACCAGGGCCCGGTCGGCGCCCGGCCGTACCCGCGAGGGATCGGCCCGGCCGCCGAAGAGCAGGCCGAGCCCGGTGACCACCATGGTCTTGCCCGCCCCGGTCTCGCCCGTCACGACGGTGAGTCCCGGGGACAGCTCCAGGACCGCCTCGTCGATGACGCCGAGCCCCCGGATCCGGACCTCCTCGACCCTGGGCCGCACTGGTCCCTCCCGTTCCGCCACGATCTCAGCTCGTGCCGGCTCGATCCTACGCGCTTGTCGCGAAGACTTTCGATGACCGGTGCGGCCCTGGGGACGGCCCCGGGGGTACGGCCCGGCGGGCGCCGGTCAGGGGCGCGCCCGGCCGCGCCAGCCCTCCACCGGGAGGCCGAACTTGCGCACCAGCCGGTCGGTGAACAGGGCCCCGCTGTGCTCGATGCCGTGCAGCCGCGCCAGCCGTACCGGGGTGGCGGACCGGCAGACCTCGACCCGGACGCCGGGGCGCAGGTCGATGCGGCGGCGGCCGTCGGCCCACAGCACGCCGGGCGGGCCGTCGGGCAGCACCTCGATCGCGACCGTGGAACGCGGGGAGACCACCAGGGGGCGGGAGAACAGCGCGTGCGCGCTGATCGGCACCACGAGCAGCGCCTCGACCTCGGGCCACACCACGGGGCCGCCCGCGGAGAACGCGTACGCGGTCGATCCGGTCGGGGTGGCGCAGATCACCCCGTCGCAGCCCCAGCGGGACAGCGGGCGGCCGTCGATCTCGGCGACCACCTCGAGCATGCGCCCGGTCTTCTCCACGGTGGCCTCGTTGAGCGCCCAGGTGGAGGCGAGCACGGTGCCGTTGCTGCGCACCGTGACGTCGACGGTCATCCGCTCCTCGACCTGGTAGTCGCGTCCGACCACGGCGTCCACCACCGAGGTGAGGTTCTCCACCTCGGCCTCGGCGAGGAAGCCCACGTGGCCGAGGTTCACGCCGAGCACCGGCGTCTTCGACGGCCGGGCGAGCTCGGCGGCCCGCAGCAGGGTGCCGTCCCCGCCGAGCACGATGAGCATCTCGGCGTGGTCCACGGCCTCGGGGCCGGACGGCACGATCTCGGCGCCCGCGCAGGCGATGTGCTCGGCCTCCTCGCGAAGGACGCGGACGGAGACGCCCGCCTGGAGGAACCGTTCGATGACGAGGCGCGCGCTCTCCACGGCCGCCCCCCGTCCGGTGTGCACGTTGAGCAGGACCGACCGTTCGGCGTTCATCGAACCTCCCAAGCCTGGCAAGCCCTGGCCGCGGGCGTCGGGGGGTGTGCCGGCGCCGGGCCGCGGAGGCCGGGTGCGCCCGGCTCCGGCCGCGCGGACCGCGGCCGCCCGGAGCCCGGCCGTTGGGAACGGTCGTGGGTAAACGTCAAGCCGACTCCAACCGCTCAGCGGGCGTCCGGCCCCGGGACGGGGACGCGCCCCGGGGTCCGGCTCCCGAACCGACGAAACTCTGCTGGGGTCCGTTCACCGTCATCGCCTACCGCGGTCCCTCCGCGACCGCGCGCTCCACCGCCGCCGGTACGTCGGGGACGGGCGGGGCACCGGGGCCCTTGCCCAGCCACAGGAGGTATTCAACGTTTCCCGCGGGCCCGGGCAGCGGGCTCGCCGTGACGCCCCGCACGGTCATGCCGAGCCCCTGGGCGGCCTCGGCCACGTCGAGCACGGCCTGCGCGCGCAGCTCCGGGTCCCGGACCACGCCGCCGGCGCCCACCTTCCCCTTGCCCACCTCGAACTGCGGCTTGACCAGCAGCACGAAGTCGGCCTGGGGCGCCGCGCACGCGTGCAGCGGCGGCAGCACGAGCCGCAGCGAGATGAACGACAGGTCGCCGACGATCAGGTCGGGCGGCTCGCCCACCAGCTCGGGCGTCAGGTCGCGCACGTTCACCCGTTCCATCACGGTAACCCGCTCGTCGGTGCGCAGCGACCAGGCGAGCTGGCCGTACCCGACGTCGACCGCGATCACGTGCGCGGCCCCGTTGCGCAGCAGGACGTCGGTGAAGCCTCCGGTGGAGGCGCCCGCGTCCAGGCAGCGCCGCCCGCGCACGGTGAGCCCGAGCGGGCCGAAGACCTCGAGCGCCCCGGCGAGCTTGTAGGCGCCGCGGGAGACGTAGTCCGGCCCCTCCTCGGCCTCCTTGACCACGATCGCCGCCGCGTTGTCCACCTGGGTGGCCGGCTTGCTCGCCGCGCGGCCCTGCACGGTGACCCGCCCGGCCCGGATCAGCTCGGCGGCGTGCTCGCGGGAGCGGGCCAGGCCGCGCCGGACCAGCTCGGTGTCGAGACGGGTGCGCTTCATGGCCGGGCGACCCCGTCCGGCTCACCGGCCCGGTCGTCGCGCCCGCCGCCGGGCGCGGCGGGGTCGGCCGCGACGGTGGCGAGCGTGGCCTCCAGGTCGGCGAGCACCTGCTCGTACACGGCGACGTGCTCGCGCACCGGCAGCGACTCCAGCCGCCGCAGCGGCGCGAGCGCGGCCTCGACCGGCGCCGCCGCGGAGCCGCCCGTCCCGCCGCCGGGACGGCCGCCGCCGGGCGGGCCGGCCTGGTGCCGGTCCGGGGTGGCCTGCGAAAGCCGTGGGACCTGTGCGGGTCCCGCGCCGTCGCCGCCGCTTGCGATCATGCTTCTCCTTCGATCACCGGTGCCGTCGTCGGTAGGCGCGTCGGACGGCGGGCCTCGCGGCCCGCGCATCGTGCCTGCCCCGACCCTAGCCGTCCCGAGGGCCGGCAGGCGCGGCCGATGCCGTCCTGTGGACGCGATCCGTCTTCCGGCTACGTGTGATGGGCTACGCGCACGGTGATCAACCGGTTCAGGGTCCTCCGGTACGGCACGGCGGGCGTGGCCGGGCCGGGGGCGGGGCCGCCGCTCAAGGATGCGCGGCGGACAGGTGAGCGGCGGGTGAAAGGGGGTTTCGCGTCAGGATGCCGGTGGGCAATGTTCGCCCGGCGGGCCGCGCGCGGCACCGCCGGGAACCGCTACGGTCCGTAGGTAGGAACATTTCGAGCGGCCGCAGAAAGTGAGGGCCACCGAATGGCGAGCGTCGAGGAGTGCCGCGCCGCGCTGGACAAGCTCGTCGAGCGGTTCCACGAGCTCGACGAGGAGATCCGGACCAAGCACGTCGTGGAGCGCACGCTCAGCTGCCGTCTCTCCGACATCGACGTGGTCTTCTACGGCCGGATCCACCCCGACGGCCTCGACCCCTTCACCGAGACGCCGTTCCCGGACGGCCGCCGCCCCGAGATCAGGCTCACCCTCACCAGCGACGACCTGCTCCAGCTGGTGAACGGCGAGCTCGACCTCGCCCGCGCCCTGCTCGGCGGCCGGGTGAAGATCGACGCGAGCCTCGGCGACCTGCTCCGCCTGCGCCGGCTGCTGTGACCCCCGCCGGGCCGCCGGCGCTCAGCGGTCGAGCGCGGCGAGCGCGGCCTTGACCGCGTCGTCGTCCGCCCGCCCGTCGCCGACGCCCTCCCAGACCGCCGCGCAGGAGACGCGCAGCCCGTCGACCGGGTCGGCGGCGGTCTCGTCCCGGTCGAGGTGGAGCCGCCCGTCCTCCCAGCGCGCGGTCCAGCCCGCGCACCGCCAGCCCGCCGCGTCGCGCACGAGCGGCGCCACCGGCCGGTGCAGGGCGCGCAGGTCGGCGCCGATGTGGGTGGGCCGGTGGGCCGGATCCGCGGTGAGCACGTCGAGCGGCGTGGTGACCCCGGTGAGCACGAGCAGGCTGTCGGTCCCGGCCCGGTTGGCCCCGGCGATGTCGGTGTCGAGGCGGTCGCCCACGATGAGCGGGCGCCGCGCCCCGGTGCGCAGGATCGACTCGCGGTGCAGCGGCGGCTCGGGCTTGCCCGCGATGACCGGCTCGACCCCGGTGGCGGTGGCGATGACCCGGACCATCGACCCGTTTCCCGGCAGCTCGCCGCGGTGGGTCGGCATCGTCCGGTCCCCGTTCGCGGCGACGAACCAGGCGCCGCGCCGTACCGCGAGCACGCCCTCGGCGAGCAGCGGGTAGGACAGGTCCGGGGCGATGCCCTGGACGACCGCGACCGGGTTCTCCGCGGCCGTGGAGACCGGGCGCAGGCCGTGCGCGCGCAGGGCCTGCCGCAGGCCCATGCCGCCCACCACGAGCACCGGGGAGCCGGCGGGCACCCGCTCGGCGACGAGCCGCGCGGCGGCCTGCGCCGAGGTGACCACGTCGTCCGGCGTGGCGGGTACGCCGAGGGCGGCGAGGTGGTCGGCGATCGCGGCCGGGGTGCGCGATGCGTTGTTGGTGACGTAGGCGAGGCGCACGCCGCGCTCGGCCGCCGCGGTCAGCGACTGCGGCGCGCCCGGCACGGCCCCGCGGCCGAGGTACACGACGCCGTCGAGGTCGAGCAGGAGCGCGTCGTACCCGGCGATCAGCGGCGCCTCTGCATCCGGTACGTCGGAATCCTTGGTCTCGGTCTCGGTCACGTCCACCTCCCGACTCACCCGCGCCTCGCCCTCAGGGTGGCGCGGACCTGCCGCAGCGCGTTGGCATAGTGCCGCAGATCCGGGCGCATCGCCACGGCGATCGCGAGCGGCTCCTGCGCGGCCTCCATGTCGCCGCTCCGCCACAGCGACAGGCCGAGGCCGAAGTAGGCGTAGTCCTCGGTCGGGTTGGCGGACACGATCCAGCGGAAGTTCTCGGCGGCCTCCGTGTACCGGCGCGAGTTGAACTGGGCACGCGCCAGTGCCTCGCGGATGCTCCGCGACTCCGGCTCGGCCGTGGCGGCGTGCTCGAGCAGCGCCGCGGCCGCGGCCGGGCTGCCCTCCTCGAGGAGCCGGACCCCGCGCTGGAACCAGTCGTAGACGTCCCCGCTCGGCACGCCGGGTCCGTGCCCCGGGGAATCAGACGCGGGGTTTGGTCCTTGCACCATTACGTGGGACCTCCTTCGAACGGTGAAAGCTCCCGAGTTTCGGGCCAATCAGGTACCACTTCATCATCGGGGCAGAATCAGGATCAATCAGGCAAACAGGGGAGAGTGCCCGACATGCCGAGCACCGAGGTGCCGTTGCCGGACGGCCTGCTGCTGCGACCGCTGCGTGGCGTGCGCTACGCGGTTCCCGAGCTCGCGGACGTCACCTCCCCGCCGTACGACCTGATCTCGCCGGACGATCTGCGTAACCTTCTCAGCCTTCATCCCAACAACGTGGTGCGCCTGATCCTTCCTGGGGCGGACCGCCACCGGTACGGCGAGGCCCGCGAGACCCTCCGGAACTGGCTGGCCACCGGGGTGCTCACCATCGACGGCCTGCCCGCGCTGTACGTCTACGAACAGAACGGGAACGGCCACCTGCAGCGGGGCGTCATCGGCAACGTGGGCCTGGCCGACCCGGGCCAGGGGATCATCCTGCCGCACGAGGAGACGGTGCCCGCCGTGGTCGCCGACCGGCTCGGGCTGATGCGGGCCACCGAGGCGAATCTCGAGCCGATCCTGCTGCTGTACCACGGCGGCGGGGCGGCCACCCGGCTCGTCGGCGAGGTCGCCGAGTCGCGCCTGCCGCTGGCCGACGTGCGTACCCGCGACGGGATCCGGCACCGGCTGTGGGCGGTCACCGACCCCGACGAGATCGACGCGGTCGCGGCCGACCTGCGCGGCCGGCGGGCGCTCATCGCCGACGGCCACCACCGGTACGCGACCTACCGGCTGCTGCAGCGGGAGCGGCGGGAGGCCGGGGCGGGCGACGGCCCGTGGGACTACGGGCTCGCCATGCTCGTCGACTCCTCCGCCTACCCGCCTCAGGTGCGGGCGATCCACCGCGTGGTGCCCGGGCTGACGCCGGAGGAGGCCGCCGCCCGCGCCAAGGGCGCCTGCCGGGTGCAGGACTTCACCGACCTGGCCGACGCCCTGGCGGCGCTCGCCGACGCGTCCGGGCCCGCGTTCGTGCTCGCCGGGGGCGGGCACGCGCACCTGCTCACCGAGCCCGACCCGCTGCAGCTCGAGCACGCGATGCCGAAGGACCGCTCGGCCCGCTGGCGGTCGCTGGACCCGGCGGTGCTCGGCGAGTTCCTGCTGCCGCGGGTGTTCGGGGTGCCCGACGACGACCCCTCGGTGCTCGTCGTGCACGACGACCACGCCGAGGCGGTACGGCGGGCCGACGCGACCGGCGGCACGGCGGTCCTGCTCCGGCCGTTGTCCGTGGACGACGTGCTGGCCGTGGCCGCGCAGGGCGAGCTCGTGCCCCGCAAGTCCACCTCGTTCGGCCCCAAGCCGCGCACCGGCCTCGTCCTGCGCACGTTCTTCACCGACTGACCGCGGCCCGCCGGGGCGGCGCGTGGATGGCCGACCGCGCGTGGCCGCGTCGCGGCGGGGCGACGCCCCGCGTCATGCGTCGCCGCACGGGGTGCGCCGGCCCTACCTCGCCGTCCGGGCCGCTCTCCCCGGCGACGGATGCGGCCGGCGGCATACGCCCGGTGGGAGCCCGGCCGGGTGCCTAGGTCGGCGGGGGCGGCAGCCCTCGTTCTCACGTTCCGGCGACAGACGGCTCGACCGCGCCTCTCACGTGGTCACGTCGTATGGACAGGTCGGGCGTGGCGATCCCCGGTGAGTCCGCGCGTCATCGGCTCCGCCGCACGCGATGTGCCCACCGTACCCGCCGCAGGGCCGCCACCTGGGTCGCGTCGTCGCGAGCGGACGCCCAGGTGGGCGTGGTCCGCCTCGCCCGTGCCACATGCGTCCCTCGGGTCGGCCGACGTCCGGGATGACCGCCCGCCGTACCGCCGTGAGCGTGGCCGGTGCGCGGCGGCCCGTCACCGCCCCCGGCAGGCGGTGGTGAGTAGGATCACTTGGATCGGTCAGAGACGCTGAAACGGGCATGATCTGATCGCCATCGTGGGACGGCTTACACCCAGGGGTGCGCTGTGGACAACGTGAAAGCACTCGGCGGCGACGTCTACGAGATCGACACGCGGATGGCCGGGTTCTCCGGCATCACGGCCGGATACCTGATCCTCGGCGATCGGCCCTGCCTCGTCGAGACCGGGACCTCCACCTCCGCGCCGACGGTGATCGACGCGCTCGCCTCGCTCGGGGTCGGCCCCGAGGACCTCGCCACGATCGTGGTGACCCACATCCACCTCGACCACGCCGGGGGCGTCGGCGACCTCGCCCGGCACTACCCCAACGCCGAGATCGTCGTGCACGAGAAGGGCGCCCGGCATCTCGCGGACCCCAGCCGCCTGATGGCCAGCGCCCGCATGGTGTGGGGGGACAAGCTCGACGTGCTGTTCGGCACGCTCACCCCCACCGACGCCGCGCGCATCCGCGCGCTCGGCGACACCGGGTCGATCGACCTCGGCGGCGGCAGGCGGCTCGACAGCCACTACTCCCCCGGCCACGCCAAGCACCACGTGGGACTGCTCGACTCGCAGACCGGCGACCTGTACGTCGGTGACGCCGCGGGCGTGTACCTGCCGGAGACCGGCGACCTGCGTCCCGCCACCCCGCCGCCGGACTTCGACCTGCAGACCGCGCTCAACTCGATCAAGCTGTTCGGCGATCTCGGGCCGCAGCGTCTGCTGTTCAGCCACTACGGGCCGGTCGACGACGTGACCGCGACCCTGGAGCGGTCGGCCGAGGAGCTGCGCGTGTGGGTGGACGTCACCAAGCAGGCCCACGCCGAGGGCCTCGACCTCGACCACGCCGTGGCGATGGTGCGCGACCGCACCCGGGAACGCTACGCCGCGCTCTCCACCGACGACCCGGAGACCGCCGAGCGTTTCGAGCTGCTCAGCGGCGCGCCCTCGAACGTCGCCGGCATCCTCCACTGGCTGAACAAGATCAGCCCGGAGACGCCGTCCTGACGCGGCGCTCCGCCGCAGGCACGGGTAGGCGGCGGGCAGGCGGTCCGGCGGCGGTGATGGACCGCCGCATTCCGCGTGCCCGCCGCTTCCGCGTCGCGACGTGGACTCAGGCCTCGTTCCGCACCGGGACGGACGCGGCAGGCGCCTCCTCGGCGGCGGGAGCGGGTGCGGCCGCGTCGGCCGGTACGACGTCGTCATCCGTGCCCTTCGCGGTCCCGTTCACCGAGGCGTCGGGGCTCTGCCCGGCCGCGTCGCCGCCGGAGCCCGGCTCGCTCGGCCCTTCCGCATCGAGATCGAGCGGCTCGTCGGTCTCCTCAAAGAGACCCGGCTCATCGTCGAGCTGCGCCGGAGCCACGGATTCCGTCCGGCCCGCGGTCGGCTCGGTCGGGGCGTCGGCGGCGTCCTCAGGGCTCCGCGCGTCCCCGGCCTCGCCCGATTCCACGGTGTCCGTGCGGGCCGCGGTGTCCGCCGGCTCCACGGACGGCTCGGGCCGCACGGCGGCATCGCCGGGCTCGGGGGCGGGCGATTCGTCCGCGGCATCCTCCGGTTCGTGGCCCGTCGGCTCCTTGTCCTCGGCGTCGTCGTCCGGCTGGGGTGCCCGTTCGGCGAGCGCGGCCTCGGCGTCCCGTCGGGCAGGGCCGTGCTCCGGCTCGTGCTGCGCATCGTCCCGCCCGGCCGGGGCGGCGGCCTTCTCGTCGGCCGCGTCGCCCTGCGCCTCCGTGGCCGCCCGGTCGGTCCGGGCAGGCGGGGCCGGTGGCCGGACGTCGTCGCCCGCCTCGAGGTCGTCGAAGTCCTCTTCGATGTCCTCGATCTCGTAGCTGGGCACGTCGGTGCCGGTGAGCTCGGCGTACCGCACGGCCGCGTCGGTCTCGCCGTACTCGTCGAACATCATCGCCTTGGCGAACCACTCGATCGCCGCCTCGGTCTTCCCGGCGTCGGCGAGCGCGTCGGCGTAGGCGAAGGCGAGCCGTGCCGACCACGGCCGCTGTTCGGTGTCCCGCAGCTCCGGCACCCGCTGCAGGGTGACGACGGCGGCCTCCTTCTGGCCGAGGTCACGACGCGCGCCGGACTCGACGATCGCCAGCTCGATCCGTACCGCCCGTCCGATCCGCTCCGGCTCCACGGAACGGATCAGCTCGAGCGCCCGTTCCGGGCGGCCGAGACCGCGCTCGCAGTCCGCCAGGAGCGGCAGCAGGTCGTCCGAGCCCATGAGCCGACGCGCGGCGCGCAGGTCGTTGAGGGCCTCCGCGTACCGCCCGGCCCGGTACGCGGCGATGCCGGCGGCCTCGCGGACCACGCCCACCCGGCTGCCGAAGCGGCGGGCGACCTTGACGTGCTCGTACGCACGGTCGGGGTCTTCCTCGGTCAGCGCGCGCTCGGCCGCGACCAGGTGCACGGCGATCAGGTTCGCCAGGCCCTTGGGCAGCGTCATGAGGCGCTCCCGGACCTCCTTGTCGAGGTCCTTCGGCGTGATGCCCTCCGGAACCGGTGGCACCTCGTCCTTGGCGTCCGCTGCGGGCTCGGGCTTCGTCTCGGCGCGGCCGTACCGCGCCCGGAGGCCACGGGCCTCCTCCCGCTCGCGGTAGCCCTCCCGGGTGAACGGCCGAGCCTTGCGGTCGCGGGAGACGCGGTCCTCCCGGCCGCGCCCGGACTCCCGGCGGCCCGGCTCACGGTCGTCGAAGTAGCGCCGGGGACGGTCGTCCCGGTCCCAGCGGTCGCGCCGCCCGGTCTGGCGGTCGCCGCCGGCGCTCTCGCGATACCGGCCGGGACGGTTCCGGTCGTCTCGGTCGCGGTAGCCGTACTCGCGGCGGTCGTCGCGGCCTCCCCTGCGATCGCCGCCGTATCCTCGCCTGAACTCGTTGTCGTCACGGCCTCGTCGGCCGCCGCCATGGCCACGGTCGCCGCCACGGTCGTCCCGGCGATCGCCGTAGCGGCCGTTTCGCTCGTCACGGCCCCGGCCACGGTCGTAGGCCGAGCGGCCTTCCCATCGCTCGCCCTGCCGCGGGGCCTTCCCCGGACGCCGGCCCGGGCGCTCACCGGAACGGCTCACGTCTCCTTCGCGCCTCCCTCGACCCTCGCCCGCGCGATCGTTGCGGAACCCGCGGTTGCGACCGGAGTTCGCGCCTCCCGATCGGGAGCCGCCCTTGTCGGGCCGTCCTACGTCCTCGCGCCCGTTCTCTCTGTTCACTTCTGTCCTTCGTTGCCCGCCCAGCACGTCCGTTCAGTGATACGCGCGCGGGCAGCCGTCTATGGGTATGCGGGTGGACTTGACCGCGGGGTACTGGCCCCGTTCGCTCGACGCCGTCCCGCCTTGACTGGTCTGACGCGATGAAGGCCACCCCTCGGGTGGCCCGGCCATACCAGCCTAGCAAGGCCCAACAACCGTCGATGCCGATCTCCCGGCGCACCCGCCCCGGCCGGCCCCACCGGCCAGGACGTGAACGAATCCGCCGTACGCCCCAGGCCGGCCTGCCACCACGAAACGAAAAAAGGGCTCTGGGAACCCCCAGAGCCACAACCAAAAACACCCCACAAAATGCGAACGCCCCCAGTCACAAAGACTGAGGGCGTCCACATAAAGTCGTCCGGCAGCGACCTACTCTCCCACACCCCCCAAGGTGCAGTACCATCGGCGCAGGAAGGCTTAACTACCGGGTTCGGAATGTAACCGGGTGTTTCCCTTCCGCCATAACCACCGAAACGACACCCAAAGAACAACAACAGCCACACGGCCGGTTGCTGCTCGAGAACCACACAGCGAACACGAAACGCCCTGCAAACCACGGAACACGCCACCACCCATGCGGCGCCGCATGCTCCGTATGCGGTCAAGTCCTCGGTCTATTAGTACCGGTCAGCTCCACCCCTCACAGAGCTTCCACCACCGGCCTATCAACCCACTCATCTCGTGGGGACCTTACCCCCCAAAGGGGAGGGAGACCTCATCTCGGGGACGGCTTCCCGCTTAGATGCCTTCAGCGGTTATCCACACCGAACGTAGCCAACCAGCCATGCACCTGGCGGCACAACTGGCACACCAGAGGTTCGTCCATCCCGGTCCTCTCGTACTAGGGACAGCCCCCCACAAGTCTCCTACGCGCGCAGCGGATAGGGACCGAACTGTCTCGCGACGTTCTAAACCCAGCTCGCGTACCGCTTTAATGGGCGAACAGCCCAACCCTTGGGACCGACTCCAGCCCCAGGATGCGACGAGCCGACATCGAGGTGCCAAACCATCCCGTCGATATGGACTCTTGGGGAAGATCAGCCTGTTATCCCCGGGGTACCTTTTAGCCGTTGAGCGACACCCCAACCACACGGAAGTGCCGGATCACTAGTCCCAGCTTTCGCTCCTGCTCGACCCGTCGGTCTCACAGTCAAGCCCCCTTGTGCACTTACACTCACCACCTGATTGCCAACCAGGCTGAGGGGACCTTTGGGCGCCTCCGTTACCCTTTAGGAGGCAACCGCCCCAGTTAAACTACCCGCCAGACACTGTCCCCCACCCCGATCCAGGGGCGCGGGTTAGACGCCCAAAACAGCCAGAGTGGTATTTCACCAACGACTCCACCCCAACTAGCGTCGAGGCTTCACAGTCTCCCACCTATCCTACACAAGCCATTCCAGACGCCAATATCAAGCTGCAGTGAAGGTCCCGGGGTCTTTCCGTCCTGCTGCGCGAAACGAGCATCTTTACTCGTACTGCAATTTCACCGGGCCTGTGGTTGAGACAGCGGGGAAGTCGTTACGCCATTCGTGCAGGTCGGAACTTACCCGACAAGGAATTTCGCTACCTTAGGATGGTTATAGTTACCACCGCCGTTTACCGGCGCTTAAGTTCTCGCCTTCGCAAGCCCCGAAGAGCTCGCTAAGCGGTCCCCTTAACGTTCCGGCACCGGGCAGGCGTCAGTCCGTATACATCGTCTTACGACTTCGCACGGACCTGTGTTTTTAGTAAACAGTCGCTTCCCCCTGGCCACTGCGACCCCCACCAGCTCCCAGCGCACAGCCGTTCACCAGCAGGGGCCCCCCTTCTCCCGAAGTTACGGGGGCAATTTGCCGAGTTCCTTAACCACAGTTCACCCGAACGCCTCGGTATTCTCTACCTGACCACCTGAGTCGGTTTAGGGTACGGGCCGCCGCGGCACTCGCTAGAGGCTTTTCTCGGCAGCATGGGATCACCCACTTCGCCACAATCGGCTCGGCATCACACCTCACCCTCAATGCACCGCGGATTTGCCTACGGTGCGGGCTACATGCTTACCCCAGGACAACCACCGCCTGGGATGGGCTACCCTCCTGCGTCACCCCATCGCTTGCCTACTACCGGATCAGGCCAGGCGTTCACCCAGACACCGACGCTCAAAGAACGCCGGCCGGGCTAGGACCCTTAGTATCACCGGCCTCGACATGGACGCACCACAGCGGGTACGGGAATATCAACCCGTTATCCATCGACTACGCCTGTCGGCCTCGCCTTAGGCCCCGACTTACCCTGGGCGGATCAGCCTGCCCCAGGAACCCTTGGTCATCCGGCGCAGAAGTTTCCCACTTCTGAAACGCTACTCATGCCTGCATTCTCACTCGCGCCACCTCCACCAAGGATCACTCCCAGGCTTCACCGGCGACACGACGCTCCCCTACCCACCACACACCCACAAGGAGTGCACGGTGCCGCGATTTCGGCGGTGTGCTTAAGCCCCGCTACATTGTCGGCGCGGAATCACTAGACCAGTGAGCTATTACGCACTCTTTCAAGGATGGCTGCTTCTAAGCCAACCTCCTGGCTGTCACAGCGACTCCACATCCTTTCCCACTCAGCACACGCTTAGGGGCCTTAATCGACGATCTGGGCTGTTTCCCTCTCGACCACGAAGCTTATCCCCCGCAGTCTCACTGCCGCGCTCAACTTACCGGCATTCGAAGTTTGGCTGACCTCAGTAACCCGGTAAGGCCCATCAGCCAACCAGCGCCCTACCTCCGGCAAGCACCACGCGACGCTGCACCTAAATGCATTTCGGGGAGAACCAGCTATCACGGAGTTTGATTGGCCTTTCACCCCTACACACAGGTCATCCCCCAGGTTTTCAACCCTGGTGGGTTCGGGCCTCCACCCAGTCTTACCTGAGCTTCACCCTGCCCATGCGTAGATCACCCCGCTTCGGGCCTGCGGCATGCGACTCCATCGCCCTATTCAGACTCGCTTTCGCTACGGCTCCCCCACACGGGTTAACCTCGCCACACACCGCAACTCGCAGGCTCATTCTTCAAAAGGCACGCAGTCACCACACCCACGCTCTTACGAACATGGGCGACACGGCTCCCACGGCTTGTAGGCACACGGTTTCAGGTACTCTTTCACAACCCCTCACCGGGGCACTTTTCACCTTTCCCTCACGGTACTCGTCCACTATCGGTCACCAGGGAGTATTTAGGCTTACCAGATGGTCCTGGCAGATTCACACGGGATTCCTCGGGCCCCGTGCTACTCGGGAAACTCCCCCAGACAGTCGCCACGGTTTCACCTACCCGGCTCTCACGGTCTACGGCCGCCCATTCCAGAACGTTCGGCTACCATGACGATTTCTCACTGCCCGGCCAGTCGGCGGACCAGCCCAGGAAGCTCCCACAACCCCGCACACGCAACGCCCGCCGGCTATCACACGCGCACGGTTTAGCCTCTTCCGCGTTCGCTCACCACTACTAACGGAATCACTATTGTTTTCTCTTCCTACGGGTACTGAGATGTTTCACTTCCCCGCGTTACCACCAACCGCCCTATACATTCAGGCGGCGGCGACCCGACATGACTCGGGCCAGGTTCCCCCATTCGGAAATCCCCGGATCACAGCCCGGTAGGCGGCTCCCCGAGGCTTATCGCAGCCTCCCACGTCCTTCATCGGCTCCTGGTGCCAAGGCATCCACCGTGTGCCCTTAACAACTTGACCACACACGGAGCACACGCCACCGCACCCGCAAACCAGCAACCCAGCAGCTCAACTCACCGATCACACCCGCCAGATCCATCACGATCCGGCACCAGACCCGACACCCACACCAGGCATCCGATCCCGACCCGAGACCCCCGGCCAAGACCAGAGAATCCAAGCGGCGACCCGATAACCCTCTCGAGACCAAACTCGAGCACAGGCGTCAGATCCAACCAATGTGACCAGCGAGCCCTCGCTCAGGTCACCGGCCGCAGACACACGGCGCGGCCACACAAGACGCTCGCGTCCACTATGCAGTTCACAAGCAACAAACAGCCACCAGCCCAACCCGCCACCAGACACCCCCACCCATCCCCTCAAGCCCACACAGAGGTAGACCGGGGATCAGGTGACAGCCGGTATGACGGAGACCGGCACCGTCCACAAGGGACAAGCCAACAGGCCCGTTCCCTCAGGACCCAACAGTGTGCCCAAACCACCAGACCCCGCCACAACCACATTCCCACTCCCACCACTCCAAAGAGCAATGGGCGGTACTAGCGGCCGGCAGCCGGCCCGGCAGCCTGAATAACCAGCGCTCCACGATCACGAGCACACCACGCGCAGACCACACGCCTGCGAACGCGGCCCATGGACCCAAACTCTCCCGCAACCCCTAACGTCACGGAACAGCCAGGCCGAGTGCTCCTTAGAAAGGAGGTGATCCAGCCGCACCTTCCGGTACGGCTACCTTGTTACGACTTCGTCCCAATCGCCGGCCCCACCTTCGACCGCTCCCCCCGGAAACCGGTTAGGCCACGGGCTTCGGGTGTTGCCGACTTTCATGACGTGACGGGCGGTGTGTACAAGGCCCGGGAACGTATTCACCGCAGCATTGCTGATCTGCGATTACTAGCGACTCCGACTTCATGGGGTCGAGTTGCAGACCCCAATCCGAACTGAGACCGGCTTTTAGGGATTCGCTCCCCCTCACAGGCTCGCAACCCACTGTACCGGCCATTGTAGCATGTTTGCAGCCCAAGGCATAAGGGGCATGATGACTTGACGTCATCCCCACCTTCCTCCGAGTTGACCCCGGCAGTCTCCCATGAGTCCCCACCACCCAAAAGGGCGTGCTGGCAACATGGGACGAGGGTTGCGCTCGTTGCGGGACTTAACCCAACATCTCACGACACGAGCTGACGACAGCCATGCACCACCTGTCACCCAGCCCCGAAGGGAGCGCCCATCTCTGGACGTTTCCGGGTGATGTCAAGCCTTGGTAAGGTTCTTCGCGTTGCGTCGAATTAAGCAACATGCTCCGCCGCTTGTGCGGGCCCCCGTCAATTCCTTTGAGTTTTAGCCTTGCGGCCGTACTCCCCAGGCGGGGCGCTTAATGCGTTAGCTACGGCACGGAGCCCGTGGAAGAACCCCACACCTAGCGCCCAACGTTTACGGCGTGGACTACCAGGGTATCTAATCCTGTTCGCTCCCCACGCTTTCGCTCCTCAGCGTCAGGACAGGCCCAGCAAGCCGCCTTCGCCACCGGTGTTCCTCCTGATATCTGCGCATTTCACCGCTACACCAGGAATTCCACTTGCCCCTGCCTGCCTCTAGCCGGCCCGTATCCACCGCAGACCCACGGTTAAGCCGCGGGCTTTCACGGCAGACGCGACCAGCCGCCTACGAGCTCTTTACGCCCAATAATTCCGGACAACGCTCGCGCCCTACGTATTACCGCGGCTGCTGGCACGTAGTTAGCCGGCGCTTCTTCCGCAGGTACACGTCACCTTCGTCCCTGCCGAAAGAGGTTTACAACCCGAAGGCCTTCATCCCCCACGCGGCGTCGCTGCGTCAGGCTTCCGCCCATTGCGCAATATTCCCCACTGCTGCCTCCCGTAGGAGTCTGGGCCGTGTCTCAGTCCCAGTGTGGCCGGTCGCCCTCTCAGGCCGGCTACCCGTCGTCGCCTTGGTAGGCCGTTACCCCACCAACAAGCTGATAGGCCGCGAGCCCATCCCCGACCGGAAACCCCAAACAGGGCACCTTTCCACCCGCCCCCATGCGGGAGCAGGTCGTATCCGGTATTAGACCCGGTTTCCCAGGCTTATCCCAGAGTCGAGGGCAGGTTGCTCACGTGTTACTCACCCGTTCGCCGCTCGAGTACCCCCGAAGGGGCCTTTCCGCTCGACTTGCATGTGTTAAGCACGCCGCCAGCGTTCGTCCTGAGCCAGGATCAAACTCTCCATGAGATGCCTCAAAACCCTTGAGACACCCCCCACGAAGAGGGACATCCCAGCAAAACCATCACCCAGACACACCTCTCAGCAAAGCCCCGGAAGGGCTTGCCGAGCAGCGCCTGGCATGACGGGGTAAAGCTCATGCACTGGCTTTTGACACACTGTTGAGTTCTCAAGGAACGGACGCGAACACCTGCCGACGAAATCCGCCGATCCCGTCAGCGGGGGCGTTTCATCCGAATCGCTTCAGCAGTTTCACCCGATTCCCATCCGCTGTCAAATCGCTCCGCTCGGCGACAATGCCGCTCGAAACGTTCGACGCTGCAGGGAATCCGGCCGGCACCGTGCGGTCCGGCCTCAGCGAGACGACCGTTTCACCGACGCCGTGTCGAACCGCTTCCCGGCTGACACCTCGCGCGGTACCGGACTCTCCGTCCGCTCCGGTCGCCCTCTCGGGTGGACCCGAGTCGGCGACGCCATGGGGCCGCCTGCCTTCGGGGCGAAGAGAAGATTACGTCGCCGCCCCAACGGCGTCAAATCGACCCGCCGGAGGTCACCGCTGGTCAAGGGGCGCATCCGAAGCGATCTCACATCTTTGCTACCGGAATGTTATTCATCCGGCCCGCCACGGTTAGGACGTCGCGCGGCTCCGGAGTATTCCCCGAGGCCGAGACGTGGTCGCTCTGTGACACACGCCACTCGCAGGGCCGCGCGCTCGCGTCGCTCAGGGCCTCGTGGCACGTCGACCGCGCTGCGCCGTACCGTCGCCGGATCGGCGGTCGCCTCCCCGGCCGGACGGACGCGCACACCGACGCGTCCTTCGGCGCATCTCGCGCCGGGTGCGCCGACGTCCGCCGGGGCGGAAGCACCAGAGAGCGGGCCGACGCCGAGTGCCGGCCCGCTCCGGTCCCTGTCGCTCTGGTGCGCCGCGGTTACGCCTGGGATGCGGCGACCTCGATGCCGCCGATGGAGCGCTTGCCCCGGCGCAGCACGAGGAACCGCCCGCACAGCAGGTCGTCGGCGGTCGGGACGTACGACTCGTCGGTGACCCGCGTGTTGTTGAGGTACGCCCCGCCTTCCTTCACCGTCCGCCGCGCGGCCGACTTGCTCTCGACCAGGCCGCACTCGGCGAGCAGGTCGACGATGGTCGCGCCCAGCGCGGGCACGGTCGCGCGCGGCACCTCGGCGAGCGCGGCCTCGAGCGTGCGCTCGTCGAGCTCGGCGAGCGTGCCCTGGCCGAACAGCGCGCGGGAGGCCGCCACCACCCGGGCCAGCTCCTCCTCGCCGTGCACCATCCGGGTGACGTCCTCGGCGAGCGCCCGCTGCGCCTCCCGGGCGGCCGGCCGCGTGGCCACCGCCTTCTCCAGCTCCTCGATCTCCTCCCGGCTGCGGAAGGTGAACACCTTGAGGAACCGGACGACGTCCCGGTCGTCGGTGTTGAGCCAGAACTGGTAGAAGGCGTACGGCGAGGTCAGCTCGGGGTCGAGCCAGATCGCGCCCCCGGCCGTCTTGCCGAACTTCGTGCCGTCGGCCTTGGTGATGAGCTTGCCGGTGAGGGCGTGGGCCTGCCCGCCGGTGACCCGGCGGATCAGCTCGCAGCCCGCGGTGATGTTGCCCCACTGGTCGCTGCCGCCGACCTGCAGCTTGCAGCCGTACCGCCGGTAGAGCTCGAGGTAGTCGTACGCCTGCAGGATCTGGTAGCTGAACTCGGTGTAGCTCAGCCCGTCACCGGCGAGCCGGGCGGCGACCGACTCGCGCGCGAGCATGCGGTTCACCGGGAAGTGCTTGCCGACGTCCCGCAGGAAGTCGATCGCGGACAGCTCCGCGGTCCAGTCGAGGTTGCTCACCAGCAGCGCCGCGGTCGGGCCGGGCGTGAAGTCGAGGAACTTCTCGAGCTGGACGCGGATGCGGCGCACCCACTCCGCCACGACGTCGACCGGGTTGAGCTGGCGTTCCTCGCTGCGCCCGCTCGGGTCGCCGATCAGCCCGGTGGCGCCGCCGACCAGGCCGATGGGCCGGTGGCCGGCCCGCTGGAACCGGGTGAGGATGAGCAGGGTGGCGAGGTTGCCGACGTGCAGGGACGGGGCGGTCGGGTCGAAGCCCGCATAGACCGTGATCGGGCCCTCGGCGAGTACCTTCCGAAGCGCGTCTGCGTCGGTGGTCTGCGCGATCACATCGCGCCATTCCAGCTCATCGAGGATGTCCGTCACGGTTCTGGCCTCGTCTCCGTAGGGTTGCCTGAACGATGCGCGATGGCCTCCGGTGCGCGCCTCGCGTGCCTTCATGTATAGGGCCTCGGAGGGGATGCCGGGCAACCGGTTTACTCCCGATCGACCGCGGAAGGGCCGGACCGAAGGGGCGGCGCGCTGCGCGGGCGCCCTTCGGCGAGGTCACCACGCCCGGTCACCGCAGGCCCTGCGGCGAGCCCGCCTTGGTCATCGCGAACACCAGAAGGCTACCAAGGGATGGGACAAACCCACGGCCGCGGCGGCGGCCCGGGCCGCCGAAGTCGATCACGGAATGGCCACGGGTACGGCGAGCGGCGCGCCGCCCGTCAGCGGGCCCGCGGCCGGTGCTCCCGGTAGGGCGACACCGTGGGGTCGCCGTCGATCCAGAACCGCCACGGGGTGTGCTTGCCGTTCGGCACCCCGGTCCGCGGGCCGCTGCGGACGCGCGCCGGGTCGGGCGGCAGGCCCTCGAGCACGCGCACCGGCCCCTCCCCGCAGCAGTCCACGCCGTCGTGCTCGCGCGCGAACCCGAGCGCCACGGCGAGCCGCGCCGGTCCCCGGGCGAGCTCCCGGACCGGGGCCGCGGCCGGCGTCCCGGTGCCGGTGTCCGCGGCGGGCTCGCCGGGCGGGACCCGCCGCCCGGTACGGCGGGCGTGGGCGAGCTCGGCCCCGGCGACCACCTCCCCGGCCCGCAGCAGCACGGCCGCGCCGGAGCCCTCCGGCATGCACACCAGGTTCGCGCAGAAGTGCATGCCGTAGATGAAGTACACGTACAGGTGGCCCGGTGGCCCGAACATGACCGCGTTGCGGCGGGTCCGCCCCCGGTAGCTGTGCGAGGCCGGGTCCTCGCCCGGCAGGCCGTACGCCTCGACCTCGGTGAGCCGTACCGCGACCCGTCCGCCGGGCGAGTCGTGCACGAGGACGCGGCCGAGCAGGTCGGGGGCGACCTCCGCCGGGTGCCGGTCGAAGAACGACCGGTCGAGCAGCCGCCAGGAGGCGGAGGCCGGTTCCGCGGTCACGCCGGGCGTGCGGGCCACCGCGCGGTCAGTTGTTCCCGTTCGCCCAGGCGGCCTGGGCGTCGACCACCTCGCGGAGCGCGGCGAGCTGCTCGCGGACCCGGTCGGGCGCGGTGCCGCCGTACGCCTTGCGGGCCGCGAGGGCGCCCGGCACGCTCAGCACCTCGCGCACCCCGGGCAGGTCCTTGCCGTCGACGCCGTCGGCCGGCGCGGCGGTGAAGTGCGGGGACACCTTCGCCAGCTCCTCGTCGGTGAGGTCGGCGAAGTCCTTGTCGTTCACCTGGCAGTACACGACCAGGTGGCCGACCGCCTCGTGCGCCTCACGGAACGGCACGCCCTTGCGCACCAGCAGCTCGGCCAGATCGGTGGCGAGCGCGAAGCCCTCGGGGGCGCTCTGCTCCAGCCGGGCGGTGTTCACCCGCATGGTGGCGACGAGCCCGGCCATGGCGGGAAGCACGAGCAGCAGGGTGTCGACCGCGTCGAAGACCGGCTCCTTGTCCTCCTGCAGGTCCCGGTTGTAGGTGAGCGGCAGGCCCTTCAGCGTGGTGAGCAGGGACATGAGGTTGCCGATCAGCCGGCCGCTCTTGCCCCGGGCGAGCTCGGCGACGTCGGGGTTCTTCTTCTGCGGCATGATCGACGAGCCGGTGGAGTAGGCGTCGTCCATCTCGATCCACCGGAACTCCTGCGAGGCCCACAGCACGATCTCCTCGCCGAGCCGGGACAGGTGCACGCCGATCATGGCGGCGCAGAACAGGAACTCGGCCGCGAAGTCGCGGTCGGCCACGGCGTCCATCGAGTTCGGCGCGGCGGCGTCGAAGCCGAGCTCCTCGGCGACCGCCTGCGGGTCGAGCGGCAGCGACGAGCCGGCGAGGGCGCCGGAGCCGAGCGGGCTGATCGCGGCGCGCCGGTCCCAGTCGCGCAGCCGGTCGACGTCCCGGGCGAACGCGTGCACGTGGGCGAGGAGCTGGTGGCCGAACGACACCGGCTGGGCGTGCTGCAGGTGGGTCATGCCGGGCGCGGCGGTGTCGGCGTGCTGCTCGGCCTGGTTCATCAGCGCGGTCTCCAGCTCGACCAGCCGGGACACGATGCGCCGCACGTGGTCGCGCAGGTAGAGCCGCAGGTCGGTGGCGATCTGGTCGTTGCGGCTGCGTCCGGCGCGCAGCTTGCCGCCGAGCGAGCCGAGCCGCTCGAGCAGGCCGCGCTCGAGCGCGGTGTGCACGTCCTCGTCGGCGACGGTCGGCCGGAACTCGCCGGTCTTGCACGCCTGCTCCAGGTCGTCGAGCGCCTCCAGCATGCGCCGCAGCTCGTCGTCGGTGAGCAGGCCGGCCCGGTGCAGCACGCGCGCGTGCGCCCGCGAGCCGAGCAGGTCGTACGGCGCCAGCCTCCAGTCGAACTGCACGCTGACCGACAGCCGCTGGAGCGCGTCGGCGGGGCCGCCCTCGAACCGACCGCCCCACAGCCGCAGCGGCTTGCCGCCGGAGTTGTCCGCCACCCTTGTCTCCTCCTCAGATCCGGTGCGCCGCACCCGTTGTCCAATCCGCGACCCTAGCTCACCCGCGGCGCCGTCACGTACCCGGTGGCAGGCAGAGGCCGGATCCGGGCCGGCGGCACGGGCGTGGGCCGGGACGGCGGATGAGGCACGGCGGCCAACAGAATTCACATGGAAAATTACAGAAAGTGATCGGCGGCGGGCGCGACCGCATGACGAAAGGCCGGCGTGCCTCCGGTACGCCGGCTTCCGGGTACGGTGAGGCGGTCAGGCGCGCCGGTCCGCCGCCCGCAGCAGGGCCTCGGCGACCGCGTCCCCGCCCTGCGGGTCGCGGGCGATCACCAGGATCGTGTCGTCGCCCGCCACGGTGCCGAGGATCGACTCCCACCCGGCGTGGTCGATCGCCGAGGCGAGGAACTGGGCCGCCCCCGGCGGGGTCCGCACGATCACCAGGTTCGCGGACGCCTCGGCGGAGACGAGGAGCTCCTCGGCGATGCGCCGCAGCCGGGCCGCGGGCGTCTCCGAGGAGCCCACCCGGGCGGGCGGGATGCGGTGCCCGCCCTCGCCCGGGAGCGCGTAGACGAGCGAGCCGTCCTCGGCACGCAGCTTGAGCGCGCCGAGCTCCTCCAGGTCGCGGGAGAGCGTGGCCTGGGTGACCTCCAGGCCGCTCTCGGCGAGGAGCTTGGCGAGCTCGGGCTGGGACCGGATCGGCTGCTGCCGGAGCAGCTCCGCGATCCGGGCGTGCCGGGCCGCCTTCGTCGTCGGGATCTTCACGGTCAGCCTCCGGACTGTTCCAGCAGGAACGCCAGCAGGGCCTTCTGCGCGTGCAGCCGGTTCTCCGCCTGATCCCACACCACGCTCTGCGGTCCGTCGAGCACCTCGGCGGTGATCTCCATCTCACGGTAGGCGGGCAGGCAGTGCAGCACGATCGCGTCCGAAGCCGCCACGGCGAGCAATCCGGCGTTGACCTGGTACGGCCGCAGCGCGGCCACCCGCTCGTCCTTGCCCTCCTGCCCCATCGACACCCAGGTGTCGGTGGCGATCACGTCCGCCCCCTCGGCCGCGGCCTTGGGGTCGGCCAGCACCTCGACCGAGCCTCCGGTCCGGGCGGCGATCGCCGCGGCGTCGGCCACGATCGCCGGGTCCGGCCGGTAGCCGTCCGGGGCGCCGATGCGCACGTGCATGCCGGCGGTCGCGCCGCCGAGCAGGTAGGAGTGCGCCATGTTGTTGGCGCCGTCGCCGAGGTAGGCGAGGACGCGCCCGGCGAGGTCGCCCTTGTGCTCCCGGATCGTCTGCAGGTCGGCGAGGATCTGGCAGGGGTGGAACGAGTCGGTGAGCGCGTTGACCACCGGCACCCGGGAGGCGGCGGCCATCGCCTCGATGCGGTCCTGCCCGTAGGTGCGCCACACGATCGCGGCGACCTGGCGCTCCAGCACCCGCGCGGTGTCCTCGATGCTCTCGCCGCGGCCCATCTGGGACTGGCCGGCGTCGATGACGAGCGGCAGGCCGCCCAGCTCGCCGATGCCGACCGCGAACGAGACGCGGGTGCGGGTGGAGTTCTTGTCGAACAGCACCGCGACGGTGCGGGGGCCCTCGAGCGGGCGGTAGCCGTACCGGTCCTTCTTCATCGCGTCCGCGAGGTCGAGGACCTGGGCCTGCTCCTGCGGGGTCAGGTCGTCGTCGCGCAGGAAGTGGCGAACCGCCCGGTCGGCGGTGGTGCCGGGGTGGGTCATGACGGGTCCTTGGTGGTCGGGGGCGTGGCCGCCTGGGTGAGGATGGCCGGGAACGCGTCCACGAAGCTCGTGAGCTGGTCCAGCGTGGTCACGAGCGGCGGCGCGAGGCGCACCGCGTCCGGCTGGACCGCGTTGACGAGGAACCCGGCCGACCGGGCGGCCTCCTCCACCCGCCCGGCCACCGGCTCGGTGAGCACGGCGGCGAGCCAGAGACCGCGGCCGCGCACGCCGCGCAGCAGCGGGTGGTCGATGCCGGCGAGCCCGGTGTGCAGGTGCTCGGCGGCCCTGGTGGCGTGGGCCAGCAGGTTCTCCTTCTCGATCGTGTCGAGTACGGCGAGGGCGGCGGCGCACGCGACGGGGTTGCCGCCGAACGTGGAGCCGTGGTCGCCCTTGCCGAAGATCGTACCTGCGGGGCCGAAACCGGCGCACGCACCGATCGGGAGGCCGCCGCCGAGACCCTTGGCGAGGGTGACGATGTCGGGCCTGACGTTCTCGGCCTGGTGGGCGAACCAGTGCCCGGTACGGCCGACGCCCGACTGGATCTCGTCCATGACGAACAGCGCGCCGGTGGCGTCGCAGATCTCGCGGGCGGTGCGCAGGTAGCCCTCCGGCGGCGGGACCACGCCGGCCTCGCCGAGGGTGGGCTCGAGGAACACCGCGGCGCACTCGTCGGTGACCGCCTGCTTGAGCGCGTCGGCGTCGCCGTACGGCACGAAGCGCACCTCGACCGGGAACGGGCCGAACGGCTCGCGGATCGACGCCTTGCCGGTGAGCGACAGGGCGCCGGTGGTGCGGCCGTGGAAGCCGTTCTCCGCGGCGACGATGTAGCGGCGGCCGTTCGCCTTGCCGTGCTTGATCACGAGCTTGTAGGCGCACTCGTTCGCCTCGGTGCCGGAGTTGGTGAGGAACACCCGGCAGTCGCCGCCGAGCAGGCCCTGCAGCCGCTCGGCGAGCAGCACCGACGGCTCGTTGACGAACAGGTTGCTGGTGTGCGCGATCCGCGACACCTGGGCGGTCACCGCGCCGACCAGCGCGGGGTGGTTGTGGCCGAGCGCGTTCACCGCGATGCCGCCGATCAGGTCGAGGTAGCGGTTGCCGTCGGCGTCCCACACGTACGGGCCCTCGCCGCGCACGAGCGCCACCGGCTGCGGGGCGTACGTCGGCATCAAGGCGGCCTGGTGCCGGGCCAGCAGGTCTTCGTTCCGGCTCATGCTCGCTCCTTACGGCGTGGGCAGCACCATCGTGCCGACGCCCTCGTCGGTGAACACCTCAAGCAGCAGCGAGTGCGGCATGCGCCCGTCGAGCACGTGCGCCTGCGGCACGCCGCCCCGCACCGCGGTGAGGCACGCCTCCATCTTCGGGATCATCCCGGAGGAGAGCGTGGGCAGCAGCTCGGCGAGCTCGTCGGCGGTGATGCGGTCGATCACCTCGCCGCGCTCGCCGTCCGGGGACCACTTCGCGTACAGGCCCTCCACGTCGGTGAGCATGATCAGCTTCTGCGCCTGGAGGGCCACGGCGAGCGCCGCGGCGGCGGTGTCGGCGTTGACGTTGTAGACCGAGCCGTCCTCGCCGCGGGCCACCGAGGAGACCACGGGGATGCGGCCGTCGTCGAGCAGCGCGCGCACCGCGCCCGGGTCCACCTTGACGATCTCGCCGACCTGGCCGATGTCCACCTTCTCGCCGTCGACCACGGCGTGCTTGCGCTCGGCGGTGAACAGGTGCGCGTCCTCGCCGGACATGCCCACGGCGAGCGGGCCGTGCCGGTTGATCTCCCCGACGACCTCGCGGTTCACCTGGCCGACGAGCACCATGCGCACCACCTCCATCGCCTCGGGGGTGGTGACGCGCAGCCCGGCGGTGAACGTCGACTCGATGCCGAGCCGGTCGAGGTGGGCGTTGATCTGCGGTCCGCCGCCGTGCACGACGACCGGCTTCAGCCCGGCGTAGCGGAGGAAGACGACGTCGTCGGCGAAGCTCTTGCGCAGCGCCTCGTCGGTCATGGCGTGCCCGCCGTACTTGACCACGACGATCTTGCCGTGGAAGCGCTCCAGCCAGGGCAGGCTCTCGATGAGGACCGCGGCCTTGTCTACCGGTTTCAGTGGTGAGCTCATGTGGAGTACGCCGAGTTCTCGTGGACGTACTCGGCGGTCAGATCCGTGGTGTGGATCGTCGCCGAGTGCGGTCCGGCCGACAGGTCGATGGTGATGGTGACGTCGCGGGGGCGCAGGTCGACCTTGGAGCGGTCGTCGCCGGCGGCGCCGCCCCGGCACACCCAGATGCCGTTGATGGCGACGTTGAGCCGGTCCGGCTCGAACTCCGCGTCGGTGACGCCGACGGCCGCGAGCACCCGGCCCCAGTTGGGGTCCTCGCCGTGGATGGCGCACTTGAGCAGGTTCGACCGGGCGACCGAGCGGCCCACGGTGACCGCGTCGCGCACGCTCGCCGCGCCGATCACCTCGATCGCGATCGCCTTGGTGGCGCCCTCGGCGTCCATCACGAGCTGGCGGGCGAGGTCCGCGCAGACCTCGGTGACCTTCGCCGTGAACTCGTCGAGGTCGGGCACGACGCCGGTGGCGCCGCTGGCGAGCAGCAGCACGGTGTCGTTGGTGGACATGCAGCCGTCGGTGTCCACCCGGTCGAAGGTGACCTCGACCGCCTGGCGCAGCGTGCGGTCGAGCACGTCGGCGGGCAGGTCGGCGTCGGTGGTGATGACGCTGAGCATGGTGGCGAGGCCGGGGGCGAGCATGCCCGCGCCCTTCGCCATGCCGCCGACCATGTAGCCGCCCTCACCCCGGCGGAACGAGATCTTCGAGACGGTGTCGGTGGTGCGGATCGCGTCCGCGGCCGGCAGGCCGCCGTCCCGGGACAGCTGCCCGGCAGCGAGCTCGATGCCGGAGAGCACCTTGTCCATGGGCAGCCGCTCGCCGATCAGGCCGGTGGAGCAGACCGCGATCTCCCCGGCGGAGTCGCCCAGCACCTCGGCGACCTTCTCCGCCGTGGCGTGGGTGTCCTGGAAGCCGAGCGGGCCGGTGCAGGCGTTGGCGCCGCCGCTGTTGAGCACGACCGCCTTGACCCGGCCGCCGCGCAGCACCTGCTGCGACCACAGCACCGGGGCCGCCTTGACGCGGTTGCGGGTGAAGACCCCGGCCGCGGCGCGGGAGGGGCCTTCGTTCACGACGAGGGCCAGGTCGCGGGCGCCGTTCGCCTTGATGCCGGCGGCGACGCCCGCGGCGACGAAGCCCAGGGGTGCGGTGACGCTCATCTCGTCCTCTCCTCGATGCCGGGTGTCACGCCGGTGCCAGGGCGGGGTGTCGGGCCGGGCCGCCGGTGCGCGGCGGCCGGTCGCGGTTCGGTCACGGGGCCACTCCAGTGGTCGGCAGGCCGAGTTCTTCGGGGAGTCCGAGGGCGAGGTTGGCGCTCTGGATCGCGCCGCCCGCCGTGCCCTTGGTGAGGTTGTCGATGGCGATGACCGCGACGATCCGGTTCACCCGCTCGTCGAGCGCGACCTGCATGACCGCGGTGTTCGCGCCGAGGGTCATCGCGGTCGCGGGCCAGCTGCCCTCCGGGAGCAGCCGCAGGAACGGCTCGTCCTTGACCGCCGCCTGGTACGCCTCGCGCAGCGCGGCCGCGGTGACGCCGGGCCGGGCCGGGGCGGTGCAGGTGGCGAGGATGCCGCGGCTCATCGGGGCGAGCACCGGGGTGAAGCTCACCGAGACCCTGGTGCCCGCGACGGCGGAGAGGTTCTGCTCCATCTCCGGGGTGTGCCGGTGCACGCCGCCGACCCCGTACGCGCTCGCCGAGCCCATCACCTCGCTGCCGAGCAGGTGCGGCTTGGGCGACTTCCCGGCGCCGGAGGTGCCGCTCGCCGCGACCACGACCACCTCGGGCTCGGCGAGGCCGGCGGCGAACGCGGGCATCAGGGCGAGGGTGGCGGCGGTCGGGTAGCAGCCGGGCACCGCGATGCGCCGGGCGCCGCGCAGCACCTCGCGCTGGCCGGGCAGCTCCGGCAGGCCGTACGGCCAGGTGCCGGCGTGCTCGCCGCCGTAGAACTCGGCCCACGCCTGCGGGTCGGCGAGGCGGAAGTCGGCCCCGCAGTCGACGATGAGGACGTCCTCGGGCAGCTCGCGCGCGATCGCGGCGGACTGGCCGTGCGGCAGCGCGAGGAAGACCACGTCGTGCCCGGCGAGGCTCTCGGGCGTGGTCTCGGCGAGCACGCGGTCGGCGAGCGCGGGCAGGTGCGGCTGGTGCTCGCCGAGCGTGCTGCCGGCGTTCGCGCCCGCGGTGACCGCGCCGATCTCGAACTCGGGGTGGCCGAGCAGCAGCCTGAGCAGCTCACCCCCCGCGTATCCGCTCGCCCCGGCGACGGCCACACGCCTCGTCACGCGCCCACCTCCAGCACCCGTGCCTGCATACCTATGCATCACATCTTATGTTCTTGCCGTTAAGAGTATGCAACAGCAGGGATGGCCATGCAACAGGCGGGGGAGTGACAATTCACCTCTGGTCTACATACCTACCGGTCGGTACCCTGGCGGGTGATCAGCCTGGTCCCCGCCGGAGGTCGATGGACATGAGTACCTCCTCCCCCGAGGCCCTGCTCACCGCTCCCGGCCAGCTGTTCGAGATGGCCGAGGTCGAGGTGCGCGGCACCGTGATCCGCACCTGGAAGCACGCCCCGCTCCACTTCCCCGCGGTGCTCGAGGCGAGCCGCGGGCACGGGGCGAAGGACTTCGTCGTCTACGAGGACGAACGGCTCAGCTACGAGGACCACTACCGGCGCGCCGCCACGCTCGCCCGCCGCCTCGCCGAGGAGTACGGCGTGGCCAAGGGCGACCGGGTGGCGATCGCCATGCGCAACCTGCCCGAGTGGGTGATCGCGTTCTCCGCGGCGCTCGCCGCCGGGGCGGTGACCGTACCGCTCAACGCCTGGTGGACCGCGCCCGAGCTGGAGTACGGCCTGGCCGACTCGGGGGCGAAGGTGCTCATCGCCGACGGCGAGCGGGCCGCCCGGCTGCACGGCTCCGACATCGCCGCCCGGCTCATCGTGGCCCGGGCCGACGGGTGGGACCTGCCGCCGGGGGCGCGCCTGTTCGACGAGGTGCTCGGCGAGGTCGCCGCGGACGCCAGGCCGCCCGCGGTCGAGGTCGGCCCGGAGGACCCGGCCACGATCTTCTACACGTCCGGCACCACCGGGCGGCCCAAGGGCGCACTCGGCAGCCACCGCAACCTCGGCCAGGCGCCGATGAGCGTCGCCTACGCGCTGGCGCGGACCCGCGCCCGGGCCGGCGCCGACCCGTACGGCGGCATGGGCGGCCCGCGGGTGACGCTGCTCACCGTGCCGCTGTTCCACGCCACCGGCTGCTTCGCCGCGCTGATCCCGACCATGTTCTCCGGCGGCACGCTGGTGCTCATGCACAAGTGGGACCCGGAGCGGGCGCTCCAGCTCATCGAGCGGGAGAAGGTCACCGCGATGACCGGCGTGCCCACCAACGCCTGGCAGCTGCTCTCCCACCCCAGCCTGGACAAGTACGACATCTCCAGCCTCGGCGGGGTGGGCTACGGCGGCGCGCCCGCCCCGCCCAAGCTGCTCGAGCGCCTCAACACGCGGCTGCCGAGCCGTACCGCCTCGAACGGGTACGGCATGACCGAGACGACCGCGCTCGCCATCATCAACAGCGGGCCGGACTACGTCGCCAAGCCCGACTCGATCGGCCTGCCGGTCGCGGTGTGCGACGTGAAGATCTGCGGGCCCGGCGGCGAGGAGCTGCCGCCCGGCGAGGTCGGCGAGCTGTGCCTGCGCGGACCGAACGTGATCATGGGCTACTGGAACCGGCCCGCCGAGACCGCCGAGACGTTCATCGACGGCTGGGTGCACACCGGCGACCTCGCCCGGGTCGACGAGGAGGGCTTCGTCTACGTCGTCGACCGGGCCAAGGACATGGTGATCCGCGGCGGCGAGAACGTGTACTGCGCCGAGGTCGAGGCCGCCCTCTACGAGCACCCGGCGGTCGAGGAGGCGGCGGTCATCGGCGTCCCGCACGAGGAGCTCGGCGAGGAGGTCGGCGCGGTGGTACGGCTCGCCCCCGGCGCCTCGGCCGACCCGGACGAGCTGCGCGCCTTCCTGCGCGAGCGGCTCGCGTACTTCAAGGTGCCGACCCGGTTCTGGTTCCGGGACGGCGAGCTGCCGCGCAACCCGGCCGGCAAGCTCATCAAGACCCGCCTGCGCCAGGAGGTGCTCGGCGCCTGAGGCCCGCCGCCGCGGCCACCCGCGGCGGCGGGTCGCACGCCGCCTCGTGACCGGAACCCGCACGGGAGCCACGGCCCTTCCGGCGGCCTCCCGGGTGTTCTCACGCTGCGGGACGGATGTTCCCGTTATGCGGACACACGCCCTAGTCTGGGACGCGCCGCATTCCGGTCGTGAGGAAAGGGTTCATGATCGAGGCAACGGCTCTGGCGACGCCCTGGCAGGTCCGGTTCCGTTCCGGCACGCACGAGGGCGTCGCCGACACGTGCAAGGACGGGGTCGGCGGCGCGGCCGGGCTGCGCCCGCACGAGCTGCTGGAGGCCGCGCTCGCCAGCTGCATGACGATCACCGCGCGGCAGGCGCTCGCCGAGCTCGGCGCCCCGGACGCCGAGGTGAGCGTGCGCGTCCACGTGGACCGTGCGCCGTCGGTGACCCGGTTCCGCTACGAGCTCATCCTCGATCCCGCGCACGAGCACCACCGGCCCGTCATCATGGGCCGCCTGGCGACCTCGCCGGTCCGTACCACGCTGAGCAACCTGCTCGTCTTCGAGGCCGTCTGACGGGCCGTCAGGCGAGCGTCTGCCACCAGCCGTCCACCGGCGGCGGGGCGGCGATGTCGACGGGCTCGCCCGGGCGGGGCACGGTGACGTCGACGCCGCGGGCCTTGGCCTCACGCCAGAGGCGGTCGGCGGGCTCGGCCCACGGGTGCGGGGCGAGGTTGAACGTGGCCCAGTGCACCGGGAGGAGCAGCCGCCCGCCGAGGTCGAGGTGGGCGGTGACCGCCTCCTCCGGGGTCATGTGCACGTCCGGCCAGAGCGTGCTGTAGGCGCCGATGGGCATGAGGGTGAGGTCGAAGGGCCCGTGCGCGGCGCCGATGCCTCGGAAGCCGTCGAAGTAGCCCGAGTCCCCGGCGTAGAAGGCGCGGTGCCGGTCGCCGATGATCGCCCAGGAACCCCACAGGGTGTCGTTGCGGCGCAGCGTGCGCCCGGAGAAGTGGCGGGCGGCGGTGGCGACGAACCGCAGGCCGGCCACCTTCGCCTCCTCCTCCCAGTCGAGCTCGACGATGCGCGAGGCGGGCACGCCCCAGCGCTCCAGGTGGCCGCCGATGCCGAGCGGCACGACGAACCGCGCGGCCTGGGTACGGCTCAGCGCGCGCACCGTGGGCATGTCGAGGTGGTCGTAGTGGTCGTGCGAGATCACCACGGCGTCGACGGGCGGGAGCGCGTCGAGCTGCACCGGCGCGGGATGGAGCCGGCGCGGCCCGGCGAACCGCACCGGCGACGGCCGCCTGCTCCATATCGGGTCGAGCAGCACGCGCCGCCCTTCGATCTCCAGCAGCACGCTCGAGTGGCCGTACCAGGTGGCCCGCAGCCCGTCGCGCACGGGCTCCGGCACGGCGGACACCAGCGGCACGTCCCCGCGCGGCCGACGGGACGCGAAGTCACCGAGCTGCTTCACGACGACCTTGAAGCCGGGCCGTATCGGCACCGCGACGGCCGACGGGGGGTTGTGGAACGCCCCGTCGCGGAAGTTCGGCGACCGCCGCACCCGATCGGCACGCGGCCCCGACGGCCGCCTGCCCAGCGAGGCCGGGAGATCCCGGAGCACGACCCCCGCCGCCGCGGCGACCGCGCCGGCCACGAGCACGTTCCGAACCGTACGGTTTACCGCCATCCTGAACTCCGATCCATATCCGATTCCGATCGGTAAACCGATTCGGACCTCACCGGCGTTCCCGGCGCGTTGCGCCACGCGTGGCCGGGAACGCGTCGGGCCGATGAGCCTTCCGGGCTGCGCCGTACTCCGGGACACCGGGCGGGGCGACGGCTACGCGGGACACCCACGGTTGCGGTGCGGAGTGATCGCATGACCGACCCGCTGACTCCCGCCTGGCCGGCGCCTTCGCCGAAGGACCTTACCGCGGACGACCTCGATCGCGTTCCCGGGCTGCCGGCCCACACCGAGCCGATCGACGGTACCCTGGTCCGCCCCGGGCTGCGGACGGACTTCCACACCGCCGCGCTCTATCTGCCGGAGGCCGGCACGAGGCGTACCGCGCCGCCGGGGTTCCGGGTGCGCCGCGGAGATGAGCGTGGTGCTGGGGCCACGGCAGCGGCCCGAGCCCGGCCTCACCGTGATCCGCGCCGAGGCGCACGAGAGCCCGGGACGACCGCGTGCCGGGCGGCGGACGTCGTCCTCGCCGTCGAGGTGGTCTCCCCCGGTTCGGAGGTGCGCGACCGGGGGCGCAGGCCGCGGCTCTACGCGATGGCCGCAATCCCCCTTCTGGCGGGTGGAGAACGACGACGCCCCACCGTGTACGTGCACGAGCTCGATCCGGCCGTCCCGGCCTGCGTGCCGGCCGGGATACACCGCGACCGGCTGCGGCTCGCCGTTCCCTTCGGCATCGACATCGACCTGACCGAGATCGGCGACCTCTGAGGCACGCGACGGCGGGCGGGGCGGATTGATCGATTAGGCCATTGTCGGGCCCGGCGGGTGATCGTATCTTCCTCTCAAAGGTTGAGCATGCCTCATGTTTTATGGGGGTCCTCCCATGCCCACACCCCTCCCATCCCTCCGCCGCGCGATCACCCTCGTCACCGTGGTCGCGCTCACCACGCTCGGACTCCCCACGACCCCGGCCGCCTCCGCCGCGGCCCCGGCCGCCGCCGAGCAACCGATTGCCACCTCCTTCTCCCCCGACGACCACTGCCTCGGCCAGTGCCTCGACATCCTGCCGCCGGGGCAGAACGGCAACGCCACGCTCGTCGACATCCTCGCCCACCAGGCCCTCGGCACCATGCCGAAGCACACCGGCGACCAGCTCGCCAAGTACGCGAACCTGCTCGCGGGCTACAACGGGCTCACCGAGGACCGGCTCGAGAGGTTCTTCAACGACGCCTCCTTCGGCGTACCGCCCGGACAGGTGGAGAGCACGGTCAAGCCGCGCTCGGACGTGACGATCGTGCGGGACAAGGCCACCGGCATCCCGCACATCACGGGCACCACGCGGGCCGGGACCATGTTCGGCGCCGGGTACGCGGCCGCGCAGGACCGGCTGTGGGTCATGGACCTGCTGCGGCACGTGGGGCGCGGCGAGCTCACCTCGTTCGCGGGCGGCGCCCCGGGCAACCGGGCGCTCGAGCAGAGCGTGTGGCGGAACTCGCCGTACACCGAGGCCGACCTCGAGGCGCAGGTGGAGCGGCTGCGGCGGATGGGGGACCGCGGGCGGCGGCTCTACGACGACGTGCGCGAGTACGTGGCCGGGATCAACGCCTACATCGACCGGTGCATGGCCAATCGGAACTGTCCCGGCGAGTACGTGCTCACCGGCCACCTCGACGCGGTGACCAACAAGGGCGGCCCCAAGCACTTCAAGGCCACCGACCTCATCGCGATCGCCGGGGTGATCGGCGGCCTGTTCGGCGGCGGTGGCGGCGCGGAGATGCAGTCCGCGCTGGTGCGGGTCGCCGCGCGGGCCAGGTACGGCACGGCCGAGGGCGACCGGGTGTGGGAGGCGTTCCGCTCGCAGAACGACCCGGAGACCGTGCTCACCCTGCACGACGGCCAGAGCTTCCCGTTCGGCGCCGCGCCCGCCGGCGCCACGGGCGTGGTGCTGCCCGACCCGGGCGCCCGGCCGGTCGACGTCACCGAGAACGAGACCGGCTCGGCGGTCTCCGCCCAGGCCGCGGGGGCCGCGACGACGGAGACGGGGTCGCCCGCGCTCCCGGCGCTCGCCGGGCTGGTGGTGGACAACGCCAAGCCCGGCATGTCGAACGCGGTGGTGATCTCCGCCGCCAGGTCGAAGGACGGCCACCCGATCGCGGTGTTCGGCCCGCAGACCGGCTACTTCGCCCCGCAGCTGCTCATGCTGCAGGAGCTGTCCGGCCCGGGCATCCGGGCGCGCGGCGCCGCGTTCGCCGGGCTCAGCATGTACGTGCTGCTCGGCCGCGGCACCGACTACGCGTGGAGCGCGACCTCCAGCCTGCAGGACATCACCGACACCTACGCGCTCACCCTCTGCGAGCCGGACGGCGGCACGCCCACCGTCGACTCCGACCACTACCTGCACGAGGGCCGCTGCGTCCCGATGGAGACGCTGCGCAAGACCAACTCCTGGAAGCCGACCGTCGCCGACCCCACCCCGGCGGGCTCGTACGACCTGGTGATCAAGCGCACCCGGTACGGCCTGGTGACCTGGCGCGGCACGGTGAACGGCGTGCCGACCGCGTTCACCACGCTGCGCTCCACCTACCGCCACGAGGCCGACTCGGCGATCGGCTTCCAGATGTTCAACGACCCGGACGCGATGGGCACCGCGGCCGGCTTCATCGAGTCGGCGTCGCACATCGCGTTCGCGTTCAACTGGTTCTACGTGAACGCCACCGAGTCGGCGTACTTCATGTCGGGCGGCAACCCGGTCCGCTCCCCGGTCTCCGACCCGAACCTGCCGATGGTCGCCGACAAGGCGCACGAGTGGTCCGGGTACGACCCGGAGACCAACACCGCCGACTACCACCCGCCGTCCACCCACCCGCAGGCGGTCGACCAGGACTACCTGGTGAGCTGGAACAACAAGCAGGCCAAGGACTACGGCGCGGCGGACGGCAACTTCAGCTTCGGCGCGGTGCACCGCGGCGACCTGCTCGACCGGCCGATCCGCGAGGCCCTGGCGAACGGCGGCAGGCTCGACCGGGCCGAGACCGCGCGGATCGTCGCCGAGGCCGCGGTCGTGGACCTGCGCGGCAGGCGGGTGCTGCCCGACCTGCTGCGCGTGATCGACTCCGCCCCGGTGACCGACCCGGCGCTCGCCGACGCGGTGGCCAAGCTCCGCGCCTGGGAGCGGGCGGGCGCCAAGCGGGAGGAGACCTCGCCCGGCAGCCGCAGGTACGCCCACGCGGACGCGATCCGCATCATGGACGCCTGGTGGCCGAAGCTGGTCGCCGCCCAGTTCCGGCCGGGACTCGGCGACGAGCTGTACCGGGCGCTGGTCGACGCGCTGCAGATCGACGAGCCGCCGTCGGGCCTGATGCGGGGCGACGTGACCGACCTTCCGGTGTCGGCGAACGAGTCGCAGCCGCACCGCGGGTCGGCGTTCCAGTTCGGCTGGTGGGGCTATGTGAGCAAGGACCTGCGCGCGGTGCTCGGCGACCCGGTGCAGGCGCCGCTGCCGCGCCGGTACTGCGGGGACGGCACCGTGGCCGGGTGCCGGGCGGTGCTGCTCGACAGCCTCGCGGACGCGCTCGCCGAGCCGGCCACGACCACCTACCCGGGCGACGACGTGTGCGCGGCGGGCGACCAGTGGTGCGCCGACGCGGTACGGCAGTCGCCGCTCGGCGGCATCGGCCACCCGCTGATCTCCTGGCAGAACCGGCCGACCTACCAGCAGGTGGTCTCGTTCCCGGCCCGCCGCGGCGACCCGGTCGGCAACCTCGCCAAGGGCGCCACCGCCACCGCGTCCAGCCGGGAGAACCTGCTCTACCCGCCGGGCAAGGCGGTCGACGGCGACCTGTCGAGCCGCTGGTCGAGCTCGTACCGCGACAATCAGTGGTTCCAGGTGGACCTCGGCACGGTCCGCACCGTGGCCCGGGTCATCCTCCGCTGGGAGGCCGCGTACGGCAGGGCGTACCGGATCCAGACCTCCGTCGACGGCGCCACCTGGACGACGGTGTACGCCACGGAGACCGGCGACGGCGGGACGGACAACGTGTCCTTCGCCCCGGTGGACGCCCGGTACGTGCGCATGCAGGGGGTGCGGCGCGGCACCTCCTACGGCTACTCCCTCTACGAGTTCGAGGTCTACGCGCGCTGACGCGCGAACCGGGGGAGGCACGGCCCGCGCCGTGCCTCCCCCCGGACGCGGCCGCCCCGCCGGCCGGCGGGGCGGGCCCGGTCACGCCTCGGGCTGCGGCTGAGTGGCCGTCCCCTCCGCCCCATCGGCCTCCGCCCCGTCGGCCTCCGGGCCGTCGGCGGCGGCGTCGGGGTGGGCGGCGATGAACTTGTCGATCACCTCGTCGGGGAGCTTGCCCCGCTCGGGGACATCGATCCCCTGCTCACGCGCCCACGTGCGCACGTCGGTGAGCGTGTAGCCACGCAGCCGCGGAGAGGTGTCGGCGGCCTTCCTCGACCGCGATGGCTTCTTCACCTCGCGGGAGCGCTCCAGCACCTCCTCGATGAACTGGAGTGCCTCGGTCAGCCGCCGCTGGTTGGCCTCGGATAGATCGATGGCGAAGGTCCGGTTCAGCAGCGAGAACTCGCGTCTCGCCACATCGTCGCCCTCGGAGCTGTCGAGGTCGTCAACCAGAATCACCTTCTGCGCCACGTGCTGCCCTTTCCAGGGTTCCGGGTCTTGATCTGGACCTGGGCATCTTACTGAGCGCCGCCGACATGGTCGGCCGACTTGCCGCACGCGAGGCGTTTCCCGCCGCGCCGGCCCGCCCGCCGCGCCGGCCGTACGCCCGCCGTACCCCGGACCCGGCCGGCCGGGTGCGCGGCGCGCCGCCCGGGTGGCGCCGCGCACCCGAGGGTCAGACGTCGTGGATGATCACGCCGCGGATCAGCTCGCCGCGGTCGAGCGCCTGGTACCCCTCGTTGATCTCCTCGAGGCGGAACCTGCGGGTGATCAGCTCCTCGAGCTTGAGCCGCCCCTGCCGCCACAGCCGGAGCAGCCGCGGGATGTCGTAGAGCGGGTTGCACATGCCGAAGACGTGGCCCTGGATGCGCCGCTGCCAGCCCACGACCATCCCGTTGGCGGCGAGCCGGATGTGGTCCTCCTTGTGGTCGCCCACGGAGGTGATCGTGACCTGGCCGCCCTTGCCGACGATCGCCGCGGCCTGCGCCACCACCTCGTGGGTGAGCACGCCCACGGTGCAGATCGCGTGGTCGGCGAGCTGCCCCCACGTCATCTCGACCACGGCCTCGTGGGCCTCCTCGGCCCGCTCGAACACGTGGGTCGCGCCGAACTCGAGCGCCTTGTCGCGCTTGAACTTCACCGGGTCGACCACGACGATGTTCGCCGCGCCCGCGAACGCCGCGCCCTGCACGGCGTTCATGCCCACGCCGCCGGCGCCGAAGATCACCACGGTGTCCCCGGCGGAGACGCCGGCCGCGTAGACCGACGTGCCCCACCCGGTCGGCACGCCGCACCCGACGAGGCAGGCGATCTCGAACGGGATGTCGCGGTCGATCGGCACGCAGGAGGCCTGCGACACCACGGCGCGCTCGGAGAAGGTGCCGAGCATGCAGAACCCGCCGAGGTCCTCGCCGGAGTCGTCGTGGAACCGGAAGCCGCCGTCGGAGAGCTTCCCGGTGACCATCTCGGCGCCCTGGTCACACAGGTTCTGCCGCCCGGTGGAGCAGTACCGGCACGTTCCACAGGCGGGGATGAACGAGCAGACCACGTGGTCGCCCACCTTCACCCTGGTCACCCCGGGGCCCACCGCCTCGACCACACCGGCGCCCTCGTGCCCGCCGACCATCGGCAGCCGTCCGGCGCTGTGGCCGGTGCGCAGGTGCTCGTCGGAGTGGCACATGCCGGAGGCGTGGAACCGGATCCGGACCTCGCCCTCCCGGGGCTCGTCCAGCTCGAGTTCGGTGATCTCCCAAGGTTCGCCAGGCTTGCGGATAACCGCCGCTTTCGTTCTCATATGGGGCGAGCGTACTTTTCGCCGACAAGATTGTCCATAATCTCGCCAACTTTCTGATCGACCGCTCAGGATCCGCCCCTGACCAGCACAGACCCAACCGCACCCCGGGAGCACACGCGGAGTGAGCCGATCGTAGGCCCCCCGGACGGCGGTTTCGAGGGCCCAACGGCCTCCTGACCACGGTCTCCTTGCGCGACCGCGCCGCGACCCTCCGCCGGGGGGCATGCGACCGCACCCTCGCCACGGGCTCGCGCTACGGCCCACCGCGGGCCGCTCCCCCGGCCCGCTCGCCGCCGGCGGAGCATCGGCGTCTCCCGGCCGCGCGCCTCCGCGTCCGCATGCCGTTGCGCCCGCCATACTTGCGTACGTATACTCGCAAGCAAGTAATCGCTGACGAGTGATCCAGGAAGAGGCGGCACATGGCGAAGCGGCGGAAGGTCGGCAACCTGCTCGCGCTCGCGGTGCTCGCCGCGCTCGTGCAACGGCCGATGCACCCCTACGAGATCGCCACGGCCCTGCGCGGCTGGGGCAAAGAGCAGGACATGGACTTCAAGTGGGGGTCGTTCTACACGGTCATCCGGAACATGGCCAAGCACGGCCTGATCGTGGCCGTGGAGAGCGCCCGCGAAGGCCGCCGCCCCGAGCGCACCGTGTACCGCATCACCGAGGCCGGCCGCGAGGAGCTGGTGGACTGGACACGCGAGCTGATCTCGACGCCGATGCACGAGCGGCCGCGCTTCCGGGCCGGCCTGTCGGTGATCGCCGCTCTCCACCCCGACGAGGCCGCCGGGCTGCTGCGGCGGCGGCTGGGGCTGCTGGAGGCGGGCATCGCCGCCGACCGCGCGTCGCTCGCCGAGGAGGCCCGCGCCATCCCCCGCCTGTTCCTCGTCGAGAACGAGTACGACCTCGCGCTCAAGGAGGCGGAGGCGGCCTGGATCCGCGCGCTGCTCGCCGACCTGGAGTCGGGCGCCTTCCCCGGGCTCGACGCCTGGCGGGCGGTGCACGAGACCGGCGAGATGCCGGCCGAGCTCAGCGCCCTCGCGGAGCGCACCCGCTCCGACGAGTGACGAGAAAGGGCCCCGGCGCGGTGCGGCAACACCCGCCGGGGCCCGGTCCCCGAACCGAGCCTGGGAAGGCTCCCGGCCCGAGGCTGGCACCCACGAGGATAGCCGGGGCCTCTCCCGGGTCGGTTCGTCCCCACACGACCGACCACAGGGAGACGGAACATGACCGCGATCAGAAAGGCGATCGTCGTCGGCGGCGGCATCGCCGGGCCGGTGACGGCCCTCGCCCTGCGCAAGGCCGGCATCGAGGCCGCCGTGTACGAGGCGTACCCGAGCACGGCCGACGGCGTCGGCGGCACGCTCGCGCTCGCCCCGAACGGCCTGGCGGCCCTGCGCATCTTCGGCGCGGACGAGGCGGTCCGCGCGGTCGCCACCCCGATCACGCGCACCGTGATGGCGCTCGGGCGCAGCCGGATCGAGCTGCCGATGCTGCCCGACCTGCCGCCGCTGCAGGTGGTGCACCGCAGCGACCTCTACCGCATCCTGCACGACCTGGCGCTCGCCCAGGGCATCGAGATCACGTACGGCAGGCGCCTGGTCGACGCCCACCAGACGCCGACCGGCGTGACCGCGATGTTCGCCGACGGCACCACCGCCACCGGCGACATCCTCGTCGGGGCGGACGGCATCCACTCCACCGTGCGCCGGCTCATCGACCCGGACGCGCCCGGCCCGGGCTTCACCGGCCTGCTCGGCTTCGAGTCGGTGGCGCGCCACACCGTGGACGTGCCGCCCGGCACGATGACCTTCGCGTACGGCAAGGGCGGCTACTACCTGTACTGGCGCGAGCCGGGCGGCGGCACCCGGTGGGGCGTGAACCTGCCGCAGGAGCGGCCGATGTCGCTCACCGAGGCGCGGCAGGTGCCCCGCACCGCGTGGTTGCAGAAGCTGCGCGCCACCTTCGCGGACGACGACCCCGGCGCCGAGCTGATGCTCTCCACCCGCCCCGAGGACCTGCTGGTCACCGGATCGCTGCACATCATGCCGCGCGTCCCGCACTGGCACCGCGGCCGGATGGTGCTCGTCGGCGACGCGGTGCACGCGCCCTCGAACAGCTCGGGCCAGGGCGCCTCGCTCGCCGTGGAGAGCGCGGTGCAGCTCGCCCGCTGCCTGCGCGACCTGCCGGACGTGCCCGCCGCGTTCGCCGAGTACGAGCGGCTGCGGCGCGGCCGCGTCGAGGGGGTGGCGGCCCGCGCGGCGCGCATCAACCGCACCAAGGCCCCCGGCCCCATCGTCGGCGCGATCATGCCGGTGCTCATGCGGCTCATGTTGAAGACCGTGCTCAACCCGGAGAAGATGCTCGCGCCCGAGCAGCGCTACGTGATCGACTGGGACGCCCCGGTGGCGGCGGCCCCGGCCTTGCGCTGAGCCCGGGCGAACGCGACCTGAGGCGGCGCGGCACCTCGCCGCGCCGCCTTCGGCGTTTTCGCGGCGGGACGGGCGAGCGCCGGGGATGGGGCCGCCGCCACTTTTCGCCGCCGCTCCCCCACCGCCCGCGCCGCTTCACCCTTGCCCACGGCGGGAATCAAATGCCGGATTCGGTCGGGCCGCAATTCCCGGATATTCACCATTTACCTCGATGTTCAATGCCCACTTATCAAAGTCGTGGTCACAAGCCGTATCGAGGTGAGAGCCTGACAAATTGTGGCGGACAGGGTGACCCAGGAGCTGGAGGCCGGGTTATCGCGAATTGTCAAGCTGGCGGAGGAGCACGCCTACGCGCTCGACAACCCCGCGCGGGCGATGGCGGCGAACGCGTGGGTCGGCGGCGGCGCCCCCGTTTTCGCCCAGGCGCTCGAAGGACGCCGCACCGGGCTGCAGCAGGCGTTCACCGCGGCCGCGGAGGCGGTCGCCGAGCAGATCCGCCGCCTCGGCGGGCAGGCGTCCGCGCCACGGTTCGTCAGCCACATCAGCGTCGCCTCGGCGGTGCCCGGCCGCTTCTCCGGCATGGACGTCGGCGTCATGACCCGGCTCGTCGCCGACCTCGACCGGGCCGCCCGGGAGCTTCCCCGGGCCGGGCAGCGGCTCGTCGAGGAGCTGACCGCGCTCAGCGTCGTCGCCACCCCCGGGCGGCAGGTCGCCGAGGCCGGGCTCTGGGCGCAGCAGCAGGTGACCGACCTGCGCCGGCGGCTCGCCGTACTGCAGCGGGAGCACCCCGACGGCACGGCCTCCCGGGCGTCGGCCGCGTTCGGCCTGTTCGGCGGCCACGCCCCCGACCCGGACGGCGTCGGCGCGCTCACCGCCGCCGCGGCCACCGGCGACCGCGCGGCCCTGGGCAGGCTGCTCGAGCTCCAGGCGACCGGGAAGGACGCCACGCTGGCGTTCCGGCTCAACGCGTGGTGGCGCGGACTCGACGAGCAGGCCCGCGACCGGCTCATCGCCACCGCGCCCGACCTCATCGGCCGCCTCAACGGGCTGCCCTCGGCCGTACGCGACCAGGCGAACCGCCGCCACCTGGAGGCCCAGCGGCAGGCGATCACCGCCGAGCTCGCCCGCCTGCGCGCCTCGGCCGCCGACGCCGAGGCCCGGATCGCCGAGCTGGAGCTGAAGATGCGCCAGATCGCGGCCGTGGACCGGGCGCTCGCCCTGGGCGGGCGGGGCAACCGCCCGCCTGCCCTCCTGCTCGACCTGTACCTCGGCAAGGACGGCAAGGCCGCCATCTCCTACGGCGACCCTGACGAAGCCGACAACGTCGTCGCCTACGTCCCCGGCACCGGTACCACGCTCGAGGGCTTCGCCGGGGACGCCCTCCGCGCCGTAACCCTGTGGGACGAAGCCGACCGCCTGGTCGAGCGGGGCAAGAAGATCGCGTCCATCGCCTGGCTGGGGTACGACGCGCCGCAGTGGGACAAGACTCACTACATCGATCGAACCGTGGTGAACCAGAACGCCGCCAAGGCGGGCGTGCCCGCGCTGGTGAGTTTCACGGACGGCCTGCACGCCGCCCACAAGGCCGCCGCCGGCGTCCGCCTGACCGTGCTGGGACACAGCTACGGCTCCACGCTGGCGGGCCTGGCCGCCCAGGCCCGGCCGAAGACCTTCGCCGACCAGCTCATCGCGGTCGGCAGCCCCGGCCTCGCCGCAGCGACCGCGAGGGATCTCGGCGTCGGCTCGGTCTGGGTGGGCGAGGCTCCCAATGACCCGGTGGGCGACGTCGGTTCGCTACCCCTGGAACCCACCGGCACCTTCGACCCGCTCACCGGGCTGCCCGAATGGGGTGGTCCTCTCGGCCCCGACCCCAGCCACCCCCGATTCGGCGCCAACCAGTTCTACGTCGAGGACACCGGCGATCCCGCCTACACGTTCAAGGCGCACTCCAGCTACTGGGACATCGACCCGGCCACCCTCACGCCCTCGGCTTCGCTGCGGAACATCGCTCGCCTGGTGAACGGGCAGTACGACAGGCTGGTGCCGTTCCCAAAACCATCGGCACCGCCACCGACCGTGACCCCGTCGCCCACACCGGCCCCCTCGCCCGCTCCGGCGCCCTCAGCGACACCGACTCCTTCACCGACACCGGCAGGAGGATAGATGCCTCGGTTAGCCGTCGTATTCCTGGTCGCCCTCCTCGCGGCCGCATGCACCGCTCGCGGGAATTCTCCGGAAGAAAGGCCGGCCATCAGCACGACCCAACCGACGATGACCGAGAAGGAGGCGCGCGCCGAGGTCGAACGCATCGCGAGGGCGACCGCCGAGGCAATCGACCCCGAGCCCGAACTCGACCTCTATCGGCCGAGCCTGAACACGCGCTACTGCGACCCTGACCATAACGGTCCCGGCGATCCCATCTATGTTTATCGCGCGTATTACTTGCGCGGCATTCCGAAGGAACGGCTGACGGACGTAGCCCACCAGATTCGCCGGTTCTGGGAGGGGCAGGGATATGTCATCGAAACGTCCACGGCGGACGGCCGCGATTTGATCGCACGCTCGCGATCGACGGGGTTCCGCCTGGGACTCGCGGAGACCGGCGACGGTGTCCTGTCCATCGACATCGGGTCACCGTGTGTGCTGCCGGACGCCGGGTCGTCCCCTGCCGACACCTGACCGGCCCACCGCGCTGAGGCGTCACCCGCACACCGGAGCCGCCGTCTCTCCCGAACCGGCCGTGACGACCGGTCGGTGAGGGGCGCCACCGACGAAATCGTCCCGTCGCGCGATGGCGACAATCCAGGGCCGGCGGCTCCCGGGGGCCGAGAGCAGCGCGGCCAGGAAGGCCACGCAGCTGCCGTGGCCGGTGGGCCAGGCCGCGCGGGGCGGCCCGGCCCTGCCGTACCGGACGTCAGGTCAGGAGAGCCACTGGGCGGTGGGCCAGGTCTCCCGGCGGTAGGCGCTGTCCCAGAACAGCCACTCGTACTCGGTGGCGCGGAGGAACGCCTCCGTCATCGCCTCGCGGACCGGCGGCTCGGCCGTGGCCGCGTGGCGGTCGGCGATCTGCTTGACGCGCTCGACCGAGGCGGCGAACTCGGGGTCGGCGTAGGTGTTGATCCACGCGCGGTAGGGGTGCTTCTCCACGTCCCGGGTGCGCTCGAAGATGGCCGAGCCGACGTCCTCGTAGACCCAGAAGCACGGCAGCAGCGCGGCGACGAGCACCGGGTACGGCTCGGCGAGCGCGGTGGCCTGGAGATACGACGAGTAGCCGAGGCAGGTCGGCGAGGTGACGATGCCCTCCAGGTCGGCGGCGGACAGGCCGAACTCCTCGATGTACCCGGCATGCAGGCTCCGCTCCACGACGAGCGCGGTGTGCGCGGCCTGGGCGAAGAACGCGGCCTCGTCGACGTCGGTCGCCCGGGTCGAGGCGGTGGCGAGCGCCTTGCCGAAGGCGATCAGGTAGCGGGAGTCCTGGACGATGTAGAACGCGAACCGGTCGCGGTCGAGCGTGCCTGCCTCCAGCTCGGTGTTGAAGGGGTGTTCGTGAATGGCCCGCACCAGCTTGGCCGCGCGCGCCCACACCTCATCGCAGAATGCGGTGGCCCCTGCCACGTGACGTTCCCTCCGCTAGTCCTAACTAGATCAGGTTCAACGGGTGTGATCTCAGCCCGGACATGCCGGGCACCCCGCGTCAAAAGGGCACCGTAGCAGTCCTCCGCCCGAACCGCACGATCGGGTCGCCGCCCGGCGATCACCGCGCACGTGGGCGCCCGCCCACCGGAGCGCTTGGCCGGTCCATCGCCGCCGCGGGGCCGCGACGGCCCGCCATAGGGAGAATTGCCACCTGACAGGCGACGTGATCCATTTGGTGAACCTTCGGTAATCCTGACGCTGTTCTTGGCCTTTCAAGCTTGTACGCCCGGGGCCGCCGCCGATCTACTTTTGTTCGGCCTCACCGGGCCGCAGAGCACATCAGATCGGGGGGATCGCCATGTGGGGAAGGGCGCTGACGGTGGGGGCCCTGGCAGGCCTGGTCACCGGGCTCGTCACCGTGGGTGCCGCGCAGGCCGCCGCGCCACGCTGTCACGGGCCGGTGACCGGCGAGACGACGCGGACGACGACGGTTCAGGGCGTCGGCACCACGGCCGAGGGCGCGCCCCGGCAGGACCAGGTGGTGTGGACGATCAACCGCGTCGACGGCATCCGGGTCAGCCTGAACTGCGACAGCGAGACCGACGCGGCGGCCGACGACGCGGGGGCCTCCATCGTCGTGGAGGACGCCGGGAACGCCCAGGCCGAACCGGCCACGCCGCAGACCACGCAGATCGAGCCGGCCGGCGGGGACGGCGAGCCGTCCCCGGACGAGGCGCTGTTCAACATCAGCACGATCGCGACGCAGATCGTGCCCAGGTGATACGCGCGTGCCGGCCGTACCTCGCACGGAAGGTACGGGCACGCGAGGGGCGGCCGACCGGCGAGGGGTCGGCCGCCCCGATACGTCCTCTTCGGCGGAGGCCGGAGGCCGGGATCAGGCGCCGCGCAGGGTCGCGCCGAACCGGGACGCGGCGACCGCGACCGCGGCGTCGCGCGCCGCGGTGGTCTCCTCGACCGTCAGCGTGCGGTCGGGCGCGCGGAACCGCAGCGTGTAGGCGAGGGACTTCTTGCCCTCCCCCACCTGCGCGCCGGTGTAGACGTCGAACAGCCGGATCGACTCCAGCAGCTCGCCCGCGCCCTCGCGGAGCGCCGCCTCCACCTCGGCCACCGGGGTGTCGGCGGGCACCACGAGCGCCACGTCCTGGGTCGCCACCGGGAACGAGGAGACCGCCGGGGCCTGCGCCGGCCCGGACAGCAGCTCCTCCAGCACCGACAGCTCCAGCTCCAGCGCGCAGGTACGGCGCGGCAGGCCGTACGCCTCGATCACCCGCGGGTGCAGCTCGCCCGCGTGGCCGAGCAGCCGGTCACCGGCGTACAACGCGGCGCACCGGCCCGGGTGCCACGGCGCGGTCCGGGCCGCCTCGACCCGCGGCTCGATCCGGGCCTCGCGGATCACCGTGCGCGCGGCCTCGACCGCGTCCGCCCAGCTCGCCTGGCGGCCCTTGCCCCACCAGCCGGACCGCTCGAACTCGCCGGCGAGCACCGCCGCCACCCGCAGCGGCTGGGCGGGCAGCGCCGACTCGATGCGGTCGAGCTCCTCCGGGGTGGGCCGGCGGTCGACGGCGAGGATCGGCGCGGTCTCCGGGGCGCCGGGGCGCGGCAGGAACACCGTGCCGCTCTCGAACAGCGCCACGTCGGTGAAGCCGCGGCCCACGTTGCGCACGAGCGTCTTGATCAGGCCCGGCAGCAGCGTGGTGCGCATGAACGGCTCGTCCTCGCTGAGCGGGTTGGCGAGCCGTACCGCGACGCGCCGGTCGTCGTCCTGCTCGAGCTGGAGGTTGTCGAGGTCCCTGCCGGACATGAACGGGTAGGACAGCACCTCGACGAACCCGGCCGCGGCGAGCGCCCGGCCGACCCGGCGGCGCAGCCGCTGCGCCTCGGTGAGCCCGGACCCGGCCGGGGCCGGGGGCAGCACCGACGGCAGGTTCTCGTAGCCGACCAGCCGGACGACCTCCTCGACCAGGTCGTTGGGGTCGGTCAGGTCGGGCCGCCACGACGGCGGGGTCACCGTGATCAGGTCGGTGGAGTCGCCGATCACCGAGAGCTTGTCGGCGAGCGCCCCGCCCGACACGGTCGCGGTGTTGAGCGACGGGTCCGCCCGGCGCACCGTGCCCTCGGCAGTGCCCCCGGCGGCGTCCTTGGCGCCCTCCTCCGGGCCGCCCGGCACGACGAGGCAGCCGACCTGCTCCAGGCAGCGGATCACGGTGTCCCGGTCGTACGGCACGCCCGCGACCCGGCCCGGGTAGTCCACCGGGATGGTGATGGTCAGCGGCTCGACGTCGTAGCTCACGTGGGTCACGCCCGGCTGGGCGGTGGCCCGGCCGTACGTCACCAGCAGCTGCACCGCGCGCCAGGAGGCGTACAGCGGCAGCTCCCGGTCGACGCCCCGCTCGAACCGCCGGGACGCCTCGCTCACCAGGTTGTGCCGCCGCGAGGTGCGGGCGATCCCGGTCGCGGAGAAGTGCGCCGCCTCGATCACCAGGTTGGTGGAGGTGTCGGAGATCTCCGTGCTGACGCCGCCCATCGTGCCCGCGAGCGAGATCGGCCCGGACTCGTCGGTGATGAGGATGTCCTCCGGGTCGAGCTTGCGGGTGACGTGGTCGAGGGTCTCGAGGGTCTCCCCCTCCCGGGCCCGCCGGACGACGATCGTGCCCTGCAGCTTGTCGGCGTCGAACGCGTGCAGCGGCTGGCCGAGCTCGAGCATGACGTAGTTGGTCACGTCGACCGCGAGCGAGACCGGGCGCATGCCGGCGCGGATGAGCCGTACCTGCATCCACATCGGCGTCGGCGCCTGCGGGTCGAGCCCGGTGACCGTGCGCAGCACGAAGCGGTCGCAGGCGGTCGGGTCGGCGATCTCGGCCGGGTACGACCCGCCGGTGTCCGCGGGCAGCTCGATGTCGGCCGGGTCGCGGAACGGCACGCCGAAGGCGATCGCCAGCTCGCGGGCGATGCCGCGGATCGAGAGCGCGTACCCGCGGTCGGGGGTGACCTCGACCTCGAGCACGTCGTCGCGCAGGCCGAGCAGCTCGACCACGTCGGTGCCGATCGGGGTGTCGGCGGGCAGCACGAGGATGCCGCTGTGGTCGTCGCCGACGCCGAGCTCGCGCGCCGAGCAGATCATGCCGTCGGAGATCCGCCCGTAGGTCTTGCGCGAGGTGATCTCGAACAGCTCGCCGGGCTTGGGGCCGGGCAGCACCGCGCCGGGCAGCGCCACCGGCACCCGGTCGCCGGCGACGAAGTTCCGCGCGCCGCAGATGATGCCGCGCGGCGCGGCCTCGCCCACCTCGACCTGGCAGTACCGGATCGGCTTCTTGAAGCCGGTGAGCTCCTCGATGGCGAGCACCTCGCCGACGACCACGTTCTTGATCTCGTGGCCGACCGACTCGATCGCCTCGACCTTGAGCCCGGCGGCGGTGAGCCTCTCGGCGATCTCGTGCGTGGAGACGGCGGGCAGGTCGACGTACTCCCGCACCCAGGAAAGCGGGACCCTCATCAGACCTCCATCCCGAACGGGAGCGTGAAGCGCACGTCTCCCTCGACCATGTCGCGCATGTCCGCGGCGTTGTGGCGGAACATGAGCGTCCGTTCGATGCCCATGCCGAACGCGAAACCGGAGTACCGCGCCGGGTCGACCCCGCAGGCGACGAGCACCCGCGGGTTCACCATGCCGCAGCCGCCCCACTCGATCCAGCCCTCGGACTTGCAGGTACGGCACGGCGCCCCGCCCGGCCGGGCCGAGTCGCCGCGGCAGACGAAGCAGCGCAGGTCCATCTCGGCCGACGGCTCGGTGAACGGGAAGTAGTTCGGCCGGAACCGGGTGGTGATGCCCTCGCCGAACATCACCTCGGCGAACCGGTCGAGGGTGCCCTTCAGGTGCGCCATGGTCAGGCCCTCGTCCACGGCGAGGCCCTCGACCTGGTGGAAGACCGGCGTGTGGGTGGCGTCGAGCTCGTCGGTGCGGAACGTCTTGCCGGGCGCGACCACGTAGACCGGCAGCTTGCGGCCGAGCAGCGCGCGGATCTGCACCGGGGAGGTCTGGGTGCGCAGCACCATGCCCGAGTCGGGCGACCCGACGAAGAACGTGTCGTGCTCGGAGCGGGCCGGGTGGTCGGCCGCGATGTTGAGGGCGTCGAAGTTGAACCACACACCCTCGAGCTCGGGCCCCTCGGCCACCTCGTAGCCCATGCCGACGAACGCGTCGGCGATGCGCTCCATCAGGGCGGTGAGCGGGTGCCGGGCGCCGCGCGGGCGGCGGTCCCAGGGCAGCGTGACGTCGACGGTCTCCTCGCGGAGGACCCGCTCGTCGCGCTCGGCCTCCAGCTCGGCCTGGCGGGCGGCGAGGGCCTCGTTGATGGCCTTGCGGGCGGCGCCGACGCGGCGGCCCGCCTCGGCGCGGGCGTGCGGCGGCAGCGCGCCGATCTCACGGTTGGCCAGGGCGATCGGCGACCGGTCGCCGGCGTGGGCCAGCCGTACCTGCTTGAGTTCGTCGAGGTCCTTGGCCGCGGCGATCGCCGCCAGGGCTTCGGACTGCATGCGTGCCACCTCTTCGGCGTGCAGCGGCGTCACCTCGACGGGGTCATAGGTGTTCGACATGAGGAATCGAGAGCTCCGATATCAGGGCTAAGCGGCATGAGTCTAGTGTCCGAGCAGCCCACCGGCCCAAATCGCCGCGTCGCCGTGCCGTGTCGGGAACGGTCCGGCAACTACAAATCAGGCGAAATCGGGTGCCCCGGTGGGCAAGGTAAATCGAAACTCGGCCCCGCCGCCGGGCGCCTGCTGCACGGTGATCGTGCCGCCGTGCGCCTCGACCAGGCCCTTGACGATGAACAGGCCAAGGCCGGTGCCGCCCCGGCGCCGCTTGTTGCCGCGCCAGAACTGCCGGAACACCCGTGCGGCGAGCTCGGGCGCCACGCCCTCACCCTGGTCACGCACGGACACGGCCACCCCCCATTCGATCGGCTCGATCTCTATGGTGACCGTGCCGCGCCCGTGGCGAACCGCGTTTTCCAGCAGATTGCCGAGAATCTGGTCGATTTTGTCCTGATCGCACCACATCTCCGGCAACTCGCCGCGGACCACGAGCCGGAACCGGTCCGCGGGCTCGCCCGCGGCGACCCGGCCCTCGATGAGCCTGCGGGCGCGCTCGGGGATGTCCACGACCTGGCGGTGGATCTCCAGCCGCCCGGACTCGATGCGGGACACGTCGAGCAGCTCGGTGATGAGCCGGGTGACGCGGTCGGTGTCGGCGTTCACCGTCTCGAGCATGACCCGCTTCTGGTCGTCGGTGAGCCGGTCCCACTTGGCGAGCAGGGTCGCGGTGAAGCCCTTGACGCTGGTGAGGGGGGAGCGCAGCTCGTGGGCGACGGTGGAGACCAGGTCGGCCCGGCTGCGTTCCAGGCGGGCGCGGGCCAGCGCGTCCCGCAGGGTCACCACCACCCGCACCACGTCGCCGCACCGGGCGGGCTCGCGCACGAACCGTGCCGCGACGAGCACCTCCTGGCCGCCGGGCAGGTGCAGCGAACGCTCCGGCATCCGGGTGCGGATGCGCAGCCCGCCCTGCGGGTCGAGCCACTTCCACCACTCACGGCCGTCCGCGTCGCGGAACGGGAGCGCGTCGGCAATGGGACGGCCGATCGCGTCCACGGCGCGAACCCCGGTGATCCGCTCGGCCGCCTTGTTGTAGACGACCACGTACCCGTCACGGTCGGTGACGACCACACCGTCGGGCAACTCGTCGACCGGTATCGCGCACACCGCATCAGCGTTCGGCTGACGGGTCCCTTCGCCGTGCACAACCGCCTCCTCGCCGCTACAACGCCGACAATAGCGGGTTTCCCGGGCCCAGTGGCAGCCTTACTTTCACGGCAAAACGCACCAAACTTGATGATTCCGCCGCGAAACACCCGGGTCGCATCGCCGTCATCCCGTGGATGACCGCGGGTGATGTCACCCGGCGTCGCCGGTGCGGGGCCGAGGGCACGCCCCTCACCCCCCGGACGCGACCGCCCGCGGGCTCGCGCGCATCGCCTGCGCCGAGGCGTACAGGCACACCGCCGCCGCGGTGGCGAGGTTGAGGCTCTCCGCCCGCCCGTAGATGGGCACCCGCACCACCTCGTCGGCGAGGGCGAGCACGTCGTCGGGCAGTCCCCAGGCCTCGTTGCCGAAGATCCACGCCGTGGGGTGGCCAAGGTCCACGTCGTCGAGCGTCGCCGTGCCCGCGCCGTCCGCGGCGAGCACGCGCAGTCCGGTGGCGCGCATGTGGGCCACGGCGTCGCGCACGTTCACCCCGATCGCGACCGGGAGGTGGAACAGGCTGCCGGCGCCGGCCCGCACGCACTTGCCGTTGTACGGGTCGACGGACGCGTCGGTGAACACGACCGCGTCGGCCCCGGCCGCGTCCGCGGTGCGCAGCACGGTGCCGGCGTTCCCCGGGTCGCGCACGTGGGCCATCACGGCGACGAGCCGCGCACCCGGGCCCACCGCCTCGGTCAGCGGAACGTGGACGAACCGGCAGACCGCGAGCAGCCCCTGCGGGGTCACCGTCTGCGCCAGCTCCGCCATCACCTCTCCGCTGACGCTCAGCACCGGGACGCCCGCCCGGATCGCCTGCTCGACGATCTCCGCGTGCCGTGCCCGCGCCTCGGCGGTGACGAACATCTCGGTGACCACGCCGCCGAGCGCGACGGCCTCGCGTACCGCCTGCGGTCCCTCGGCGAGGAACGCGCGGTCCCGTTCCCGGAAGGCGCGCTTGGCGAGCCGTCTCGCCGCCTTCACCCTGGGCGATCTGATGTTCGTCAGCTCCGGACCGGCTGCCATCTCACCCCCTTCGACTCCCTACCGAAAGGTACCGGTTGTTCGTCCCGCGGCCGGAATCGCGCGCGGGAAAAAACGAACCGTCCACCCCGCGGCGGAATCCGCGAAGGTGGACGGTCGGGCATGTGCCTTCGTCCGTCAGCCCGCCACCGGGGCGTTGACGTCGCTGGGCAGGGCCTTGCGCGCGGTCTCCACGAGGGCGGCGAAGGCCGCGCCGTCGGTCACCGCCAGGTCGGCGAGGATCTTCCGGTCGACCTCGACGCCGGCGAGCTTGAGGCCCTGGATGAACCGGTTGTAGGTGATGCCGTTCTGCCGTGCCGCGGCGTTGATCCGCTGGATCCACAGCCGACGGAACGCGCCCTTCCTGTCCTTGCGGTCGCGGTAGGCGTAGGTCAGCGAGTGGAGCATCTGCTCCTTGGCCTTGCGGTACAGCCGCGACCTCTGGCCCCGGTAGCCCTTCGCCCGCTCGAGAACGACCCTGCGCTTCTTCCTGGCGTTGAGCGCCCTCTTCACGCGTGCCATGGTGTATCAGTCTCCCCGGGGTTGGTTACTTGGCGAGCAGCTTCTTGACGCGCTTGACGTCGGCGTCGGCAATGACGATCTCGGACTTGAGACGACGCGTCAGCGTCGAAGGCTTGTGCTCGTTGTAGTGGGCGCGGTTGGCGCGGCGGCGCATGATCTTGCCGGATCCGGTCAACCGGAACCTCTTCTTCGTGCCGCTGTGCGTCTTCATCTTCGGCATGTCAGCCGTCTCTCCCTCGTTCGTCGTGCCGTCGACCGGGCGGGCTCCGCCCGGTCATGGACGGCACACCCCCGTTGCCCACGCCCTGACAGCGGGCTGGGCAGCTGCCCGGTCCGGCTTTGCCCTATTGTGGGCCGCCCGAATCGCTCGGGCGGCCCCCGACTACCATCGCGCGGCCACTACTCCCGCGGTGCCGACTAAGCGCCGTCGTTCCGCCGCGCGCGTGCAGCCGCGCGCTCGGCCCTGGCCTCGGCCTTCTTCTTGTGCGGCCCGATCACCATGATCATGTTGCGGCCGTCCTGCTTCGGCTGGGACTCGACGAATCCCAGGTCCTGGACGTCCTCCGCGAGGCGCTGCAGCAACCGGAACCCCAGCTCGGGCCGGGACTGCTCGCGGCCGCGGAACATGATGGTGACCTTGACCTTGTCCCCCGCCTTCAGGAACCGCACGACGTGACCCTTCTTGGTCTCGTAGTCGTGCGGGTCGATCTTCGGTCGGAGCTTGATCTCCTTGACGACCGTCTGTGCCTGGTTGCGGCGCGCCTCGCGTGCCTTCATGGCGGACTCGTACTTGTACTTGCCGTAGTCCATGAGCTTGCACACGGGCGGACGCGCCGTGGCCGCGACCTCGACCAGGTCGAGGTCGGCCTCCTGGGCGAGCTTCAGCGCATCGCTGATCGAAACGATACCGACCTGCTCGCCGTTCGGGCCGACGAGGCGAACCTCAGGCACCCGGATGCGTTCGTTGATGCGGGGCTCGGCGCTGATGGGACCTCCTACGGTTGCGCTCCTCGGCCGCCCCCTCGGACGGCCGCCACACTGCATGATCGTGCCGGGGACCCTCCGCGGAAGCGAAAAGCCCCGCACGTCGCGCATGCGGGGCCACCGAGCTCACTGACCGGAGCTCTCCCGGCTTCACCGGGCCATCGTCGCCGACGGGCCGGAAAAGTCCGGCGTGATCCTTGACCCGCCCGCCTTCGGCGGGCCAGGTGGGAGGAGGACCTCCGCTTGCGCGTCCGGCAGGCGTGCCGGACCGATCAAGCAGTCACAATACCACAACACCGCGCGACAGCAGAATCTTCCAGTTTGCCGGAAAGGTTACGATTCGGCGGCTGCGCGCCGGGCGAGCTCGGCCTCCCCCGCCGCCCGCATCGCCTCGACCGGCACGTCGCTGCGCCCGGTCATCAGCTCCACCTGGCGCACCGCCTGGTGCAGCAGCATCGCCAGCCCGCCGACCACGGTCCCGCCGTGCTCGGCCACGGTACGGCCCAGCACGGTCGGCCAGGGCGCGTAGACCACGTCGAGCAGCGCCGGGACGCCGGCGAGCCGGGGCGCGAGCGGGTCGGCCGCGCCCGCGGGCAGCGTGGAGATCACCAGCTCGGCGTCCGGCTCGAACCGGTCCAGCGTGCGCACCTCGATCCCGACGCCGAGGCGCCTGGCCGCCTCCACCACGCCGCCGGCCCGGGCGACGTTGCGCACCGCGATCACGGCCTTGTCGAGGCCGAGCTCGCGCAGCGCGGCCACGGCCGAGGCGGCGGTGGCGCCGCCGCCGATGATCGCGGCCGAGCCGGGCGCGGTCACCCCGACCTCGCGCAGCGCCGCCACGATGCCGTACACGTCGGTGTTGTCGCCGTGCCGGGCGCCGTCCCGCAGCACCACCGTGTTCGCCCCGCCGACCTGCTCGGCGAGCGGGGTGACGGTGTCGAGCAGCGGCAGCACGGCCCGCTTCAGCGGCATGGTCAGCGACAGCCCTCGCCACGAGGCGTCGAGCCCCTCGAGGAACGCGGCGAGGCCGGTCTCGTCGCACTCGAACCGGTCGTAGTGCCAGTCGGTCAGGCCGAGCGCCGCGTACGCCGCCCGGTGCAGCACCGGGGAGAGCGAGTGGGCGATCGGCGACCCGAGCACCGCCGCCCGGTACCGGATCTCCGTCATCCGCCCGCCCCCCGGTTGCGGTTGTACTCGGCCACGTTCCTGTCGTGCTCCGCCTGCGAGTCGGTGAACTTGGTGATGCCCCGCTTGGGGTCGACGGTGACGAAGAACAGCCAGTTGCCCTTCGCCGGGTTGAGCGCGGCCTCGATCGCGTCGTCGCCCGGGTTGCAGATCGGCCCGGGCGGCAGGCCGGAGTGCTTGTAGGTGTTGTACGGCGAGTCGCTGGCACGGTCCGCCTCGCTGGCGTGCAGGCCGAACTTGCCCACGCCGTACAGCACCGTGCTGTCCATCTGCAGCGGCATCGGCCGCTTCAGACGGTTGTAGATCACCCGGGCGACCTTGCCCATGTCGCTCTTCTTGCCGGACTCGGCCTGGACGATGCTGGCGATCGTCATGATCTGGTGCGGGGTCATGCCCATCCGCTTCGCCCCGGCGATCAGGTCGTTCTGCTCGGCGGCGACGCGGAACCGGTCCACCATCTCGGTGAGGATGTCCTGCGGGGACTTGGTCGGAGAGATCTCGTAGGTGGCCGGGAAGACGTACCCCTCCAGGCCGCGGGCGTAGGAGGGCAGGCCGAGCGCCTTGGGCCGCTTGGCGGCCTGCCGGAACTCCTCGACCGGGCGCCCCGTGGCGGTGGCGAGCCGCTCCAGCACCTGGGAGAGCCGCAGTCCCTCGGTGATGGTGATCCGCGTGCGCAGCCGGTTGGCCGGGTCGAGGGCCTCCACGGCGTACTTGGCGGCCATCTTCCGCCGCAGCTTGTACACGCCGGGCTGTAGCGATCCACTCTTGCCCGCGGCCGCCACGGCGTCCGTGAACGCCCGCGTGCTCTTGATCACGTCCTCGCCGAGCAGCGTCTGGGCGATCTCGGTGGCGCTCTGGCCCTCCTTGATCTCGATGGTCACCTCCCCGGTCCCCCGGCCGGTGTAGTCGTCGGGGACGAGGATGTCGTTGAGCCACCGGTAGGCGTAGAAGCCGCCTCCGCCGAGGATGCCCACGACGATGGCGATGGCGAGGATCGAGGCGGCGAAGCCCTTGCGCCGGGTACGGCGGCGCCGGCGACGCATGCGGTTGCGGGCGGTTCGCGACGGTCCGCTCGGCCGGCGGCGGTACGACCCGTCATCGCCGGTGCCGAGCAGGGCGTCCATGTCGAGATCGTTCATAGGTGCGCTGGCCAATCTCCCCGTTTGTCCCGTCCGGCGTCAAGCGGAACCCCCGATTTCGTGATCTTCTTCGGGAGGGCGGCGGTGGAGGGATGAACCGCCGGCACGAGCCGGACGTTGCTCCCTGTGTGCGTCATCGCCCGCGCGGGAACGTCGGTGGCCCTCCTGGTCCTCGGGGCGACCAGGGGCATCTCTGCAAGTCTTCCCGGAATTCCACGATCTCACTCGTTTCTTCAGGGAGTTCCCTGAGTGTATTCCGCACAGGCCCACAAGGAGGGATGTTTGTCCAGATAGGCGGCAATTCAGGGGCAAAGCGCGCACCTTGCGCCACGTCCGGCACTCCGCGCCACCGGCGCGGCCGCAGGGCGCCGTACGGCGGGCAGGGCGGCGGGGGATGCCGCGGGCCCGGTGGTGTGCGGGGCGGGCGCGGCAACGCCGACCGGGGTGGGCGCCGCGGGCGCTGCGGGCACCGCGCCCGGGGCCGGGGCCCGCCGTCACCGGCGGGACCGCGAATACGGCCGGCCGCCCGTGGCGACCGGCCGCGGAGACGGCCGGGCGGGACCCCGCCCGGCGGGAGGGAGCGCAGGCGGCGGTCATGTCGCGCGCCCGTCGCCGCCGGCGGAGTCCGGGCCGCCCTCGCCCGGGCCACGCCGCGGCGGGGCCGCGGCGGGCGTGACGAGCCGGCCGGGCGGCCGGTCCGCGGCGCGCTCGGCGTCGAGGGCGGCCTGGAGCAGCACCACGGCCGCCTCCTGGTCGATGACCCGCCGCCGGTCGCGGCCGCGCACGCCGCCCGCGCGCAGCCGCCGCTCCGCGGTGACCGTGGTGAGCCGCTCGTCGTAGAGCCGTACCGGCAGCGGGGCGAGGCGCGCGGCGAGCCGCGCGGCGAACTCCCGCGCGGCGGCCGCCGCCGGGCCCTCCCGGCCCGACAGCGACGTGGGCAGGCCGACCACCACCTCGACGGCCTCGTGCTCGCGGGCGAGCGCCGCGATACGGGCCAGGTCGCCCTTGCCGCGCCGTACCGTCTCCACCGGCGTGGCGAGCAGGCCCGCGGGGTCGCTGCGCGCCACGCCGATGCGCACCGTGCCGACGTCGATGCCGAGGCGTACGCCGTTTCTCATGCGGTCGTCGCGTCCCGATCCTCGTGCGGGGCGGGGATCAGCCGAGCGCCTCGCGGACCGCGGCCTCGACCGCGTTGAGGGCCTCGCCGATCGCCTCGGGCCGCGAGCCGCCGCCCTGGGCGATGTCGTCCTTGCCGCCACCGCCGCCGCCGAGCGCCTTGGCGGCCACGCCGACGAGGCGGCCGGCCTTCAGGCCGCGCTCGCGCCCGGCCGGGTTCACCGCGGCCACCACCACGGGCCGGTCGGCGGGCACGCCCGCGATCACCACGACCGCGGCGCGGTCGCCGGGGAACCTGCCGCGCACGTCGAGGGCGAGCTTGCGCAGGTCGTCGGCTGTCGTGCCGTCCGGGGCGCGGTGCGTGACGAGCGAGACGCCGCCGAGGTCGCGGGCGTTCGCGGCGAGCTCGCCGGCGACCGCGAGCACCTGGGCCGAGCGCAGCCGCTCCAGCTCCTTCTCGGCCGCGCGCAGCCGGGTCACGATCGTCTCGATCCGCTCGGGCAGCTCCTCGCGGCGCGCCTTGAGCTGGTCGGAGAGCTGGGAGACGAGCACGCTCTCCCGGGCGAGGAAGCGGAACGCGTCGATGCCGACGAGCGCCTCGACGCGGCGCACCCCGGCGCCGATCGACGACTCGCCGATGAGCTTGACCAGGCCGAGCTGGCCGGAGCGGGACACGTGGGTGCCGCCGCACAGCTCACGCGAGTAGTCGCCGACCTCGACCACGCGCACCTCGTCGCCGTACTTCTCGCCGAACAGGGCGAGCGCGCCCATCGCCCGCGCCTCCTCCAGCGAGGTGTGGAAGGCGTTCACCTGCAGGTCCTGGATGAGGACCTCGTTGACCTGGTCCTCGACCTCGCGCAGCACGCTGTCCGGCACCGCGCCGGAGGCGGTGAAGTCGAACCGGAAGCGGCCCGGGGAGTTCTCCGAACCGGCCTGCGCCGCGCTCTCCCCGAGGAAGTTGCGGAAGCCGCGGTGCACCATATGGGTCGCGGTGTGGCTGCGGGAGATCGCCCGCCGCCGCTCGACGTCGATCTCGGCGTGCGCCTGGTCGCCGACGACCACCTCGCCGGAGCGCACCGTGCCGCGGTGCACGATGAGCCCGGGCACCGGCTGCTGCACGTCGTGGATCTCGATCTCGGCGCCGGTGGTGCGGACCACGCCCTGGTCGGCGAGCTGGCCACCGCCCTCGGCGTAGAACGGGGTGCGGTCGAGCACGAGCTCGATCGCGGTGCCCGCCCCCGCGGCCGGCACCGACGCGCCGTCCTTGATCAGGCCGATGACGTTCGCCTCGGCGCTGGTCAGCTCGTAGCCGAGGAAGTCGACCTTGCCGGCCTTCTCCAGCATCTCGCCGAACACCGAGGCGTCGACGTGGCCGGTCTTCTTCGCCGCGGCGTCCCGCTTGGCCCGCTCCCGCTGCTCCTTCATCAGGCGGCGGAAGCCCTCCTCGTCGACGGTGAGGCCGTGCTCGGCGGCCATCTCGAGGGTGAGGTCGATCGGGAAGCCGTAGGTGTCGTGCAGCTGGAACGCCTTCTCGCCGGAGAGCACCGTCCCCTTGGCGCGCTTGGTCTCCTCCACCGCGGCGTCGAAGATCGCGGTGCCGGTGCGCAGCGTGCCGAGGAACGAGGCCTCCTCGGCGTCGATCACCGTGTGGATGCGCGCGGCCTCGGTCTTCAGCTCGGGGTACAGGTCCCCCATCACGCCGATCGTGGTCTCGGTGAGGTCGTGCATGTACCGCTCGTCGCCCGCGCCGAGCAGCCGCAGGTTGCGGATGGTCCGGCGGAGGATGCGGCGCAGCACGTAGCCGCGGCCCTCGTTGGACGGGATGACGCCGTCGGCGACGAGCATCACGCCGGCGCGCATGTGGTCGGCGATCACCCGCAGCGACACGTCGGCGCGCGGGTCGGCGCCGTACCGGCTGCCGGTGAGCTCGGCCGCCCGGTTGAGGATCCTGGAGGTGGTGTCGATCTCGTAGATGTTGTCGACGCCCTGCAGGATCGCCGCCATGCGCTCGAGGCCCATGCCGGTGTCGATGTTCTTGCTCGGCAGCTCGCCGAGGACGTCGAAGTCGTCCTTGGCGCGCACCTCGCCGAGCTGGAACTGCATGAACACCAGGTTCCAGACCTCGAGGTAGCGGTCCTCGTCGGCGACCGGGCCGCCCTCGCGGCCGTACTCGGGGCCGCGGTCGAAGTAGATCTCCGAGCACGGCCCGCCCGGGCCGGGCACGCCCATGTGCCAGTAGTTGTCCTTCAGGCCCCGGCGCTGGATGCGCTCACGCGGCAGGCCGACCTTCTTGTGCCAGATGTCGGCGGCCTCGTCGTCGTCCTGGAAGACGGTGACCCACAGTTTGCTCTCCGGGAAGCCGAAGCCGCCCTCGGACTGCGGGGTGGTGAGCAGCTCCCAGGCGTACGGGATCACCTCCTCCTTGAAGTAGTCCCCGATGGAGAAGTTCCCGAGCATCTGGAAGAAGGTGGCGTGCCGGGTCGTCTTGCCGACCTCGTCGATGTCCGGGGTACGGATGCACTTCTGCACGCTCACCAGCCGGGGTGCCGGGGGCCTGCGCTGCCCGAGGAAGTAGGGCTTGAAGGGCACCATGCCCGCGGGCACGAGCAGCAGCGTCGGGTCCTCGGCGATCAGGCTGGCCGAGGGCACGACCAGGTGCCCGCGCTCGGAGAAGTAGCGCAGGAAGCGGCGGGCGATCTCTGCCGACTCCATCTCAGCGGCCGTCCTTTTCGTCGTGGGTCTCGGTTGGGTGGATTGTGCCGCGGCGGGCCTCGAAGGATCGCGCGGGGCCGAGCTCGGCGCGACGCCGGTACTCCGGCAGGGCCCGGAGGTCGCCCGCCCTGCCGCCGGCACCGAACTCCACGCTGTCGAGCCCGTACTCGGCGCGCAACTCCATTTCCCGGACCGCGGCGAGGTGGCGCACGTCGGCGACGAACTCCCGCAGCGCCGTCCCGGCTCCTGCGGCGGCGGTGACCGCCCTGCGGGCGACGTGGTCGGGATGCAGCGAGCGGATCTTGCGCATCGCCCACACCGCCGTCACAAAGCCCAGGGAGAAGTAGAACAGCCGCCGGATCACGAGCGCCGCCGCCCCTCCAGGGCGCGCCGCACGCCGTACCGGAAGGCCGACGCCTTCACGAAGGAGCCCGTCACCAGACCGGAGGCGACCCGCGAGACCTTGGCCGCGTGGTCACTCACCTCTTTAACGTTACCGGCGATGGCCTCGACGGTGACCAGCTGCCGGTTCGCCTCGCCGATCGTCACCGAGACGTCGTCGAGCAGCGGCAGCACCCGGTCGCTCAGCTCCGACACCATCTTCGTGGTCTCGGTGAGCAGCCGCGCCAGCTTCACCAGCACCATGGCAAGAAAGCAGGTCAGGATCGCCCAGAACATCGCGACGATCAGCCCTGCGACCTCTCCCGCGGTAAGCATGTGCGGTCTTCCGTTCCCCTCGTGGTGGCCCTCATCGGTTGCCCGGCGCGCGCCGGTGAGTCCGCCCTCGCCTCCGTCCGGCCCACCGTCCTGGCACGACCGGTGGAGGTAGTGGGCATGACCCTACCGTGACTCGGGCCGTCGGCCGCGCAGAAAACTCCGGATCTTCGCCCATCGGTCCGCGAACGCGGCCTCGGCGCCGTGCCGCGTGGGTTCGTAGTAACACCGGTCGCGCACCTGCGCGGGAGCGTACTCCTGGCGGACCAGGCCGTGCTCGTAGTCGTGCGGGTACCGGTAGCCCTCGCCGTGGCCGAGCCGTTTCGCGCCCGGGTAGTGCGCGTCCCGCAGGTGGGCGGGGACCGGGCCGATCAGGCCCCGCCGTACGTCGTCCCGGGCCGCGGAGATCGCCTTGATCACGGCGTTCGACTTGGGGGCGAGCGCGCAGTGGATCACCGCGTGGGCGAGGTTGATCGCGCCCTCGGGCAGGCCGATGAGCTGCACCGCCTGGGCCGCGGCGACCGCGGTCTGCAGACAGGTGGGGTCGGCCATGCCGACGTCCTCCGAGGCGAAGATCACAATGCGGCGGGCGATGAACCGCGGGTCCTCCCCCGCCTCGATCATCCGGGCGAGGTAGTGCAGGGCGGCGTCCGCGTCCGAGCCGCGCATGCTCTTGATGAACGCGCTCACCACGTCGTAGTGCTGGTCGCCCTGCCGGTCGTAGCGCACCGCGGCGCGGTCCACGGCCCGCTCCACCACCTCGACGGTGATCTCGGGCGGTTCCGCGGCCCCGCCGGGGCCGGTGTCGGTCACCAGCAGCGCGGCCGCCTCCAGGTAGGTGAGCGAGCGCCGGGCGTCCCCGCCGGCGAGCCGGACCAGGTGGTCGGCGGCGTCGGGGGCGAGCCGTACCCGGCCGCCGAGGCCGCGCTCGTCGCGCAGCGCGCGCTCCAGCACCGCGCGGATGTCCTCGTCGGACAGCGGCTCCAGGGTGAGCAGCAGCGAGCGCGACAGCAGCGGGGAGACGACCGAGAAGTACGGGTTCTCGGTGGTGGCGCCGATGAAGGTGACCCAGCGGTTCTCCACGGCGGGCAGCAGCGCGTCCTGCTGGGCCTTGTTGAACCGGTGCACCTCGTCGACGAACAGCACGGTCTGGCGGCCGGACATGCCGAGCTCGCGGCGCGCGGCCTCGATCGCCGCCCGCACCTCGCGGACCCCCGCGGAGACCGCGGAGATCTCCACGAAGCGGCGTTTGGTGACGTTCGCCACCACGTAGGCGAGCGTGGTCTTGCCGGTGCCGGGCGGGCCCCAGAGGAACAGCGACATGGGAGCCTCGCTCTCCACCAGGCGCCGCAGGGGGGTGCCGGGGCCGAGCAGGTGGCGCTGGCCGATCACCTCGTCGAGGGTGCGCGGGCGCATCCGCACCGCGAGCGGCTCCTGCGACCGGTGCGCCTCCGCGGCCGCCGAATCGAACAGGCTCTCCACACCGCCGACCCTACCGCCCGTCCGGGGGCCCGCCCGCCCGGCTCACCACGGGCCGGGGACGCTAGCCCCAGACGGCGAGGGCGCCGGTGTGGCCGATGCGCACCACGAGGTAGCAGGCCGCCACGGCGAGCAGGATCGTCACGCCGGCGAGCACCATGGTCACCGTGGTCGTCCCGGCGCCGGCGGCGGCGCGGCGGCGCGCGCCGGTCCCGGACTCGGCCGCGGGGGCGGCCTTGCGGGCGGCCACGACGAGCAGCACCGCGGCGAGGCCGAGCGCGGCCGTGGTGTTCACCAGCGGGAGGCCGAGGCTCTCGTGCTCGGCGATGCGCTCGCCGACCACGCCCGGCGGTATCCGGCCACCGAACCGGCCGTCCAGCAGCGCCTGGCCGCTCAGCAGGGCGGCTGCCGCGGAGACCGGCGCGGCGACGGCGAGCAGCACCACCGCCCAGCCGAGCCGGGCGCGCAGCCGCGGCAGCACCGCGTAGGCGATGGAGAGCAGCGACAGCAGCGGGACGAACACGACCGCGGCGTGGATCACCAGCGGGTGGGCCGGAAGGCCCAGGATCTCGTCGAACATGACTCAGCTCCCGAGGACGGGTGGGCTTCACGCTTGGTCTGGTTACGTACGTGCCGCCGAGGAGGTTCCCAGACGGATCTGAAAGAGTTCTGAAGGCCCGTCGGCGCCCCTTCCCCACCTCGCCAGCAGCAGGAACCTCATTCGTAACATCTCAGCTCAAGGCGCTCCTTATACGGACATGACACTCGCCACCTCGCGATGACCGCTAGATTTGGCGAGCGTACGGGACGGGCGAGCGCGACCCTGCACGGCACGCGGCCCGGTGCGCGCCGAAGGCGCCGACCACACAGTGAGCGCCATGACGGGATCGCGCCACCAGAACTAGGGAAGGACGAAGCGGTGACCGACACGGACCGCCGGGAGCAATTGGCACGCGAGCACGCCGAGAGGCAGCAGAGGCGTGCCCAGCAGGAGGCCAGGAGCAAGCGCAACGTCGCGATCGGCGCCGGCGTGGGCACGGTCGTGGTCCTCGGCGGCATCATCGCGGCGACCACCCTGATCGGCGGCGGTGGGGACGGCCGGGACGCGAACGCCGCCGCCTCGCCGTCCCCGTCCGCGTCCGCCGAGGACCCCCTGGCGTCGCCCAGCCCCACCACCAAGGGCGGTGCCATCACCTGCGAGTACCGCGACGACGACAGCGGTGCCCCGGCGAAGAACGTGGGCAGGCCTCCGGCCAAGGTGAGCAAGGCCGTGCTCGCGCTGAAGACGATGACCATCAAGACCAATCACGGCGACATCGTCATCGAGGTGTGGCCCGATAAGGCGCCCTGCACCATCAACTCGTTCGCCTTCCTCGCCAAGAAGCGCTTCTTCGACAACACCGTGTGCCACCGGCTCGCCACGCCGGACACCGCGGGCCTGGGGCTGCTGCAGTGCGGCGACTGGCAGGCCAAGGGCGACGGGAAGAACCCCACCGACGGTACGGGCGGGCCCGGCTACCTGTTCAACGACGAGAACCTCGGCGGCAGCGACTACCGCCGCGGGATCGTGTTCATGGCCCAGGGGATGGAGGACCGCAACGCCAACGGCAGCCAGTTCGCCATCTCCTGGCACGACGACAACGTCCAGCTCGCGGAGACCGGCGGCACCTACACGGCCTTCGGACGGGTCGTCAAGGGCATGGACATCATCGACCGGGTCTCCAAGGGCGGCGTGATCATCAACCCGGGCGACATCACCAGCTCCGAGGGCGGTGCCACCGCCCCGAAGATGCGGGTCAAGGTGAGGACCATCACGCTGCAGTGACCCGCCGCGTCCCGGCGCGGCGGGCGGGGAACCGCCCGGTACGACGAAACGCCCCGGCGCGGGATGCGCGCCGGGGCGTCGTCGTGTCCTGGCGTACGCGGCCGTGGCCCGGCCGCCGGGGCGGCGTCAGCCGGCCTTCGGCGCGGCCGCCTCCCGGGCGGCGGGCTTGGCGTCCACGCCCGCCTCCTTGCGCTGCTGCGCGGTGATCGGCGTCGGGGCGCCGGTGAGCGGGTCGAAGCCGGAGGCGGTCTTGGGGAACGCGATCACGTCCCGGATCGACTCCCCGCCGGCGAGCAGCATGCAGACGCGGTCCCAGCCGTAGGCGATGCCGCCGTGCGGGGGCGGGCCGTACTTGAACGCCTCGAGCAGGAAGCCGAACTTCGTCTCGGCCTCCTCCTTGGAGATGCCGAGCACGTCGAAGACCCGCTGCTGCATCTCGGCACGGTGGATACGGATCGACCCGCCGCCGATCTCCATGCCGTTGCAGATCATGTCGTAGGCGCAGGCGAGCGCCTCGCCGGGGTTGTCCTGGAAGTTGTCGGCCCACTCCGGCTTGGGGGCGGTGAACGGGTGGTGGACCGAGGTCCAGCCGCCCTCGCCGTCCTCCTCGAACATGGGGGCGTCCACGACCCAGAGGAACGACCAGGCGGACTCGTCGATCAGGCCGCAGCGGCGGCCGATCTCCAGCCGGGCCGCGCCGAGCAGCTCGCGGCTCGCGTTCCGGGCGCCGGCGGCGAAGAAGATCGCGTCGCCCGGCTTGGCCCCGGTCGCCGCGGCGAGACCCGCCCGCTCGGAGTCGGACAGGTTCTTCGCCACCGGGCCGCCGAGCTCGCCGTCCGGCTGCACGAGCACGTACGCCAGGCCCTTGGCGCCGCGCGACCGGGCCCACTCCTGCCAGCCGTCGAGCTGCTTGCGGGTCTGGGAGGCGCCGCCGGGCATGACCACGGCGCCGACGTACTCGGCCTGGAACACCCGGAACGGGGTGTTCTTGAAGTACTCGGTGAGGTCGACCAGCTCGCAGCCGAAGCGCAGGTCGGGCTTGTCCGAGCCGTACCGGGCCATCGCCTCGGCGTAGCTCATCCGCGGCAGCGGGAGCGGGATCTCGTAGCCGAGGATCTCCTTCCACAGCCGGGCGATCAGCGCCTCGCCGATCGCGATCACGTCGTCCTGGTCGACGAACGACATCTCGACGTCGATCTGGGTGAACTCCGGCTGCCGGTCGGCGCGCAGGTCCTCGTCGCGGAAGCAGCGGGCGAGCTGGTAGTAGCGCTCCAGCCCGGACACCATGAGCAGCTGCTTGAACAGCTGCGGCGACTGCGGCAGCGCGTACCAGTTGCCCGGCTGCAGCCGCACCGGGACGAGGAAGTCGCGGGCGCCCTCGGGGGTGGACCGGGTGAGGCTCGGCGTCTCGACGTACACGAACCCGTGCTCGCGCATCACCTCGTGCGCCAGGTAGGTGGCCTGGGAGCGGATGCGCATCGCCCGCGCCACCTCCTGGCGGCGGATGTCGAGGTAGCGGTACTTGAGCCGGACCTCCTCGGAGACGTCCACCTTGCCCTCGATCGGGAACGGCAGCGGCGCGGACTCGCTCAGCACGTCCACCTCGGAGGCGACCACCTCGACCTCGCCGGTGGGCAGGTCGGGGTTCTCGTTCCCGGCCGGGCGGAGGCGCACCTCGCCGACGATCCTGACGCAGTACTCCGAGCGCAGGTCGTGGGCGTGCTCCTCCTCCCGGAACACCACCTGGACGATGCCCGAGGCGTCGCGCAGGTCGATGAAGACCACGCCGCCGTGGTCCCGGCGGCGGGCCACCCAGCCGGCGAGGGTGACGTGCTGCCCGGCGTGTTCCCGGCGAAGCGATCCGGCTTCGTGGGTGCGGATCATGAGGTGAGTCTCTCCTTCAGGGTCGTGACGATCTCGGCCAGGGGCACGGCGCTCTGCTCGCCCGTCGCCAGATTCTTCACCTGGGCGGTCCCGGCGGCGAGGTCGCGCTCGCCGAGGATCACCGCGAGGCTCGCCCCGGAGCGGTCGGCGCCCTTCATCGCGCCCTTGAGGCCCTTGGAACCGTACGCCATGTCGGCGGCGATCCCGGCCGCGCGCAGCTCGTGGACGAGCGTGAACATGCGGCGCGCCGCCTCCTCGCCGATCGGCACGCCGTACACCGCCACCCGCGGCGGCGTCCGTACGGCGAGCCCTTCGGCCTCGATGGCGAGGATGATGCGGTCGACGCCGACGGCGAACCCGATGCCGGGCAGCGGCGGGCCGCCGATGTCCTCCGACAGCCCGTCGTACCGGCCGCCGCCGCCGATGCCCGACTGGGCGCCGAGCAGCGGGTGGTCGAACTCGTAGGTGGTGCGGGTGTAGTAGTCGAGGCCGCGCACCAGGCGGGGGTTGTCCTCCCACGGGATGGACAGGTCCTCAAGCAGGGTGCGGACCTTGTCGTGGTGGGACTTGCACGAGGCGCACAGGTGGTCGGGGATGAGCGGGGCGTCCGCGAGCTGGGCGCGCACCTCGGGGCGCTTGTCGTCGAGCACCCGCAGCGGGTTGATCTCGACGCGCTGCCGGGTCGCCTCGTCGAGGTCGAGGCGGCGCAGGAACTCCTGGAGCGCGCCGCGGTACTGCGGGCGGCAGTTCCGGCAGCCCAGCGAGTTGAGCAGCAGCCGGACCCTGGTCAGGCCGAGGGCCTGGTAGCCGCTCCAGGCGATCGCGATCGTCTCGGCGTCGACCGCGGGGTCCTCGGTGCCGATCGCCTCCACGTTGAACTGCTGGAGCTGGCGGTAGCGGCCGGCCTGCGGCTGCTCGTAGCGGAACGCGGGCCCGGTGGTCCACAGCTTCACCGGGAGCTGCCCCTGGTGGAGGTTGTGCTCGAGGGTGGACCGCAGCACCCCGGCGGTGAACTCCGGGCGCAACGTGACCGACCGGCCCCCGCGGTCGGTGAACGTGTACATCTCCTTGGTCACCACGTCGGTCGACTCGCCGACGCCGCGGGCGAACAGCGCGGTGTCCTCGAACACCGGCACCTCGATGTAGGAGTAGCCGGCGTTGGCCGCGGCCTTGGCGAACGCCTCGCGGACCGCGAGGAAGATCGCCGAGCGTGGCGGATAGTACTCGGGTACGCCTTTGGGCGCTTGAAACATCATCACAGTCCCCTGGTGGGGCCGCTCGGCGGCGTCAGTCCCTGCAGGAACGGGTTGCCGACGCGCTCGCGGCCGATCGTCGTCTGTGGTCCGTGGCCGGGCAGCACCACCGTGTCGTCCGGCAGCGTCAGGCACACCGAGGCCAGGCTGCGCAGGATCGTCGGGTAGTCGCCGCCCGGGAGGTCGGTCCGTCCGATGGACCCGGCGAACAGCAGGTCGCCGGTGAAGATCACGCCGCCCTCGCGGTCGGCGCCGTGCTCCGGCGGCAGCAGGTACGTGACCGACCCCGGCGTGTGGCCGGGGGCGTGGTCGACGCGCAGCTCCAGACCGGCGAGCTTGAGCGTCTCGCCGTCGCGGAGCTCGCGCACGTCGTCGGGCTCGGTGAACTCCAGCCCGCCGAAGAGCTGCCGGCGGGCGGCGAGCCCGAGGCCCTTGCCCGGATCGGACAGCAGCTCGCGATCCTCCGGGTGGATCCAGGCGGGGATGTCCCGCGCCCCGCAGACCGGGACCACCGACCACATATGGTCGAGATGACCGTGCGTGAGCAGCACCGCGACCGGCTTGAGCCGATGCTCGCGGAGCAGCTCGTCGAGGCCGGGCACGGCGTCCTGCCCCGGATCGATGATCACGCACTCCTCGCCCGCTGCGGGCGCGACGACGTAACAATTGGCCTGGAACGACCCTGCGGGAAACCCGGCGATGAGCACGACAAGCGGTCCTCGGTCTGATGGATCTCGTCAAGGAAAGCGGATGGGAATGTAACCGAAGGGTACCGGTGAGCCTCGGCGGGCTGCGAACCATTGCCCTGGGGCCGATACGATTTCGCCCACCTCATTAGTGATTACCGACACTCGGGAGGAGTACGGTGGCCACCGGCAAAGACCGCCAGAGGGAGCTCGCCCGCCGGCATTACGAGCGACAGATGGCGCGCCGAGCCGAGCGGATGGCCAAGGCCCGGCGCCGGCGGATCATCGGTTCCGTCCTCGGTGTGGTGGTCGTGGGCGCGGTCGTCGCCACCTCGGTCGTGGTCTCCGGCTCCGGTGACGTGACCAGCGCACAGACCGGCGCGCAGGCCTCCCCGTCCGCGGCTCCCGAGCCCAAGCCGTTCGATCCGGCGACCCGGACCTGCGGTTACGTCGCCGACTCGAGCGGGCAGGTGAAGGACGTCGGGCTGCCTCCGGCGCAGGCCGACCCCGACACGCCGAGGACGATGACGCTCACCACGAATCACGGCAAGATCGAGATCAAGCTGGAGCCGGCGAAGGCGCCGTGCACGGTGAACTCGTTCGTCCATCTGGCGAGCAAGGACTACTTCGACGGCACCAAGTGCCACCGGCTGACCACCGGCGGGCTGCACGTGCTCCAGTGCGGCGACCCGCTGGCGAAGGCCGACGGCGAGACCGAGACCGACGGCACCGGCGGGCCGGGCTACCGCATCGCCGACGAGAACCTCGGCGGCATGGAGTACAAGCGGGGCGTGGTGGCGATGGCGAACAGCGGCCCCAACACCGGCGGCAGCCAGTTCTTCATCGTCTATGGTGACGACACCAACAACCTTGCTCCCAACTACACGCCGTTCGGTACGGTCACGAAGGGTATGAGCATTGTGGACAAAGTCGCCAAAGCGGGCGTCAAGGGCGGCGGAGGCGACGGTGCCCCCAAGCTGGCCGTCGAACTCAAAGACGTGACAATCTCTGGCAAGAGCTGACGTAATACAACGAGGGGCAGGGTACCCCCCGAAGGATCTGATGACAGTGCGGGAGGACACGGTGAGCACCGACCCGTGGGGCCGGGTAGACGACGACGGCACCGTCTACGTGCGTACGGCCGAGGGAGAACGGGCCGTCGGGTCCTGGCAGGCGGGTGATCCCGCGGAGGCGCTGGCGTACTACCGCCGCAAGTTCGAGGAACTCGCCACCCAGGTCGAGCTGCTCGAGCAGCGGGTACGCGGCACCGATCTGCCCCCCGCGCAGGCCGAGGCTTCCATCCTCAAACTGCGCGAGGCCGTCGCCACCGCGAACGCGGTGGGCGACCTGGACTCCCTCCAGCGGCGGCTCACCGGCCTGTCGGAGCTGGTCGCCAAGCGCCGCGAGGAGCTCAAGGCCGCCCGCGAGCTCCAGCGCGCGGCCGCCCGTGAAGTGAAGGAGCGCATCGTCGCCGAGGCGGAGCGCATCGCCGAGCACACCACTCACTGGAAGTCGGGCGGCGAGCGGCTGCGCCAGCTCGTCGAGGAGTGGAAGGCCGCCGAGCGCGTGGACCGGGCCACCGAGGCCGCCCTGTGGAAGCGGCTCTCCGCCGCCCGCACCGCCTTCGCCAAGCGCCGCAAGGCGTACTTCGCCGGTCTCGACCAGCAGCGCGAGGCGATCCGGCAGGAGAAGGAGCGCATCGTCGCCGAGGCCGAGGCCCTCGCCGACTCCACCGACTGGAGCGGCACCGCCGCCGCCTACCGTGAGCTGATGCGCCGGTGGAAGGCCGCCGGGCGCGCCTCCCGGGAGGTCGAGGAGGAGCTGTGGGCGCGCTTCAAGGCGGCCCAGGACCGGTTCTTCCAGGCGCGCGCCGCGGTCTACGCCGAGCGTGACGCCGAGCTGCGGGAGAACGCCGCGGCCAAGGAGCAGCTGCTCGCCGAGGCGGAGAAGCTGCTGCCGGTGACCGACGCGCGGGCCGCGCGCCAGCACTTCCGCTCGATCCTGGAGCGGTGGGAGGCGATCGGGCCGGTGCCGCGCGACGTCCGGGACCGGCTCGAGGGCGGCCTGCGGCGCGTCGACGACGCGCTGCGCAAGGCCGAGGAGGCCGAGTGGAAGCGGACCAACCCCGAGGCCCGGGCCCGGGCGCAGGCGACGGTCGAGCAGCTCCGCAGGTCGATCGAGCAGCTCGAGCAGCGGCTCGCCAAGGCCCAGGCCGCGGGCAACGCCAAGGAGGCCAAGGAGGCCGAGGAGGCGCTCGCCGCCCGCCGTTCCTGGCTGGTCGAGGCCGAGCGCACGCTCGCGGAGTTCTCCGGAGGCTCCGTCTGAGCCGCCCGGTCTGAGCCGTCACGGCCACCGTCGAGGCCACGTCCGCGCCCCCGGCCGCCACGCGCCGCCGGGGGCGCGGTCACGGTCGAGCACGGATCAGAGGAGAGCGCGGGAGGGGTACGGCGGGGCCGGGTCAGGAGCCGGCGCCGCTCACCCGGTAGACGTCGTAGACGCCCTGCACCCCGCGCACCGCCTTGAGCACGTGGCCGAGGTGCTTGGGGTCGCCCATCTCGAAGGTGAACCTGCTGATCGCCACCCGGTCGCGGGAGGTGGTGACCGAGGCCGACAGGATGTTCACGTGGTGGTCGGACAGCGTGCGGGTGACGTCCGACAGCAGGCGCGGCCGGTCCAGCGCCTCCACCTGGATCGCGACGAGGAACACCGAGTCCTCGGTCGGGCACCAGGTGACCTCGACCAGGCGGTCCTTCTGCTCCTTGAGCTGCTGGACGTTGGGGCAGTTGGTGCGGTGCACCGACACCCCGTGGCCGCGGGTGACGAAGCCGATGATCTCGTCGCCGGGGACCGGGGTGCAGCAGCGCGACAGCCGTACCCACACGTCCGGATCGCCGGCGACCACCACGCCCGCGTTGTGCGGGCGCTCCCGGAACCGGTCGCGCTTGCGCAACCGGGTCGGCACCGAGGTCTCGGCGAGGTCCTCCTCGGCGCCCTCGACGCCGCCGACCGACTGGACGAGCTTCTGCACGACCGTCTGGGCCGCGATGTGGCCCTCCCCCACCGCCGCGTACAGCGCGGAGACGTCGGGGTAGCGCAGGTCGCGGGCGAGGGCGAGCAGGGTCTCGCCGGACATCATGCGCTGCAGCGGCAGGCCCTGCTTGCGCATCGCCCGGCCGATCGCCTCCTTGCCCGCCTCGATCGCGGTCTCCCGGCGCTCCTTGGAGAACCACTGGCGGATCTTGTTGCGGGCCCGGCCGCTCTTGACGAACTTCAGCCAGTCCCGGGACGGCCCGGCGTCCGGCGACTTGGAGGTGAAGATCTCCACGGTGTCGCCGGTGTTCAGCCGGGACTCCAGCGGCACGAGCCGGCCGTTCACCCGGGCGCCGATGCACCGGTGCCCGACCTCGGTGTGCACCGCGTAGGCGAAGTCCACCGGGGTCGCGCCCTCGGGCAGCGCGATCACGTCGCCGCGCGGGGTGAAGACGTAGACCTCGGAGACCGACAGGTCGAAGCGGAGCGACTCGAGGAACTCGCCCGGGTCGGAGGTCTCCTTCTGCCAGTCGAGGAGCTGGCGCAGCCAGGCCATGTCGGTGACCGGCTTGACCTTCTGGCCGCCGCCGGAGTTCATCTCCTCCTTGTACTTCCAGTGCGCGGCCACGCCGTACTCGGCCCGGTGGTGCATCGCCCGGGTGCGGATCTGCAGCTCCACCGGCTTGCCCCCGGGCCCGATCACCGTGGTGTGCAGCGACTGGTACATGTTGAACTTGGGCATCGCGATGTAGTCCTTGAACCGGCCGGGCACCGGGTTCCATCGCGCGTGAATCGTCCCAAGCGCCGCGTAGCAGTCCCGCACCGTGTCGACGAGGACCCGGATGCCCACCAGGTCGTAGATCTCGTCGAAGCTGACGTTGCGGGCGATCATCTTCTGGTAGATCGAGTAGTAGTGCTTGGGACGGCCCATGACCGTCGCCTTGATCTTCGCCTCGCGGAGGTCGGCGGAGACCTTCTCGATCACCTCCTGGAGGTACAGGTCCCGGCGGGGCGCGCGCTCGGACACCATGCGGGAGATCTCGGCGTACCGCTTGGGGTAGAGCATGCTGAACGCCAGGTCCTCGAGCTCCCACTTGATGGTGTTCATGCCGAGGCGGTGGGCGAGCGGCGCGAAGATCTCCAGCGTCTCCCGGGACTTCTGCTCGCGCTTGTGCGGCGGCAGGTAGCGCATGGTGCGCATGTTGTGCAGCCGGTCCGCGAGCTTGATCACCAGCACCCGGATGTCCCTGGACATCGCGACGACCATCTTGCGGACGGTCTCCGCCTGGGCCGCGTCGCCGAACTTCACCTTGTCGAGCTTGGTGACGCCGTCGACGAGCGCCGCGATGGTGGGGCCGAAGTCGGCCCGCAGCTCCTCCAGGCTGTAGGCGGTGTCCTCGATGGTGTCGTGGAGCAGCGCGGCGGCGAGCGTCTCCACGTCGCTGCCGAGCTCGGCGAGGATGGTGGCGACGGCGAGCGGGTGGGTGATGTACGGGTCGCCGCTCTTGCGCTTCTGGCCGCGGTGGTGGTAGGCCGCGACGTCGTAGGCGTGCTCGAGGATCCGCAGGTCCGCCTTGGGATGGGTGGCGCGGACGGTCTTGAAGAGCGGTTCGAGTACCGGATTCACTGTGCCACCCCACTGCCCCGCGAACCGGCCCCTCCTCCGCCGCCCGGCAGGTTTCTCCTCGGCCGGCCCGGGCAGGGCGGGCAAGGATTGCGGCTCGGCCGGGCGCTCACGCTCGGTCGCGCCGTCCGGGCCGGACCCACCGGACCCGTCGGCGACGGCGGGTACGCCGGGTGCGACGACATCGCGGGACACGCAGACTCCTTGCCCTCGAGTCCTGTTTTTCCAGTTTATCCACTTTGGGGATGACGCCGGCCCGCCGTCCGGCGGGCCGCCACCCGGCCGGACCCGCCCGCAGGGGGATCAGACGACCACCAGAGAGCGCAGATCGACATCGCTCAACCGGCTGCGACCCTTGAGGAAGGCCAGCTCCAGAAGCACCGAGACGCCGACCACCTCGGCGCCCGCACCTCTGATCAACTCCACCGCCGCCAAGGCCGTACCCCCCGTGGCGAGCACGTCGTCGACAATGAGCACACGGTCGCCCGGGCCGAAGGCGTCCCGGTGCACCTCGATGACGGCGGAGCCGTACTCCAGATCGTAGGACGCCGAGAGCGTCTCTGCGGGCAGTTTGCCCTTCTTGCGTACGGGGACGAACCCGGCTCCGCACCGGTACGCCACGGGGGCGGCGAGGATGAAGCCGCGCGCCTCGATGCCGACGACCTTGTCGACCTCGAGCCCGGCGGCGAGCTCGTCCACCACCACGGAGAACGCGTCGTGGTCGGCGAGCAGCGGCGTGATGTCCTTGAACAGCACACCGGGCTTCGGATAGTCCGGCACGTCGCGGATCCGGCTGAGGATCAGCGCGGAGACGTCCGTCGCACCCATGGGGGGATGGCACCTGCCTTCACAACCGAGGGCCCGCAGGGGCCCGATCCGGCGCCGCCCGCGCGCCGTACGCCGGCGTCCGCGAGCGGCCGGTCGGCACGGGCACCCGAAGCGGGCCGATCAACTCTGTCTCTTCCTGCGTTTGTGCGCCGTGGTCGCCGGGCCGCGACCGGCCCGCGCCGCCCGGTCGCCCGGAGCGGCCCTGCCCGCCCCGGCGAGCGCCCGGTCGCGTCCGGCCACCCGCCTGGCGAGGGCGGCGTACCGCGGCTCCCGCTCCTTCAGCGCGACCAGCAGCGGGGTGGCCACGCACAGCGAGGAGTAGGTTCCGACGATCATGCCGACGAACAGCGCGAGCGACAGGTCCTTCAGCGTACCCGCGCCGAGCAGCGTGGTGCCGATGAACAGGATCGACGCCACCGGTAGGATCGCCACGAGCGTGGTGTTGAGCGAGCGGACCAGGGTCGCGTTGAGCGCGCGGTTCGCGGCCTGGGTGTAGGTCATCTTTCCGGTGCTGCCGAGCCTGGCGGTGACCTCCTTGATCATGTCGAAGACGACGACCGCGTCGTACAGCGAGTATCCCAGGATGGTGAGGAATCCGAGCAGGGTGGCCGGGGTCACCTCGAAGCCCGACCAGGCGTACACGCCCGCGGTGACGACCAGGTCGTGGCCGAGCGCGGCGACCGCGGCGAGCGCCATGCGCCACTCGAAGGCGAACGACAGGTAGCCGATCACCGCGATCAGCAGCACGGCGAGGCCGAGCACGGCCCGCTCGGTGACCCGGCCGCCCCAGGAGGCGCCGATCACCTGGACGCCGACCTCGCCCGGGGGCAGGCCGAACCGCGCCGCGAGAGCCCGCCGTACCCGCTCCACCTGCTCGTCGGACGCGCGGTCGCCGGCGGTGAGCCCGGTGGTGACGCGCCAGCCGTGCGCGCCGGTGCGCTGCACGATCACCTGCTCGTCGCCGCTCCCGCGGAGCGCGCCGCCCACCGCGTCGCGCACCTCCTCGACCGTGGCCGAGGCGGAGGTGAAGGTGAAGACCGAGCCGCCGGTGAACTCCACGCCGAGGTTGAGCCCGCGGCCGAGCAGCCCGGCGAGCGACAGCGCGAGCAGCGCCAGCGACAGGCCGTACCACAGCCTGCGGCGGCCGAGGATGTCGAGGTCCGCCCCGTCGCGGCGCAGCCGTCCCGGCCCCATCACGTCCCCCGCGGGGCGGGCTCGGCGCCCACGGTACGGCGGGGCCGGGCGAGCCCGGACAGCCGGTGCCCCTCGGCGAAGAACCGCAGCCGGGCGAGCAGGGTGACGAGGGGCCTGGTGAACAGGAACACCACCGCGAGGTCGATCAGCGTGGTGAGGCCCATGGCGAACGCGAACCCGGCCACGCCGCCGACCGCGAGCAGGTAGAGGGTCACGGCCGCGATGAGGGTGACCGCGTCGGCGACGAGGATGGTGCGCCGCGCCCGGCGCCAGCCGGTCTCCACGGCGAGCGGCAGCGGCCGCCCGGCCCGCAGCCCGTCGCGGATGCGCTCGAAGTAGACGATGAACGAGTCGGCGGTGACGCCGATGGAGACGATGAGGCCGACGATGTGCGGCAGCGAGAGCCGGAACCCGGCGTACGCGCCGAGCACGGCCACGCTCAGGTAGGTGAGCAGCGCGGCCACCGCGAGGCTCGACACCGCGACCAGGCCGAGGCCCCGGTAGTACAGCAGCGCGTAGCCGACGACCGCGAGCAGGCCGAGGCCGCCCGCGAGCAGGCCGCCGCGGAGCTGGTCGGCGCCGAGCGTGGAGGAGATCTCCTCGACCGTGCCGGGCTCGAACCGCAGCGGCAGCGCGCCGTACCGGAGCTGGTGGGCGAGCCGGGTGGCGGTCTCCCGGGTGAAGTCGCCGCCGATGCGGGCGGTGCCGCCGGGGACCGCCTCGCGGATCGCGGGCGCGGAGACCACGACGCCGTCGAGGACCACGGCGAGCCGGTTGCGCGGCTCGGGCAGGCCGGTGAGCCGCCCGGTGACGCGGGCGAACTCGGTGGCGCCCAGGCCGGTGAACTCGGCGGTGACGATCCACTCGCCACTGGCCGGGTCGACGCCCGCGGTGGCGTCCGCGACGTCGACGCCCCGCACGGCCGCCCGGTCGAGGATGTAGCGGGACGAGCCGTCCTGGCTGCAGGCGACGATCCGCGCGCCGGGGTCGTCGGGCACGCCCTGGCCGCGGGAGCGGGCGGAGCAGTCGATCCGGCGGAACTCCTCGGCCAGGGCGGACTCGATGCCGGTGAGGTCGACGCCCGCGAGCGGGTCGGGGGCGGCGGGGGTGCCCTGCCCGCCGCCGGGCGGGGCGCCCGGGGTCGCCGCGGGGTCAGGGGTCGCCGGCGGGTACGGCCGGCCGGACGCCCGGGGGGACGCCGGGGCGGACGGCTCCGGGCGTGCGGAGGCGGCCGGCGTGCCCGGCGGGGTCGGTGCGCCGGCGGCGTCCGCACGCGCGGGGGCCACCGCGAGCACCGGCCGGAAACGCAGCTCGGCGGTGGTGCCGACGAGCTCGAGGATCTCCTGCCGGCCCCTGCCGGGCACGGAGACGACGATGGTGTCCCCCGAGCGGACGGTCTCGGCGTCGGAGATGCCGGAGCCGTTCACCCGGTCGCGGATGATGTCCACGGCCAGGTCGAGGCTCTCCCGGGAAGGCCTGCTCCCGTCGGGCGTGACCGGCGACAGCGTCACGGTGGTGCCGCCCGCCAGGTCGAGGCCGTACCGGGGGACGAACGCCCCCTGCTGGGCGACCAGCGCGGCCATCACGAGCATGATCGCCGGCAGGACCAGGAGGATCCGCCCCGGTCCCCTCCGGGTGCGCGACGGGCTCTTCGGCGGGGAGGCCACGGGTCGTGGGGTGCTCCGGCGGGTCCGCTCAGGACTTCGTGGCGGACCCCTCCCCGTCGTCGCCGGTGCCCTGGGTGCCCTCACCCTCGGCGGCGGAAGCGGATGCGCCGCCCGGCCGCTCCTCGCCGGGCGTGATCACCCGGCCGACCGCGGCCTTGAGCCAGCGGGTCTCGACGCCCGGGGCGATCTCCAGCACCATCTCGTCGTCGTCGACGGCGGTCACGGTGCCGAACAGACCGGTGGTCGTCATCACCCGGGTGCCGGGCGTCAGGCTCTGCTGCATGCGCAGGTGTTCCTGCTGCCGTTTCCGCTGGGGGCGGATGAGCAGGAAGTAGAACACCACGAGCAGCAGAATCAGCGGCAGAAATGTCCCAATCGGATTGCCCTGCACGGGGGCTGTCCTTCCACTACGAGGATGACCGGCCTTCGCGCCGGAGGTCTGTCACTACGCGGGATCGCGTGGCCGGCCCGCCGCTCGCCAGCGCCCCGTGGCCGACCAAGGCACGGAGTGTAGGCGAGCCGGTCAAGACCCGGCAACGAACCCACGCTCCGGCGCGCGGGAAAGTTCCCCGATCGAGACCGGGTGACCGTTTTGTGATCACAACTGTATCGGCTCGTCGCGTACGGCACGGCCGGCACGCCTGCGCCGTCACCTCACCGGCCTACCCGGCCGCGGCCTCCGGGTCACCGGCCGCCGCCGTATCGGTTCCGGGGACGGGTTCGCCGTCCGGGACGGCCGGGGACGCGCCGACCGCGTCCGGGGGCGGGGTGAGGCCCATGTGCAGCCACGCGGCGGCGGTGGCCACCCGGCCGCGCGGGGTGCGGGCGAGCAGGCCCTGCCGTACCAGGAACGGCTCGGCGACCACCTCGACCGTCTCCGGCTCCTCGCCGACCGCCACGGCGAGCGTGGACAGCCCGACCGGGCCGCCGCCGAACCTGTGCAGCAGCGCGTGCAGCACCGCGCGGTCGAGCCGGTCGAGCCCCTCGGAGTCCACCTCGTACAGGTCGAGCGCGGCGGCGGCGACCTCGCGGGAGACCACCCCGTCGGCGCGCACCTCGGCGTAGTCGCGCACCCGTCGCAGCAGCCGGTTGGCGATACGGGGCGTGCCCCGGGAGCGGCGGGCGATCTCGTGGGCGCCGTCCGGCGGCAGGTTCACCGACAGCAGCCGGGCCGAGCGGTGCAGCACCTGCTCCAGCTCGGCCACGTCGTAGAAGTCCATGTGCGCCACGAAGCCGAACCGGTCGCGCAGCGGCGCGGGCAGCAGCCCGGCCCGGGTGGTCGCCCCGACCAGCGTGAACGGCGCGATGTCGAGCGGGATCGCGGTCGCGCCCGGCCCCTTGCCCACGACGATGTCGACGCGGAAGTCCTCCATCGCCAGGTAGAGCATCTCCTGGGCGGGCCGGGAGGTGCGGTGGATCTCGTCGATGAACAGCACCTCCCCCTCCGACAGCGTGGAGAGGATCGCCGCGAGGTCCCCGGCGCGCTCCAGCGCCGGGCCGGAGGTGACCCGCAGCGGCACCCCCAGCTCGGCCGCGATGATCATCGCGAGGGTGGTCTTGCCGAGCCCCGGCGAGCCGCTCATCAGGATGTGGTCCGGCGGGCGGCCGCGGGCGAGCGCGCTCTGCAGCACGAGCGAGAGCTGCTCGCGCACCCGCGCCTGGCCGATGAACTCGTCCAGCCGCTTGGGGCGCAGCGCCGCCTCGATCGCCCGCTCGTCCCCGGCGGCGTCGGGCGACACCAGCTCGCGATCATCGTTCATGCACGATCACCAGTCCCCTCGGCCTACCGGACGCTGAGCACCCGCAGGGCGGCCTTGAGCAGGGCGGCCACGTCGGGGGTACGGCCGGCCGCGATCTCGGCGTCGGCCTGCGGGGCGACCGCGGCGACCGCCTCGTCGGCGTCCCGGGCCGAGTAGCCGAGGCCGACCAGGCCGGAGTGCACCTGCTCGCGCCACGGCGGCCGCGCCCGGCCGTCGGAGCCGAGGGCCGCGTTCACCGCCTCCTCGGGCGTGCCGAGCTTGTTCTTCAGCTCCACGATGATGCGCTGGGCGCCCTTCGGGCCGATGCCCGGCACCTGGGTGAGCGCCTTGACGTCGGCGCTCGCCACCGCGACCCGCAGCGCGTTCGGGGTGTGCACCGCGAGCATCGCCAGCGCCAGGCGGGGGCCGACGCCGCTCGCGGTCTGCAGCAGGTCGAAGACGGCGCGCTCGTCCTCGTCGGCGAAGCCGTACAGGGTGAGCGAGTCCTCGCGCACCACGAGCGAGGTGGCGAGCCGGGCCCGCTCCCCCACGCGCAGCGTGCCGAGGGTGGCGGGGGTGCAGTGCACGAGCATGCCCACGCCGCCGACCTCGATCACGGCGGCGCCCGGCCGGATCGCGGCGACCGTGCCCTCGACGGAGGCGATCACTCCACGGCCCTCCTCGGTGACGGCGCCCGCCCGGTGCCCGCCCCGGCCCCCGGACCGGCGGACCGCAGGCCCTCGCGGGCCCTGGCGACGGCGGCGGCGAGGCGCTCGCTCGCCCCGCCCCGCCACACGTGGCAGATGGCGAGCGCGAGCGCGTCCGCGGCGTCGGCGGGCTTGGGCGGCGCGTCGAGGCGCAGCAGCCGGGTGACCATGGCGCCGATCTGCCGCTTGTCGGCGTTGCCGTACCCGGTGATCGCGGCCTTCACCTCGCTCGGCGTGTGCAGCGCGACGGGGAGCCCGCGCCGCGCCGCGCAGGCGATGATCACGCCGGAGGCCTGCGCCACCCCCATCACGGTGCGGATGTTGACCTGGGCGAACAGGCGCTCCACCGCGACCACGTCGGGCCGGATCTCCTCCAGCCACTCCTCGACGCCCGCCTCGAGCGCGACGAGCCGCGCGCCGATGTCGTCCCCGGCCGGGGTGCGCACCACCCCCGCCCGCACCAGGGTGAGCGGGCTGCCGGGCCGCCCCTCGACGGCACCGAGCCCGCATCGGGTCAATCCCGGGTCGATGCCCAGCACCCGCACAAGCCCTCCCAACCCTCCGAACATCAGTTCGCCACCCCGACCTTACAACGGGATGGGGCGGGAGATCGGCAGGCCCGCTGGTTTTTCGCGGCGGCTCCGGGGTCGCGGGCCGCCACCCGGCCGGGTGACCGCCGGGTCAGGCGTTGACCTTCTCCATGACCTCGTCGCTGACGTCGTAGTTGGCGTACACGTTCTGCACGTCGTCGCTGTCCTCGAGGGCCTCGATGAGGCGGAACACCTTGCGGGCGTTCTCCTCGTCGAGCGGCACGGTCACCGAGGGCAGGAAGGAGACGTCGGCCGACTCGTACTCGATGCCCGCGTCCTGCAGCGCCTTGCGCACCGGCACCAGGTCGCTCGCCTCGCTGATCACCTCGAAGGACTCGCCGAGGTCGTTGACCTCCTCGGCGCCGGCGTCGAGCACCGCGGCGAGCACGTCGTCCTCGGTGAGGCCGCCGGCCTTGGGGACGATCACCACGCCCTTGCGGTTGAACATGTACGCCACCGAGCCGGGGTCCGCCATCGAGCCGCCGTTGCGGGTCATCGCGGTGCGCACCTCGGAGGCGGCCCGGTTGCGGTTGTCGGTGAGGCACTCGATGAGCAGGGCGACGCCGCCGGGGCCGTAGCCCTCATAGGTGATCGTCTGGTAGTCGGCGCCGCCGGCCTCCAGGCCGCCACCCCGCTTGCGGGCCCGCTCGATGCTGTCGAGCGGCACGCTGTTCTTGCGCGCCTTCAGGATCGCGTCGTACAGCGTGGGGTTGCCGTCGGGGTCCGGACCACCGGTCCGCGCCGCCACCTCGATGTTCTTGATGAGCTTGGCGAACAGCTTGCCCCGCTTGGCGTCGAGCGCGGCTTTCTTGTGCTTCGTCGTCGCCCATTTGGAGTGGCCGGCCATCGCCTAGAGCTCCCTTACCATCTCGACAAAGTACGAATGCACTCGCCCGTCCCCGGTGAGCTCCGGATGGAACGCCGTGGCGAGCAGCGGTCCCTGCCGGACCGCGACGATCCTACCGTCATCGAAGGGGCCTGAATCCGCCTGCGCGCGGCCGCCGAAGGGGACCCGGGCGAGGACCTCGACGTCCTCGCCGACCGACTCCACCCACGGCGCGCGGATGAAGACGGCGCGCAGCGGGCCGCGGCCGGCGAAGTCGATGTCGGCCTCGAAGGAGTCGACCTGGCGGCCGAACGCGTTGCGGCGCACGGTCATGTCGATGCCGCCGATCGTGCGCTGTCCCTCGATGCCGCCCTCGATCCGGTCGGCGAGCATGATCATGCCGGCGCACGAGCCGTACGCGGGCATGCCCTCCTTCACCCGCAGCCGGAGCGGCTCGAGCAGCTCGAACGCCTCGGCCAGCTTCCACATCGTGGTGGACTCCCCGCCGGGGATCACCAGCGCGTCCACGGCGGCGAGCTCGGCCGGGCGGCGCACGGTCGTGGCCCGGGCCCCGGCCGCCTCGAGCGCGCGCACGTGCTCGCGCACGTCGCCCTGGAGGGCGAGCACCCCGATGGCAGGCGCAGTCGCCACAAACGGTCCCTTCACCTCTCGTCCAGGGCCGGGCGTGCGACGGCACGCCGCGGGCCCTGTGCCCGTCATGAAATCCGCCAGACAGCCTAAGGCCACGCCGGGCGTGCTCCGCAACGGCGTATCGCCCGCACGGCCGCCGAGGGCACATCGCGACGCTCCCGGCGAGGCCGGCGAACGGGACCATCCCGGCGTCTCGTCCCCCGATGCCGTATCGGATGCCGCGCCGTACCGCTACGGCCGGGTCTCCTCCTCGATCGTCCACCGGATCAGATCCTCGCCGGACCGGAACGCCCCGCGCGCCGGCGGCTTCCGGTGGACGCAGTGCAGCGCGGGCACGCGGTCCTCCACCACGAACCGCGCCCGCACCTCGGCCGGGGCCCCCGGCCGGCTGACGTACGGCACGGCCACGAAGTCGGCGGTGAGGGTCTCGGGGGTGAGCCGGGTGCGCACGTAGCCGCGGCGCGCGTCGTGGTAGCGCAGGTGCGGGTTGATCGCGAGGAACGGGTCGGCGGACGGGTCGATGTCGCGGCCGTCGCCGCCGCTGCTGATCGAGGTGGTGACGAGCTCGACGCCGACGCTCGGCGAGCCGGGATCGTCGTAGTCCGCCTTGAGCTCGGCGGCCCAGTGGGTGTGCACGTCGCCGGTGAGCACCACGGGGTTGCGCACCCCGGCGCGCACCCAGCCCCGGGTGATGCGGTCGCGGCAGGCGGCGTAGCCGTCCCAGGCGTCCTGGCTGGTGAGCTTGAGCGGCCCGGCGTCGGCGTCCCGCTGGGCGAAGAACACCTGCTGGGCGATGAGGTCCCAGCGCGCCAGGCCCGCGGCGAGGCCGCGGAGCAGCCACCGCTCCTGCTCCGGGCCGAGGATCGACCGGGCCGGGTCGGCGGACTCGGGGCAGTGCCGCCAGCCGTCGCCGCAGCACTGGTCGTGCCGGTACTGCCGGGTGTCGAGCACGTGGAAGACGGCGAGCCGTCCCCAGTGCACCCGCCGGTGGACGGGCATGTACGGCCCGCGCGGCAGCGAGGAGCGGCGCAGCGGCATGTGCTCGTAGTAGGCGCGGAACGCGGCCGCGCGGCGCAGCGGGAACTCCTCCGGCGGCGTGGGCGAGCGCTCCTCGGGCATGTCGCCCGCCCAGTTGTTGTCGACCTCGTGGTCGTCCCACACCACGAGCCAGGGGGCCGCGGCGTGGGCGGCCTGCAGGTCGGGGTCGCGCTTGTAGAGGGCGTGCCGCAGCCGGTAGCCGGCGAGGTCGACCGCCTCCGGGCCGTCGTGGCGGCGCACCGCGGTGCACTTGCGGGTGGCCGCGTTCTCGTAGATGTAGTCGCCGAGGTGGACCACGAGGTCGGGCTCGTCCTCGGCGAGGCGGCGGTAGGCGGTGAACAGCCCGTGCTCGTAGTGGGCGCACGAGGCGAAGGCCATGACCAGCGGCGGGCCGTACGTGCCCGGGTGGGGGGCGGTGCACGCCCGCCCGACCGGCGAGATGTGCCCGAGGGCCTTGAACCGGTACCAGTAGTCGCGGCCGGGCCGCAGGCCGTGCAGCTCGACGTGCACGCTGTGCGCCCACTCCGGCCGGGCGAGGTACATCCCGCTGCGCACCACGTCGCGGAACCGGCCGTCCGCGGCGACCTCCCAGAACACCGGCACCGCCCGGTACGGCATGCCGCCGCGGCCGTCCTCGGCGTCCGGGCAGGGGGCGAGCCGGGTCCAGATCACGAAGCCGTCGTGGGCCGGGTCACCGGACGCGACGCCGAGGGTGAACGGGTCGGGGCGCACCGGCGCGGCGGGCGGCGGCGGGCCGGGGTCCGGCCCGCACCCGTCCTCGCTCCGGGCACGGGCCGCGCGGGCGGGGCCGCCGGTCAGCGCCCCCACCCCGCCGAGTCCGGCGACGCCGCCGAGGCCGGCGAGGAGCAAAGACCTCCTGGAGGGCTGGGCGGGCACGGCACGACCTCCGAGACGATCGCTGCGGTCGGACGACCGCAGCCTCTCGAAGATCGCCGCCGTGCGTGCCCCGTCGGGACGGGACCTCCGGAACCTTTACCGGACCCGGATCCCGGCTTTACCCGTCACCCGCCGGATCTCACCAGCCGCGGTTGGCGAGGCGCTCGCTCTCCGGCAGCGTGGTGACGTTGATGCCGACCATGGGCTCGCCGAGCCCGCGCGACACCTTCGCGATCACGTCGGGGTCGTCGTAGTAGGTGGTCGCCTTCACGATCGCCGCGGCGCGCTTGGCCGGGTCGCCGGACTTGAAGATGCCGGAGCCGACGAACACGCCCTCGGCGCCGAGCTGCATCATCATCGCCGCGTCCGCGGGGGTGGCGATGCCACCGGCGGTGAACAGCACCACCGGCAGCTTGCCGGTCTTGGCCACCTCGGCGACGAGCTCGTACGGCGCGCGCAGCTCCTTGGCAGCCGCGTACAGCTCGGCCTCGTCGAGGGTGGTGAGCCACCGGATGCCCTGGCGGATCTTGCGCATGTGCCGGACGGCCTCGACCACGTTGCCGGTGCCCGCCTCGCCCTTGGACCGGATCATCGCGGCGCCCTCGGCGATCCGCCGCAGCGCCTCGCCCAGGTCGGTGGCGCCGCACACGAACGGCACGGTGAAGGCCCACTTGTCGATGTGGTGCGCCTCGTCGGCCGGGGTGAGCACCTCGGACTCGTCGATGTAGTCGACGCCGATCGCCTGGAGCACCTGCGCCTCGACGAAGTGCCCGATCCGCACCTTCGCCATCACGGGGATGGAGACCGCGTTGATGATGCCCTCGATCAGGTCGGGGTCGCTCATCCGCGCCACGCCGCCCTGGGCCCGGATGTCGGCGGGGACCCGCTCCAGGGCCATGACGGCGACGGCGCCCGCGTCCTCCGCGATCTTGGCCTGCTCGGGGGTGACGACGTCCATGATGACGCCGCCCTTGAGCATCTCGGCCATGCCGCGCTTGACCCGGGCGGTGCCCACCTCGGGAGCGGTGCCGCGGGCGTCGGTGGTCTCGGTGGTCTCGGGGCTGCTGGACACGGTCCTACCTCACATCACGGACATGCTTGCTCAAGCACCAAGGATACGTGGTCGCCGATCCTCGGCCGACGGGGCCGCCCGGCCGCCACGCCGTACCGGCGCCGCGGTACGGCTCGCGCGGCGGGCGTCAGGGCGCGACCGGCTTGGGCGCGGCGAGCACCACCCAGACCTGGCCCTTGGCGAACGGCATCGGCTCGCCGTCCGGGGTGGTGAAGGTGGTGCCGGACCTCTGGTTCGGCCGCGACCAGCGGGCCTGGTAGGCCTTGCCGTCCCGCAGCACCACCGCCCGGCCCTTGCCGACGGTGTGCAGCAGCGGCGTGTAGCTGCCGTTGACGTCGTGGAACTGGGACCGGGTGGTCTTGACGTACTGGATCACGATGGTGGGCGCGCCGAGCTGGCCGCCCTCGGCCGCCATGTTGCGCTTGCCGTCCTGCCAGATGAGCCACTGCTTGCGGCGCTCGGACCAGCCGAAGGTGAACCGCGCGGCCGGATAGCGCACGGTGAACGTCTTGCGCTCGGTGCCGCCCTCGGGGGCGTCGCCGAACACGAACCCGATGTCCTTCGCCTCGGTCGCGTCGGGGGCCTTGGCGAGCAGCTTGCGCGGGGAGGCGACCAGGTTGTACGGCGCGACCCGGCCGGGCTCGCGCTGGTAGGCGCCGGGGGCGGCGCTGTCGGAGACGTCGAACAGCGACGCGCGCTGCATGAACGGGATCATCTTCGTCTGGACCCCGGAGTACGACAGCGCGGGCTTGCCGAACATCGACAGGATGTACAGGTCGGAGATGCGCGCGCTGCGCACCGGGCCCACCTTCGCCGGGTACCGCGAGGAGAAGATCGCGATCAGCCGGGTGAGCCCGCCCTCGACCTGGGTGACGTAGACGATGTCGGCGCTCTTCAGGCCCATCTGGGGCTTGCCCGCCGCGGTGTTCTCGATCTTCACGGCGAGCACCGGGTTGCGCTTCTCGGTGGCCGCGCCGGTGAACGGGTGGGACGGCGGCGGCGTCGGCTCCGGGGCCGGCGTCTGTGACTCCGTGGCCGCCTGCGGCGGGGCCGCCGCGGGCTCGTCGGACGAACAGGCCGCAGGCGCGAGCAACGCCCCACCGGCCAGGACGACGCAGGCCATCCGGGTCAAGCGCACCGCAGAACTCCTCCCAATCTTCGGAAATTGGGAAGAAGTTTACTGATGTTCCCTTACTTCTCTGTCGTAAACGTCTTGGGCGGATCGTCGTCCATCTCGAAGAACTGCGGCAATTCGGTATGACCGGCGAGCCGGAGCGTGCGCACCAGCCAGCGCCGGTGCGCGGCCCGGGTCACCGCGACCGCGTTGTTGTAGAAGCGGCGGGAGTAGACGACCTTCTTCACCGCGGCGTCGAGCTCGGCCATGAGCTCCGGGCCGCCCGGGGCCTCGGCCATGCGCTCGCGGAACCGGTCCTGGTCGACCACCGCGCGCAGGGTCTTCGACAGGTCGCTCTCGGCGAGCTCGCGCTCCTCCGGCCCGGCGGTGCGGGCGTGGTGGGCCGCGGTGGCGAGCACGAGGCTCGTCGCCGGGTCGAGGATGCGCGAGGCGGCGAGCTCGAGGGCGACCGCGGCCCGCCGTACCAGGGCGGCGTCGATCGCCTCGCGGGCGGTCTCCAGCCGGATGTGCATGCGGTCGAGCCGCCCGGCCCGCCAGGAGATGTACACGGCGGTGAGCACCACGAGCACGCCCACCACCAGGATCAGCGTCGCGTTCACGGCCGCCCCCGCTCAAACCCGCTCAGGGGCCGTGCCCCGGCCAGTGCGGTCGTCATCGGTTCCCGTTCACCGGTCCTCGTCCTCGGTGACGCCCGCCTGCGCGGCGGTCACCGTCTCGTAGACGCGCAGCACGTCCCGCGCCACCGTCGACCAGTCGTACCTGCGCACCGCGATCCGCGCCTCGTCGGACAGCTTCGCCCGCCGCCCGGGGTCGTCGAGCAGCCGGGCGGCCTCGCGGGCGAGCGAGGCGGGGTTGCCGGTCTCGAACAGCGCCCCGGCCTGCCCCTCCCCCAGCACCCGGCGGAACGCCGGGATGTCGCTGGCGAGGATCGGGGCCCCGGCCGACATCGCCTCGGCGAGCACGATGCCGAAGCTCTCCCCGCCCAGGTTGGGGGCGCAGAACACGTCCACCGAATGGTACGCCCGGACCTTGTCCTCCTCGCTCACCATGCCGAGCAGGGCGACCCGGTCGCGGTACTCCGCGGGCACCCGCTCGCGCACCTCGTCCCCGTCGCCGGGCCCGGCGATGAGCAGGTGCAGCCTGGGGCGCTCGGGGGCGAGCATGGCGAACGCGTCGAGCAGCACCGGCAGGCCCTTGCGCGGCTCGTCGATGCGCCCGAGGAAGCCGATCACCTCGCCCTTGTCCCGCCAGCCGGGCAGCGGCTCGCCGTGCGCGTACCGGTCCACGGTGACCCCGTTGGGGATGATCACCGCGTCGCCGCCGAGGTGCTCGACGAGGGTCTTTCGGGCGGCCTCGGAGACCACGATCCGGCCGGTGATCTTCTCCAGGGCGCTCTGCAGCATCGGCGCGCCGACGGCGAGCATCCGGGAGCGCGGGATCGACGAGTGCCAGGTGGCGACGATCGGGCCGCGCGCCACCCAGCAGGCGAGCAGGCCGAGCGAGGGCACCTGCGGCTCGTGCACGTGCAGCACGTCGAAGCGGCCCTCGCGCACCCACTTGCGCACCCGGCTCGCCGACAAAAAGCCGAACGCCAGGCGGGCCACCGCCCCGTTGTACGGCACCGGCACGGCGCGGCCCGCGGGCACCACGTACGGCGGCAGCGGCGCGTCGTCGGCCGCGGGGGCGATCACCGACACGTGGTGGCCGTCGGCGATCAGCGCCTCGGCGAGGTCGCGCACGTGCGCCTGCACCCCGCCCGGCACGTCCCAGGTGTAGGGGCAGACGATTCCGATCCTCATGTCCCGCTCGCAGGGGGGTTGGGGTCCGCGGCGGCCTCGGCGGCCCCGCCGGCGGGCGCCGGGCGCGGCTCCAGGTCGTCGAGCCACAGGCGCTGCATCATGTGCCAGTCCTCCAGGTGCTCGGCGATCCCCTTCTCGAAGGCCCGCGCCATCGCCTGGGTCATGATCTGGACCTTCTCCTGCCGGGTGCCGTGCTCGGGGACGGGGATCTCGTCGAAGATCCGCACCCCCCAGCCGTCCTTCTCGAACCAGAGCGCGGCCGGGATGAGCGGCGCGCCGGTCTGGATGGACAGCAGCGCCGGGCCGGGCGCCATGCGGGTGCGGGCGCCGAAGAAGTCCACCTCCACGCCGGTCGCGGTGAGGTCCCGGTCGGCGGGCAGGCAGACCGGGCGCCCCTCGCGCAGCCGCCGCGCCAGCACGCCGAAGGCGCCCGCGCTGCCGCCCTCCTTGCGGGTGAGCGGCAGCACCTCCATGCCGAGGCCCTCCCGGTAGGCGACGAAGCGCTCGTACAGCGACTCGGGCTTGAGCCGCTCCATCACGGTGGTGAACGGGTGGCCCTTGTGCACCAGCCAGGCGCCGGCGAGGTCCCAGTTGCCCATGTGCGGCAGCGCCATCACCGCGCCCTGCCCCCGGTCGAGGTACTTGAACATGATCTCGTCACCGTGGGCGACGGTGCCCGCGAGGATGCGCTCCCGGCTCATCGCGGGCAGCCGCAGCGCCTCCATCCAGTAGCGCATGTAGGAGCGCACGCCCGCGCGGCCGAGCCGGCGCACCCGCGGGTCGTCCGGGGCGCAGCCGAGCACCCGGGCGTAGTTCGACTGCAGCCGGCGCACGGACCTGCCCTGGCGCAGCCACAGGAAGTCGGCGATGAGCCGGAAGATCCAGGCGGCCACCCGCTCGGGGAGGCGCGGCACCAGCACCCATCCGGCGTGCAGGGCGGCGGCGACGATGCGATCGATCAGCGCGATTCACCCCATACAGTTGTCCACCCGGCGGTCCACCCGGCCCCGGCCCGCCCGCCGTGGCGGCCCGGCCGGGCCGTACGGGCGGGCTTTCAGGTCCGACCCTACGGCGCTCTCCCCCGCCGTGCGCACCGCGCTCCCGGGCGTCCCCGGCGGCGCGGCGAGGCCGCCGTACCCGGTGGTCGGCGGCGACGGCGTGACCCTCAGTTGACCCTCATTCTGTCACCGCTTGACGGTGCACATGGAGCACCCGCTGGACCACGGTGAACGCGCTCGCCGCGGCGAGCAGCCACAGCCCGGCGTCGGGCAGGTACGGCACGCCGAGGCCGCCGAGGAGCGCGGACAGCAGCACGACGGCGAGCCGCTCGGTGCGCTCGGCGATGCCGACGTTGCAGGTCATGCCGAGTCCCTCGGCCCGCGCCTTGACGTACGACACGAGCATCCCGGCCACCAGGCAGAACAGCGTCACCCCGGCGAGCACCGGCCGGTCGTCGGTGAAGAAGTGCCAGGTGAGCGCGGAGAAGATGGCGGCGTCCGCGAGGCGGTCAAGGCTCGAGTCGAGGAAGGCGCCCCACCTGCTGCCGGTTCCCCCCTTCGCGCGGGCCACCGCCCCGTCGATCATGTCGGAGAGGGCGAACACGGCAACGGCGAGAGCCCCCCACACCAGCTCGCCCCGCGGGAAGAAGTACAGCGCGGAGGCGACCGTGCCGAGGGTGCCGACGGCGGTCACCATGTTGGGGCTGACCCCACGGTCGGCGAGCGCCCGGCCCAGGGGGGTCAGCACGCGGCTCACGGTGGGACGAAGGACGTTGAGCATTGCCGTCCGATCGTAGGACACCGCGCGGCCGGGCCGATATCCGTGTCTGATTCCGCACTTTTACCGTCAGGCTCTTGTGATAGCCGCCGTATGGGTAAAGGGTGGGACACACGAGCGATACCCCCACTGCGCGCGTCCGGCTGGGGGCGCCGGGCGTGGCAGCGAGACAACGTGGTCGCGTCCGGGCGAAAGAGCCGAGCCGGACCAACGGGAAAGGAGGCGGACTCCCGGAAGTGTAGCGGGCGCCACCGGAACGCGCGGCGGCGGCCACGAGAACGGCCGGGAAACACACGGCGAGGCGAGGCTCCGCGACCGGGCACGACCCTCCGAGTCACCAGGAGGCGAAGTGGCGGAGAAGTCAGGGGCAGCGGGAGTCGCCGGCAGGGCACCGGAGGCCGACCGGCCCGAGAAGGTACGCAACGTCGTGCTGGTCGGCCACTCCGGAGCGGGGAAGACGACGCTGGTCGAGGCGCTGCTCGCCGCGACCGGCACCATCACGCGCGCCGGCCGGGTCGAGGACGGCACCACGGTCAGCGACTACGACGAGGTCGAGGTCCGCCAGCAGCGCTCGGTGAACCTCTCCCTCGCGCCGGTCGTGCACAACGGCATCAAGATCAATCTGCTCGACACCCCCGGCTACGCCGACTTCGTCGGCGATCTGCGGGCCGGGCTGCGGGCCGCCGACGCGGCGCTCTTCGTCGTCTCGGCGGCGGACGGCATCGACGGGCTCACCCGGATGCTCTGGGAGGAGTGCGCGGCGGTGGGCATGCCGCGCGCCGTCGTGATCACCAAGATCGACCACCAGCGGGCCGACTTCGACGAGGTCCTCGCCACCTGCCAGGACGCGTTCGGCGAGGGCGTCGCCCCGCTCTACCTGCCGGTCGTCGGCGACCAGCGGGTGCAGGGCCTGATCGGCCTGCTCACCCAGACCTTCTACGACTACACGAGCGGCAAGCGCACCGAGCGCGAGCCGGACGCCGCGCACGCCGACGCGATCGAGACGTACCGGGGCGAGCTCATCGAGGGCATCATCCAGGAGAGCGAGGACGAGTCCCTCATGGACCGCTACCTCGCGGGCGAGGACCTCGACCCCAAGATGCTCATCCAGGACCTGGAGAAGGCGGTGGCCCGCGGCGGCTTCTACCCGGTCCTGCCGGTCTGCGCGGCCCCCGGCGCCGGCCCCGCGGTCGGCCTGATCGAGCTGCTCGACGGCATCACCCAGGGCTTCCCGTCGCCGCTGGAGCACCCGCTGCCGGAGATCACCACGATCGACGGCACCCCGGTCACCGACATCACCTGCGACCCGGACGGCCCGCTCGTCGCCGAGGTGGTCAAGACGACGAGCGACCCGTACGTCGGCCGCATCAGCCTGGTGCGGGTGTTCTCCGGCACGCTGCGCCCGGACACCGTGGTGCACGTCTCCGGGCACGGCCTCGCCGACCGCGGGCACGAGGACCACGACGTCGACGAGCGGATCGGCGCGCTGTCCTGCCCGCTCGGCAAGCACCAGCGGCCGATCTCGAAGGCGATCGCCGGTGACGTGGTGGCGATCGCGAAGCTGTCCCGGGCGGAGACCGGCGACACGCTGTCCGACAAGGACCGCCCGCTGCTGATGACCGCCTGGACGATGCCCGAGCCGCTGCTGCCGGTGGCGGTCCGCGCCAGGTCGAAGGCCGACGAGGACAAGCTGTCCCAGGCGCTGGGCCGGCTGGTGGCCGAGGACCCGACGCTGCGGCTGGAGAACAACGCCGAGACCCGCCAGCTCGTGCTGTGGTGCATGGGCGAGGCGCACGCGGACGTGTTGCTCGAGCGGCTGGCCAAGCGGCACGGCGTGGCGGTGGAGAAGGTCGAGCTGCGGGTGCCGCTGCGGGAGACCTTCGGCGGCACGGCCGAGGCGATGGGCCGCAACGTCAAGCAGACCGGCGGCCACGGCCAGTACGCCATCTGCCACATCCGGGTCGAGCCGTTGCCGTCGGGCGGCGGTTTCGAGTTCGTCGACCAGATCGTCGGCGGCGTGATCCCGCGCCAGTTCATCCCGTCGGTGGAGAAGGGCGTGCGCACCCAGATGGAGCGCGGGCTCGTCGCCGGGTACCCGGTGGTGGACATCCGGGTGACGCTCTACGACGGCAAGGCGCACTCGGTGGACTCCTCGGACATGGCCTTCCAGATCGCGGGGCAGCTCGCGCTGAAGGAGGCGGCGAACAAGGTGCCGATGCTGCTGCTCGAGCCGGTGGACGAGGTCTCCGTGCTCGTGCCCGACGACTACGTCGGCACGATCATGTCGGACCTGTCCGCCCGGCGCGGCCGGGTGCTCGGCACCGAGCCGGTCGGCAACACCGGCCGCACGCTGATCAAGGCCGAGGTCCCCGAGCTGGAGATCATCCGCTACGCGATCGACCTGCGGTCGATGTCGCACGGCACCGGGACCTTCACCCGGTCCTTCCTGCGCTACGAGCCGCTGCCGCAGCACCTCGCCGAGAAGGTGACGGGCGAGGCGAAGGCCGCGAGCTGACGCCGGTCTCGGGCGGATCCGTCCAGGTTCGTCCGGGATGTGGCAGGTAGGGGCGGCCGTGTCCGGACGCGGCCGCCCCGGCTCGCCCCAAATTTTGGACAACGATCCGGTTTGTCATCACCAACCAATAGGGTTTTCGTACCGTGCCATGGCGGACGCGGTGCCAGACTTGGGGACCATGCACCACCGTCCGCTGCTTGTCGCCACCGTCATCGCCGTCGCCACGACCGGGGCCGCCTACGTGTTCGGACCGAAGGCACAGGCCGAGCAGGAGAAGGGTGGGAAGAAACCCGCCACCGCCGTGGCCACCTCCCGCGTCGCCTCGGCCGAGTCCTCCCCGAACTGCCCGGCCGACGCCGCCTTCCCCAAGCGTGAGCTGCGCGGGGTGTGGATCGCGACCGTACGCAACATCGACTGGCCGTCGAAGACCGGCCTGTCCGTGCAGCGGCAGCAGGCCGAGTACACGCGCATCCTCGACGAGGCGGTCAAGCGCCGGCTGAACGCGGTCTTCGTCCAGGTACGGCCGGCCGGGGACGCCTTCTACCGCTCCGACCTCGAGCCGTGGTCGCAGTTCCTCACCGGCAAGGCCGGCGGCGACCCCGGCTGGGACCCGCTGCCGTTCCTCATCAGCGAGGCGCACAAGCGCGGCCTGGAGTTCCACGCGTGGTTCAACCCGTACCGGGCCGCGGACGACGCCAACATCTCCGCGCTGCCCGCCAACCACCCGGCCCGGCGCAACCCCGGGTGGGTCGTCAAGTACGGCGGGCGCGCCTACTACAACCCGGGCCTGCCGGAGGTGCGCGAGCACGTCGTCAAGGTCGTCACGGACGTGGTGCGGCGCTACGACGTGGACGGGGTGCACTTCGACGACTACTTCTACCCCTATCCCGTCCAGGGGGCGAGGTTCGACGACGCCGCCGCGTACAAGAAGTACGGCAAGGGCAAGCCGCTCGCCGAGTGGCGCCGGGACAACGTCAACCGGCTCGTGGCCGAGGTGTCGGACGCCGTGCACCGCACCAAGGGCTGGGTGAAGTTCGGCATCAGCCCGTTCGGCATCTGGCGCAACAAGGCGCAGGACCCGACCGGGTCGGCCACCAACGGCATGTCCGCCTACGACGCGATCCACGCCGACGCCCGGCACTGGATCAAATCCGGCACGGTGGACTACATCCTGCCCCAGCTCTACTGGTCGCGCGGCCACAAGGCGGCGAGCTACTCGGTGCTGCTGCCGTGGTGGGCGAAGGAGGTGCGCGGCACCGACGTGCACCTGTACATCGGCCAGGCGCTCTACCGGGTGGGCAGCAAGGACGAGCCGGCCTGGACCAAGGCCGGTGAGCTGCCCGCGCACATCGCGCTCGACCGCAAGCAGCCGGAGGTGAAGGGCGACGTCTACTTCAGCGCCAAGCAGCTGCTGACCAACCCGCTCGGCGTGCTCGACCGCATCGTCGCCGATTACTACCGCCGCCCGGCGCTGCTCCCGCTGATCAAGGGCCTGGACGGCGGGAAGCCCGCGAAGGTGACCGATCTGGCGGCCGAGGGCACCACGCTGAGCTGGCGCTCCTCGCCCGGCGCCCGCGCGTACGCGGTCTACCGGGTGAGCGGCAAGGGCGACGCGTGCGCGACCGCCTCGGCGCGCAACCTCGTCGCGGTCGTCCCGGCCACCGGCGGGGCGCGGCAGTCCTACACGATTCGCGCCACCGGCACCTACTACGTGACCGCCCTCGACCGCCTGCACAACGAGAGCGCCGCGGCCCGGGTCACCGTGGCGAACGTCGGCTGAGCCCTGGCGGCGCGGCCCGCGCCCTGGGCGCACGGGTACGGCGGCGCGGGCCGGACGGCGCGCGCCGCCGTACCCTCACGCCCCCGGCGGCTGTGCCGTACCCGTCCCGCGCCCGTGGCCCGGACCGCCGATCCCGGGCACTCGCCGAATCGTTGTGCACAACCATTGGCAAATCACCCGGGATATGTGATCTCTGTGCCAAGGTGTCAGTGACATCGGCCACGGGCGCGGCCGCACTCCCCTTCGCCGTGCCCGCGGGGCGCGGCGAGCCGTCCGCCCCGGGCCACGGGGCGGAGCCGCCCGCGGCAAGGGGACGGCCACGGGCGGGAGGGAGGCGAATCGTGAGGCGCGTGCCGGCACTGCTGGCCGTGATCGTGCTTGGGGTGTGCCTCTTGGCCACCGCGGCCCACGCCGCCGGGTCGCCGCAGGGCGCACCGGCGCCCGGGCGGGTGGCCCTGATCGGCGTACCCGGGCTGCACTGGAACGACATCGGGCCGCGGCGCACCCCGAACCTGTGGCGGCTCGCCCAGGGCAGCGCCATCGGCACGCTCTCACCGCGCGCGGTGGCCACCGCCACCTGCCCGTACGACGGCTGGCTCACGGTGTCGGCGGGCATCCGCACCTCGACCGGGGGCCGGTGTGGCGTGCCGCCGGTTCCCGAGCCCGCGGGCGGGGGCGCGGTCGTCCCCGGTTTCGACCGGCTGCGCGGCGACGGCGGCCGGTACAGCGCGGGCGCGCTCGGCGCCGCGGCGCGGGCGGCCGGGCACTGCACGGCCGCGGTCGGCCCGGGCGCCGCGCTCGCCCTCGCCGACGCGGACGGCCGGGTGGACGTCTACGCGGCCACGCCGGACGCGCTGCCGGACGCCGGGTGGTCGCGCTGCCCGCTGCTCGCGGTGGACGTCGACGACCTGATCCGCCCCTACCTGCGCGACGGCGTGCTCACCAAGGAGCCCGACCTGCTCTCCCCCGCCGAGCGCGCCGCGGCGGTCGCCGCGGCCGACGCGAAGGTCGGCGCGGTGCTCGAGCGCCTCCCGGCGGACACCGCCGTGCTGCTCGCGGGCCTGTCCGACCACGGCGGCGTGCCGCACCTGCGCGTCGCGATGTGGCGCACCCCGGGCGGCACCGGGCGGCTCGTCGGCACCGCGTCCACGCACCGCGACCACATCGTGCTGCTCCCCGACATCACCGCGACGATGCTCGTCCAGGCCGGCGTCGAGGTGCCCGCCGTGGTGATCGGCGCGCCGTGGCGGCTCACCGCCGCCGCCCCGCTCGAGGAGGCGCTGGACATCGTGCGCCGCGCCGACCTGCGCGGGCAGACCGTGCGCAACGCGACCCGGTTCTTCTTCTACGGCGTGGCGGCGCTTCAGGTGCTGTTCTACGTGGCCGCGTTCGTGCTGCTGCGCAGGCGGCGTGCGCTCGGCGGGGTGCGGGTCGCGGCGGTGGCGCTCGCCTCGATCCCGATCGCCACCTCGCTGGCGAACCTGTTCCCGTGGGACCGCACGGCGGCGCCCACGGCGACGCTGATCGGCTGTGTCGCCGCGATCGTCGTGCTGCTCGCCGTGGCCGCCCTCGCCGGCCCCTGGCGGCGGCACCCGTTCGGCCCCGCCGCGGTGGTCACCGGCGTCACCGCCGCCGTGCTGCTCGGCGACATGCTCACCGGCACCACGCTGCAGATCGACGGCCTGATGGGGTACACCGCCGTGGTGGGCGGCCGGTACCACGGCCTGGGCAACGTGTCCTTCGCGCTGCTGGCCACCTCGGTGCTGCTGCTCGCCGCCGCGGGCGCGGAGCGGCTGGTCACCGCCGGGCGGCCGCGGGCGGCGGTGGGGTTCATCGCCGGGTGCGGCGGGGTGGCCATGCTCCTCGACGGCTGGCCGGGCATCGGCAGCGACTTCGGCGGCGTGATCGCCTTCCTCCCGGGCATCGCCGTCACCGCCCTCCTCGTGGCGGGGGCGCGGGTGTCGATCGTCCGGCTCGGCGGCTTCTGCGCGGCCGGGGGCGTGCTCATCATGGCGATCGCGTTCCTCGACCACCTGCGTCCCCCGGCCGACCAGACCCACCTGGGCCGCTTCGTCGGGCAGGTCGCCGACGGCACCTACCTTCCGGTGATCGCCCGCAAGCTCGACGCGATGCTCCAGACGATGCTGAACCCGAACCTCATGCCGATCGTGGTCACCGCGCTCGGGTTCCTGGTCTTCGCGGTGCTCCGCCCGGGCACGGTCAGCGCGGGCCTCGTCCCGCTCGCCTTCGAGCGGTCGCCGATGCTCAAGGCGGGCCTGGTGGGCTCCCTGGTCTGCGGCGTCGTCGGCACCCTCGTCAACGACTCGGGCGTCGCCGTGCTGTCCATGGTGCTCGGCCTCGCGGTGCCGCTGGTCCTCGCCACGGGGATCGGCATGCTCCGCGAGAACGGGCGTCTCGCCCCGATCGGCCCGGCGGGCGAGGCCTCCCCAGGGCCCTCCGACGGCCCGTCCGGCGGGCGCGAGGGCTCCCCCGGCACCGCGCACCGGGCGCCCTGCGACAAGCCCGCCACGGACTCCTCGGGCCGCGCCGAGGGCCTGCCCGGCCTGATCTGACCGTGCCCGGTGGCCCGGCCGTACGGCGTGCCGGTGCCGGGTGGCGGGACCGCCGCCCGGCACGCGGCCGGGCCGGGACGGTCAGGAGGGCCAGGCCTCGGCGACGAGCTCGCGGGTCTCGCGGAGCAGCTGGGGCAGGACGCGGGTGTGGCCGACGATCGGCATGAAGTTGGTGTCGCCGCCCCACCGCGGGACGATGTGCTGGTGCAGGTGGGCGGCGATCCCGGCGCCCGCGACCTGGCCGAGGTTGAGGCCGACGTTGAAGCCCTGGGCGCCGCTCGCCTTGCGGAGGGCCTGGATGGCGCGCTTGGTGAAGTCCGCGATCTCGGCCGTCTCCGCCTCGTTCAGCTCCACGTAGTCGGCGATGTGCCGGTACGGGCAGATCATCAGGTGACCCGAGTTGTACGGGTACAGGTTGAGGACGGCGAAGACGGTACTGCCGCGCGCGAGGATGAGCCCGTCCTCGTCGCTCATCTTCGGGATCTCGCAGAACGGGCAGCCGTCTCCCGGTCCGGAGCCGGTCGGCTTGTTCTCCCCTCTGATGTAGGCCATGCGGTGAGGCGTCCACAGGCGCTGGAAGTTGTCCGGCACCCCCACCCCGGCCTGCTCAATCGGCTCCTGCATGTCTTGCAGCATAGGACCCCCGCGGCCCGTTCCGGGCAGGGTGCCCCCGACGGGACGGTCGTCCGCTTCCGGACGGATGCCCGGAACCGGCCTGTGGTGTGTGTGACATCCGAGGCGACAGGGGCGGAAAGATCGGGCAGAATTCCGAATCGCTGCGCAGAGGCACCCGAAGGAGCGATCCACCAATGAGCGAAGCCATCGCCGCAGAGGATTCGGCCGAGACGACGCCCGGCACGGCCCGCGGCGCCGAGGGCGACGAGCACGTCCCTTCGCGCCCGTCGCCGTCCTCCTCATCGGCGTTCTCTTCGTCCACGTTCGCCACCTCGGTGTTCTCCGCGGAGCCCGCGGCGACCGACTACTCCACCTCGGTGTTCTCGTCCGAGCGGTTCTCCTCGGCCGAGCCCGCCTCGGCCGAGTCGTCCTCCGGGTTCGACTCCGAGCCCTCCTCGCCGCGGCTCACCACCACCGGCCACACCGCCTCCGGGTTCGCCGCGACGGGCTACACCGGCTCGTCGTACGGCTCGGCCGAGGACACGCAGGCCGAGCCCGAGCGGCCCGAGACCGGCGCCTCCGGCCTTGCGGCCTCCGCCGACCCGGCGGAGGCCGCCTCGGCGGTGACCGACAGCGCGGCCTCCGAGCCGGCGCCGGCCGACCCGGGGGCGTCCGGCCCCGCATCCTCCGACCCGGTGGACTCCGGCCCGGCCGACGCCGCGCCGTCCGAGGCGGAGCCGTTCGCGACGTCGTCCGCCTCCGGCGCGGTGACCACGATGTCGGTCTCCCTGTGGACCGCGTCCACGACGAGCACCGCCCCGGCCGCGGCCGAGTCCCCGTCGCCGGACTCCTCCGGCACGGAACGCTCCGCCGCCGACGCCTCGGACTCGGACGCCGATGCCGTCTCCGGCGCGGTCGTGCCCGTGGCCGACGCGGAGCCCGCCGTCCGGGTGACGCCCCGGCCGCGCCCGCTGCGGGGCGCCACCACGATGGAGACGGTCACCGCGGCCGTGGTGAAGGGCCGGATAAGGGTCGCGGACGAGGTGGTGGAGAAGATCGCGGCCCTCGCCACCCGGGAGGTGCCCGGCGTGGCCGACCTCGGCAGCGATCCGGAGCACGGCCACGAACCGGACGGCCGGGCGGGGGCCGAGGGCGTCCGCCCGATCCCGGGCGTGCGCGCGCAGGTGGAGGAACGCCAGGTCGCGATCGACGTCACCATCGTCGTCGAGTACGGCCGCGTGATCCTCGACGTCGCGAACGAGGTCAAGATCAACGTGGCCCGGGCGGTGAGCCGCATGGTCGGCCTGCGCGTGGTCGAGGTCAACGTCACCGTGGAGGACGTGCGGATGCCGGGCCCGTCCCACCCGGGCCCGCAGAACGACGGCGAGGCCGCCGCGCTCGCCTGATCCCGGCGGGACGGCCCTCCCCCACGGCTCGCCGGGCGAGGCCGCACGAAGGCGCGGCGGGCCTCCCACCGGCCACCGCGCCTTCAGGGGCTGCGCGACGTCTCGGAGGTCGTCGCGGCGCGCGGGCGAGCGTCAGACGACGCCCGGCCGTACCCGCCGCCGGTCAGGCACGGATCCTCCGCCAGGGCCGCTGGAAAAGCGCGCGGAAACGACACCGCGGGGCACGCCCGGTCGTCCGGGGCGCCCCGCGGCGACGGTCACGCTCAGATCTGGATGCGGTTCTCCACGGCGTTCACGATCTCCTCGATCGCCTCGTCGATCGGCACGCCGTTCTTCTGCTCGCCGGTGCGGTACCGGAAGGACACCGCGTTCTTCGACACGTCGTCGTCGCCCGCGAGAAGCATGTAGGGGATCTTCTGCTTCTGCGCGTTGCGGATCTTCTTCTGCATGCGGTCCGCGGAGGCGTCGACCTCGGCCCGGATGCCCTTCTCGCGCAGCCTCGCCACCACCCGCTCCAGGTGCGGCACGTGCTCGTCCGCGATCGGGATGCCGACCACCTGCACCGGGGCGAGCCACGGCGGCAGCGCGCCCGCGTAGTGCTCGAGCAGGATGGCGAAGAACCGCTCGACCGACCCGAACAGCGCCCGGTGGATCATGTACGGCCGGCGCCGGGTGCCGTCGGCCGCCTGGTACTCCAGGTCGAACCGCTGCGGCATCTGCAGGTCGACCTGGAGGGTGGACAGCTGCCAGCGGCGGCCGATCGCGTCCTTGATGTGGACGTCGATCTTCGGGGCGTAGAAGGCGCCCTCACCCTCGGCGACCTTGTACGGCAGGCCGGACTTCTCCAGCGCGTGCCGCAGCGCCTCGGTGGCCTCCTCCCACTGCTCGATCTCGCCGACGAACTTCTCCGGCCGGGTGGACAGCTCGGCCTCGAACTCGGTGAGCCCGTAGTCGCGCAGCAGGTCGAGCACGAACTGCAGCAGCGAGGCGAGCTCGTCGGCGAGCTGCTCGGGGGTGCAGAAGATGTGCGAGTCGTCCTGGGTGAAGCCCCGCGCCCGGGTGAGGCCGTGCAGCACGCCCGACTTCTCGAACCGGTACACGGTGCCGAGCTCGAACATGCGCAGCGGCAGGTCGCGGTAGGACCGCCCCCTCGACTTGTAGATCATGATGTGGAAGGGGCAGTTCATCGGCTTGGGGTAGTAGGTCGCCCCCTCCATCTCCATCGGGGGGTACATGCCCTCGGCGTACCACCCCAGGTGCCCGGAGATCTCGAACAGGGTCGACTTGGAGATGTGCGGGGTGACCACGAACTGGTAGCCGGCCCGCTCGTGCCGCCGCCGCGAGTACTCCTCCAGCACCCGGCGGGTGATGCCGCCCTTGGGGTGCCACACCGCGAGGCCGCCGCCGATCTCCGGCGGGAAGGAGAACAGGTCGAGCTCGACGCCGAGCTTGCGGTGGTCGCGCTTCTCGGCCTCCTCGAGCATGTGCAGGTACTCGTCCTGCCGCTCCTTCGACTCCCAGGCGGTGCCGTAGATGCGCTGCAGCTGCGGGTTCTTCTCACTGCCGCGCCAGTACGCGCCGCCGCTGCGCATCAGCTTGAAGGCGGCGATCGCCTTGGTCGACGGCACGTGCGGCCCCCGGCACAGGTCCTTCCAGCGCACCTCGCCGGTCTTGGGGTCGAGGTTGTCGTAGATGGTCAGCTCGGCCCCGCCGACCTCGACGCTCTCCTCCTCGGAGGCACCGCCCTTGAGCCCGATCAGCTCCAGCTTGTACGGCTCGGCCGCGAGCTCCTGCCGTGCCTCCTCGTCGCTGACCCGGCGCCGCCGGAACTCCTGCCCCTGCTTGACGATCTCGCGCATGCGCTTCTCGATGCGCTTGAGATCCTCCGGGGTGAACGGCTGGGCGACGTCGAAGTCGTAGTAGAAGCCGTTCTCCACCGGCGGGCCGATGCCGAGCTTCGCCTCGGGGAACAGGTCCTGCACGGCCTGGGCGAGCACGTGCGCGGTGGAGTGCCGCATGATCGCCCGGCCCTCCTCCGAGTCGATGGTGATCGGCTCGACCACGTCGCCCTCGGCGAGCACGTGGGAAAGGTCGCGGGCCTGGCCGTTCACCCTGGCCGCGATCACGGTGCGGCCGTCGGCGGAGAGCGCCTCACCGGCCGTGGTGCCCGCCGCCACCGCACGCTCGGTTCCGTCGAGGGTGATGCGGATCTGGGACACGGTGGACACACGGACTCCTTGACTGGTCGATGAGGCTGATTCGCTGGGGTCAGATGCTACCGAGTCACGGCCGTCACCGGGTACCGGCGGCGCCATGCGCTCCTCTCCTTCCACCGTCGAGGGGAGCGGGCCGAGGAAGAACAAAACCCCGGGACCGCTCCCGGGGCTGCTGGCTACGCCACTTCCTCAGTGCACGCGACCGCACCGCCGGGCCGGGCCCGGCGTGGTCGTCAGGAACTCGACCGCGGCCGCCATGTCCCCCATGATACGCCCGCCGCGGCGCGCGCACGCCCGGCCGCGCGGACCCGGCCCGTGACCGCCCCGGCCGCGGCGGCGGCCCGGGTCACCGGTCGGCGCGGCGGTCGCGGGCGCGGCGCCGGGCGGCGGGCCTGCGGCGCCGCTTGCCGTACCGGACGAGCTCGCCCCGGGTGCCGTCGAAGACGTTCCGGTCGATGGGGCTGTTGGCGTACTGGTGGATCGTCCAGGTCTCCCACGGCTCGGGCACGACCGGATCGCCCTTGGGGTAGCTGGGCGCGGCGATCCACAGCGGCAGCACCTCGAGCCCGTCGCAGTGGCCCTGCATGGCGAAGGTGTAGTGGGTGTAGACGAACGGCCGCACGCCGGTGCGCTCGATCACCGCGGCGCACCAGCGGCGGGCGAACCGGGCCACCTCGTGCGGCCTGCGGCGGTCGTTCGTCTCCAGGTCGAGGGCGAGCAGGTCGCCGTGGCGCAGCCCGGGGCGCCCGGAGGCGGCGCAGGCCCGCCGTACCGCCTTGAGGAAGTGCATCGCCTGCTCCTCGGGGTTCTTGCCGCCCGGCCGGGCGAAGTGGTAGGCGCCGCGGACGATCCAGTTCTCCCGCATGCCCTCCCAGTTGCGTTCGAACCACGGGTCGACGAACGTGTCGCCCTCGGTGGCCTTGGCGAAGGCGAAGGCGACACCGCGCTCGGCATGCGCCCGCCAGTCGACGCGGCGCTGCCAGTTCGAGACGTCGATGCCCTTCAGCACGCGATCCCCCCGTGAACGGTTCGCCAAAAAGATCAATTACTGCGATCCTAACCGCGAAAGCCCACGAAATCGGGCAAGAGATTGCTCTCCGTAATTAATATGTCGCTCTTCGCGTACGGTGCACTCAACCCCAGCCGGGGTGACCATGGGGCGCCGGGCCGGCGCGGCGGGCGGGCCACGCCTCCTCGGGGAGGGCGTGACGGCCGCCCGGAACGGGGAGAAAACGGCACGGGACGCGGCCGGCCGCCGCGGAGCGGTCCGGCCCCGTGGCGCGACGCCGCCGCTCCCGGCGGGGTGCGCGGGCGTCCGGCGCTCGCCGGAGGGCGGCGTCGGCGCAGCTGAGGCCCCCGAATAGGCTCGCAACCGTCGTCGTCTGCACCGGGGTTCAACGAAATGGTGTCACCGTGACCGAGCTCAGCCGCCGCCGGCGGATCGCGGTCCTGCTGCTGTGCTGCACGAGCCTGTTCATCGTGTCGCTGGACGCGACCATCGTGAACATCGCGCTGCCGGTGATCGCCCGGGACCTGCACGCCCCGATCTCCGGCATGCAGTGGGTGGTCGACGCCTACGTGCTCGTGGTAGGCGGCCTGCTCATGCTCTCCGGCTCCACCGCCGACCGGGTCGGCCGGCGCCGGGTGTTCCAGATCGGCCTCGCGCTGTTCTCGCTCGGCTCGCTGCTGTGCAGCGTCGCCCCGAGCCTGGGCTGGCTGATCGCGTTCCGCATGCTGCAGGCAACCGGCGGCTCGATGCTCAACCCGGTGGCGATGTCGATCATCGCGAACGTATTCACCGACCCGCGGGAGCGCGCCCGGGCGATCGGGGTGTGGGGCGGCATCGGCGGCATCAGCCTGGCGGCGGGACCGCCGGTCGGCGGGCTCATCGTGGAGACGCTGGGCTGGCCGGGCATCTTCTGGATCAACGTGCCGATCGGCGTCGCGACGATCGTGCTCACCGCGCTGCTCGTGCCCGAGTCGCGGGCGCCGCGCCCGCGCCGCCTCGACCCGCTCGGCCAGCTGCTCGTCATGGCGACGCTGACGACGCTGTGCTTCGGCATCATCGAGGGCCCCAACCTGGGGTGGAGCGCGGCCCCGGTGCTCGGCTGCTTCGCGGTCGCCGCGCTCTGCCTGGCCGCCCTGCTGTGGTACGAGCCGCGGCGCGACGACCCGCTGATCGACCTGCGGTTCTTCCGCAGCGCGCCGTTCTCCGGCGCGGTGGCGATCGCGGTGTGCTCGTTCGCGGCGCTGGGCGGCTTCCTGTTCATCAACACGATCTACCTGCAGAACGTGCGCGGCCTCACGCCGCTCGAGGCCGGGATCTACACGCTGCCGATGGCCCTGGCCACGCTCGTGCTCTCCCCGGTGTCGGGCCGCCTGGTCGCCGCGCGCGGGGCGCGCCCGCCGCTGACCGTCGCCGGGGTGCTGATCACGCTCGCCGGGCTGCTCCTCACCCGGGTGACCGCGGACACGCCGGTGCTCCCGCTGCTCGTGGTGTACGTGGTGTTCGGCGCCGGGTTCGGGCTGGTGAACGCGCCGCTGACCAACACCGCGGTGTCCGGCATGCCGCGCGCCCAGGCGGGGGTGGCCGCCGCGGTGTCGTCCACCGGCCGTCAGGTGGGCCAGCTGCTCGGCGTGGCGATCGCCGGCTCGATCGTCGCCTCCTCGCTCGCCGTACCGCGGGGGCCGGAGTTCGCCCACGCGAGCGAGGCGGTGTGGTGGATGGTCGCCGGGTACGGCGCGCTCGTGCTCGCCCTGGGCCTCGCCACGACCGGCCGCCGGGCGTACCGCACCGCCGCCCGGGTCGCCGAGCGGCTGTTCCACGAGGAGCCGTCCGCCGCGGCGGCGGGCCGGGGCGCGTCCTCCGGGCCGGGCACGACAGGCGGCGCAACGCGCTCGTGAGCCCGCGGCTCCGGCGCGCCGTCCGGGGCCGGTTCACGCGCAGCATGCGGGCCGGGCGTCACCCCTGGCCGGGGTGCCATTCGGTCGTCGGCGGGAGCGGGTGCCGGCGCGCTCCCCGCGAGGGCCGCCCTCGGCCCCGCCGCGGTGCGGTACGGCGGAGGCCCGGTGAGGGCACGCGTCCCCCGTCGGCGGCGGCCGGCCGTCAGAGCCTGCGCAGGCCGGTGAGGACGCGTTCCAGCAGGTTCCGGTCGGGGGCGCCGCTCGACTCGAGCTGCGGCTGGTAGACGCGCACCAGGCCCTCGTTGGCCATGTCCGCGACCAGCACGCGGGTCACGCCGAGCGGGATGTTGAGCAGTGCGGAGATCTCCGCCACCGACCGTACCTGGAGGCAGAGCTGGCTGATCGCCCGGTATTCGCGGGAGTAGTTGAGGCCGAGCTGCATCGACGTGGCCGAGGAGACCAGCGCCTCGAGCGCGAGGTGCATGCGCGGGGCGGTCCGCCCGCCGGTGACGGTGTACATCCGCACCAGGGACGGTCTCGGCTCCTGCGGCTCCTGCCGGTAGGCGCCGCCGTAGTGCGGGCGTTCCGGGGGGTTCCAGGATCCACCTGACAACGCGTCTCTCCTGTCACATCTCGTGGCGGAATAAACGACTCACGCGAAGCGCGCTGACCATCCGTCTCACTCGCCTTTCTCCTCGGTGGTTCCGGTCGCGCCGTCGGCCGCGGCGCCCGCGCTCTCCCGGCGGATCGCGTCCCGCCCCCGCCGCAGGCCGGACTGGTAGCTGGACAGCCGGCTGCGCATGCGGTCGGGCGAGAGCTGCGGCCGCGGGGCGGGGCCCGACGGGGCGGCGGGGCCCGCCCGGCCGGGGACGAGGTTCGCCTTCGGCACCCGCTTCGGCAGGCCGCCCGCGGTGACGCCGCCCTTGGTGGGCTGGGCCACGGACTGGGCCGCGCGCCAGCCCTCGTCGGCGGGCGAGGACCAGCCGGAGGACTCGCCCTGCTTCCGGTCACCGGAGCCGGGGGTGGAGCGCCGGAACCAGTTCGACTCGACCTCGGCGTAGATGGGCAGGTACTCGTCGGCCTGCTCCTTGGCGGCCTGCCCGGGCTCCGGCGCGGCGGGCTGCTCGGAGCCGACGCCCCACTCGCCGCCGGGGGTGTTGCCCTGGTCGCCGGTCGCGGGCGGCGGGGCGCCCCAACCGGTCCGCGTCTCGGCCGGGGGATCGGCCTTCGGGCCGCCCGTGACGGGGCGGAACGCCGGGGGCTCGGGGAAGCCGCCGGACTGCACGGGGGGCAGCTCCGGCCAGGACGGGCCGGTGCCCCCGGCCTGCTCGGCCGGGGCGTCGAGCGTCTCCGCGCCCGGCCAGGGCGCGTTCAGGTGCGGTGGCTCCGGGGGCGTGAACGGCCGGAGCCGGTCCATGCTGAACGTCTCGCCGGTCCGCGCGGCCGGGCCGCCGGACGGGGCCGTCCCGGCGAACGGGCCGACCTCCGTGGGGCCGGACAGCGGGCCGGGACCGGCCTGCGGCGGGACCGGGGGCGCGCCGAACGACGCGGCGGCGGGCTGCGGCGGGGGCCCGAACCCTCCGCCCGCCGGGGGCATCGGCGCCGCGCCGTGCCCGAGCGGCATGCCGGGGAGCGCGCCGGGGATCGGCACGATGAGGTTCTCCGGGAGCAGCACCATCGCGGTGAGGCCACCGGAGTCCTGGGAGCGGAGCTGCACCCGGATGCCGTGCCGCATCGCCAGGCGGCCGACCACGTACAGGCCCATGCGCCGGGAGGCGGCCACGTCCACCACCGGCGGGTCGGCGAGCCGCCAGTTGACCTGGGCGAGCTCCTCCGGCGACATGCCGATGCCCTGGTCGGTCACCGAGATCATCACGCCGCTGCCGTCGATGCGGTTGCTGGAGATGAAGACCTTGGTGTCGGCCGGGGAGAACCACAGCGCGTTCTCGATCAGCTCGGCGAGCAGGTGGACCACGTCGTTGACCGCCTGCCCGGCGATCGCGACCTCCGACTGCAGGCGCAGCACGGCGCGCTCGTAGTTCTCCACCTCCGACAGCGCGGCGCGCACCACGTCCATCAGCTCGACCGGCTCGCTGTGCCGCCGCACCGCGTCCTGGCCCGCGAGGACCAGCAGGTTCTCGCTGTTGCGGCGCATGCGGGTGGCGAGGTGGTCGAGGGTGAACAGGTCGGCGAGCCGCCGCTCGTTCTCCTCGCCCTGCTCCAGCCGCTCGATCAGGGCGAGCTGGCGCTCGACCAGCGTCTGGCTGCGCCGCGACAGGTTGACGAAGATCGCGTTGATGTTGCTGCGCAGCCGCGCCTCCTCGCTCGCCAGGCGCACCGCCTCGCGGTGGACCTCGTCGAACGCCCGGGCGACCTCGCCGATCTCGTCCTTGGTGTGGATGCCGATCGGGGCGACCTCCGGCGGGGGCGCGTCCGAGGTGCTCTCCCGGAGCTTCTGCACCACCTCCGGCAGGCGGCGCAGGGCCACGTCGAGCGCGTCGCTGCGCAGCCGCCGCAGCGGCCGTACCAGGGACTGGGCGACGCCGGTGGTGACGAGGAGGACCACGATCACGATGCCCGCGATCACACCGGCGAGCAGGAAGGCCGAGCCGCGCTCGGAGCTCTCCAGGTCGGCGCTGCGGTTGAGGATCGCCTGCATCTGCCGCTGCTCGACCCGGTGCATCGCGTCGATCACGGCGGTGGAGGCCTTGAACCACTCCTGCGCGTCGTCCTGCCTGCCCCGGGTGAGGTCGAGGCCCTTGAGGCTCGCGCCCACGGTGGCGCGGATCAGCACCAGCCGGCGCAGGAAGAACGCCCGCTCGGTGACGGTGCTGTTGACCGTCTCGTCGTAGAACCGCCGGTCGGCCCGGCTCACCTCGGCGAGGAAGGCCCGGCGGTGGGCCTCCTCCTGGGAGATCGCGCCGAGGAAGTCCTGCATCTGCTGCTGCTCGAAGCGCCCGGCGGTGACCACGATGGCGACGAGGCCGCGCTGCCGGGAGAGCGCCTCCTTCGCCTTGGTGAGGGACTCCAGCGTCACCGCGCCGCCGAACAGGGCGTCGTCGTTGCTGCCCTTGCCCAGCTCGTCGTAGAGGGAGAGCAGGTCCTCGATGATCAACGAGTACTGCCCGAACGCGGCGTCCGGCAGCAGCTGCCTGCTCGCGGCCTGCCGACGCAGCGTGGGCAGGTTGCCGATCCGGTTGATCACGGTCGCCACCTCGTCCGCGGTGCGACCGGTGACCTCGTTCTGCACCACCGCCGCCTGCGTGCGCACCGCGGCCGCCGCGGCGTCCACCCGCGCCATCTGGCCGTCCAGGCCGGCCTTCTCCGCGTCGGGGTGGCCGCGCGCGATGTGCATGGCGGTCATGTCACGTTCCGCGGCGAGCTCGTGCCCGAGCTCCGCGACGCTCTGCACCAGCTTGGCGAGCTGGTTGACGCGCTGGAACTCGTCGGCGGCGCTCATCGCGGAGGTGATCTGGTAGCCGCCGATCAGCACCACCGCGACGGTGGGCACCAGGATGAGGGCGACCAGCCGGGTGCGCACCCGCCAGTTGCGCACGTCGAGATAGCTCAGCAGACCGCCCGGCAGCGCCGGCCGCGCCTTGGCCGCGGCGGGAGCGCTCGCCTGCGGTGCGCCCTTGGCGGGCGCGGCACCGGGTTCCCCTCCGGTGTGGGGCACATATGTCGTACTCACGCCAGGTCCGACCTCTCGCCGACCTCGGCCCACAGCAGGACGCCCGGCCTAGGTGAGCCAAGCGACCCCTGAAGAAGCCAGTTGGGGGAGCAGCAATTTGAGCACACCAATACCAGGCGCACCAAGTTGAACGTAGTCATGAAAAAAGGGATCTGACACCCCTCATTACCAGAAAGCTGGAGTCCCAACTTGCCGCAGGCTTGCGCAAATGCGCACATCATGGGTAGAACCGGACATCAAGCGCAACATCCGGAGCAGTGAGTTAGGTTACGGAATGGACGTCACGCCATCTCCATAGGATCACGGCACCCAGATTCCCGGCGTTTTGCCCTATCCTCCCGCGAAGTGCTCGTAGGCTCAGATACGCCGCGGAAGCGTTCCACGGTCCCGGCGGGATCCCTACGGAGCCCATGCCGGTATAACCGGTCGACGGATTGGCCGCCGGAGTCGTCGGCCACAAATGGCAACTGGACCGTAACGTGCGTCGTCACCGGCGACTCCCGACGCCGGGTCAACGCCTCTGGAGGACACGGATATGCGACGAATTCGGCTCATCACCGGGGCACTCCTGCTCGCCCTCGCCTCGACGAGCTGCGGTGGCGCGACGGTGGACGGCGGAACGTCCTCCGGTTCGGCGGCTCCGTCGGCGGGGGCCTCCGGAGCGGCGTCGCCCGCCGGCACCGTGAAGATCGCCATCAACCCGTGGGTCGGATACGAGGCGAACGCGGCGGTCGTCGCCTACCTGCTCGAGCATGAGCTGGGCTACAAGGTCGAGAAGAAGGAGCTCAAGGAGGAGATCTCCTGGCAGGGGTTCGCCAACGGTGAGGTCGACGTCATCCTTGAGAACTGGGGCCACGAGGACCTGAAGAAAAAGTACATCGAGCAGGACAAGGTCGCCGTGGAGGCCGGCCCGACCGGCAACAAGGGGGTTATCGGGTGGTATGTCCCGAAATGGATGGTCGAGAAGTACCCCGACATCACCGACTGGCGGAATCTCAACAAGTATGCCGACCTATTTAAGACGTCCGAATCCGGCGATAAGGGACAGCTGCTCGACGGCGACCCGTCATTCGTCACCAACGACGAGGCGCTGGTCAAGAATCTGAAGCTGAACTTCAAGGTGGTGTACGCGGGCAGCGAGCCGGCGCTCATCAAGGCGGCGCAGCAGGCCACCGCCCAGCGCAAGCCGCTGCTGATGTATTTCTACGAACCCCAGTGGCTGTTCTCCCAGATCGAACTGGTGCGGGTGAAGCTGCCGGAATACACCGAGGGCTGCGACGCCGACCCGAAGAAGGTCGCCTGTGACTATCCGCAGTACGACCTTGACAAGATTGTGTCAAAGCGGTTCGCCGAGACCGGTGGCAAGGCGTACCAGCTCGTGAAGAACTTCCAGTGGACCAACGACGACCAGAACCAGGTCGCCAACGACATGGTCAACAACGGGATGACGCCGGAGCAGGCGGCGAAGAAGTGGGTCGACGCGAATCCGGACAAGTGGAAGGCGTGGATCCCGCAATGATCGGCGTCGGCTCCGCCGGACGGCGGTCCGGCCGCCGGGCCCTCGCGGTGATCGCGGCATTATCGGTCATCCTCCCGCTCGCCGCGTGCAGCGGCGACGGGGAGACGGAGACGGGCGGTGGCGCGGCCGAGGGCCGCCTCGACCGCCCGATCCGCCTCGCGATCAACCCCTGGGTGGGCTACCACGCCAGCGCCGCCGTGGTGAAGTACCTGCTCGAGCACGAGCTCGGCTACAAGGTCGAGACCAGGGAGCTGACCGAGCCCGAGTCGTGGAAGGGGTTCGAGGACGGCTCGGTCGACATCATCATCGAGAACTGGGGCCGCGAGGCCGAGAAGAAGGAGTACATCGAGCGGAAGAAGCTCGCGGTGAACGCCGGGGTCAACGGCAACATCGGGGTGATCGGTTGGTACGTGCCCCAGTGGATGGCCGAGAAGTACCCCGACATCACCGACTGGCGGAACCTCAACAAGTACGCGAGCCTGTTCCGCACCGCCAAGTCCGGCGACAAGGGCCAGCTCCTCGACGGCGACCCGACCTACGTCACCAACGACGAGGCGCTGGTGCGGAACCTGAAGCTGGACTACAAGGTGGTCTACGGCGGCTCGGAGAACGCGCTCATCGCGGCCGCGAAGCGCGCCACCCGGAACAAGACCCCGCTGCTGATGTACTTCTACGAGCCGCAGTGGCTGTTCACCCAGCTCAAGCTCGTGAAGGTCAACCTGCCGCCGTACGCGATCGGCTGCGACGCCGACCCCAAGAAGGTGGCCTGCGACTACCCGCCCTACCTGCTCGACAAGATCGTGTCGAAGGAGTTCGCGGAGAAGGGCGGGAAGGCGTACGAGCTGGTCCGCAACTTCCAGTGGACCAACGACGACCAGAACCAGGTCGCCAACGACATCGTGAACAACGGCCTCAAGCCGGAGCAGGCGGCGAAGAAGTGGGTCGACGCCAACAAGATCGTGTGGCAGGACTGGATTCCCAGGTGATCCGGTGACCCGCACACGCGCCGGCCGGTCCCCGATGGTACGCCGGGGGCCGGCCGGTGTGTCTCTCCGGCCCCGCCACCCTGCCGAGCACCCCGGACCAGGGACGGAGAAAGATCTGGATAGGGTGGAGACGCGCGGAAACCGGACGCCGGCGGCGGAGCCCCGCCCGCGCGTCCGGGAGGCCAGGCTCGGGGTCCGGACGCGGCCGTGACGGGGCGGCGCCGGCAGGGCGCCGACGACGGTGCTGGGGGTTGCGGGAGACGGTGAGGAAGCGGTGACGGAGACGCCCGAACACGTCCTGGTGCTCAACATCGGCTCCTCCTCGATCAAGTACGAGCTGCTCGACATGACCGGGCGCCACCGGCTCGCCACCGGGCTGGTGGAGCGCATCGGCCAGGAGGAGGGCACGCTCACCCACCGGCCCGCGGACGCCGAGCCGTACGTGCGGCACGAGCCGTACCCCGACCACGAGGCCGGGATGGCCGCGGTGGTGCGGGCGTTCGCCGAGACCGGGCTGGCGCTGGAGCGGCTCAGCCTGCGCGCGGTCGGGCACCGGGTGGTGCACGGCGGCGCCCGGTTCCGCGACCCCGTGCTCATCGACGACGAGGTGCTGCGCACCATCGAGGACCTGTCGGTGCTCGCGCCGCTGCACAACCCCGGCAACCTCATCGGCATCCGGGCGGCGCTGCGCATCTTCCCGGGCATCCCGCAGGTCGCGGTGTTCGACACCGCGTTCCACCAGACGCTCCCGCCGGTCGCCTACACCTACGCGGTGCCGGTCGAGTGGGCCGCCGAGCACGGGGTGCGCCGCTACGGCTTCCACGGCACCTCCTACGCCTACGTGTCGCGGCGCGCGGCCGAGCTGCTCGGCAGGGACCCGTCCGAGGTGAACCTGATCGTGCTGCACCTCGGCAACGGGGCGAGCGCGGCGGCGATCGAGGGCGGGCGCAGCGTGGACACCTCGATGGGGCTGACGCCGCTGGAGGGCCTGGTGATGGGCACCCGCTCCGGCGACGTGGACCCGGCCCTGCCCGCCCACCTCGCCCGTACGGCGGGCCTCACGCTGCAGCAGGTCGACGACGCGCTGACCCGGCGGAGCGGCCTGCTCGCCCTCGCCGGGGCGAGCGACATGCGCACGGTGCGCGCCAAGGCCGAGGCCGGTGACGAGGGCGCCCGGCTCGCCCTGGGGGTGTACTGCTACCGCATCCGCAAGTACGTCGGCGCGTACTACGCGGTGCTGGGCCGGGTGGACGCGGTGGTGTTCACCGGCGGGGTGGGCGAGAACGACCCGTACACCCGGGCCGACTCGCTGTCCGGGCTCACCCGGCTGGGCATCGCCGTCGACCCCGAGCGGAACTTCGCCAGGTCCCCGGCCGAGCGGTTCATCTCCCCGCCGGACGCCGAGGTGGCCGTCATCGTCGTCCCCACCGACGAGGAGCTCGAGATCGCGGCGCAGTCCCTCGCGCTCGTGCGCGCGGCCGGCTGAGCCGTCACATGCGGGACACGCCGCCGTCGCGCCGCGCGGCGGCATCCCCGGCCGCGGCCGCCTCGCGGGCCTCGCGCATGCGCCGCCGCAGCACGAGCAGGTCGATCGCCGCGATCACGGCGACCGCGCCCGCGATGATCGCCTCGGCCCACCAGACCGCATCGCCCTCGCGCAGCGCGCGGACCACGAAGTAGACCGCGGCGATCAGGGCGACCGGCAGCGCGATCCCCGACAGCACGGCGCGCGCCCGCAGCGGGCTGCGCGCGGTGACCGGCTCGGTCCCGCTGCGGTTCCGTCCGAACCCCATGGCTCGTCACCTCCCGGCTCCCGGCGGTCCCTGGTCCCTTCCCCGTCAGGGCCGGGGCATCCGCGGATCCGGGGATGTGTCCGTACGGGTACGGCGCGGCCGTGCCGTACCCGGGCGCGTGCCGGGTGGCGGGCGCGGGTCCTCAGCCTCCCGCCGAGGCGATCTCCCACACCTGCACGGCGGTGCCGCCCGCGATGGCGAGCACGCGGCCGTCCGGGCTGAACCGCACCTTGCGCACCTGCCCGGGCGCGACCAGCGGTTCCTCGACGAGGGGACGCCGCGTGGCCGGGTTCCACAGCCAGACGAGGCCCTTGTCCTCGCCGGCGGCGAGCACGCCCGCCGGGGAGTAGGCGATGCTGTTGATCTGCGACACGGGTCCCTTGAGCGTGCCGCCGTCCGCCTTGCGGGCGTCGACGTCCCAGAACCGCACCACCTGGTCGTAGCCGGCGCTGGCGAGCAGCCGGGGGCCGACGAAGACGACCGAGTTCACCTCCTCGCGGTGGCCGGTGAGCGTGCCCATGGCGGAGCCGTTGGCGGGCTTCCACAGCCGCACGGTCCGGTCCCAGGAGGCGACGGCGAGCACGCGGCCGTCCGGGCTGAACGCCGCCCCCTTGGCGAGCACGCCGTTCCGCATCGACGACCCGACCTGGCGGCGGTCCGAGGTGCGCCACAGGTTGGCCCACTCGTAGCCGCTGCCGGTGACGAACGCCGTGCCGTCCGGGCTGAACTCGGCGAAGATCGCGCCCTTGATCGTCCTGCCGCCGCGCGCGTTCCGCGTGGTCAGGTCCCACATCCGGATCTTGGTGTCCTCCACGCCGCCGACGGTGACCACCAGCCGGCCGTCGGGGCTGATCGCCAGGTCGTCGATGTAGGACCCACGGTCGTTGAGCCGGTACCGCAGCCTGCCGGTGACGGTGTCCCAGACGTGGATCCGGCCGTTCCAGTCGCCGGTCACCACGGTCTTCCCGTCCGGCGTGATCGCGACGCTCATCACCTGCGCGTCATGCGGCAGCAGGAGCTGCCTGCCCAGCGTGAATCCGCCGGTCGCGCCGGTGGAGGGCGTGGGTTCGGGTGATCCGCCGGGCCCCTGGGTGGCGCCGTCGCCCCCGCCGGCGACGGCCGTCTCGCCGCTCGACGCCGGGGACGGCGCGGCCGTTCCCGTGGCGCTCCCCGCGGGCGACGGGGTGCCGCCGCCGGCCCGGGAGGCGGCGTCCCCGGACGGGGAGGCGGCGGGGTCGGCGGTGCCGGGACCGAACAGGCGGTCGGCGTACATGATCGCCCCGGCTCCGGCCGCCGGGACGAGCAGGCCCACGGCGATGAGGAACGCGCGGCGCCCCGGCGTCAGCCCGTCCGACGGTCTGGTGACCGGCGGAGCAGCGGGCGGGGCGGTGCCCGCGGGCCTGGCGCCGGGCGGCGTCCCCCCGCCCGCACCACCGGCGGGCGGCCACCCGGCCGAAGTGCCCGGCGCGGCGCCGGGGGCCGCCACCGGCGGGGCTCCGCCGCTCACACCGGCCTGCGGCCAGCCCGGCGGAGCACCTGGGGCGGTACCGGCGGGCGCCGCGTTCGCGACCGTCGGCTGCGGCGCGCCCGGGACGCCGGGCGACGGCCACGCCGGAGGCTGCGGCCCGGCGGCGGGCGGCGCGGCGGCCGCGCCCGGAGGCGCCGCCGAGGGGTCCACCACGGTGGGCGCCGTGCCCTGGGCGCCCGCGCCCGCCAAGGGCGGGGCGAGCAGGGCCGGCGCGAGCGGCGGGGCGGCGCCGCGGATGCGCGCGGTCGCGGTCTCGAGCAGCTCGTTCTCCGAGGCCGGGGCCGCCGGAACCGCGGCCGAGCCGGTGATGAGCCGCATGAGCAGGTCGCGGGCGGTGGGGCGGTCGTCCGGGTTCTTCGCCATGCACGCCGCGACGATCGGGAGCAGGCTCTCCGGCAGCCCGGACAGGTCGGGCTCCTGGTGCAGCACCCGGTTCACGATCGCGAACATGGAGCCCTCACCGAACGGCAGCCTCCCGGTCGCCGCGAAGATCATCGTCCCGCCCCAGCTGAAGATGTCCGAGGCGGTGCCTATCCCCTCGCCGGAGAACTGCTCGGGCGACATGTACGGCGGCGTGCCCGCCACGGACACCGACGAGGTGACCAGGTCGATGGCGCGGGCGATGCCGAAGTCGACCACCCGCGGCCCGTCGGAGGAGAGCAGCACGTTGGCGGGCTTGAAGTCGCGGTGCACGATGCCCGCGCTGTGGATGGCGACGAGCGCGGTGGCCGTGCCGATGGCGAGCCGCTCCAGCGCGCCGGGGTCGAGCGGGCCGCGGGTCTTCACCCGCCGGTCGAGCGACTCGCCGTCGATGTACTCGCTCACCACGTACGGCAGGTCCCCGAAGAGGCCGACCTCGAGCACCCGCGCGGTGCAGAACGCGGGCACCTTGCGCGCCGCCTCGACCTCGCGCAGCAGCCGCTCGCGGGCGTCCTCGTCGGCGGCGTGCCGCTCGTGCAGGATCTTGACGGCCACCGGACCGGACTCGGACTCGCCCAGGTAGACGGTGCCCTGTCCGCCCTGCCCCAGTCTCCCCACGATCCGGTAGGCGCCGATGTGGGTGGGGTCTCCCGGGTTCAGCGGCCGAGGTTCTGGCACGGACGTCCCTCTCCAGCCGGCCGGGCCGGACCTCGGCACCGGTCGATCGATCGTTCACGAATTCGCCCATCACCGTACAGAACACCGGTGACGGGACGGCACCTCAGGAGATTGCGAGTCGGGAACGGCCGTCCGGCGGCCGCGTCCGGTACAGGTCGAGGGCGACGTCCACCAGGGTGACCCGGTCGAGCTCGGGGACCCGGTCGAGCGCAACCCAGGCGGCGCGGTCGGTGGAGCCGCCGACCTCGTGCCGCAGCTCGCCGCCGACGACCCGGCCCTCGTAGACGACCCGCACCGCGTGGACCGCGTCCGAGCCCGCCTCGCTCGGCGGCAGCACCACGGTGTGGATGCCGAGCAGCCGCTCGATCTCCACCCGGTAGCCGGTCTCCTCGGCCACCTCCCGGATCGCCGCGTCGTACGGGTCCTCCCCCAGGTCGACCCCGCCCCGGGCGGTATCCAGCGCGGCCGTTCGTGGCCGATCCGGTGCGCGAGCAGCACCTCGTCGTCGCGCAGGCACACCACGTACGCCGCGAGCCGTGTCCGCCGCTGCGGCCGGCGGGACGCCCGCCACGGCAGCCGTATTCGCACATCGCCCTCCCGGGCGCATTCCGCCGTGCCGCGGGCGTCCCCGGAAGATCGCCGGTTTCGGTCATCGGGTTCCGGTACGGCCCGGCGGCCCCGGATCAGCCCTCCTCGTCCGGCCCGGGGATGGCGGCCGCGATCGGCTCGGGCGCCGGGCCCGCGTGGATGACGCCGAGCCGCTGGGTGGCGCGGGTCATCGCGACGTACAGGTCGTTGCGCCCGCGCGGGTTCGCGGCGAGGATGCCGGCCGGGTCGGCGATGAGCACCGAGTCGAACTCCAGGCCCTTGGCCTGGCGCACGCCGAGCACCACCAGCGGGCTCTCCAGGTCCGGGTCGTCACCGTAGGAGGCGTCCGGCACGGCGGCGGCGACCGCCTTGCCCAGCTCGTCGCGCCGGGCGTCCGGGACGATCACCGCGAGCCGCCCCTCCTCCAGCGTGGCCAGCTCGAAGGCGGCGCAGGAGGCGAGCATGCGCGGCAGCTCCTCCGGCGTGGTGGAGATCCGCCACGGGGGCACGCCGGTGCGCCGCACCGAGCGGGGCGCCTCCGCCTCGAGGTCCGGGTCGGCGCCGGTGGCCGAGGCGGCCAGCGCCCGCGTCGCCGCGGTCATGATCTCGGCGGGGGTGCGGTAGTTGACGGTGAGCCGGGCGAGCCGCCACCGGTCGCCCACGTGCGGCTCGAGCACCCGGGCCCAGGACGTGGTGCCCGCGGCGTCGCCGGTCTGGGCCACGTCGCCGACGATCGTCATCGACCGGGTGGGGCAGCGCCGCATGAGCATGCGCCAGGCCATCTGCGACAGCTCCTGCGCCTCGTCGACCACGACGTGCCCGAACGTCCAGGTCCGGTCGCCGGCGGCGCGCTCGGCGAGGGTGCGCAGGTCGGCCATGCGGTGCCGGTCGGCGAGCCGGTGGGCGTCGATCACGTCGGTCGCGATGAGGATCTCCGCCTCCTCGCCCTCGTTCAGGTCGCTCGACCGGGAGCCGACGAGCACGTCGAGCACGCCCTGCGCGTAGGCGATCTCCTTGGCGCGCTCGATCTCCTCCCGGGTGCGGCCGGTACGGCGGGCCTCGCCGAGCAGCTCGGCGGCCTCGTCGAGCAGCGGCACGTCGGCCGTGCTCCAGCCGCCGCCGGGCTCGCGCCGCAGCAGCCCGCGCTCCCGCTCGGTGAGCATGGGCGCGGCGGCGGCGAGCCGGCCGGGGTCGGCGTACAGGTCCGACAGCAGCCGCTGCGGGGTGAGGATGGGCCACAGGTCGCGCAGCACGGCCCGCACGCCGGGGTCGGCGGCGAGCTCCCGGCGGATCTCGGCGAGGTCGGTCTCGTCGAGCAGCGGGCCCTGGTTCTCGGTGGCGCGGTCGCCGGACAGGCCGACCTCGAGGTCGAGCAGCGCCGTGGGGTATCCGGCGGCGACCAGGGCGCGCCGGTCGGCCTCGGTGAGCACGCCGCCGGGGTCGCCGCCGTCGAGCGGCTCGCCGTTCTCGTCGAGCACCACGGACTCGAGCCGCTCGGCGACCTGCCGGGCGAGCAGGTCGACGACCGCCCGCTGGAAGACCCGTCCCGCGTCGTTGTGGGTGGCGTGGCGGGCGCGGACCCGCTCGGCGAGCCGCAGGTAGTCGCGCTCGGCCAGCCGCAGCACACCCTCGCCGTACGGGATCTCGATGTCCCCGCGGGGCGGCGCCTGGCGGTCCCGCACCGCGGCGGCGATCACCTCGGCCATCACCGCCCGGCCCTTGATCTCGGCCGTCTCCGGCGGCTCACCGCGGTCGGCGACGACCCCGGGGAACATCGCGCCGACGGTGGTGAGCAGCACGCTCGTCTCGCCGAGGCCGGGCAGCACCTGGGCGATGTAGCGGAGGAAGGCGCTGTTGGGGCCGACCACGAGCACGCCGCGGGCGGCGAGGTGCGGGTGGGTGTAGAGCAGGTACGCGGCGCGGTGCAGCGCGACCGCGGTCTTGCCGGTGCCGGGGCCGCCCTGCACGACGAGCACGCCGCCCGCGTCGGCGCGGATGATCTCGTCCTGCTCGGCCTGGATGGTCTCGACGATGTCGCGCATGCGGCCGGTCCGCGCGGCGTTCACCGCGGCGAGCAGCGCGGCCTCGCCGACCAGGCCCTCCTCGGCGTCGACCGCGTCCCGGTCGAGGATCTCGTCGTCGATGGCGACCACGCGGCGGCCGCGCAGGGCGATGTGGCGGCGCCGCCGTACGCCCTCGGGGGCGGCGGCGGTGGCGACGTAGAAGGGGCGGGCGGCCGGGGCGCGCCAGTCGAGCAGCAACGGCTCGTCGTCGTCCCCGGCGCCGGGGCCGGCGGAGATGCCGATGCGCCCGATGTAGCGACGGCGGCCGTCGCGCATGTCGAGGCGCCCGAAGCAGAGGCCGTGCTCGGCCGCCTCCAGCCGCGCCACCCGCATGGCGTACCCGGCGAACGCGGCCTCCCGCTCGACGAGCGACTGCTCGGTCTCCCCGTGCTCGCGCAGCACCGTGGCGAGCCGTCGTTCGGCCTCGTCACGCAGCTCGTCGACGCGCCGGTAGAGCCGCCCGACGTACGCCTGCTCGCGCGCGATCTCGCTGTTGACCAATTGCCACCCTTCCGCTATAATAAAGGCGAGGTATTGCGTCTTGATGCGTTATTGGCGTGCAAGCGTCAATGCTAACGCGTTTCCTGCGCGCACGCACATGCACCGCCCGACCGTCCGGGCGAGGGCAGGCCGGATCGTTCTTCGTCCCTCTCGTGTCCCGGGCACTCGTACGCCCGTCGGCCCGCCTCCCGCCTCGGCGCGATGAGCGCGGACGGCGTGCGAATCCTCGGGGAAAGCGGGCCTTCGGCGTGGGCAGGGCGGAAGGGGCGCCCGCCGCCGCCGTGGGGATGGGGAACGGCGGCGAGCGCGGTTTGTCACGCTACCGGCAGATCACCCACTACCTGCCGTTTCATACTTTTCTGGCATCCAGGGCGGCAGCGCGCGGCCGCCGCCGCTTGCGGTCCCGATTGAGCACCGCGTTCGAGCCCTCGATCAGCCGGGTCACGAGCAGGCCGGCCACGACCATGCCCCCGGCGAACGCCTGCACGATCCACGCGGGCGTGTCCTTCAGGGCGAGCAGCGACGCCGCGCTCACCATGATCACGACGCCGAAGAGGGTGCCGAAGATGCCGGCCCGCCGCCCGTAGACGCTCACGCCCCCGATCAGGACCGCGGCGAGCGCCGTCACCGGCACGGCCTCCACCGGCACCACGGCCCCCTGCTGGCGCAGCAGGTCGGCGATCCCGGCCACCCCCGCGAGCAGGCTCGACCCGGCCAGCCCGGCGAGCGCGCCGAGCCCGGCGCGCAGCCCGGGCCGTTCGGCTGGCTCCCCCTCCCGCCGCAGGCCGCCGAGCGCCCGCCGTACTCCCGGGATGAGCCACACCGCTCCCCCGCCCATGGACAGCCCGGCGAACACGACGAACGCCGGAACGGCCGGATACGTACCGAGATCGGCCGGTACCGTGGCCCCCCGGGTGAGCCCGGAGACGACCGCGAGCAGCGCCGCGGCCGCGCCGAGCGTCACCGCCCAGGCGGGCACGGACAGCAGCATGACGAGCAGGCCGAGCAGCACGCCGGTCCCCAGGGCCGCGCCGAGACCCGCCGCGATCGCCACCGGGACCGGCCAGTCGTCCCGGATCAGGACGGCGGTGAGCGCGCCGGTGCCGCCCGCGATCACCCCGACGGCGAGGTTGGGCGTGGCGGTGCGCAGCGAGAACGACAGGCCCACCGCGAGCAGGCCCACCACGGCCGCCGAGCCGAACAGCTCGGTGAGGTGCTGCGCGGGCGCCTGGGAGAGGTTCGCCAGCACGAGCCCCACCGCGGCGACCGCCAGCAGGACCTCCCAGATCACGTGCACCAGGACGCGGTCCCGCACCTCGGGCTCGTCCGCCGGCGGCGGTTCGTCGTCGAGCACCCGCCGGGGCGGAGGCGTCGACAGCACCTCCTTCCAGGACGGCAGCGTGACATCCGTCTGCTCTGCTCGTCCCTCGTTCATCTGATTCCTCCCCCGTCAGATCGGTACCTGCCCATATTGGCGCAGACGGGGAGCGTGTTTTGCCGCAATTGACCTATCGCGACCCTCGGCGGGTCAAGGGGACGTGTCACGCGACGACGTCACATGGCGCGCACACCTCGGCGGTCTCCGCGCAGCTCCGGCGCGCCCCGAGGCCGACGGTCCGGCCGCGCACCCGGTGCGGGATTCGGCCGGGGCGCGGGCGCATCCGTCAAATGACGGTGGGCGGCCGCGTCATGGCTCCGAGCGGCGCCGCGACGTTGCACTGTGCCCGTTTTCTCCCGGCTGACCTAGGATGAAGTGCCTCGCGAGGGACGACCGGATCGTCGGCCTACCGGCCGCCCGTCATCCCCGCGATCATGACCGGGTCACAGGACGGTCATCCGCCAGGGCGGGAGCGACGCGGGCACGCCGATCGAGTGCCGGGCGCCGTCCGGGTGCGATGGCGGCGGGCGGGGAACATGCGGACGCTGCTGATAGACAACTACGACTCGTTCACCTACAACCTCTGGCACTACCTCGCGGAGCTCAACGGCCACCCGCCGGTAGTCATCCGCAACGACGACCCGCGCTGGCGGCCGTCCGACCTCGCGCACTTCGACAACGTCGTCATCTCGCCCGGCCCGGGCACGCCGTACCGGGAGGCCGACTTCGGCGTCTGCCGTGAGGTGATCGAGCGGGCCGAGATCCCGCTGCTCGGCGTCTGCCTCGGTCACCAGGGGGTCGCGTACGTGCACGGCGGCACGGTCGGCCCCGCGCCCGAGCCGCGCCACGGCCGCCTCTCCCCGGTGGAGCACCGCGGCGACCGCCTGTTCGCCGGGGTGCCGTCCCCGTTCCAGGTGGTGCGCTACCACTCGCTGGCGGTGACCTCGCTGCCGGAGGAGCTGGAGGCGACCGCGTGGACCCCGGACGGGGTGCTCATGGCGCTGCGCCACCGCACCCGCCCGATCTGGGGCCTGCAGTTCCACCCCGAGTCGATCCGCACCCAGTACGGCCACCGCATCCTGGCGAACTTCCGCGACCTCACCCGCGAACTCCCCCGTCCCCGCCCCACGGTCCGGATCTCCGCCGCGCCCGCCCCGGCGTCCCCCGCCGTGCCGGAGCGGCCGCCGGTGCCGGATCCGGTGGAGGCGGAGGTGCTGGTCCGCTCGCTGCCCACCGAGTGGCACGACGAGGTGGCCTTCGAGGCGCTGTTCGGGGACGCCGAGCACGCCTTCTGGCTCGACAGCGGCCTGGTGCACGAGGGCGCCGGGCGGTTCTCGGTGATGGGCGACGCCTCCGGGCCGCTCGCCCGCGTGGTGACCGCCGACGTACGGCACGGCACGGTGACCGTGGCCGAGGGCGGGCGGACGCGCACCGTGGAGCGCGGTTTCCTCGACTGGCTCGACGCCGACCTGCGGCGGTGGCGGGCGCGGGTGCCGTCGCTGCCGCTGGAGTTCGCGCTCGGCTGGGTCGGCTACCTCGGCTACGAGCTGAAGGCCGAGTGCGGGGGCGCGGACGCGCACCGCTCCCCCACCCCGGACGCGGCGATGATCTTCGCCGACCGGGCGATCGTGTTCGACCACGCCACCGCGACCACGTACCTGCTCGCGCTCGCCGTCGACGGTGACAAGGCCGCCGCGCTCGCCTGGTTCGAGGAGACCACGGCGCGGCTGCGCGCTCTCGCCGGCCGCCGCCCCGGCCCGGTCGGCTCCCCCGGTACGGCGGGGCCGGTCCGGCTGCGGCACGACCGGGCCCGCTACCTGGAGCTGATCGCCGCCTGCCAGGAGGCGATCCGCCGCGGCGAGACGTACGAGGTGTGCCTCACCAACATGCTCCACGTGGCGGGCGCGTTCGACGCCTGGCAGTGCTACCGGGCGCTGCGCCGGATCAGCCCGGCCACGTTCGGCGCGTACCTGCGGCTCGGCCCGGTGTCGGTGCTGAGCTCCTCGCCCGAGCGGTTCCTGCGGGTGTCGGCCGACGGCACCATGGAGTCCAAGCCGATCAAGGGCACCCGGCCGCGCGGCCGTACCCCCGCCGAGGACGCGCTCATCGCCAAGGAGCTCGCCACCTGCGAGAAGGACGTCGCCGAGAACCTGATGATCGTCGACCTGGTCCGCAACGACCTGGGCCGGGTCGCCGAGGTCGGCTCGGTGCACGTCGCCAAGATCTTCGACGTGGAGACGTACGCGACCGTGCACCAGCTCGTCAGCACGGTGCGGGCACGGCTGCGGCCGGACGCCTCGGCGGTCGACTGCGTGCGGGCCGCGTTCCCCGGCGGCTCGATGACCGGCGCGCCCAAGATCCGCACGATGCAGATCATCGACGAGCTGGAGGCCGGGCCGCGCGGCGTCTACTCCGGCGCGATCGGCTTCTTCTCGCTCACCGGCGCGGCCGACCTCAGCATGGTGATCCGCACCGCCGTGATCACGCCCGACGGCCTGTCGTACGGCGTGGGCGGGGCGATCGTCGCGCTCTCCGACCCCGCGGCGGAGTACGAGGAGACCGCGGTCAAGGCGATCCCGCTGCTGCGCGTCCTCGGCATCGCCTTCCCCGGCGCCGACCCCGGCGGCGCGACGCGGGAGGTGCCCGGCGGGCCCGGCGCGCGGGTGGCGGCCGGTCTCGGTACCCCCACGGGCGGCACATCTCGCGATGCTTCCCCGCCGGCTCATCGGCTCCCGGCGGCGGACGGCCGGGCCGAACCCTGCCGCTCCTGATCCTGCTCGCGCCGGCTCCGCCACGCCCCTGACGAACGGCCGTGGTCGTGCCCGCCGTACCCGAAGCATCTCCGGCTCTCACGCCACGCCCGGATGGGCGCGATCTCCTGGGTGGCGGTTCGACGCCGCGTTGACCTTTCGCCTCCGGTTCATTGCGTGAAGACGCCAGGGCACCGCGGTGGCGGGGGTCAGAACGCCGGACGAGAGCAGGCTCGCGGCGGGCTTCGCGTCTCCTGATCACCGTGGCGGGTGTGGTCCGGTCGCCCGATGGCATCTCCGCGCACCTTCATGACGCCTCACCGTTTATTCTCCCGCGTGGATCGGAACATCTCTCATTCACTTGTGTTTTCAGTACACAAGTGATCTAATGGTGGCCGTCGCCAGTTCGGGTGACGGTGTGGCGAGGGGCACGACGGGGTCGCCTCGGCCTCGTCGTGCGCACCCGCCCGTGGCCGCGGCGACGGGACCCGCCGCAGTCGCCCGCCGGGCGTCCCGGCGGGTCCGTGTCCTCCGTCCTTGTCCCCGCTCCACACCGCTTGGAGTTACGTGCACAGCAACAACCCAGGTCATCCCGGCCCGTATCCGAACCCGTACGGCCACCCCGCGCAGCGGCCGCCCCGCGAGCCGATGCCGTACCACCCGCAGCCCGCGGGAAAGCGGCGGCGCGGCGGCTGCCTCACGGCGGCGCTGACCGGCGTCGCCGTGCTCCTGGTGCTCGGCATCGTCGGCACCCTGTTCGGCGACGGCTCCGGCGGCGGTGACGGCACCGCGGCCGGCCGTACCGGATCCGCGGCGGCGGGCGAATCCGGCCGCAGGTCGTCCGGGGGCGGCGACGACGCGGGAGAGCGGCGGAAGCCCGCGCAGCCCGGCATCGGGGACGTGGTGCGCGACGGCAAGTTCGCGTTCAAGGTGACCAAGGTGCGCAAGGGCCTGTCCCAGGTGGGTGAGGGCTTCACCGCGTCCACCGCCCAGGGCCAGTACGTGCTTGTCTACGTGACCGTGAAGAACATCGGCGACGAAGCCCAGATCTTCGACGACTCGTCGCAGCGGCTCATCGACGCCAAGGGCCGCCGCTTCGACGCCTCCTCCGGCACCGCCGCCGTCAGCCTGAAGGACTCCAACGCCTTCCTCAACCAGATCAACCCCGGGAACAGCGTCAAGGGGATCCTGCTGTTCGACGTGCCGAAGGACGCCGTGCTCACCGCCATCGAGCTGCACGACTCCCCCTTCTCCGGCGGCGTCACCGTCGCGCTCCGCTGACCCGCACCTCCCTCCGGCGGCCGGCCCTCGTTCCTCCGGCCATCACGGGCGTCCCGTGCGCACCCGCCACGCGCCCGTCTCCCGGGCCCGGCCGCCCGCTCAGCAGTCCCAGCACATCCCGCTCGTCGAGGAGATCTCATGCTGCGCCGCATGCTCGCCGTACCGGCCGTGCTCGCCACGGTGCTCATCACCGCGTTCGTCACCGCCCCGGCCGCCACGGCCGCCGCCGAACAGGCCGCCCGGCCGGACTCCGCCGCCGACCGGCGCCACCAGGGGGTGGGCGACAACGTCATCCGCATCCGGGCCACGCGCAAGCCGGGGCTGATCCGGTTCACCCACGACGGCGCCTCGAACTTCATCGTGCACACGCTCGACCGCAAGGGGCGGGTGAGCGAGTACCTCGTCAACGAGATCGGCAGGTACGACGGCACCGTCCTCTACAACGGGCACCGCTCCCGGGAGGTCGCGGCCGTGAGCATCCGGGCCGACGGCCACTGGACCGCCACGTTCATGCCGGTCGGCAAGGCCCGCTGCTGGTGCAAGGCCACCATCAGCGGCCGGGGCGACCAGGTGCTCAGGCTCTCCCCCACGCGCGGCCTGCGCACCATGCGCGCCACCCACACCGGCAGGTCGAACTTCATCGTCCACGGCTACACCCGGATCGGTGACTTCCCCGACCTCCTGGTGAACAGGATCGGCCGCTACCGCGGCAAGGTCGTCCTCCCCAGCGGCACCCGGCTCGTCACGGTCAAGGCGGACGGCGCCTGGACCCTGACCCGCCGCTGACCCCGCTGCACCGACGCCCGGCCCGCCTCCCGCGTACGGCACGGCCTAACGTGGGAGGCGGGCCGAACCTGTCCGGGACGTGGGCGTCGAGGAGGGCACCATCACCGAGCGCAAGCCGCCCGGCATGAGCCAGGAGACCTGGGTGGAGATACAGATCCGCCGGGCGATCGAGGAGGGCAAGTTCGACAACCTGCCCGGCGCGGGCAAGCCGCTGCGCAACCTGCACCGGGCGAGCGACCCGATGTGGTGGGCGCGGGAGAAGGCCATCGCCGAAGGGCTCGACCCGTCCGCGATGCTGCCGCCCGCCCTGCGGCTGCGCAAGGAGCGGCAGCGCCTGCGGGACACGGTCGGCGATTTGCCGTCCGAGCAGGCGGTCCGGGACGCGGTCGAGGACCTCAACGCGCAGATCCGGGAGCACTGGCGCGCGCCGTCCGGGCCGCCCATCCCGGTCGGGCTGGTGGACCTCGACGAGATGCTGGAGCTGTGGCGGGAGGCCCGCCGCGCCCGGGAGGCCGAGGCCGCCGCCGAGGCCGAAAGGGAGCCGCCGCCGGTTCGCGAGGAGCCCGTTCCCCGGCGGCGCCGATGGTGGCGGTGGGGCCGCCGACGGGTCTGAGCGTTCCCCGCGCCCGGTTCTCCCGGGTGATCTCCGCCGGTACGGCTTCGCGTCTCCCCTGCGACGGGGTGTACGCCGCACCTTTCTCCAGGAGGCGTGCGGAATGGGAGAACGCGTACGCTCCGCCGCGAACACATTTGCGCGATCGCAATCGGCCTTCTCGGTCACGCAGCGGCATGTGAGAGTGATTCAGGTATTTCGCGCCCGCACACGGAACGGAAGGCGAAAAGAGAACGCGGGCGTCCCCGTTCACCCGCACCCGCACCGGCCACGACCCTCTTGCGCAGCCCGCCCCGGGTCCCTCGGGGCCGAGCGTGCGCAAAGATCATTCCCAGCCTGCGCAATCGCTCAGAAAAGCGTCCCACACGATTCCTTCAAAAGCCCTGGATCCGCTTTCCCGCAGAGCATCCCGTGCACCAATAAGCGTTTCCCGCCAACACTCGGAGTAATGTATGATCGCCGTCCGTGAAGGCGGTTTCCGTCTTCCTGAGACTCGGTTCTGGCGACGGCGACCGCTTATCCAGCGAAGGACGCCGACCGCCCGGACTTCGCGGGAGGCGACGAAATGGAGAGAAACAACCGACGCCGCGTGAGCATCGGCCTGCTCGCGGCGGTGTGCTGTGCGTTCCTTTTTATATCGGCGACAGCGATATACGTCCTTTCCCTGACGAACACCCGCGAGCGACGTCCGGACGAACCGGATGTCTCGCCGTCTCCGGGCACATACCTGTTCCCCGATCCCGAACAAACCCGATTCGATGAGGATCGATCCCACACTCAGGACGAAAAGGACGAGCCGTCCGCGGTCCCCGTCCGGCAGCGGCTGACGGGCACGACCACGCCTCCGGCGGTCCCGCCTCCCGCCCGGCCGACGTCCCGGAAGACGGCCACGCCACCGCCCTCCACGGCGCCGTCGCCCAAGCCCCTCCCTCCCGACGATCCCACTCCCGAGCCCATCGAGACCGACACGTTCGGCCCGCTGGCCGAAGAGATGGAGGAAGCGGACCCGGGAAACCCCGGTTTTCCCGAAATCAGGCTTTTCTGGGAAGAGATGGTAATCCCCGAAGAACTGCCGGAAATGACGGAAGAACTGCCCGGAATAACGGACGATGCCGAACGACCCTGACCAGGTACTCACGCACCTGTCGCGGGCGGCGCGATGGCTGGTCCCGGTCGTCTCCGCACCCACCTTCGTCGCTCTCGCGATCTATCTCGGGCTGCACCGCTACAGCGCCCTTGCCGCTCACTTTGGCATGAGCGTCGGCCTCCTCAACCCGTCGCTGGACGATTACCTCGAAAGAGGGATCAGGCAGGCCGCGATATCAGTGGGCATCACCGCCGGGATCAGTCTTGCGCTGTTCCTCGCGCACGCCGGCATCCGCAAACTCTCCCACAGGGCTCGTTTCGCCATCGGGACGGGATGCGCCGTCATGGGCGCCATCGCCCTGGCACTGGGTTTGATCGGAGTGGTCGATCTGTACATATTCAGTACAAGCCACCCGATCCCGCCCATGCTTATCGCGGCCGCGGTCATTCTCGTGCCGTATGGCGCGTTTCTCTGCCGGCGCTGGCCGAACATGAGCGCGCTGGCCGCAAGCGCGATCGCTGCCGCCATCATTCTCATCGACACATTCTTCGCGTTGTGGATCATGGGCGTCTACGCGCAGAAAAGCGGCGTCGCGGCCGCCAAAGAGGTCGACACCAACCGGCCCGTCATGCTGTGCGCCGGGCGGAACCTCGCCCTCCCGGTGCCCGTGATAAGGGACCGCCGATCCGGCTGCCGATACGGCTACCCGGACCTGCGGCAGGTCGCCTGCGGTGAGTACCGGTGCATGTTCGTCCGCCGGGAGGAGGACGGAACCCGTACGGTGCTGCTGGTCAACCTCGACGAAGACGTCGTCGTCACGACCCAGCTCGTCCGGCGCCGCTCGCCCGAGATCTGACACGCCGGGGCGGGTGTGTCACCGCCCTGGTCCCTCGGCCTCCGCCAACAGGTGGCGCTTCCCGTGCCCGGATCCGGCCGGTGCCATCATGGTCGGCGGCCCGCTTGGGCGGGTGCGCCGACGATCGGCGCCTCGACCCGCCGACCGCTGAGGCGACGAGGCGGGCATCCGCTGGACGAGGACCGGCGACGGCCGGGTGCCGGGCGGCTCCGGCCCGGCGGGGAGGGAGAGGATCCATGTTCGGCGAGGACGCCCCGATCGCCGTGATCACCGGCGCGGCCCGCGGCATCGGCGCGGCCACCGCGCTGCGGCTGGCGCGGGACGGCTGGGCGCTGCTGCTCATCGACGCGTGCCGCCCGCAGCCGCCGATCGGGTACGGCATGCCGGACCCGGACGACCTCGAGGCCGTGGCCGACGAGTGCCTGCGGCAGGGCGCCGCCGGGGTGGCCACCCGGATCGCGGACGTCGGCGACCCCGGCCTGCCCGCCCTGGTGCGGGCCGGCCTGGCCGGCCGTACCCCCGCGGCGGCGATCGCGGTCGCCGGGGTCATCCACGGCGCGGACGCCTGGGCCACCGGCGACGACGCCTGGGACGTGCTGCTCCGCGTCAACCTGCACGGCGTCCGCCGTCTCGCCGAGGCGACCGTGCCCGCGATGATCGCGGCCGGGACCGGCAGGTTCGTCGCGGTCGCCTCGGCCGCGGGCCTGCGCGGCATGCGCAAGCTCGGCGCGTACTCGGCCGCGAAGGCCGCGGTCATCGGGTACGTGCGCGCGCTCGCCGCCGACCTCGACGGCACCGGCGTGACCGCGAACGCGATCTGCCCCGGCTCCACCCGGGGCGCCATGCTCGAGGCGAGCGCCGCCATCTACGGCCTGCCCGACCAGGAGAGATTCGCCGAGCAGCAGCTCGCCCGCCGGCTGCTCGAGCCCGCCGAGATCGCCGAGGCGATCTTCTGGCTCTGCTCCCCCGCCGGTTCCGGGTGCACCGGGGCGGTCATCCCCGTCGACGGCGGGCTCACCGTCTGACGCAGGCGCGGGCGGCCTCACCGATCCGCGGTGAGCGCCTCGTCGGTGAACCCGGTGCCGATCAGCCGCATCGCCTCCGCGATCAGCGCGGTGAGGTCGCTCGACTCGTCGTCGAGCCACTGGCGGTAGGCGGTGATGGCCGCGGCGAGGGCGGTCTGGCCGACCAGCCGGGGCACGAGCCCGTCGACCGGGTGCCCGGTGCGGTGCGCGACGAACTCGGCGACCGCCGCGGCCCACAGGTGGTAGCGCAGGGTGGAGTCGGCCTGCAGCGCCGGGACGTTGAGGATCAGGCGCATCCGGGTGCGGTGCTCGGGCAGGACCGACGGGTCGTAGGTGTTGAACTCGACCACGGCCTCGCGCAGCGCGTCCATGATCGGCACGTCCGGCGGGGCGGCGGCGAGCAGCCGCCGCAGCCGGGCCACGTCGTGCTCGAACCGGCCCCAGACCAGGTCGTTCTTGGACGCGTAGTAGTTGAAGAACGTCCGCCGCCCGATCCCCGCCGCCTCGGCGATGTCGTCGATCGTCGTCTGGTCGAAGCCCTTCTCCGCGAACAGGCCGAAGGCGACGCGTTCCAGCTCGGCGTGCGACGTGCGCTGCCTGCGGCCCCGCGCCGGCCGGTCGACGGCGACCGGTCGCGACGTCTCCATCACCTGCCCCTTCCCTTTTTTGCACTCAGTGCGTTAAATATGGGGCAACACGCTCCGGGCGGCGTCACGCCCGGGACCCAACCTGCCCCTACGTACACAGAGGAGCCTGCCATGTCCGACATCGCTCCGGCCATCGAGACGACCGACATGATCGAGGACGAGCTGCTCGTCGAGGACGTGTCCATCGACGGCATGTGCGGCGTCTACTGATCCCACCGCATCCGACACGCCCCCGAAGGGCCGATGAGATGAACGGTTTCGACCTCGACCGGGCCTGGGACCTGCACCCGCAGGTGTCCGTCCGCCCCGAGCCCTTCGGGGCCCTGCTCTACCACTTCGGCACCAGGCGCCTGTCGTTTCTGAAGGACCGGGTGCTGCTCGACGTGGTGCGGGCGCTGGGATCCCATCCCACCGCCCGCGCCGCGTGCGCCGCCGCCGGGGTCACCGGCGACGCCGCGATCGCCCGCTACGCCAAGGCCCTGGACGTGCTCGCCCGCACCGACATGATCGTCGAGCGCCGCCGCGGGCCCGCCGATTCGGAGGACACATGACCGCCCTGGTCGACCATTTCAAGGCCGGTCTGGACGCGCCGATCTGCCTCACCTGGGAGCTCACCTACGCCTGCAACCTCGCCTGCGTCCACTGCCTGTCCAGCTCGGGCCGCCGCGACCCGCGCGAGCTCACCACCGACGAGTGCAAGGCCGTCATCGACGAGCTGGAGCGCATGCAGGTCTTCTACGTCAACATCGGTGGCGGCGAGCCGACCGTGCGCTCCGACTTCTGGGAGATCGTCGACTACGCCACCGCCCACCACGTCGGGGTGAAGTTCTCCACCAACGGGGTGCGCATCACCCCGCGGATCGCCGAGCGGCTCGCCAAGAGCGACTACGTCGACGTGCAGATCTCGCTCGACGGCGCCACCGCCGAGGTGAACGACGCGGTGCGCGGGCCCGGCTCGTACGCCACCGCCATCCGGGCGATGGAGAACCTCGCCAACGCGGGCTTCCGCGGCTTCAAGCTCTCCGTGGTCGCCACCCGCCACAACATCCCCCAGCTCGACGAGTTCAAGGCGATCGCCGACCGGTACGGCGCGCAGCTGCGCATCACCCGGCTGCGCCCCTCGGGCCGCGGCGCCGACACCTGGGACGAGCTGCACCCGCTGCCGGAGCAGCAGCGCCGGCTCTATGAGTGGCTGCTGGTGCACGGCGACAACGTGCTCACCGGCGACTCGTTCTTCCACCTGTCCGCGTACGGCAAGCAGCTGCCGGGCCTCAACCTGTGCGGCGCGGGCCGCGTGGTGTGCCTCATCGACCCGATCGGTGACGTGTACGCCTGCCCGTTCGCCATCCACGACGCCTTCCTCGCCGGGAACGTGCGCGACGAGGGCGGCTTCGCCAAGGTGTGGCGGGAGTCGCCGCTCTTCCGCGAGCTGCGCCGGCCGCAGGCCGCGGGCGCGTGCGCCTCGTGCGGCCACTACGACGCCTGCCAGGGCGGCTGCATGGCCGCGAAGTTCTTCACCGGGCTGCCGCTCGACGGCCCCGACCCCGAGTGCGTGCGGGGCGAGGGCCAGGCCGCGCTCGCCACGGTCGCCGCGGACAGCGTGCCCAGGCCGTCGCAGGACCACTCCCGCACCGCCAAGCCGCGCCGCCGCGGCGGGCCGGTGCCGGTGACGATCGGCATGCGCCGCCCCGCCACCCCGGCGGCCATGCCGTCGAAGCCCTGCGACGAGAACCCGCTCAGCGGCATGCCGCTGCCCGAGCCCGCCCGCGCGGCCACGCCCGCGAACGCCCCGGCCAAGCCGTGTGACGAGAACCCGCTGAGCGGCATGCCCGCGCCGCGCGCCGCCGAGGAGGCGGCGATGGCCGGCGCAGCGTCCGGTGTGGAGCGGCCGTGACCGAAGAATCCCCCAGGCTGACCGACCCGATCGGGCTGGCCGGCCGTACCGCCCCCTCGCGTGTGATCTTCGGCCCGCACGTGACCAACCTGGGCCGCCGCCGCGCGCTCACCGACCGCCACGTCGCCTACTACCGGCGGCGGGCGGCCGGCGGCGCCGGGGTGATCGTGGTGGAGACCGCCTCGGTCACCCCGGACGACCACCCCTACGAGCGCGCCCCGCTCGCCGCGGACTGCGAGCCCGGCTGGGCGGCGATCGCCGAGGCGTGCCGGCCGTACGGCACGGTGGTGCTCGCCGGGCTCGGGCACACCGGCTCCCAGGGGTCGAGCGCGTACTCCCAGTCGGTGCTGTGGGCGCCCTCGCCGGTGGCCGACGCGGCGAGCCGCGAGATGCCGGCCGAGATGGAGCAGGAGCAGATCGACGCCGTGATCGCCGGGTTCGCCGACGGCGCCCGGCGCGCGGTGCAGGCCGGGCTCGACGGCGTGGAGCTCGACGCGGGCGCGTTCTCGCTGCTCCGCCAGTTCCACTCCGGGCTGACCAACCTGCGCGGCGACGCCTACGGCGAGGACAAACTCAAGCTCACCCGCGAGGTGATCGCCGCCGTGCGGGAGGCGATCGGCCCGGACCGGGTGCTCGCGCTGCGGCTGTCCTGTGACGAGCTCGCCCCCTGGGCCGGGGTCACCCCCGAGCAGGCCGCCGCCCAGGTGGACGCGCTCGCCGACGCGATCGACCTGCTGACCGTGGTCCGCGGCGGGCCGTTCTCCACCTCCGCCTACCGGCCCGACGGGCACACTCCGCCGAACTTCAACCTCGACCTGTGCCACGCGATGCGCAAGGCCGCCGCGGGCCGGGTGCCGGTGGCGCTGCAGGGCAGTGTCGTCGACCTCGACGCGGCGCAGGCGGCGCTCGACGCGGGCGCGGCCGACCTGGTGGAGATGACCCGGGCGCAGATCGCCGAGCCGCGGCTGGTGGCGCTCGCCCGGGCCGGGCTCGCCGACCGGGCGCGGCCGTGCGTGCTGTGCAACCAGACCTGCCTGGTGCGTGACAACCGCAACCCGATCGTCACCTGCATCGGCGACCCGGGCAGCGGCCACGAGACCGAGGACGCCTACCTCGACGCGCTTCCCGGCGAGACGCCCGCCGTGGCCGCCTCCGCCGCCACGGACCGCGAGGTGCTGGTGGTGGGCGCCGGGCCCGCCGGGCTCGAGTGCGCCCGGGTGCTCGCCACGCTCGGCCGCAGGGTGCGGGTGGTCGAGGCCCGCGACCGCGCCGGCGGGGCGCTGCGGCTCGCCGCGGTCGGCGGCCCGTCCCGGGAACGGCTCGCGCGGCTCGCCGACTGGCTGGAGGCCGAGTGCCGCCGCCTCGGGGTGCGCATCGACACCGGGGTCGAGGCCACCGCCGCCGACCTGGACGGCGAGGTGGTGCTCGCCACCGGCGCCCGCCCCGGGCCGCGGCCCGTCTGCCCGGACGGCACGGTGGCCGTGATCGGCATCCGCGACCTGTGCGAGCGCGGCCCGGCCGCGCTGCCCGACGGCCCGGTCGTGCTCGACGACCCGGTGGGCGGCCCGATCGCGGTCGCCGCCGCGGAGTGGCTCGCCGCGGCCGGCCGTACCGTCGCGCTGATCACCCAGGACGGTACGGCGGGCAACAAGCTCGCCCTCACCGGCGACCTCGCCGACGCCAACGCCCGCCTGCAGCGGGCCGGGGTGGAGCGCGTGCTGCGCTCCCGGCTGCGCGCGGTCGCCGACGGCCACGTCACCGTGGAGCACGTGTGGACCGGCGAGAAGCGACAGCTGCCCTGCGCGGTGCTGGTGGACTGCGGCCACGAGCTCCCCGAGGAGTCGCTCTACCTCGCCCGGCCCGGCACGCCGCGCGCCGGGGACTGCGTCGCCCCGCGCACCGTGATGGAGGCCGTGCTGGAGGGCCGCCGCCGCGCCGTGGAACTCGCCACCGGAGGAGCACGATGAGCGGAACCGGCCGGTACCGGTACCTGTTCAGCCCGCTGCGGCTGGGCCCGTTGACGCTGCGGAACCGGATCGTGTTCTCGGCGCACCTCACCAACTACGCCGAGGACGGGCTGCCGAGCGAGCAGCACGCCGCCTACTACGCGGCGCGGGCGGCCGGCGGCGCCGGGATGATCATCACCGAGGAGCACTCCACCCACCCGACCGACTGGCCGTACGAGAAGCTCATCCACGGCTTCCACCCGGAGGTGATCCCCGGCTACCGGCGGATCACCGAGGCGGTGCACGCGCACGGGGTGCCGATCCTCGCCCAGATCAACCACAACGGCGGCCAGGCCTCGGGCATGTACTCGCGGCTGCCGGTGTGGGCGCCGAGCCCGGTCGCCGACCCGCTGTTCCGCGAGGTGCCGAAGGCGGTCGAGGAGCACGAGATCCGCGACATCATCGCCGGGTACGCCAAGGTCGCCGGGCACTGCATGGAGGGCGGCTTCGACGGCGTCGAGCTGCAGTGCTCGCACTCCTCGATCGTGCGCGGCTTCCTCTCCCCGGCGACCAACAAGCGCACCGACCGGTGGGGCGGGTCGCTGGAGAACCGGGCCCGGCTGCTGCTGGAGATCGTCGCCGCGGTGCGCGAGGTGATCGGCCCGCGCAAGGTGCTCGGGGTACGGCTCTGCGGCGACGAGCTGATCGAGGGCGGCACCACGATCGACGAGGCCGTGGCCGTGGCGAAGATGGTCGAGGCGAGCGGCAAGGTCGACTACATCAACACCTCGATCGGCGTCGCCACCTCGACCCTGTACATGATCGAGGCGAGCATGCGGATCCCGCCGGGGTACGCGATGTTCATCCCGAGCGCGATCCGCGCCGCGGTGCGGCTGCCGGTCGTCGGCGTGGGCCGGTTCAAGGACCCGCTGCAGGCCGACCGGGCGCTGCAGGAGGGCCACGCCGACCTCATCGGCGTGGTCCGCGGCCAGATCGCCGACCCCGACTTCACGGCGAAGGCCCGCTCCGGGCACGCCGACCGCATCCGCACCTGCCTGTCGTGCAACCAGGAGTGCGTCGGCCGCATGGGCCTCAACCGGTGGCTCGGCTGCATCGAGAACCCGCGCACCGGCCGGGAGGCGATCCGGCTGCCCGAGCCGCGCCGCCGCGGCCGGCGGGTGCTCGTGGTCGGCGGCGGCCCCGGCGGGCTGCAGGCCGCGGTCACCGCGGCCGAGCGCGGCCACCACGTCACCCTGTACGAGCGCGCGCCGACGCTCGGCGGCCAGGTGGCGGTGGCGGCGTCGGTGCCGTCCCGGGCCGAGTTCCTCGACCTCACCCGCAACCTCGCGGCCCGGGTGCGCCACCTCGGCGTGGACGTGCGCACCGGCGTCGAGGCCGACGCGGCGATGCTGCGGGCGGAGAACCCGGACGCGGTGATCCTCGCCACCGGCGCCCGCCCGGCCCGGCCCTGGTGGGCCGGCGGCCACGACCGGGTGGTCGACGTGCGGGACGTGCTCGAGGGCCGCGCGAACCCGACCGGCCAGGTGGTGGTCGTCGACGAGCTCGGCTTCCACCAGGCGACCTCGGTCGCCGAGCTGCTCGCCGACCGCGGCTGCGACGTGGAGATCGTCACGCCCGGCATGGTGGTCGGCCAGGACCTCGGCATCACCCTCGACCTGGAGACGTGGAACGTGAAGGCGCACGAACGCGGCATCCGGCAGAGCACCGACCTGGTGCCGATGGGCGCCGCCGCGACCGACGACGGCCGGGTGACGCTCACCCTGCAGCACCACCCCACCGGCACCGACCAGACCCGCACCGCCGACTGGGTGGTCTGTGCCGTGCACCAGCAGCCCGAGAACGAGCTGTGGCACGCGCTGCGCGGCGCGCCGTTCCCGGTCCACCGGGTCGGCGACTGCCTCGCCCCGCGCCGGGCGCACGCCGCGGTCGTCGAGGGCCACCGAGTGGCGGTGGCGCTGTGAGCGGCACGATGAGCGCGCGTACGGCGCCGGCCGGGCGGCCGGTGGCCGTGGTGGTGGCCCGGGACGGCGCGCTGCCGGCCGGGGCGGACGAGGCGGTGGCCGAGGCGGGCGGCGCGGCGCTCGTGGTCGGCTCGGGCGCCGAGCGGGCGGCCAAGGAGCTGACCGCCGCCGAGCTGGCCTGGTGGTGCGACACCGGGGCCGCGGTCCGGTTCGGGCCGCTCGCCGAGGCGCTCGCCCCCGTGCTCGCCGAGGCGCCGCTCGTGGTGCTGCCCGCCTCGCCGGACGGGCGCGACCTCGCGCCGCGGCTCGCCGCCGCGCTCGGCCGGGCCCTGCTCGCCCAGGCGATCCGGGCCGAGTGGACCGGCGCCGAGGTGCGGGCCGAGCTGGCCCGGCTCGACGACCGGCTGCTCGTCCCGGCCACCGTGGCGGGGCCGGCGGTGGTGACCCTGGTGCCCGGCTCGCGCACCGCGACCCCGGTCACCGACGGCCGGGTGACCCCGCTCGAGCTGGGGCCGGTGCCGGAACGGCCCGACGTGGAGCTGCTCGAGGTGCTCGAGCCGGACGTGGCGACGATGGACCTCGCCGAGGCGAAGCGGGTGCTCGGCGCGGGCGCCGGGCTGGTGCCGCCGAGCAGCGACGAGGCCGAGGCCCGCGCCGTGCTCGACCTGCTCGCCCGGGTCGGGGCGCGGCTGGGCGCGTCCACCGGCGCCACCCGGGTGGTCACCGACGCGGGCTGGGTCGGGCACGACCGGCAGATCGGCACCACCGGCGTGGCGATCGACCCGGACCTCTACATCGCGTTCGGGGTGTCCGGCGCGAGCCAGCACACCGGCGGGCTCGGCTCGCCCCGGCACGTGGTGAGCGTGAACACCGACCCGCACTGCCCGATGACGGCCATGGCCGACCTCGGCCTCGTCACCGACGCCCGCGCGCTCCTGGTGGAGCTGGCCCGGCGCCTCGGCGTCGCCGTACCGGAGGCCGTGGCGGGCGCCGGGGCCGGGAAGAGGGCCGCCGATGCGTGAGGCAGGACGAGCGATGTGCAGGGACCGTCGGCCCGTGGCGGCCGACTCCGGCCGCGGCGGCGGCCGGCATGGGACGAAGGAGGCCGGGGCATGGCTGATCCGCGCGTGAACGGCCGGGCGGCCGCCGAGGTCGACGCGGTCGTCGTCGGGGCCGGGCCGGCCGGGTCCGCGGCGGCGTGGGCGCTCGCCCGGGCCGGGAAGTCGGTGGTGCTGCTGGAACGCGGCCCCTTCCCCGGCAGCAAGAACCTCTACGGCGGCGTGGTGTACGGCCGCATCCTCGACGAGATCGTGCCGCGCTGGTGGGAGGAGGTCCCGGTCCAGCGCTGGGTGGTGCGCCGCTCCACCATGGTGATGACCGCCACCCAGGCGCTCACCGTCGACTTCCGCACCCAGGCGTGGGGGCGGCCGCCGTACAACGGGATGACCGTCTACCGGGCGGACTTCGACCGGTGGCTCGCCGGCAAGGCGGTGGAGGCGGGCGCGACGCTCGTCACCTCCACGGTGGCGACCGGGCTGCTGCGGGACGAGGCCGGGCGGATCGCCGGGGTGCGCACCGACCGCCCGGACGGCGACCTGCGCGCCAGGATCGTGATCGCCTGTGACGGGGTGAACTCGTTCCTGGCGAAGGAGGCCCGGCTGCTGCCGCGCACCAACCCCGAGCACCTCACGCTCGGCGTCAAGGAGGTGCTCGCGCTGCCCCGCGAGGTGATCGACGAGCGGTTCGGGCTGCGCGGCGACGAGGGCCTCGACATCGAGATCCTCGGCTGCACCGGCGACATCCCCGGCGGCGGCTTCCTCTACACCAACGGCGACACGGTCTCGGTCGGCGTGGTGCTGTCGCTGGCCCACCTCGGCAAGGCGGGCAAACGCCCGGAGGAGGTGATCGCCGGGCTCAAGGCCCACCCGGCGATCGCGCCGTACCTGCGGGGCGCGACGCTCAAGGAGTACGGCGCGCACCTGATCCCCGAGGGCGGCTACAACCACATGCCGGCCCTGTACACCGACGGCATGCTCGTCGCCGGGGACGCCGCCGGGATGTGCCTCGCCGCGGGCATCTGGCTCGAGGGCGTGAACTTCGCCATCGGGTCCGGGCTCGCCGCGGGCCGGGCCGCCGCCAAGGCGCTCGACGCCGGGGACCTGTCCGCCTCCGGGCTCTCGGTCTACCAGCGGGAGCTGGAGAAGGGGTTCGTGCTCGCCAACCACGAGCGGCTGCGCGGCGCACCGGACCTCGTGCTCTCCGAGCGCGTGCAGCGCCGCTACCCGGGACTCGTCGCCGACCTGGTCGAGGGGATGTTCACCGTGACCGATCCCAAGCCCAAGCCGGGCCTGCTCGCGCTGCTGAGGCGGGCCGCCCGGCGCAACGACGTGAAGCTGCGCCACCTGCTGGCGGACGGCCTGCGCGGCGGGCGGGTGTTCCGATGATCCTGCGCAGGCGGCGCGGCGCCGCGACCATCGACGCCCCGGCCGCACCGGCGGCCGCCACCGCCCCGGCCCGGCCCGGCACGCCCGAGCGGTGGGGCGAGGTGTCGTTCGAGGACCGCATGGCCACCGTCGACTTCCGGGTGAGCGAACGGCCGCACATCGTCGTCGACTCGGACGTGTGCCGCTCGTGCACCACCCGGGACTGCGTGACCGCGTGCCCGGCGAACCTGTTCGCCCCCACCGCGGACGGCGGCATCCTGTTCAACTACGAGCAGTGCTTCGAGTGCGGCACCTGCTACCAGATCTGCAACCGGGAGGGCGCCATCACCTGGACCTACCCGGACGGCGGCCACGGCGTCATCTTCCGCCACGGCTGATCCCCGGGCCCGCCCGCGCGACGGCGGCGGGCCCGGACCGAGCCGCCCCGGCCCGCCGGGGCATCCGATCTTCCACTGCGACAGTCACCCTCGGAGGTGCCCGATGAGCAAGGCAGGGTCCGGGTCGGCGGGGCCCGTGATCGTGGTGTGCCTGCGGCCCGCCGACCCGGCGGCCCGGGTCGACCCGGTGAGCGGGCACGTCGACCGCGACCCGGGCATGCTCGGCCTGCCGCCCGCCGAGGCCGCCGCCCTCGAGTACGGCCTGCGCGTCGCCGAGGCCTGGTCGGGCCGGGTGCTGGCGGTGACCGCGGGCGACGCGTCGGCCGACGAGGTGCTGCGGCAGGTCGCCGCGCTCGGCGTCGAGGTGCTCCGGGTGCCGTGGCACGCGGCGGACGAGGAGTACGTCGCCGACCTCGCGGCCGACGAGCGGGCCCTGGCGGCGGCGCTCGCCGCGGCGATCCGGAAGGCGACCGGCCCGGACGGCCCGGCGCTCGTGCTGACCGGCGACCGCTCGGCCGACCGCGGCACCGGCGCGCTGCCCGCCTACCTGGCGCACGAGCTCGGCGCCGCCCAGGCGCTCGGCCTCGTCGGCCTGGAGGCCACAGGCGATCACCTCGTCGCCGAGCGCCGCCTCGACGGCGGGCGCCGGGAGCGGCTGCGCGTGCCGCGGCCCGCGGTGTGCTCGGTGGAGGCGGCCGGGGTACGGCTGCGCCGGGCGGGCCTGCCGGGCCTGCTCGCCGCCGCCTCCGCGCAGGTGCCGGTCGCGGCGGCCGCCCCGGCCGGTGGCCCGCAGGTGACCGTGGGCCGGGCCCGGCCGTTCCGGCCGCGGGCGCGGGTGGTGCCGCCGCCGGCCGGGGCGAGCGCGCGGGAGCGGCTGCTGCGGCTCACCGGCGTGCTCGACACGCACGAGCCGCCCACGGTGATCGGCCCGGTGGACGCGGCCGAGGCGGCCGACGCGCTGCTCGACTTCCTGCGGCGCACCGGGCACCTCGAGGCGCAGGACGCCGCCGACGCGGCCGCGCGATGACCCGGCTCGCCGACCTGACCTGGCCGGAGGCCGAGGGGATGGCGGGGCGCACCCTCGCCGTCCCGGTCGGCTCGACCGAGCAGCACGGGCCGCACCTGCCGCTGTCCACCGACACCGACGTGGCCGCGGCGCTCGCGGCCGAGCTGGCGCGCCGCCGCCCCGACGTGGTGGTCGCCCCGGCCCTGCCGTACGGGGCGAGCGGGGAGCACGCGGACTTCCCCGGCACGCTGTCGATCGGCCACGAGGCGCTCGAGCTGGTGCTGATCGAGCTGGGCAGGTCGGCGTCGCTCAGCTTCCGGGCGATGCTGCTCGTGGTGGGCCACGGCGGCAACGCGCTCGCGGTGTCGCGGGCGGTGCGGCGGCTGCGCTACGAGGGCCGCCGGGTACTCGCCTGGTCGCCGAAGTGGCGAGGCGACTGGCACGCGGGCCGTACCGAGACGTCGGTGCAGCTCGCGCTCGGCCCGGAGCGGGTGCGCGCGGACCGGGCCGAGGCGGGCGCGGCCGGGGATCTCGCCGAGCTCATGCCCGCGCTGCGCGAGCGCGGGGTGCGGGCGGTGAGCCCGAACGGCGTGCTCGGCGACCCGGCGGGGGCGAGCGCGGAGCAGGGCCGGGAGCTGCTCCGGGCCGCCGCCGACGACCTGGAGGCGGCGGTGGCGGCCTGGATCGCGGAGATGGCCTAGCCTGCGCGCTCCGCATATGAGCGCGGAGTATGCGGTACGATACGGTGAGTGAGTGGCCCGACCAGGAGGCGTGGCCCCGGTCGCCCGCCCGGATCCGACAGCGCAGAGACCCGGCTGCGGATATTGCAGAGTGCCCGCCAGGTGTTCAGCACCATCGGGTTCGACCAGGCGAGCCTGAAGCAGATCGCCGCGGACGCGGGCCTGACGCGTAACGCGATCGCCAACTACTACCCGAGCAAGATCGACCTGTATCTCGCCGCGCTCGCCTCCGTGCAGGAGGTCGCGGTGGAGCGGATCATCAACCGGGCGTCGGCCGTGCCGGGGCCCGCGCACCGGCGGATCATGGCGCTGGTGGAGTCGGCGACCGACTTCGGCTGGACCGACCGGACGTTCGTGCGGTTCTTCGTCACCGCCACCGTGGACGCCACCCGGCACCCCGAGCTGCGCGACCACGCGCTGCTGCCGCTGGAGACGGCCGGCAGGTTCGTGCGGGAGACCCTCGAGGCGGCCCGGCGGGACGGCGACGTCGAGCCGGACGTCGACATCGAGGCGCTCACCCGGCTGGTCGGGGACCTGCTGTGGGGGCTCGCGATGGACATCGGGTTCTACGGGGAAGAGACGCAGGTCCGCCGCACCGTGCGCTCGGTGGACCGGCTGCTCAGCGCCGCGCTCGTGCCCGCCTCGTACGGCATGCCGCGGGAGGGGGCGAACTGACGCCGCCCTTTGGCGGCCCCGAGTCCGCGGTGGCGACTCAGGACGGGGCCTCGGCGGGGCGGGCACGGATGTGCCACAGGCCGGTGGCGAGCGCGTCGATGTCGCCGGGGAGCTCCACGCGGGCGGCCCACGGGATCGCGACGGTGTCGTGCCTGCCGCCGAGGATCCCGCCGACGATCGCGGCGACCGTGTCGGTGTCGCCGCCGAGCAGGACGGCCCGCCGCATCGCCTCCGCGGGCTCGCCGGCCTGGCGGATCGTGTGCAGCACGGCGGCCACCGTGTCGAGGACGTCCAGCGTGACACCGCCGGGGCCGGGACGCCACTCGCCCTCGGCGGCGAGCCGTACCGGCCGGGCCGCGGCACCGAGGTCGAACCGCTCGATCTCCGCGAGGGCGACGGCGATGAGCCGCTCGGCCGGATAACCCGCCACGGCGTAGGAGCCCATCGCGGCGACCGCGCACGCCCCGGCGACGGCGGCGGGCGCGCCGTGCGTGGTGACGGTCATCCTCTCGACGAGGGCGCGGCGGCGCTCGGCGTCGGCGGGGCGGGTGGCCCAGCCCAGTGGCAGGACGCGCATCACCGCACCGTTGGACGATCCGTCCCCGGCGTGCAACGCACCGGTCTCGGTGAAGCGGAGGATCGCGCGGCGCGTGGTGGGGCCGATGCCGCGGATCGTGTCCCGGGCCGCCGCGAGCGCGGTGAGGAAGGCGCGCGGGTCGCCGTCGCCGCCGGTGGCGATCAGGTTCTCGGCGAGCATGATCAGCTGCTGGGTGTCGTCCGAGGTGGCGCCGGGCGGCCAGCCCGGGCGCTGCGGCAGCTCGTCCAGGCGTCCGGCGTCGATCTCGGAGACGGGCCGGTTCTCCCACGGCACGCCGAGCGCGTCCCCGCAGGCGAACGCCATGATCCCGGCGCCGATGCGCGCGGCCGATCCGACTGCCTCGCCGATCTGATCGGTGCGGTTCACCACGTGGGCCTCCTCCTCAGATGCCGCGCCGGCCGGGCACACGGCCGACCGCCGACCCACCGCGTTCCCATGCGTGAAGGCGCGCGAAACGGGCCGAGGCGACGGGCACGCCGCGTGGGCCTCCTCGTGCCACGATGAACGATCACGTGGCGGAGGACAACCGCCGCCCGCCCCCGGACCACCCGTTCGTCGAGACCACGACGGTGACAGCCGGGCACCGGCGGGCCCGGCTCGACGCGGCCGAGCCGCCCTACCCCGCTTCTGCCGCGCGTGCCGCCCAGGCCGCGCCCGGCGTCGGTACGGTACGGCGGGCCCGGCTCGACGCGGCCGCGCCGATGCCCGTGCACGGCCTGGCCCGCGTTGCGGCCCTGACCCGCGTGTCCGCGAGCCACAGCCACTCGACGGCCGCCTCCTGTCCAAGGGTGCGGTCATCCTGCGGCCGACGTCGATCGGCACGGCCGGCTCATGAGGGCTACGAGGCATCGGTCATACACACGGCGGAACGCGAGCACAGCCCAGCCCCTTTACGACGCCACGCAACCACCGGTCGGATTTATGGTGACACTACCGCCGATCAGGTTTCATCACTGCCATCGACGGATTGAGAGCCACTATCATCACGCATCTAGCGCAAGAACCGCCCAACCCCCGGTTTAGGAGCACGTCGTTGCATAGCGGTATGAGCCCGGATTACTCCCCCGATTCTGGCCAGGTCACCGCCCTTCCGGCGACGTTCCCGGGCACGGGCGGGGACGGCGGACACGCCGCGGTCCGCTCCCGGGCACGTACCGGCGGGGTGATGGCCTCCGGGCACGCGCGGGCGTGATGCGACGATGGCGGCGGGCACGACGAGGCTTTATCGGGCCGTACTGCGGGACGCGCGACCCCCGCTCTCGATCCGGCTGCGCCGTACCTTCTCGGACTGGGTGACCCGCAAGGGCTTCGAGCCGATCAACGCCGGGCTGCCGCGGGACGAACAGGAGGCGGACGGCGCGCGGCTGCGCGTGGAGCGCCGCCACGATTCGGGCCGGTTCACCCTGGAGGAGCCGTGCGACGGCGGCACGCTGCGGACCACGGTCACCTACACCGAGACCGTCGACGACATGACCGGCTGGGTGGTGGTGGACGTCGAGCAGGTCGGCGGCCCCGAGCACGTGACCGCCAACGCGCCCGGCTTCCTCCCCGCCTACCTCGACACCGCGCGGATCACCGACGGCGCGGTGCACCTGGAGGGCGGCCCGGTGACGGTGGACGAGCAGGAGGTGCCGCGGTTCCTCCAGACGCTCACCGAGCAGAACCGCCGGGTGCCGGTCGTGGTCGTCTCGATCGACCCGAAGAACGCGAACGCGTCCCGGCACTGGGCGGCCCGCATATTCGAGGCGACGGCCGGGGTGGCGATCGTCGCACGGTTCGCCGACCTGCGCGCGCAGAACCTGTTCAACAGGATGGTGGCCGACGATCTGCGCGTGTACGGCGGTGGCGTGCGCACCTACGCGGCCGGATTCGACCCGGCCGACCGGCGCACCGCCGGCCGGCACCGGGTGATGAGCGGCCAGCGGCTGCGCAGCCAGGGCGATCAGGCCCTGCAGCAGCTCGTCGACGGCGTCATCGGGCAGACGCTGTGGCGGGAGCTGCCGGACGACGTGGCGCGCACGCTGCCCGTGGTGCACAACCTGCTCCTCGGCCGCGCCGAGCCCCGGCGGCTCGCCGAGGCGGCCGCCGCGCGCGGGCCCGACCTCGACCCGGCGAAGCTGGACCTGCGCCGGCGCATGATGGAGGTGGTCCGGGCGGCCGCCGAGACGCGGCGGCAGGAACCCGAGCCGGCCGCGGACGACGACGGCTCGGGCGCCGAACCGCAGCCGGCCGCCGACGCGTCCGCGACCACGGACACCGAGCCGCCGGCCGACCCGGCCGACGCCGCCGCGGGTGCCGTACCCGGCCTCGCCGAGGCCGTGGCCGAGCACGTCGTCAAGGAACTCCGCCCCGAGCTGGAGACGGCCCTCTCCCTCGCCGCCCACGAGGGCGCACGGGCCGCCCGTCAGGTGGAGACCCTCGCCATCCACCTCGCCGGTATCCGCGAGCTGCTCGCCGCCCGGCTGTCCGGTGCCGACGCCCAGGCCAGACCGCAGGACGGGCAGGGCTCGCTCGCCGAACGCCTGAAACGGCTGCAGGAGGAGCACGACCGCCTGCTCGCCGAGCACTCCGAGACGATCCACACCGTCAGCAGGCTCAAGGCCCGCATCCGCTACCTCGAACGCAGGCTCGTCGACGCGGGCCGTCCCGAGTACGGCCGCGGGGACGAGGAGGACGCCTTCGAGCCGGACAGCATCGCCGCGGTGCTGGTGGCGGCGAAGGAGCGCCTGCAGCATGTGCGCCTGTGTGACGGGGTGGCCGAGGAGGCCGGGCAGCTCGACGTGCTGCATCCGCAGTGGAGCCGGGTGTGGGCGGCGCGGGCCTGGTCGGCGTTGCTCGCGCTCAACGACTACGCCAAGGCCCGGTCGTCGGGCGAGTTCTCCGGCGGGTTCTTCGACTGGTGCAACGAGGGCTGTGACGACCGGTTCACCATCCCCGCCCGGATGATCGCGATGCGTGAGTCGCAGTCGGTGACCAGCCGGGCCAAGTTCAGCAGCGCGCGCACCTTCCGCGTCCCCGAGGAGGTGGACCCGAGCGGGCGCATCCTCATGGAGGCGCACATCAAGCTGCGTCCCGTCGGGTACCCGGCGCCGCGCATGTACTTCCACGACGACTCCGCCGGAGCCACGGGCAAGATCTGGATCGGCTACCTGGGCGACCACCTCCCCAACACCCGGACCAACTGACCGCGTCGGCCGTCACACCGGCGCGGCGTACCTGTAGCCGAGCAGGTTGGCCGAGGCGGCGATCCGGTCGAGCTCGTCGAGGTCCTCGTCGAGCGCGCTCAGCACGTAGAGGGAGACCTTCGACTTGGGCAGGTGCCAGATCTTCATCGTCGAGTAGCCGAAGTCCGCGCAGGTCACCGACCACTCCCGGTAGGCGGCGCGCCTGCCGTCCGCCATCCGCCGCAGGCTGAACTCGGTCAGCGTGGCGTACTGGGCGGCGACGAAGTCTTGGCCGTCCACCCAAACCCGGCCGTCCCGCAGGCATGGCACAACGGGGCTGTCGAGGAAATACCAGCCCCAGTGCTTCCCGAGGAAGTACCAGCCGTCCTCCTTGTCGTCGATGACGATGCCCGGCCACTCGTCCGCGCGCGAGTCGGTGGCCACCGCCATGGCACTCGCGCGGCAGTGATAGTCCATGATGCGATCGCTCTTTTGGGCACCGGGCGACTCTATGCAGGCGAGATCGCTGTGCATCCGGACCATGCGCCACCCCTTGGGCAGGGTGAAGGTGATGCCGCGGAACGAGACGCGCGTTCCGGCGGGACGGCGCTTCTTGCGCTTCTTGGGCTTCCCCTGCGCGGTGGCGCTCGCCGTCACGCTGGGGGTGCTCGTCGGCGTCGCCGGGGCGGCCGATGCGCCGCCGGTGGCCGCGGTGGCGGGCGCGGGACCGGTGGGCGCGGCGTGCGGGACGATCGCCGAGCCGGCCGCAGGGGTGGAGCGTTCCGTCATCCCGCCCACGATGATCGCGGTGACCGCGATCACGGTGATCGCCGCGACGGTGACCACGTACGCGTGCAGCCACGAGCCGCCGGGCCGCGCGGCGCCGGCCTGGGCGGGCACGGTTCCCACCGGCACGGTCGGCGGAACGGCCGACTCGGGACGGCGGGCCACCGCACCGCCGGACGGTTCGACCTTCGTGGCGGATTCGCCCGTGTCCCCGTCCTGCGCCTTACCGGCGGAGCCCTCGGCGCCGGGGCGCTCGGCAGCGGCGGGCCCGGTCGCCGCGGGCTCGCCCGTGCCCGCATCGGTCGCCGCGGGCGTGCCCGCCTCCGCCGTGTCCTTCGGCACCTCCTTCTCGGCGTCCCTGGCCTGCTCGGTGCCCTCCCGCGCGTCCGGCGCAGCCTCCTCCGCGGCGTCCGGCGTGTGCTCCGGCGCGTCCGCCTCGCCGTCCGCGGATCGCTCGGCCCCGGGAGACGGCGTGCCGGCGCCGGGCCAGTCGGGGGCCTCCTCCGGCGGCAGCACCCAGGTGCGCTGGAGCAGGAGCGCGGTGACGGCGGAGGCCGCGTCGTCCTCCCCCGGCCGCTCGCCGCCGTTCTCCGCCTCGTCCCACGCGTCGCGGCGGCACTCCACGACGCCGGCGAGCAGGTCGGCGGCGAGCGGCCGCTCGGCCGGGTCCTTGGCGATCGCCCGCCGCACCAGGTCGCGCAGGTCCTCGGGAACGGGCTCCAGGTCGGGCCGGTCCTTCAGCACCCGTACGGCGAGCACCTCCGGCCGCCCGGTCCCGTACGGCGGCTCGCCGCTCGCCGCGTAGAGCACGAGCAGGCCCCAGCCGTACACGTCGGCCGCGGTGCCGACCGGGCCGTCGCCGTACTCCTCCGGGCTGATCCAGCCGGGCGAGCCGATCAGCATTCCGGTATGGGTGACCGAGGTGCCGTCCACGACCTTCGCGATACCGAAGTCGATCACCCGCGGCCCCTCCGGAGAGAGGATGACGTTCGACGGCTTGAGGTCGCGGTGCACCACCCCGGCCGCGTGCATCGCCATCAGCGCCTCGGCGAGCCCGGCGGCGAGGCCGTACAGCGGGTCGCCGGTGAGCGGCCCGTGCCGGAGCACGTGCTGCTCGAGCGTGAGACCGGGGATGAACTCGGTGGCGAGCCACGGCCGCTCGGCGCCGGGGTCGGAGTCGAGCACCCGTGCCAGGCACGCGCCCTCGACCTCCCGAAGCACCCGGACCTCCCGGCTGAACCGGCGGCGGAACTCGAGGTCGACCGCGAGATGGTCGTGCACGAGCTTCACCGCCACGCGCCGTCCGGAGGTGTCCACGGCCGCGTACACCACGCCCATGCCGCCGTTCCCGAGGCGGCCGACGACGCGGTAGCCTCCGATCTCCCGCGGATCACTCGGCAGCAACGGCTCCGGCTCCACATGCCCTCCGTACCGATCTCGTCGGATCTGCGGCCATCCAAGCCACACGAAGACGACGGACGAGAACGACCAGGTAACGAATTGAGGGCATTATAACCGCAATATCGAGTGTGATATCAGTTCACATACATCACTCGATCTCGAGGACATGACGCGCAACGAACGCGTTGGCGAACTTTCCGGCGGGGTCGAGCTCGCGGGCGAGCGCGCGGAAATCGGCCATGCGGTCGTAGCGGGAGTGCAGCACCTTCGGCGGGATGGTGAAGAGCTTGCCCCAGTGCGGGCGTGGCTCGAACGGGGCGAGCACGTCCTCCATCAGGCCCAGCACGTCGAGCACCGCGGCCTCGTCCCGCTTCCACGTGAAGTGGAACGCCACGGTGTCGCGGCCGTGGAACGGGCTCAGCCACAGGTCGTCGGCGGCGACGGTGCGGATCTCGGAGATGTGCAGCACCGGGGCGATGCGGTCGGCGATGCCGGCGAGGGCCTGGAAGGCCGCGACCGCGTGCCGCCGCGGCAGCAGGTACTCGGCCTGGAGCTCGTCGCCGCTGCTCGGGGTGAACTCGGGCCGGAAGTGCGGCAGGCGCTCGAACCAGGGGCCGGGGACGCCGAGCTGCTCGGTGCAGTTGACGGCGGGCATACCCGGCACCGGGTGGCGCGGCCCGTCGGCGGGGGTGGCGCCGAGCGCGGCCACCACCGGCTCCCGCTCGTCACCCGGGGCACCCGATGACGCGTCGACGCGCTCCTTGACCCAGACCTGGCTGATGCGGTCACCGCGCCAGTCGGTGAACAGGCTCACGCTGTAGCCGGAGGCCATGATCTCGTCGAAGTGGCCGGCGAGGGCCTCGGCCGGGAGGTTCTCGTAGACCCGCTGCCGTACCTCGAACGCGGGCACCAGGCGGAGGGTCATGGCGACCACCACGCCGAGCGCGCCCAGCGAGACGACCGCGCCGGGGAAGCGGTCGGGGTCGGCGTCCCGGCTCAGCGTGACCAGATCGCCCTCGCCGGTGACGAGCTCGACCGCGGTGACCGAGGTGGCGAGCCCGCCGTTGCCGTCCCCCGAGCCGTGGGTGCCGGTGGCGCACGCGCCCGCGACGCAGATGTGCGGCAGGGAGGCGAGGTTGGCGAGCGCGTGGCCCGCCGCGTGCAGGCGGCGGCTCAGCTCGCCGTACCGCAGCCCGGCGGAGATCCGCGCGGTGCCGGTGGCGCCGTCGATCTCCACCTCGGGCGGCAGCGCGTCGAGTGAGACCAGCGTGCCGTCGGTGTCGGTGATCTCGTTGAAGGAGTGCCCGCTGCCCAGCACCCGGACCTTGGGGCTGCGCGCCACCACCCGGCGCAGCTCGTCGATCGATGCCGGCCGGTGCAGCTCGCTCGCCCGGAAGACGACGTTGCCCGCCCAGTTGGTTGATCGCATCGTCATCCGCACATTGTGCGCGGCACCCGGAGGAAAGGGAATGCCGGAGTTTCCGGTATGTGGCCGCCACCCGGCGACGGCCCACGGACGCCCCCCTGAAAGATCGTGAAAGGTACGGCGAGCTCTCCCCGTAGCGCGGCCCGGGCGGGCCGTACGGCGTCGCGCCCGCCCGTTCGCGGATCCGGCCGCACGGCCGAGGCCGTGCCCCCGAACGCGCGGCGTCCCCCAGCCGCGCCGGCCGCTTCCTCACGGCCGGATCCGCCGGTCGAGGCGACGATCAGGCCGCGCTCAGACCGCGGCGGCCTCGGCGCGCAGCCTGCGGCCCGCCTCGGCGAGCCGGGCGAGCTCGGCGAGCATCGCGTCGGCGGCGCCGTTCAGGAGGTCGTCGGCGCGCAGCCGCCCGTCCTCGATGAGCTTGAAGACGAACGGGATGGTGACCGCCTCGACCACGGGCGTCATCCGCAGCGCGGCCACGACGGGCTTGAGCGCCTGGATCGCCCGGGTGCCGGCCGACACACCGCCGTAGCCGACGAACCCGGCCGGCTTGTACGCCCACTCCTGGTGCAGGTAGTCGAGGGCGTTCTTCAGCACGGCGTTGTAGCCGTGGTTGTACTCGGGCGTGACGAACACGAAGGCGTCGCCCCGCTCGATCGTCGCGCTCCACTCCTTGGTGTGCGCGTGGACGTACTGCCGCAGCCGCGGGTGGTTCGGCTCGTTCATGAACGGCAGATCGACCTCGGCGAGGTCGATCAGCTCCACGTCGAAGCCACCGTGCGCCACGGCACGATCCCGGAACCACTCCGCGACGGGCAGGCCGACCCGGCCGGGCCGGGTGCTTCCCACGATGATCTGCAATATGGGCTTGGCCACAGCACTCCCCAAGTGAATCGAGCGCGTCAGGCGAGCGCGCACGTTCTGCTGACCGGCCGGTACCGAGCGGGACAATGGTCCGCTCATCCGGTCATCCCAACTTTATCGGCGGGGGTGAAAACCACTTCGGCACCCCCTTTCCCAGCCAACCCGCGCATCGCGGCGCGCATTCCCGGCCCCGCGGGTTTCGCGGCCCCGGTCCTGGTGTGACCGTCATCGCGGGCCTCGTGCCGGCATGCGTACGGCCCGGCCGCCCGGGGCCGCGTGCGCGGCGGGGCGGCCGGGCCGTACCCGGACGGCGGGCGCACGGCGGCCCGCCCTGCGGGATCAGTGCTTCATGCGCAGCACGGGCTTGAGCACCTCGCCCTTGCGGGAGTCCTCGAGCGCCTTCTCGACCTCGTCGAGCTCGTAGAACCGCACCATCCGGTCGTACGGGAACCGGCCCTGCCGGTGCAGCTCGACCAGGGTGCCGATCAGGGTCTCGCTGCGGCCGCTGCCGCCGAGGGTGCCGACCACCCGCTTGCCCCACAGCGTGGTGGTGTGGTCGAGGGAGAACTCCGCGCCAGCGGGCGCGCCGCCGATGAGCACGCAGGTGCCGAGCATGCCGACGCTGTCGGCGGCCTGCCGTACCACGGAGATCACGCCGGTGCACTCCAGGGCGAAGTCGGCCGGGCCGCCGCAGATGCGGTGCACCTCGGCCACCGGGTCGGTCTCCCGGGCGTTGATCGTGTGGGTGGCGCCGAGCTCCTCGGCGAGCCTGAGCCGGTTGTCGTGCAGGTCGACCGCGATGATCTTCGTGGCCGGGCTGAGCCGGGCCGCGAGCACCGCGGAGAGGCCGACCGCGCCCGCGCCGTACACCACGATGCTCGCCCCGGGGCCGGGCCGGCAGGTGTTCATCACCGCGCCCGCGCCGGTGGAGATGCCGCAGGCGAGCGGGCCGAGCAGCTCGAGCGGGGCGTCCTGCGGCACCGTGACGAGCGCGTCCGCCCAGGTGAGCGAGTACGTGGCGAACGACGACTGGCCGAAGAAGTGGCTGTGCACCCGCGACCCGCCGGCCCGGCGGAACGCGGGCTCGCCCGCCCGCGGGCCGAGCAGCCGGTGGCCGCCGGCGACCGCCTCGCCGAGCCGGGCGCAGTACCGCGGCTCGCCGTCCCGGCAGTTCCGGCAGGTGCCGCAGTACGGCCAGCCGATCACCACGTGGTCGCCGGGGCGTACCGAGGTGACCCCCTCGCCCACGGCCTCCACCACGCCCGCGCCCTCGTGGCCGAGCACGCCGGGGAACGGCATCGGCAGGTCGCCGTGCCGGGTGATCTCGTCGGTGTGGCAGATGCCCGAGGCGACGATGCGGACCAGCGCCTCACCGGGGCCGGGCTCGTCGAGCTCCAGCTCCTCGATTCGGAACGGTCCATGCAGCTCGTCGACGACCGCTGCGGTCACCTTCATGGATCTCCTCCTTGGAGAACGGACGCTTGGCCACGCGGAGTGGGCCAGGGAGGCGGGAACACGGCCGGAAGCGGGGGTACTCGTGATTCGACCGCCGCCCGGGGCTCCGGGAGGCGGGACCGACCGTACGAGTCCGGCGATGTCACCACAAGAGCCGTTTCGGACAGCGGAAAAACGGTTCAAGAACGCGCCCAGTATATGCCTGCCATTCCGAAACGTAGCGTGATGCGAAACTCGGCCGCCGCAGCGCGAGAGATCCGAACGGCGGGCCGCCTTGATCGCGCGGCCCGCCGGGGCACCCGGGCTCTCGCGGGGCCTGGCCGTACCGAGGCCGCCCCGGGATCGGCCCGGTGGCGGCCACGGGTACGCCACGGGCACCGGAAGGACGCCGGGAAGACGAGAAGCCCTCGAACCGTCGTCCGAGGGCGATGACCGTTGGCCCGGCCGGCCTGCCCGCCCGGGCCGTACGAGAGGACGTACCGGAGGAAAGGTCAGGAGGAGAGCCCGCGCAGCGTCTCGATCACGCTGTCGAGGTGGGCGTGCATGGCGCGCTCGGCCTCGGCCGGGTCGCCGGACACGACGGCGTCGATGATCGCCAGGTGCTGCTGGAGGGAGATCTGCGGGCGGCCCGGCTGCAGGGAGAGCTGGAACTGGTGCCGCACGACCTGGGCGTTGAGCCGCCCGATGAGGTTCGCCGCGGTGCTCTGCCCGGAGATCTCGGCGAGCATGCCGTGCAGCTCCTGGTTGAGGGTCGAGTACTTCATCAGCTCGCCGTCGCGCACCGCGTCGGAGAGCTGGGTGCCGAGCTCGCGCAGCCGCGTCACGTCCCACGGGCCGATGCGCTCGGCCGCCTTGGCGGCGATCAGCCCCTCCAGCACCTTGCGGCACTCGAGGATCTCGATCGCCTGGTCCAGCGTGATGGTGCGCACCCGCGCCCCGCGGTTGTGGATGCGCTCCAGCAGGCCCTCGGCGACGAGCTCGTCGATCGCGGCACGCACGCTGCCGCGCGTCACGCCGATCGTCTCGACCAGCTCCGCCTCCACCAGACGCTGGCCGGGAGCCACGTCTCCGCGCAGGATGGCCGAGCGGAGATAGTTCACCGCCATGGCCTTGCCCTGCGCTCCCCGCCCCAGCGCGCCGCTCTCTTCCGCCATGCGTACCGCCCCGGTCATGATGACGCCGCTTACCTGTCGATAATGCCAGAGATTCTGTTGACAAACACGATTCTGTTGACATTTCCGCCTACACGCAACGTCGCCGTGTCCTGCCGGCGAGCCGCGAAAAAGGCGGGCGGCGCGCGCCGCACGGCCGCCGTGATCACGGCGAACGACCGGCCCAACGGCCGGTTTCGCCGGGTCACGGCGGGGAACCGACGCACGCCCGTCCGTACGGTAGCGGGTCGGCCGCCGGTGCGGGCGCCCTAGTGCGTGAAAGAGCCGTGGGCCACATGCGGCCCGGTCTTCCACTATTCGGGAAACCCGCAGGTGAGGAAGGGCCTGCGGCGCCACGGACCGGAAATGTCGTTCTTGACCACTAACCTGCCGCCATGACCGCAGCGACGCAGATCCTCGGCTACGCCGCACCCTCCGCGCTCGCCAGTGGCAGGCTCGGGCCGTCCACCGGCGGTGGCCGGACGCGCAGCGGACCCGCCGTGGCCCCACGGTTCTTCAGCGGTGTCGTGACCCGGCCGGACGCCGCCGCGGCCGCGCTCCTCGCGGTCGCCGACGCCGTCATGGACCGGTACGGCGAGCCCTGCCGGACCGGGCTCTTCGATCCGGTGGTGACCTGCGGCGGGGACGCCCGGCTCAACCTGCTCGGCGACGCGCTCGACGGTGAGGTGTTCGACCCCGGCACCATCGACGTCGGCTGCAACCCGCCGATGTGTGATGCCATCGTCCGGGCGGGCGCGCAGGACGCCCATGCCCGCGCCCGGGCGGAGGTGGTCCGGTGAGCGTCTGGATGGAGGAGATCGGCCCCCTCATCGCCGGGCGGAACGAGCAGGCGCTCGCCGACCGGGTGATCGCACTCGACGCCGCCGAGCGGGCCGAGGTGGCCGCGCACCTACCGGGCGGCATCGACGAGATCTACGAGGCCGCGGCGGAGGCCGCGCACCGGGAAATGGCCGTTCGCTACGGCGAGAACGAGAACAAGTGGCCCGAGTGGGCCCGGGAGCGAGCCCGGCAGATCACCCGGGAGCACGCCGACCGGGTCCTGAGGGAGCTGGCGGGGACCTTGCGCATCGCCGGCGCGGGCACGATCCCCGAACCGGCCGAGGCGGCGGACTGGCTGGCGCGGGACGACCTCACCCCCCCGGTTGACGCCGCCGCTCACCGGATCCCGCCACCTGATGCGGGTGATCGCAGCGCGACCGCGGGAGTGGCAGGCCGACCTCGCCGTCCAGCTCGCCCGGCGGATCCGCACCCCACATGATGCGATCGCGCCCCTCGCCATCGAGCTGCTGCGCGCCACCGGCGCCGAGCCGCCCGCGCACGACCCGCTCGTGTCGGCCTGGCTGCTCTCCGGCGTCGGCATGGACGATCCGCTGATCGACAGGATGGTGCCCAGGCTCTTCGAGGCCGAGGGCGTGGGCCGCGCGCTGCGTGACGACGTACTCACGCGGATCTGGGCCGACACCATCCACTACCTGGCCTTCAGCGGCCGGCTGTCCCGCGACTGGCTGCTCGACGCGTGCCTCCGCCGGTTCCTTCGCGGCGGGTCGGCGCAGGATCTGGGCTTCTTCCTCCGGGTGCACGAGACGATCGACCCGACCCCGCAGGAGATCGCCGCCCGGCGGCGAGACTACCTGCGGCTGCTGCCCGCCGCGCACCCCCCGGTCGCCGAGGTGGCGCTGCGGTGGATCCGCGCCGCCGGGCCGATCGACGACGCCGACGCGGTCGAGGCGATCGCCGCCCTCGCCGTCCGCGCCGAGGTCGCCCTGGCCCGCGCCGGTCTCGGCTGGCTCGAGGAGCGGGTACGGGACGCTCCCGGCACCGCCGCCGAGCTCGCCAAGGCGCTCGCCGCCGCGTTCGGGCACCCCTCCCACAAGGTGCAGGAGCGCGCCGCGCACATCGCGCTCCGCCACGCCGACGCCTTCGCCCCGGCCGCCGAGGTGATCGCCGAGGCCGTGCCGCTGCTTCCGGCCGAGCTGCGGGCGCAGGTGGCCGCACGGTTCGGTGAGGGCTCCGAACCCGCCTAGGCCGCCGACCGTTCACGCCCCGCCGCTGCCCGCCGTCGGGTGCCGCCCCGGCGGCACCCGGCCTCCACCCTGGACGTGCCGGACCACCGGCTGACCGACCCGGTACGGGCCAACGGTCCTCTCCCTCCCACGCTGACGTGGTGGCCCTCCCGCGGTGGTGGCCGCCTGGCGGGCGCGCGCGGCGGGATCCCCGTTGTCGCCGCGCCCGCCGCCTCGGTGCCGCGGAGCCGCTTCGCCCGGGAATGCGCCCGCCTCCCAGGTCCGGCTCACCGCCCCGGCCGGACCGGCCGTTGCCCGGGTTTCGGAAGGGCGGATGACGACGCAATCGCCGCAGTGCGCAGGCCGTAATCGCCCCGTCTCACACCGTTAATGATCGGGGAACCGCCCGGGTGGACACTCCTCGTGACACATCAGGTCAACCGCGTGACACGAGGGGGCCGAGCATGGCGTCCATTTTCGAGCGGATCGGGGGTTCCGAGGCCGTCGCCGCGGTCGTCGACGACTTCTACGACCGCGTGCTGGCGGACCCGTTGCTGAGCGGGTTCTTCGCGAACACCGACATGGGCAAGCTCAAGGCGCACCAGCGCAGCTTCGTCGCCGCCGCCCTCGGCGGGCCCCAGACGTACCGGGGCAAGACCATGGACGAGGCGCACGCGGGGTTGGGCATCCAGGCGGAGCACTTCGACGCCGTGGTGGGTCACCTCGTGGAGAGCCTGCGCAAGCACAAGGTGGCGGAGGACGTGATCGCGTCGATCGCCGACGCCCTCGCGCCGCTCAAGGCGGAGATCGTGCCGAGCGAGGTGTCGGCGTAGGCGTCCGGCACCGGTCCTCGCCTGCCGGAGCAGGGCCGTACGACGGCGGGCTTCGTCCCCGAGCGCCCGCCGGTCCCCGGCCGGTCATCGCCGAAAGCGGTGGTGACGTACCGGCCGCGACGGTGTGCGCCGCGCGAGGCCGGGGTGCCCGCGGGCGTCCCTGTACTCGTACCCGGAGGGTAGGGGTGCGCACCGCCGCCAAGGCGGCTGCGGACCGAGTGGTGGCGGCTCGCAGCGGGGCACGGTTCCTCCTCGGCTGCGGGTGGCCGGGCCACCGCGGTCACGCACCCGGTGCCTTTCCTCTTTCTCTGGTGTTTCTCTGGTGGTTTCTCTTGTGGCGGCCCTGCGGGCCCGGCCCGCACCACGCGGCCGGGCGAAGCGGCCGGGGAAACGAGGGGCACCGGCACGGTGGTGGGGCGGCCCCCGGCGGGCGCCCCACCACCGTGGCCGGGGCTCAGGACGCCGCGGTCCCGGTCGGCTGCGGCGCGGCCGACACGTCGGCGAGGTCGCGGCGGCTGGTCTCCGCCAGCGCGAGCATGCACACCACGGTGAGCAGGCAGAAGGCGGCGATCACCGCGGAGATCGCGAGCGTGCTGGTGCCCCCGGTCATCGCCTGCACCTGGGCGAAGATCACCGGGGCGAGGCCGGCGCCGAGGCCCGCGATCTGGTAGCCGAGCGAGGCACCGGTGTACCGGGCGCGGGTCCCGAACAGCTCGCTGTACAGCGCGGCGAGCGGGCCGTACATCATCGGGTGGATCACCGACTGGCCGAGCACGAGCGCGATGGTGAGCAGCAGCGCGCTCTGGCTGTCCACCATCGGGAACAGGGCGAACGCGAAGACCGCCATGGCCACCGCGCCGGCGACCACCACCGGCCGGCGCCCGACCCGGTCGGAGAACGCCGACCAGGCGAGGATGGCGACCACGGCGAGCGCGGACGACAGGGTGAGCCCGTTGAGCACGGTCTGCCGCGGGAAGCCGACCTGCACGCCGTACGCGATGAGGTACGTGGTGAGCGTGCCCTGGGCGACGAACGCGGAGAGGCCCACGCCGATGCCGAGCAGCAGCGCCTTGGGGTGGTTGCGCAGCACCTCCATGAGGGGCGCCCGCCGGGTCTTGGGGGCGGCGGCCTGCGCGGCGGTGAACACCGGGGTCTCGGCGACGCGCAGCCGGATGAACAGGCCGACGCCGAGCAGCACGATGCTGATGAGGAAGGGCACCCGCCAGCCCCAGGCGAGGAAGGCCTCCTCGCCGACGAGCGCGGCCGTGCCGGTGAGCGCGGCGGTGGAGAGCACCATGCCGCACGGCGCGCCGGCGTTGGTGAAGCTCGCCCACAGCCCGCGCCGCCCCTTGGCGTGCTCGGCCGAGATGAGCACCGCGCCGCCCCACTCGCCGCCGACGGCGATGCCCTGGATGAGCCGGAGCACCACGAGCGCGATCGGCGCGAACACGCCGGCCTGCTCGTAGGTGGGCAGCAGGCCGATGAGGGTGCTCGCCACACCCATCAGGCCCATGGTGAGGATCAGCATGCGCTTGCGGCCCAGCCGGTCACCGAAGTGGCCGAAGATGATCCCGCCGACGGGCCGGGCGAGGTAGCCGGTGGCGAACGTGCCGAGGCTGGCGACGGTCGCCACCAGCGGGGTGAGGTTGCTGAAGAAGACCGTGCTGAACACCGCCGCTGACGCGGTGGCGTACAGCAGGAAGTCGTAGTACTCGATGACGCTGCCGATGAAGCTCGACGTCACCGCGCGGCGGAGCTGGACGGGGTCGGATTGCGGGGTGGACGGAACCGGCGTCGGGTCGACGGATGAGTTCGACATGGCGTTCCTCATCTGCAGTGCATGGGGGTTCTGGGTCGCCCGGTATGGGCGCTACGGCCGTCCGGCGGGCACGCCCCGATCGCGTCCGCCGGATGTCGTGAAGGGGATTTGCCGCCGTCTCCGGTCGATCTGCCTCCACACGCGTCGGGGTGCCGAGCACCCACAGGGGCGATGTAGGGCACGATTATGACCCAGGTCACGATTTCGCACAATATCGCCGCGAGCCCTACCCTCGTAGGGTGAAAGACCCAGATCAGGGGCAGCCGCGTCAGCCGGGCATGCGGCCGCAGTCCCTGCTCCTCAGCTTCCTCGGGCTCTACGTCCTCGGCCGGGACATCGCCGTCTACTCCGGCAGCGTCATCGAGGTCTTCGCCCGCCTGGGCGTCTCCGAGGAGGCCGTGCGCTCCACCCTGACCCGCATGGTCAAACGCGATCTGCTCGCCCGGCACCGCCACAAGCGCCGGACGTACTTCGGGCTCACCGCCCGCTCGACGGCGGTCCTGGAGGACGGCTCCCGGCGCATCTGGGAGACCGGCGCGGTCAACCGCGACTGGGACGGCACCTGGACGCTCGTCGGGTTCTCCCTCCCCGCCAGCGAGCGCAGCCTCCGGCACGACCTGCGCTCCCAGCTCACCTGGGCCGGGTTCGGCCCGCTGCAGAGCGGCCTGTGGGTCGCCGCCGGCACCAAGGACGTCGTCGCGATGCTCGAGGATCTCGGCCTCGACGACGAGGTCACCGTGCTGCAGGCCCGTGCGCTCAAGCCCACCGAGTCCGCCGACATCGTGCGCAAGGCGTTCGACACCGCGCAGATCGCCGAGCGCTACCGCGCCTTCCTCGACCGCTGGGACCGGCCCGACCCGCTCTCCGACGCCGTCGACGACCTCGCCCGGCAGCTCTTCCTGTTCGGCGACTGGCTCCAGGTGCTGCGCCGCGACCCCCTGCTGCCCGCCGAGCACCTGCCGCCCGACTGGCCGGCGATCCGCGCCGAGACCGTGTTCCGCCACCTCGCCTCCCGGTACGGGCCGACCGCCGGGGGCATCGCCGCCGCGGTCCTCGACACGTTGCCGGTACGGCCGGCCTAGCCGGTCAGGTCAGCAGCGCGAGGCGCCGTACCCCGGTCATGGTCCGGACCGGGAGGAACCGCACCGGGTCGTCCGGGTCGGCGCGCAGCGGCCCGACCCGGTCGAGCAGGATGTTCAGGGCCACCCGGCCCTCGAGGCGGGCGAGCGGCGCCCCGAGGCAGAAGTGCACGCCGCGGCCGAAGGCGAGATGCGGGTTCGGGTCGCGGGCGGGGTCGAAGACCTCCGGGTCCGGGAACCGCCGGGGATCCCGGTTCGCCGCGGCGAGCCACACCAGGACCAGCGCGTCCGCCGGGATCGTCGTGCCGCCGACCTCGGCCGGGCGGGTGGTGGCCCGGCCGAGCACGGCGAACGGGGTGAGCAGGCGGAGCGACTCCTCGATCGCGGCAGGGACGAGGGCGCGGTCGGCCCGCACCTTCTCCTGCTGCTCGGGATACGCGTCGAGGCACAGCACGGTGTTGCCGAGCAGCATCGTGGTGGTGACGTGCCCGGCGAGCAGGAGGAGGATCGCGAAGTCGACCACGTGCGCGTCGGGCAGGCGCTCGCCGTCCACCTCGGCCTCCACCAGCCGGGTGAGCAGGTCGGCCCGCGGCCGGCGGCGGCGCTCGGCGGCGTGCGCGGCGAGGTAGGCGGTCATCTCCCGCCACGGCCCGAGCGTGGCCCGCAGCTCGGCGCGGCGCTGCTCGGCGGGCTTGGTGAGCGAGATCTCGGTGTCCCGCCACAGCAGCGCGTCGGCCCAGCGGCGGAACAGCTCGCGGTCGGCGGCGGGCACGCCGAGCAGCTCGGCGATGACGGTGACCGGGAGAGGGTAGGCGAGGTCGGCGACGAGTTCCAGGCGGCCGCGCTCGCGTGCCGCGTCGAGCAGCCCGCGGGTGAGGGCGGCGATCCTCGGCTCCAGGTCGGCGACGACCTTCCGGGTGAACGCGCTGCTCACCAGTTTGCGCAGCCTGCCGTGCTCGGGCGGGTCGAGCTGGGTGAGGAAGCCCTCGGGCGAGAACTCGTCCTCCTCGGGCGAGGTGCGGGGCATGAGGCGCATCGTTCGGGAGGAGAACGTCTCGGGGTCGCCGAGGATCTCGACGGCCTCGGGGTGCCCGTACACGTTCCAGATCCCGGTGGCCGGGTCGTACGCGACCGGCCGCTCCGGGTGCGGCCCGCGCAGCCAGAAGTGGTGCTCGGGGATGTCGTACCGTTCGGCGATGCCGCCCATGTCCCCTCCCTCGGTCGCGAGCCCGGCCCGCCGTACCGCGAACCGGCGCGGTACGCCGAGTACGGCGAGCGTGTGGCGGTTCGGGCGGCCGCGTGGGCGACGGGCTCCTGCGCGCCCGGCCCCGCGGCGGCCCGCCCGAACCGGCTCGGAGCGATAACCGGGAAGTCACCCCTGCCCACCGGGGCCGCGTTCATGGCCGTGACCCGCGGATTTCCCCGGCCGGGATCGGCCTGCCCCGGCCCGCGGTACGGCACGGCGCGCGGGATGGCGGACCGTGGCGGCGCGGCCACCGGGGGTGTGCGTGCGGTGATCGGCGTTCTTGGTACCGTGGCCGCATGCGCGGCGACGACCGCCCTGCCCCGACCGGCCGCCCGCCGGCGGACCGTCACCGGCCGCGGGCCTGCGGCACCGCGCAGATCCTCGTCGGGGACGCCGGGCGGGCGCGCCGCGGCTCCGTCGCACGAAAGGCAGTGATCCTCTGATGGCCGCCCGTATCGATCACGTGGTCACCTCCGGCACGTTCACGCTGGACGGTGGCACCTGGGACGTGGACAACAACGTCTGGATCGTCGGCGACGACAGCGAGGCGATCGTCATCGACGCCGCGCACGACGCCGCCGCCATCGCCAAGACGGTGGGCGACCGGACGTTGCGCGCGATCGTGTGCACGCACGCGCACAACGACCATGTGAACGCGGCCCCGGCGCTCGCCGAGCTCACCGGCGCCCCGATCCTGCTGCACCCGGACGACATGCCGCTGTGGCGGCTCACCCACGCCGAGCGCGCGCCCGATCGGGAGCTGTCCGACGGGCAGGTGATCGAGGTCGGCGGCGTCGCGCTGACCGTGCTGCACACCCCCGGCCACGCGCCCGGCGCGGTGTGCCTGTACGCACCGGACCTCGGCACGGTGTTCACCGGCGACACCCTGTTCTCCGGCGGCCCGGGCGCGACCGGCCGGTCCTTCTCCGACTTCCCCACGATCATCGAGTCGATCCGCAACCGGCTGCTCACCCTGCCGCCGGAGACCGTGGTGCGCACCGGCCACGGCGAGTCGACCACGATCGGCACCGAGGCCCCGCACCTCGACGAGTGGATCGCCCGCGGCCACTGACGGCCGCGCCGGGAGCCGGCCGCCGCACCCCGGCGCCGTGACCCCGCCCGCTCCCCCGGTCTCCGGCCCGCCCGGAGCCGCACGCCCGGCGGGGCGGCCGCCGCGCCGCCCCGCGCCGCGTCCCGCACCCGGCCAGGCCCGGCGGGCACGCCGTACCGCTCCCCCGTTATCCCGTCAGGTCCAGGCGACCCCGCGCGCATCCGCGCCGCCCGCGGTGTCGCCGACATCACGTCACCGGCGGGTCCGCGCAGGCCAACCACATCCCTTTGGGCCGCGTCTACGAAGTAGAACCGGACCTTTGTCAGGACATTAGATCGGCTGGAGGTTTGCCCACGGACAGTTGTTGATGTTAGTTAGGTATTAGCACTCGGACCGGTTGAGTGCTAACGCTGAACCGGTCAGGCGGCCACCGCGTTTCGTCCCACACAGCGCTGATTCACCGGGGGAGCTGGGTTCATGCGGTCCTTCTTTGGGTTCCTCGGCCGCGACATGGCGGTCGACCTCGGCACGGCGAACACCCTCGTGTACGTCCGTGACCGCGGCATCGTCCTCGACGAGCCGTCCGTGGTCGCGGTCAACACCAGAACGGGGAAGATCGTCGCGGTGGGGGCGGAGGCCAAACAGATGATCGGGAGAACGCCCGGTCACATCGTCGCGATCCGCCCGCTCGCCGACGGTGTCATCACCGAGCTCGACGTCGCCGAGCAGATGCTGCGCTACTTCATCAAGAAGGTGCACCGCCGCCATGCCCTCTCCCAGCCCCGGCTCGTCATCGCCGTGCCCAGCGGCATCACCGATGTGGAGCAACGCGCCGTCAAGGAGGCCGGGTACCAGGCCGGTGCGCGTCGCGTCTACATCATGGAGGAGCCGATGGCCGCGGCGATCGGCGCCGGGCTGCCGGTCAACGAGCCGTGCGGAAGCATGGTGGTCGACATCGGCGGCGGCACCACCGAGGTCGCGGTGATCTCCCTCGGGGGCATCGTGACCTCGCGCTCCATCCGGGTCGCCGGCGACGAGCTCGACCAGGCCATCATCTCCCACGTCAAGAAGGAGCACTCGCTCGCGCTCGGCACCCGCACCGCCGAAGAGGTCAAGATGGCGATCGGTACGGCGTGCCCGCCGACCGAGGGCCGCACCTTCCCGGTGCGCGGCCGTGACCTGGTCACCGGGCTCCCGCGCACGGTCGAGATCACCGACCAGGAGGTGTACGAGGCGATCAACGAGCCGGTCAGCGCGATCGTCGACGCGGTGCAGGCCACCCTCGACCAGTGCCCGCCCGAGCTCGCGGGCGACCTGATCGGCGCCGGGATCATGCTCACCGGCGGCGGCGCACTGCTCGACGGCCTCGACCGGCGGCTCGCCCAGGCCACCGGCATGCCCATCAAGATCGCCGACAACCCGCTGCTGTCGGTGGTGCTCGGCACCGGCAGATGCGTGGAGGACTTCGACCGCCTCCAGGGGGTCCTCGTTCCGGAACCGCGCCACTAGGGGGGCCGCCCGGATGCGCCGGAACCGCCGTCATCGTCTCGTCTTCCTCACGGTGGCGGCCGCCGCGGCCGCCCTCGTCACCTACGACGTGCGCTGGGACGCCGCCGCGCTCCGGGAGTGGGGCGCCTCCGTGGCCGGGCCGGTGCAGCGCCTCGCCGCCGGCGACGACGAGGCCGGGCGGCGCGAGCTGCGGCTGGCCGCGGCCGGCTGGGCCGAGCAGGCCGCCGCCGACCGGGAGCGCCAGGCCGAGCGGGTCGCCGCGGCGGCGCCGCGCCGCGGCTCGCCCGTGGTCACCGCCCAGGTGGTCGGGTACGGCACGCACGGCGACAGCGTCGCGATCGACGTCGGCACCCGGGACGGGGTGCGCGCCGACCACATGGTGATCAGCGCCGACGGCCTGGTCGGCCGGGTGGTCGAGGCCGGGCACTCTGTCTCCACGGTGCGGCTCGCCGTCGACCCCGCCTCCAGCGTCGGGGTGCGCGTCGCCGGGACCAGGGAGATCGGCACCGTCACCGGGCAGGGCATGCGCGACGGCCTGCTGCGGCTGCGCCTGCTCGCCGCCGACGCGAGGCCCCGCGTCGGCCAGCGCGTGGTGACGCTCGGCTCGGCCAAGGGCGGGCCGTACCTGCCCGGCGTGCCCGTCGGCACCATCGTCCGGGTGGAGCGCGACGCCGACCCGCTCGTCACCACCGCCCTGGTACGGCCCGCCGTCCGGTTCGGCACGCTCGACGTGGTCGGCGTCGTGTCCGCCTCGCGAGGGGGTGACGGCGATGCGCGGTAGCCCCGCGATCGCGGCGCTCGTGGTGCCGTTGCTGCAGGTGACCGTGGCCAACCGGCTGCCGCTCCCCGGCGCCGCCGTGCCCGACCTGGTGCTCGCGGCGGTGGCGCTCGTGGCGGCCGCCCGGGGCCCGGTGCCCGGGGTGCTCACCGGGTTCGCCGCGGGCCTCGTCGCCGACCTGGTGCCGCCGGCCGACGCGGTCACCGGGCGGTCCGCGCTCGTGCTCGCCGTCACCGGCTACCTGTGCGGCCTGCTCCGGCGGGTGCCCGTGCCGGTCGCGGCCGCCGCCGGCGTGGTCTTCGGCGCGCTCGCGCTCGTCGGCCTCGACCTGCTGCTGCGCGACCCGCGCGCGGCCACCGAGGCGGCCGAGCTGCCGTACGCGGTGCCGTACACGCTCGCCGCCGCCCTGCTCGCCTGGCTCGTTCTCGTCCGGTACAACCTCGTGCGGCTCGGCGTCGCCCGGTGGAGGCGCCGGGGCCTGACGGCTCGGAGGACCGTCGATGCGTTCCCGGATCATCCTGGTGCACGTGCTCGTGACCTGTATGTTCTTCGTGCTGGTCGGGCGCCTCTGGCAGGTGCAGGTGGTCGACGGGGAACGCTACGCCCGCGCAGCCACGGCGGATCACGAGCGCCACGTGGTCGTGCCCGCGGTGCGCGGGCGCATCGTCGATAGCCGCGGCCGCCCGCTGGTGCGCAACCGCACCGCGACCACGGTCTCGATCGACCGGACGATCCTCACCCGGCTGCCCGACGGCGGCCGCGAGGTGCTCGACCGGCTGGCCCGGCTGCTCGGCATGGAGCGCGAGGAGATCGAGCGCCGCATCCGGCCGTGCGACGGCCCGGCGCGCAAGGACTGCTGGGCGGGCTCGCCGTACGAGCCGATCCCGGTGAAGGACGCGGTCGACGAGCGGATCGCGTTCCAGATCACCGAGCGGCCGGACCGCTACCCGGGGGTCGTCGCCGACCTGCGGCCGGTGCGCGACTACCCGAACGGCGAGCTCGCCGCGCACGTGCTCGGCTACGTCGCGCCCGACGACCGCTCCCCCACCTCCCGGTCCCCGGTGGGCCGCGACGGGCTGGAGGCGGTGTACGACTCCGACCTGCGCGGCGTCCCCGGGGAGCGGCGGCTCGTCGTGGACAGCGCCGGGCGCGTGGTGCGGGTGCTGAGCGAGCGCCCGGCCACGCCCGGGGCGACGCTGGTCACCAGCATCGACTCCCGGATCCAGAAGGCGACCGAGCGGGCGCTCAAGCGCGCGGTCGAGCGGGCGCGCAAGCGGGGCCTGCCCGCCGACCAGGCCGCCGCCGTGGTGATGGAGTCGCGCACCGGCCGGATCACCGCGCTCGCCGCCCTCCCCACCTACGACCCGACGGTGTGGGTGGGCGGCATCAGCCCGAAGGACTACGCGCGGCTGACCGACCCGAAGCAGGGCAGCCCGCTGCTGTCCCGGGCGGTCGCCGGCCAGTGGGCGCCCGCCTCCACCTGGAAGGTCACCTCGGTCGCGGCGGCGGTCTCCGCGGGCCGCCCGGTCAACGGCGTCTACGGCTGCCCCGGCTCCTACCGGGTCGGTGACCGCCCGTTCCGCAACTTCGGCGGCATCGGCTACGGGATGATCACGCTGCGCCGGGCGCTCGAGGTCTCCTGCGACACGATCTTCTACCGGTTCGCTCACGAGATGTGGCTGGAGACCGCGCGGAAGAAGAACGGCGTGCACCCGATGGTGCGCACCGCGCGCGCGTTCGGCTTCGGCCGCCCGACCGGCGTCGACCTGCCCGGGGAGGCCGCCGGCTACCTGCCCAAGGGCGACTGGGACCTGCCCGGGTACGCGGCGAACTTCTCCATCGGGCAGGGCGAGGTGCTGGTCACCCCGCTGCAGCTCGCCCGGGCGTACGCGGCGATCGCCAACGGCGGCACGCTGTACAGCCCGCGGATCGGCAAGAAGGTGGTGGCCGCGGACGGCACGACGGTGCGCCGGATCAAGCCGCCGGTGGCGGGGAGGCTGCCGGTCGACCGCCGCACGCTCCAGGTCATCCGGCAGGGCCTGGCCGACGTGACCCGGTCCGGCACCGCCGCGGGCGCGTTCGCCGGCTACCCGCTGGATAAGCACCCGATCTCCGGCAAGACCGGCACCGCCGAGGTGGTCGGCAAGCGCGACACCTCCTGGTTCGCCTCGTTCGACAAGAAGTACACGGTCGTGGTGATGGTCGCGCAGGGCGGCACCGGCGGTGAGACCGCGGCCCCGGCCGCGCGGGAGATCTGGTCGGCGATCCACGGGGTGAAGGACGAGGTGAAGAAGACGAGGTGAAGAAGCGGTGATCCGCCGCGTGCTGCGCGCCCTCGACTGGCGCATCGCCCTCCCGGCGATCGTGCTCTACGTGGCCGGGGTGGTGCTCGTGTGGTCGTCGACCCGCGGGCAAGTCGGGGACACCGGCGCCTACCTCTCCCGCCAGATCGGGTACGGCGTGGCGGGGCTGGTGCTCATGGTCGCGCTCGCCTGCGTCTCCCGCTGGTCGCTGCGCGCCTGGAGCGTGCCGGTCTACGTCGTCGCCTGCCTCGGCGTCGCCTTGGTGCTCACCCCGCTCGGCGTCACGGTGAACGGGTCGCGGTCCTGGCTCGGCCTCGCCGGGCTGCAGTTCCAGCCGTCCGAGCCGGCGAAGCTCGCGCTCGTGCTCGCCCTCGCCGCCCTGTTCGGCTCGCCCGCCGACGCCCCGGGCCGCTCCCCGGCCGCCCGGCTCCCGGCCGCGCTCGGCATCGCGGCCGTGCCGGTCGGGCTGGTGATGCTCCAGCCCGACCTCGGCACCGCGCTCATCCTCGGCGCGATCACCGCGGGCATGCTCGTGCTCGCCGGCGTCCCGTGGCGGTGGATCACGCTGCTCGCCGTCGGCGCGGCCGGGGCGGGCGTGCTCGCCTGGTGGCTCCGGCTGCTCAAGCCGCACCAGGTGGAGCGGCTGCTCAGCTTCGCCGACCCGCAGGCCGACCCGCAGGGCAGCGGCTACAACGCGCTGCAGGCGCTGGAGACGGTCGGCTCCGGCGGCCTGACCGGCCGCGGCCTGTTCCGCGGCGACCAGACCGGCGGGCACTTCGTCCCCGAGCAGCACACCGACTTCATCTTCACGGTCGCCGGCGAGGAGCTCGGCTTCCTCGGCGCCGCGCTGCTGCTCGTGCTGCTGTGGGCGATCATGTGGCGCGGGCTGCAGATCGCCATGCGGGCCGGCTCGCCGTACGAGCGGCTGGTGGCCGGGGGCATCGTGTGCTGGTTCGCCGCCCAGTCGGCGATCAACGTGGGCATGGTGCTCGGCCTCGCCCCGGTCGTCGGCGTGCCGCTCCCGCTGCTGTCCTACGGCGGCTCGGCCACGCTCACCTGCCTCGCCGCCGCGGGCATCCTCATGGCGATGCGGCCGCAGGGCCGGCTCGGCGAGGTCGGCGGGGTCAGCGGCCTGCCGGCCGGTGGCCGCGCTTGGCCTGCTGGATGAGCTCGTAGACGTGCGAGCGCAGCTCGGCGAACCGCGGCAGCGACCGGGTGGTGAGCTGGTCCCGCTCGTCCGGCAGGTCGATGGTCACCTGCTCGAGCACGACCGTGGGCGGGCCGGACAGCACGATCACCCGCTGGCCGAGGTAGACCGACTCGTCGATGTCGTGGGTGACGAACAGCACGGTGATGCCGAGCCGCCGCCACAGCGACCGGACCAGGTCCTCCAGGTCGGCGCGGGTCTGCGCGTCGACCGCGGCGAACGGCTCGTCCATCAGCAGCACGTGCGGCTCGTAGGCGATCGCGCGGGCGATCGCCACCCGCTGCTGCATGCCGCCGGACAGCTGCCACGGGTGGGCGCGGTGGGCGTCGAGCAGCCCCACCGCCTCCAGCGACTCCTCCACCAGCCGCCGCCGCTTCTCCTTGGGCAGTCCCTTCTCCTTCAGCGGCAGCTCGACGTTCTGCCACACCGTCAGCCACGGGAACAGGCTGCGGCCGTACTCCTGGAACACCACGGCCATGCCCGGCGGCGGCTCGGTCACCCGCCTGCCCTCGAGCACCACCTCGCCCTCGGTGGCGTCGAGCAGGCCCGCCACGCAGCGCAGCAGCGTGGTCTTGCCCGCGCCGGACGGGCCGACGATGCAGACCAGCTCCCCGGCGGCGACGTCGAACGTCAGGTCGCGGACCGCCTCGATGCGCCGGCCGCGCCCCTCGTAGACCTTCTTCAGGCCGCGGACCTCGAGCAGCGCGGTCGACGTCGCGGCGGCCTCCCCCACAGGTGATGTCGTCATGTCAGCCCTCTGTCCGGTGCGCCTCGCGCACTCCGATGTACCAGCTCAGCAGGCGGCGCTCGACCATCCGGAAGATCACGGACAGCGCGATGCCGATCAGGCCGAGCACGATGATCCCGGTCCACATCTGCGGGATGGCGAAGCTGCGCTGGAACTGGATGATGGTGAACCCGACGCCGTTGCTCGCGGCGAACATCTCGCTGATCACCATGAGGATGATCCCGATGGACAGCGCCTGGCGCGCCCCGGCGGCGATCTGCGGGCTCGCCCCCGGCAGGATCAGCCGCAGCAGCCGGGCCCGCGGCCCGAGCCGGTAGCAGCGGGCGGTGTCGCGCAGCACCTCGTCCAGGCCCCGCACGCCCTCGACGGTGTTGAGCAGCACGGGCCACAGGCAGCCGGAGACGATCACCAGCACCTTCATCTCGTTGCCGATGCCGGCGAACAGCATGAGGATCGGCACGAGCACCGGCGGCGGGATCGCGCGGAAGAACTCCAGCACCGGCTCGACCAGGCCGCGCAGCACGCGGAACGACCCGATCGCGACGCCCATCGCCACCCCGAGCGCCAGCGCGGCCAGGTAGCCGACGAACAGCCGCGCCAGGCTGGGCAGCACGTCGGCGGTGAACCGGCCGGTGAACCACGTCTCGCCGAACACGCCGACGATCCGGCTGAGCGGCGGCCAGAAGATGCTCGTGCTGTTCGCCGTCGCCACCCACCAGATCGCGACGAGCACGACCGGGAGCGCCAGCGCCACCACGGCCCGCTTGGCGAGGTTGATCGGCTTCATCGGCTACGCCACCTCCGTACGGACGGACGGGTGCCAGCGCAGCACCCGGCGCTCGGCCGTGCGGGCGACCACGTTGACCGCCACGCCGATCAGGCCGACCACGATCACCAGGGCGTACATCGGCGCGACCGCGCCCGAGCTCTGCGCCACCGCGATCTGCCTGCCGAGCCCCGGCGACCCGATGATCAGCTCGCCGGTGATCTCCAGGATCAGCGCGACCGAGGCGCCGAGCCGGAACCCGGTCATCACGTACGGCAGGGCGGTCGGCCAGATGACCTTCCGCACCCGGGTGAGCGGCCGGAACCGGTACATCCGCGCGGTCTGGTCGGCGACCGGGTCCACGTCCCGCACGCCGTACAGCACCTGCACGAGCACCTGCCAGAAGGAGGCGTAGACGACCAGCAGCAGGGTCGAGCGCATGTCGGTGCCGAACAGCAGCACGGCGAGCGGGATCAGCGCCACCGAGGGGATCGGCCGCAGGAACTCGATCGTGGAGGCGGTCGCCGCGCGCAGCAGCGGCGCGCTGCCGATCACGATGCCGAGCACCACCCCCGCGACCAGGGCGATCGCGAGGCCGATCGCCCAGCCGCGCAGCGTCTCGAGCAGCGCCGTCCAGAACTCGGCGGTGCCCGCCTGCTCGGCGAGCGCCGCGAGCATCGCGCTGCACGGCGGCAGGTACCGCTCGTCGACCAGCCCGGCCCGGGGCACGAGTTCCACCACCGCCACGAGCCCGGCCAGCCCGATCAGCCCGAGAAGCCAGGCGGGCGCAGGGCGGTGACGGCGCCTGCCGGTCCGGGGCCCGCTCGCCGTCACCGCCGCGGTCACGGCAGCAGCTCCTTGCCGTCCGGGGCCGTGGTGATCAGCCCGTCGTCCACCGCGAGCCGGGTGAGCGTCTCCACCGAGTTGGGGTCGATCTCGGTGGGGAAGCTCGGCAGGGTGAGCGACTCGGTGAGCGAGGCGTCGATCTTGGTGTAGGTGGGCAGGATCTTGCGCACCGCGTCCGGGTTCTCCTCGGCGTACTGCTGCGACTTCTTCATCGCGGCGGCGAAGCGCTGCACCAGGTCGGGGTTGGACTGGGCGAGCTGCTCCGAGGTGAAGTACGCGGCGACGGTGAGCTTGGGCGCGGTGTCGACGTAGTTCGACGCGATCACGCGGTCGCCGTTCTTCACCGCGGTGGCGAGGAACGGCTCGACCACCTGCGCGGCGTCGATCGTGCCCTTGTCGAGCGCGGGGAGCATGTCCGGGAACGGCAGCTCGACGAAGTTGATCTTCTTCGGGTCGCCGCCGGCGGCGCGGACCGAGGCGCGGACCGTGGTGTCGTTGATGTTGTTGAGCGTGTTCACCGCGACCCGCTTGCCCTCCAGGTCCTTGGCGGACTTGATCGGGCTGCCGGCCTTGACGACGATGCCGCCGAAGTCCTTGCCCTGCTCGCCCGTGGAACCGGCGCCGGCGACCACCACCTTGACCGGCACCTGCTGGGAGCGGGCGATGATGAGCGAGGTGAGGTTGCTGAACCCGAACTCCACCTGACCGCTCACCACGGCCGGGACGATCGCCGCACCGCCCTGGGCGGTGACGAGTTCCACTTCCAGGCCCTGCTCGGCGAAGAAACCCTGTTCCTTGCCCAGGTAGATGGGGGCGACGTCGATGATGGGGATGACGTTGACCTTCACCTTGGCGGTGCCGCCCGCCCCCTGGGCACCACCGGATCCGGTCGATGAATCGCCTCCGCCTCCGCAGGCGGTGAGGAGAATCAGTGAGGCGGCGGCAAGAATGGCGCGGATCTTTTTCACGGGGCTTCTCTCAAAAAATCTGGTGCAATTCCGCCACGTCCCGCTGGGGACCCGGTCGTCGGACGGCGCCGCCCCGCCACCGGCATCGGTGCAGGTCGGACACCGTTCCCGGCGCAGGCGAACCCGGCCGTACGCCGCGGCGTACGGCGGTGCCCGCCCGCGCGATCGCCGTGCCCGGACGGCCGAACGGCCGCCCCTCCCCGACAACACGGCGCATTCCGTGACGATGAAGGTATAAATCGACGCAACAGTTGTCAACGATCGCGTCAGGGATAAATCCCGGCAAGGTTGTCGGCAATCCTTGCCGATACTCACCCGCCTCCGGCCGGGCCGGCGGCCGCCGCGCGCCCGGCGGGAGCCGCCACCGGACGGCGCACGAGAACCTGTTCCACCCCGGCGGTCCGCGACGCGCTCCCCCGGTCCCCCGCCGCGGGGCGCGCCGGCGGTAGCGTCGGGAGGGATGGAGGTGTTCACGGTCGGGCACGGCGCGCGGACGGCCGAGGCGTTCCTCGCGGTGCTGCGGGACGCCGGGGTGACGACGCTGGCCGACGTGCGGCGGTTCCCCGGGTCGCGGCGGCACCCGCAGTTCGGGCGCGCGGCGCTCGCCGCCGCGCTCGCCGAGGCGGGCATCGGCTACGAGTGGCAGGGCGAGGCCCTGGGCGGGCGCCGGTCGCGGCGGCCCGGCTCCCGGCACACCGCGCTGCGCCACGCCGCGTTCTCCGGCTACGCCGACCACATGGACACCGCGGAGTTCCGCGCCGCGGTCGACGAGCTGGTACGGCGGGCCGCCCGCGGCGAGCGGATCGCGGTGATGTGCGCCGAGACCGTGTGGTGGCACTGCCACCGCATGCTCATCGCCGACGCGCTCGCGATGCGCGGGGCGACCGTGGTCCACCTGCTCGACGCGGGGCGGCGGCAGCCGTACCGGCCGCATCCGAACGTGCGGCGCGGGGACGACGGCTGGCCGGTGTACGACGTGCCCGACACCCTGCCCGGCCTGTAGCGGCGGGTGGCCGGGCAGGGCGCCGGGCGGGCGGTCAGGCGAAGTAGACGCCGATGCGGCGGCCGGACAGCTCGTGCACGTCGATGTCGAGGTCGTAGACCTCGCCGAGGATCTCGGGGGTCATCATCTCGGCGGTGGGCCCTTGGGCGATCACCCGGCCGTGCTTCATCGCCACGATCACGTCGGAGTGGCAGGAGGCGAAGTTGATGTCGTGCACCACGATCACGACGGTCTTGCCGTAGTCCTCGGCCATGCGGCGCAGGCGGCGCATCATCTGCACCGAGTGGCGCATGTCGAGGTTGTTGAGCGGCTCGTCGAGCAGCACGTAGTCGGTGTCCTGGCAGAGGGTCATGGCGACGAACGCGCGCTGCCGCTGCCCGCCGGAGAGCTGGTCGAGGTGCCGGTCGGCGAGGTCGGTGAGCTCGAAGTACCGCAGCGCCTCGTCCACGAGCCGGTGGTCCTCGGCGGTGAGCCTGCCCCCGGTGTGCGGGAACCGGCCGAACGCGACGAGCTCGCGCACGGTGAGCCGGACCGGCATGTGGTTGTCCTGGCGGAGGATGGCCAGGCGGCGGGCGAGGCGCTCGGTGGGGGTGGTGGCGACGTCCATGCCGTCGACGGTGACCGTGCCCTCGTCGGCGGGCAGCAGCCGGCTGATGATCGACAGCAGGGTGGACTTGCCGGCGCCGTTCGCGCCGATGATCGAGGTCACGCCGCCCCGGGGGATGGTGAGCGACACCCGGTCGACGACGGCGTGCTCGCCGTACCTTTTGGTGACGTTCCTGATTTCGATCACCGTCGGGACTCCCGGATGAGCAGGGCGATGAAGTAGACGCCGCCGACGAAGTTGACGATCACGGTGAGCGCGGTGTCCATGGTGAAGACCCGCTCGAGGATGAGCTGGCCGCCCACCAGCGTGATCACCGCGATGAGCGCGGCGGCGGGCAGCAGGACGCCGTGCCGGAAGGTGCCGACAAGCTGCCGGGCGAGGTTCGCCACGAGCAGGCCGAGGAAGGTGATCGGCCCCACGAGCGCGGTCGCCACCGACACCAGCACCGCGACGATCACCAGCGCCCGGTTCACCACCGCGGCGTGGTCGACGCCGAGGTTGGTCGCGTGGTCCCGGCCGAGCGCCACGACGTCGAGCCGGTGCCGCAGCCGCAGCGTCCAGGCGGCCATCGCGCCGATGAGCAGCGCGGAGAAGCCGAGCAGACCGGGGTCGACCTGGTTGAGGCTGGCGAACAGGCTGTCCTGCAGCACGACGAAGTCGTTGGGGTTGATCAGCCGGGCGGCGAGGTTGGCGAGGCTGCCGAACAGCGTGCCGAAGATCACCCCGGCGAGCACCATGACATAGAGGTCGCGCCCGCGGCGGCCGAACAGCCACCGGTGCAGCAGCGTGGAGAAGCCGACCATCGCCGCGACCTGGCCGGAGAACAGCAGCCGCGGGTCGGCGGTGGCGAGCGCCAGCGCCCCGAACAGGAACACGATCACGGTCTGGATCAGCACGAAGAGCTGGTCGAAGCCCATGATCGATGGGGTGAGGATGCGGTTGCCGGTCACCGTCTGGAACAGCACGCTCGACCAGGCGATCGCCACCCCGACCACGGCCATCGTGGCGATCTTCCGGAACCGGATGGCGAGCGCGAACTCCCAGTTGCCCTTGATGCCGATGAACGCGAACGCGGCGACCGCGGCGAGCGCGAGGAGGGCGAGTACGGCGAGCATGCGGCGCTCCCGGCGCCGCGCCGCCGCGAACGCCGTGGCGGTCGGCACGGCGGTACCGGCCGCGACCGGCGTGCCGGACGTGGTGGTCGTCGCGCTCATCGCACCCCCATCCGCCTGCCACCGCGCAGCAGCAGCACCAGGAAGATCGCGCTGCCGACCACGCCGAGCACGGTGGACACCGGAATCTCGTACGGGAAGCGGATCAGCCGTCCGGCCACGTCGCACAGCAGCACGAAGAACGCCCCGGCGAGCGCGGTCGCCGGGAGGGCGTACCGCAGGTTGTCGCCGAGCGCGAGCGTGACGAGGTTCGGCACGATCAGGCTGACGAACGGGATCTCGCCCACGGTGACCACGACCACGGCGGTGATCACCGAGGCGAGCACGAGCCCGGCGTTCACCACGCGGTCGTACCGCACCCCGAGGTTGATCGCGAAGCTGCGGCCCATGCCCGCGACCGTGAACCGGTCGGCGTACAGGTACCCGAGCAGCGTCACCCCGCCCGCCAGCCACAGCAGCTCGTACCGGCCGCGCAGCACCGCGGAGAAGTCGCCCGAGGTCCACGCGCCGAGGGTCTGCAGCAGGTCGTACCGGTAGGCGACGAACGTGGTGGCCGCGCCGATCACCCCGCCGAACATGATGCCGACGAGCGGCACGAGGATCATGTCGCGGAAGGTGAGCCGCCGCAGGATCGTCATGAAGACGAACGTGCCGAGCAGCGCGCAGGCGACCGCGAGCGCCATCTTGACGATCACGGCCTCTCCCCCGGCGAACAGCGTCGCCACGAGCACGCCGAGCGTGGCCGACTCGGTGGTGCCCGCGGTCGACGGGGACACGAAGCGGTTGCCCGTGATGTGCATCATGACCAGGCCGGCCACGCTCATCGCGGTCCCGGCGAGCAGTACGGCGAGCAGCCGCGGCAGCCGGGACTCGACGAGCAGGTGCAGGTCCTCGTCCCGCCCGCCGAGCAGCCCGGCCGGGGTCACGTCGCCGACGCCGACCAGCAGCGAGGCGGCGGCCAGGGCGGTGAGCAGCGCCACCCCGGCCGCCAGATGCCACGCGCGCAGCCGACCGGCGGATCGCCGGCGGGTCATCACGACAGGCTGTCGCCGACGGCCTTCACCATGTTCTCCACCGAGCTGAGCGCGTTCGGGGCGACGTACCAGGTGAAGGGCTCCAGGTAGACGATCTTGTCGTTCTTCGCGGCCTTGGTGCCGTTGACGAGGGCGTTGTCGAGCACCTTCTGGGCGGCCTCGCCGTTCTCGCCGATCGCCGAGTCGCGGTCGATGACGTAGAGGATGTCGGGGTCGGCCTTGGCGATGAACTCGGCCGTGATCGCCTCGCCGTGGGTGTCGGCCTTGATGTTCGGGTCGGCGGCCTTGACGCCGATCACGTCGTGGATGAGCCCGAACCGGGAGCCGGGTCCGTAGGCGCTCATCTTGCCGCCGGTGGTGAGCACGATCAGCCCGGTGCGGTCGTCGGCCTTCGCCTTGGCCTCCTGCACGGCGGCGTCGATCGCGTCGAGCCGCTGCTTGACCTCGGCCTCCTTGCCGAAGATGGTGCCGAGCGCCTCGATGCGCCGCCGGAAGCTGCCGAGGAAGTCGGAGAAGTCGACGCTGAGGTCGACGGTGGGAGCGATCTTCGCCAGCTCGCCGTACGCGGCGGCGGAGCGGGCGGCGACGATGATCAGGTCGGGCTCGAGCGCGTTGACCTTCTCGTAGTCCGGCTCGAACAGCGAGCCGACCTTGGTGTACTCGTCACCGGCGTACTTGGCGAGGTGGTCCGGGAGGTTCTCCACCGCGGGCACCCCGGCGACCTTGACGCCGAGCTCGTCGAGGGTGGCGAGCACGCCCACGTCGAACACGACCACCTTCTGCGGGTTCTTGGGCACGTCGGTGTTGCCCTGGGCGTGGGCGACGGTGACCTTCTCCGCGGCCTGCCGCCCGTCCGCGGCGGTCTCCGCCGAGTCGGCGCCCTGGCCGCCGCACGCGGCGAGGACCAGCAGGGCAGGCATGAACAGCAAAGCAAACAAACGACTCATGAGAGGCTTGGAGCGCACGGAACCCCCAAAAACGGACCCAGATTAGGTAAGGCAAACCTAATGCCCCCTGGATCCGCTCCGGTCACCGACCCCCTCTTTGCGTGGATCCGCGGCTGTGCCGTACGGCCTGCCGGCCCGGTCACCTCGCCCCGGGCGTCACCACGGGAAGCCCCGCGGCCGTCCACGCGGCCATGCCTCCGGTGACGTTGTGCACCCCGGTACGGCCGCGGTGGGCGAGCAGGCTCGCCGCGACCGATGACCGGTAGCCGCTGCTGCAGATCACGGCTAGCGGCCGGGAGCCGGGCACCTCGTCCATGCGCTCCGCCAGCTCGGCCCCGGTGACGTGCACCGCGCCGGGCACATGACCACCCGACCACTCGGCGGGCTGGCGCACGTCGAGCAGATCGGCCTCGCCCCGGTCGAATCGGCCGTACAGCTCCTCGACGGTGATCTGCGGCAGGAACGCGACCGGCCGCCCGGAGATGCGCCAGGCCGCCATGCCGCCCGCCAGCCACCCCTGCGGCGGCGGGTACCCGATGCGCAACAGCTGCCAGACCGCCTCCCACAGGTCGCCGGCCCGGTCGAGCACGAGCAGCACCCGGGCCGCCTCCGGCAGCACCGTCCCCGCCCAGGTCGCGAAGGCCGGCCCGAGCCCCACGTTGAGAGCCCCGGGAATGTGCCCACCCCCGAACGCCTCCGGCGCCCGCGTGTCGAGCACATGTGCCCCCGCCAGCCGCCGCCGGTCGAATTCGGCCACCTCCAGCGCGGGCGGCTCCGGGATCACCCCGAGCGGCGCGACCCCTGCGAGGTTCCGCGGCCGCATCCGCCGCCAGTACGGCGGCACCGCGGGCAGCTCGCCCAGCGCGACCGGCCGGCCGATCGCCGGATTGGTGAGCCTCTCGTACCCGACCGTCGTGGACAGCCGCCTTCCGATCCGGCCCCCGCACAACGACCCGGCCACGTGCGTCGGATACACCAGCACGTGATCCGGCAGCGTGAGCAGCCTGTCCACCGTCTCCCGCAGCGCCCGCGCCGCCTCCCGCACCTGGTCCGCCCCGCCCAGCAGATCCGGCCGCGCCACATCCCCCACGAGCAGCGACCCACCGGACAGCACCGCCACCGGCACGTCGGCCGACACCGCCCGGTCGTACAGCACCAGGCTGATGTGCTCGGGCGTATGCCCAGGGGTGTGCCACACCTCCACTCCCACGTCGCCGACCTCGACGACCTCCCCGTCCCGCAGCGCCCGGTGCGGATACCCGAGCTCGGCCACGGCCGACCCCCACAGCTCGGCCCCGGCCCGCCCCCGCAGCTCGATCAGCCCCGAGAGATAGTCGTTGTGCCCGTGCGAGTCGGCCGCGTACGCGATCCGCACCCCAGCCGCCCGCGCCGCCGCAAGATAGACGTCGACGTCCCGCCGCGGATCGAACACCAGCGCCTTGCCGGTCCGCTCGTCCCCCACCAGGTACGACGCGTGCCCCAGCGACTCCAGGTAGAACTGCTGGAAGAACACCACCCTCACCCCCGGTCCCTGGTGTCCGCACCCGCCGTCCACACCGGCCCGCGAACGGGCCTCCCCTACCCGTGAGGCGGCCGTCATCGCCTCGCGGCGACTCGCGGTGGAGACTCCCGACCCTATTCGCGACTAGGGCCCAGCGGTCGAATCGCCACTGCAATCTCCTCAGCCTCTCCGTTTTCACATCTCCTCCGCCGGATAACGGCGCGCGATCTTCGCCCTGTCAATGAGGTCAGAAAACACTGCCTGGTCACCGGGTTTCGGTCCGTCTAATGTCCATAGGTGAGGGCATTCGTATAAGGCGAGGGACGAATGGCTGAAACCGGGACGTCAAACGGCGGCCCTCCTTCGCGGCGCCTGGGCATGTTCGCGAAGGTTTGGCCGCCCCGCATCTTGGCGGAGCTGAGGGAGGAAAGACGCAAACTACACGAAGAGCGTAAGAGGTTCCTGGACGATCTCCGGAGTGTCGTCGATGACGTGACCAGAGTCACCATCGAGATGCGGGCGACGACCGACGACGCCCTGCGGAGAGTAGGACAGGCGATCACGAGACTGGAGAACACGGCCGAACCCCACCCCTGCATGGGCGAGCGTCTCTGCATTGAGCTGCTGCACTACTGGAAGATCGACAGGAACTGGAATGCGAACGCCGCCAGAAGTCTCGAGGCGCTCGCCAAGAACGGGAAGGGCGATCTGGCGCAATGGGGTGCAAAAGTACTCCTAAGCGGCGACACGATAGATGCCCGCGGAACCATCGGTCCGCTGCTCAAACAGCTGGCGAACAACGCATTGTCTTCGCCCCAGAAAAACGGCACAACTCCGCCGGCTGAGGACCGCGAGAACCCTGAATGAGAACGGACGGCGGCACCTGACGCACCCGCATACATCGTCATTCGGCGCACCCTGGATCACAACGCAGTACGGCTCAACGCCGCCGGTTTTCGTCCCGGTTCTGCGCGGCGGCGATTATCCTCGTCTCCTAAGTGATCTCGATGGGCCGCAGTGCAGTGCGTGCCCGGAGGCGAGGAGAGGATGCCCCGGACGACTCAGCTTCGGATTTACACGGTGCGTGACGGGCTGCTGGATGAGTGGGCCGCGAAGTGGCGGGAACTCATCGTTCCCCTGCGGCTGAAGTTCGGCTTCGAGATCCAGGGCGCCTGGCTCGACCGCGAGCGCAACCGGTTCATCTGGGTGATCTCCTATGACGGGCCGGAGGGCTTCGCCGAGCGCAACAGGCAGTACTGGTCCTCTCCCGAGCGGGAGAGCATGAACCTCGACCCGGACGACTACCTTGTGGAGACCGAGGTCCGAGAGGTCGAAACCGTCATCTGATCAGGACTTCACCGGAAGCAGATGGCGGCGACGCTCGTCTTCGGTGAGTGACCGGAAGACGCGAGTGCGAGCGATCGCCTGCAACCGGCCGAAGTCCGGTGTCACCGGCCAGATGCGAGCGGTGCCGTCGAAGGAGGAGCTGAGCAGGAGCCGTCCGTCGGATGACCAGCCGACCGACATCACCCTGTTCTGATGCACGCCGCTTACCACGATCTCTTCACGGGTGGCCGCGTCCCAGATCCGTACGGTCCGGTCCTCCCCGCCGGTGGCGATCCGGGAGCCGTCTGGTGACCATGCGACGGCCCGCACCCGGCCCTCGTGACCGCGCAGCACCCCGACAGGCCGCCCGGTGGCGACATCCCAGATACGGGCCGTCCAGTCGGCCGCGCCGGTGACGACATACCGCTCGTCGGGCGACCATGAGACGGCGTCGACCCAGTTCTCGTGCCCGCGCAACACCGTGAGCTGCTCGCCCGTGCTCACCTCCCAGATCCGACAGGTCCGGTCGTCCGACACGGATCCGATCATGCGGCCGCTCGGCGACCACGCGACGCCGCCCACCCAGTCCTGATGGCCGGTCAGCACCCCGGCCAGGCCGGCGGTGCTCACATCCCAGATACGGATCGTACGGTCGTGACCACCCGTGGCGACCCGCGACCCGTCCGGCGACCAGGCGACGGCCTCGACGACCGACCCTTCATGGTCGAGAACCACCACACCGGAGGTTCCCCAGATTCTCGCGGTCCCGTCCCGGGAACCGGTCACGACCTGCGACCCGTCCGGCGACCAGGCGACCGCATAGATGCGGTCGGCGTGACGGGTGTCGAGGGCACGGCCGAGCGGAAATGCCGGGGCTCCCGTGTCGGCATCCCAAAACCGCAGTACCCCGTCATCGTCGACCGTGGCCACGAGGAGGCCGTCCGGTGACCAGGCGGCCTGGTTCATCGGCCGGCTGAGACCGCCGAACAGCACCTTCTCGGCACCCCTGGGCTGGACGTCCCAGATACGCCCCGTGCCGTCCGCCGACCCGGTGGCGATCCGGGAACCGTCCGGCGACCAGGTGACGCCCCATACTGTCTCGTCGTGGCCCCGCAGGACCGCGAGCGGTGTGGCGTCGTCGGCGTCGAAGACGCGGGCCGTGCGATCCGCGGACGCCGAGGCGATGCGCCGCCCGTCGGGTGACCAGGCGACGTTCCACACCGGATCGGTGTGGCCGCGGATGAGCAGGCGCTGCCGTCCGGTCGCCGAGTCCCAGACACGGATGGTGAGGTCCCCGGAGGATGTGGCGATGCGGGTCCCGTCCGGTGACCAGGCGACGCCCTCCACGAAGTCGGTGTGGCCCTCCAGCGTCAGCGACGGTGCGCCCGTGGTGACGTCCCACACGATCACCGTGCGGTCGTGGGAGGCGGTGGCGAGCCTCCCATCGGCCGACCAGGCGATCCCGTAGATATTGCCACGGTGTCCGCGCAGCTCGTGAGTGATCTCACCGCTCGCGACGTCCCAGATGCGGACGACCCTGTCGCGCGAACCCGCCGCCACGTACCGGCCGTCGTGTGACCAGGCGACCGCGCACACGATGTCCCGGGCACCGGTCAGGACGCCGACCTGCCGACCGCTGGCGACGTCCCACAGCCGGACCGTCTGGTCGCGGGACGCGGTGGCGACATGGGTGGAGTCGGGCGACCAGGCGAGCATCTCGACCATGCCCTCGTGCCCGGCCAGCACCCGCTCGCAATGTCCGGTCTCGGCGTCGAAGATGCGCGCCGTACCGTCCCGGGACGCGGTCCCGATGCGGTTGCCGTCCGGCGACCAGGCGAGGTCGCGGACGGCGTCGGTGTGCCCGGCCAGAACCAGACGCAGGTGGCTGAATGCCAGGGCGCTCATCAGCGCACGTTGCGCCGCCGGGGTTTCGGCGCATTCGCCGAGTGCCGCCAGCGACAGCAGGATCGAGAGTTCCGGGTACCGCTCGGCGTTCGCCAGCACGTAACGGCCGATGCCGTCCGAGACCCGGCGCACGAATGCCAGATCACGGCGCAGCGAGGCATCGACGAGTTCCCGCACCGGCTCGGACGCCTGTCCGGCCTCTTCCAGGGCGGCCAGCCACCGCTGTGCGAGAGCCAGGCGCTCCCCGGTGAGCAGGTAGTCCTCGCTGCGTCCGGACTGTTGCCAGTCGGCCGCCCACCGCTCCAGCTCCGCACGGCGCCGCAACTGCTCGATCCGGGTCTCGACCTCCTGACGCAGTGGGGGCCACAGCCGGAACAGCGCCTCGTGCGCGACCTGGGCGTACGGCCTGCCGTTCTCGCTGCCGGTGACCAGCAGTCTGGCGTCGACGAACGCGTCCACCACGCGGCGTTCCCGCTCGGTCAGCTCGGCTAGCGGGACCCGGCGCCGGGCGGCCTCCTGTCCTTCGATGGTGACGAACTTGAGCAGCACCGCGAAGATCGCACCCGGCTCCTCTTCCTCGCGCAGTTCGGCCAGGACCTGATCGGCCTGACGGGACAATGCACCCGCCACTCCCCCAAGCGCCCGGTATCGCTCCTGGGTGACCTCACCCCCGGGACCAACGGCGAAGTACGCCTCCTGCAGCAGGTAGGCCAGCAGCGGCAGGGCGTCGCTACTGCCGACCTCGTCCACGATGATCTCGGGCAGCCCTGGGGCGAACGTCATGTTCACGAGTTCGCCTGGCCTCTGGATGATCTGAAGCATCTCGGCACGGCCCACCGCGCCGATCGCCAGCGGGTTCTGGAACAGCTCTGCGTGTGCCGTCTCCAGCAGGTCCTTGAGGAACTCGATGCGGATCGTGCCGATCACCGACAGCCGGGCATCGTGGGCGACGGCTTGCGCAAGGATGTCCAGGAACATGGCCCGGTCGCGTTCACCGGCCAAGGTGACGAGCTCCTCGAACTGGTCGACGACGAGCAGCATGCGCCGGAACCGTTGCCCCGTCTTGGCACGGATCTCGTTGAGCAGCGCCGGCAGCATGTCGGGTGATTTGCGTAGCCGCCGGGAGATCGCCGCCTCGTCCGGGCCGGCGCCCGCCTGCGACAAAACCCGGGCCAGGGCGCCTAACGGGTTTGTGCCCGGCGTCATCGCCGGCAGGATCACCCAGCGGCGGGCACGCAGCCGCGGCACCACGCCGGCCTGTACGAGCGAGGACTTGCCGCTCCCGGAGGAGCCGACCAGGGAGACGAACCGGTCCGCGGGCCGGGAGGTGGACGTGCTCAGCCGACGCAGCAGATCGGCTATCTGTGCCTCGCGGCCGAAGAACACCGCGGCCTCGTCCTCGGTGTAGGCGTCGAGCCCGGGATACGGGGGCCGTGCCGCGTCCCATGAGCGCCGAGGCGGGGGCGGGCTTTCCAGCCGGTAGGCCGCCACGTGCCCGACGACCAGCAGGACAATGAGCACGCCGATGCCGGGTGCCGCGACCTGCTGCAGCACGTTGAGCCAGGCCGGTGCGTCCTCGGCTTCGGTGGCGTAGTTGGTGACGATGCCCAGCAGGCTCGCCACCAGGACCAGCAGAACCTGTAACAGAAGCGCCAGATGCCGACGAAGTCTCATGCGGTCACTGCACCGGCCGTTGACACCTCAAGTACTCCTAACCGCACGTAATACACGCAAAATCAATTAACAACAGTCGTGACGACAGGTGGCCCCGGTGATCCCACGATCCTCTTTGCCAGGGCGTACAAGGCCTCCGACCCGGGCATGATTCGTGCACCACACGATCAACCTTAGCCAATTCAGGTGGCCCGACCGTCGACAACGGTGGATTTCGTTCTCCCCGCACAAAAGGAGCCCCTGGCGGGCGAGGCAACCTCGATCCAACGCCCGCCAGGGACCGTGACGTCGCAAGCAAGGGCTCTGACCGAAAATCCGTAACCGTTCCGACCGGAATGCACACGGGCGCCCGGAACAAATTGCGCGTCTTACCGGCAGATTCGGATCACACGTACCCGAACTGCTCCAACCGGTACCGGGCCACGTCGATCTCCTTCGGGCTGAACAGGTCGGCGAACCGTTCCTGGATGACCAGGGCCTCGACGGTGAGGTCGAGGCGGCCGCGTTCCCACAGGGCGGCGAAGCCGTCGGAGACCGCCGGGGCGGAGAGCAGCTTGCGCGCGGTGGCGACGGCGCCGTACTCGGAAAGCATGCTGCGGAAGTAGGTGGCGTGGTAGTTCACCTCGTCCTTGGCCCGCGTGTAGATCTCCCACATCGCCTTCTCGAACTCGGCCTCGGACGACCCCGCCGCGGTGACGGGCTCCTCCGGCTCCTCGGCGGCCGCCCTCGTCTCGGCCGGCGTCTCCCCGGCGGCGCTCCTGTTGCGTCGCTCCGCGTAGCCGAGCAGGGCGTCGACCGAGGTGAAGACCTCGTACCCGAGCTCCTCGAGCCTGGGCAGGTCGGCCGCCTCCGGGTCGAGCTCGAGTACCACCGGCTTGCCCTGGCCGGGCTGGAGCCCGTGGGGCCAGAACGCCTCGGCGACCGCGAGCGCCCGGCCGGTGACCGGGTCGGCGATCTCGCTGTCGAGCTGGGGCTCGGCGTAGCCGAGGCGGGTCAGCTCCTCCACCATCGCCTTGATCTGGGCGGCGCGCACGTCGTCCTGCTCGTCCGCGATGACCACGACGCGCTCGAGCGAGGGCGCCTCGGCCGCGGCGACGCCGTCGCGCAGCCCGGTGAGGAACTCCTGGGCGGCCTTGGCAAGCAGCTCGCGCCGGGCGGCGAGGAAGTCGAGGTACCGCTCGGGCCGCCACAGGTCGGGGTCGTCGGGGATCCACTGCGAGGCGAGGACGCCGGGATGCATCCTCTCGGCCTCGGCGAGGTACTCCTGGAGCGGCCGCCGGCCGACCTTCTGGCCGATGTCCTCGAACAGGGCGAAGTTGTCCCGGTCGCCGTCCTGGGTGAGGAAGCAGAAGTTCGCCACCGCGTTGACCTGGCCCCGGTCGAAGCCGGCCCGGTACAGCAGCTGCTTGGGGAAGATGTGGCGCATCTCGAGCGGGGCCTGGCCGCCCGACCGGGTGACACCGAGCCGCAGGCCGGTCCCGAGATCGCGGGCGCCGGTGACCCGGGTGAGCATGTAGAGCAGCGGGTAGAACCGCGAGCCCCGGGTGGAGCCCTCGAAGTCGTGCGGATTGATCTCCAGGTTGCCGCCGCGCCACCGCTGCAGGGCGGCGATGAGCCCGTCGATGCCCGCCCGCTCCGCGGTCTCGTAGTCCTTGGCGAGCTGGGTCTCGGTCGAACCGGCGAAGCGGCCCCACAGCGCCGAGTGCACGTACCAGAAGAGCACGCGGTCCCGCTGCGCGGCGTCGGTGAACCGCCCGCCGGGGGTGAGGTGGAGCAGGCGGGAGATGACCGGGAACGCGTAGCGGCCCATGAGGACCTGGTCGTGGTCGAGGCCCAGGCGCGCGGACACCGTGTCGAGCGTGTAATCGATGTAGCCGACCGCCTGGTTCAGCGCGGTCTCGAAGGCCTCGGCCGAGACGGAATCGAGGGCGGTGAACACGGCGCGGCCGGTGGCCACCGCCGTGATGTTGCGCAGCAGCCAGTCGAGCGAGAAGTTGAACCCGGCCTCCTTCCACCGGGCCAGGTGGTCGCGCATCGTCTGGCGGGCGGGCGGCCACTGGGCGCAGATCTTCGCCAGCGCGAGGTCACCCTTCGACAGCGCGGTGCCGCCGGAGTTCACCCGGTTGAAGATGTCGACGACGACGTCGACGTCCTTGTCCGGGCCTGCGATCTTCTCCTCGTGGAATTCCCGGTTGAGGATGTTGCGCAGCCGGTTGAGACGGTCCAGATAGACCGGGAGCTTGTCCGGAAAGTGTTCGCTGAATTCCTTGATGAAGGGCGGCAGTCCCTCGGTGAACAGCCGGGTCACGTCGACCCAGCGGACGTCGTCCCGCATCTTGGTGGGGGTGTAGAACTCGAAGGACTCGTCCTCGACGTTGAACCGCAGACCGGTGAACGCCGATTTGTCCCCCTCGAAGAACGCGGGCGGGCGCCCGCGGATCACCCCGTACAGCGAGGTGATGCGCTGCTGGCCGTCGAGCAGCAACAGGCGGACGCCGCCGTCCGCGGAACCGCCGCGGACCGAGGTATCGGTGGGCACCGTCTCCCACAGCAGCAGCCCGCCCACCGGATAGTCCCGGTACAGCGAGCGCATCAGCCCGCGAACCTGGTCCCGGTTCCACACGTATCCGCGCTGGAACTCGGGAAGCAGGACCGTTCCGTTATCGATTTGGTTGAGGAGAACCGAAAGAGTCGACACCTTGTGCTCCCCGGGGAATGGCGGTCACGCTCCGACCGCTTAATCTACGCACGGCACCCGGCATTTCACCGGCGGTCAGCCGAGAACGCCGGAAATGAACGGGCTCGGCCGTCCGTGCCAGGACACGTACAGCTCCTCGCGGGCGCGGGTGCACGCCACGAACAGCAGGCACCGTTCCCGCTGCAGATCTTGGGTGTGGGTGAGCTCGTCCTCCTCGGCCGGGGTGACCGCGTTCGGAGCGGGCACCTGGTGCTCGCCGACCCCGACGACGGCCACGCATCGGAACTCCAGGCCCTTCATCCGGTGCATGGTCCCGGCCCGGACCACCCGGTCGGCGTCGGAGGACCGCGCCAGCGACCCGGCCGGGATCCCGGCGGCCTTGAGCGCGGCCACGGCCGCGTCGGCGAGCATGTTCGACCGGGCCGCGACGCCGATCTCCTCGGGGGCGACGCCCGCGTCGAGCCACTCGCGCACCTTGCGGCACAGCGCGTCGAGCTCGTCCTTCTGCACGGCGAAGCCGACTAGCCGCGGCGGCGGCCCGTGCACCTCGGACCGGTACCCGGCGACCGTGTCGAGGCCGCCGTCCATGTCGTCGATCGGCTCGCCCTGCAGCATGCCGAGGCTCCAGGCGAGGATCTCGGCGGTGGTCCGGTAGTTGATGGTGAGCCGGGTGGACCGCCCGGCGACCCGTACGCCGACGTCGCGCAGCGAGACGCGGTTGTTGTAGATGCGCTGGTGGGTGTCGCCGGCGATGAACAGGTCGTCGGGCCCTTCCGCGACCGCGGCGCGCAGCAGCCGCCACTGCACCGGGTGGAGGTCCTGGGCCTCGTCGACCACGATGTGCCGGTACGGCTTGTCCGCGCGCTCGTTCAGCAGCCGGGTGGCCTCGACGCAGATGGTCTCGTGGGTCCACAGCCGCCGCCGCTTGAGTTCCTCCTGGAACTCCCACACGGCCTGCCAGAGCTGGGCCTTCTGCCGGGTGCCGAGGCGGCGGCCGCGGCCCGCGCGCTTCGCCTCCAGGTACTCGGCGGCGCTGCCGATCTGCTGGGCGAGGATGACGTGCCGCCACTCCTCGGCGAGGAAGGTCTCGGTGAACGGCAGGCCGAGGTGCCGGATGATGCGCCGCCAGATCGCCTTCTCCTCGGCGTCCCGCAGGATGGCGGGCCGGCCGTGCCGTTCGGCGAAGATCTGGTACGAGAGCTGGTCGACGTGCCGCACCTGGATGCGGTCGAGCACCTCGGCGGAGTCGGCCAGCAGCTTGAGCCCGGCCTCGAGGGAGGCGGACAGCGTCGAGGTGAACGTGGTCACCAGCACCGGCCCGGCGCCGCGGACGGCGAGCTGGTGGGCACGGTGCAGGGCGACGACCGTCTTGCCCGTCCCGGGCCCGCCGGTGACCCGCGCCGCCCCGGAGTAGGTGGCGTGCGCGATCCGGTGCTGGGTCGGATGCAGGTATATACGCCACAGCGCGAACGGGTGCCGGAAGATCTCCATGAGCTCCTCCGGCCCGTCCACAAGCACGACCCGCTCGGGAGTGCGGGCCACGGCCGCGGCGATGTCCTCGGTGTCGTACGGCTCGGTCGCCTCGGCCACCCCGAGCTCCGCCCACACCTCCTCCGGAGTGAGTCCGGCGGCGAGGCCGTACAGCGCATCCCACTGGTTCTGCGGCAGGAACGCCTGCGCGGCCTCGAGCTGGGCGACGTCGGTGAGGACGCGGGCGAGGGCAAGGGTCTGCTCGTCGATGCCGAGCCGCTTCAGGTCGGCGTCGCTGATGTCGTCGAACAGCCGCCGGGGCGCCTTATCAGCGGTCTCGACGAGCCGTGGCAGGGCCTCGTCGATCGCCACCACGTCCCGGAGCTCGATGCGCCCGGTGACGGGGTTCACCGTGACGCGGTGCCGCTGGGCCCAGTCGTACGCGTCGTCGTGCGGCAGGACCCGCAGCAGCGTGTAGAAGTCACCGCTGTCGGGGGCGAGCACGACGCCGCGCCAGAACTTGTCGATCCGGATCGTGCGGAACCGGGGATCACGCGGGTTGTTGAGCTTCTCCAGGTGGAGCCCGGCGTGGGTGTGGTGCTCGAACTTGGTGAAGACGTCGATCACACGGTCCTGCACGGAGCGTTCCAGCCTGGCGAACTCGCGCAGGAACTCCCGGTGGATTCCGAGCCTGGCCACGTCAGCCCTCACCCTCCAGCCCGTCGAGGATCTCCTTCACCCGGTGCAGGTTGGGGTTGTCCGGGCCGCTCCGCCGTTCCAGGTCGGGCAGCAGCTCGCGGAAGGTGCGGGCGGCGCCGGCGCGGTCGCCGGAGCCGAGCTGCAGCAGCCCGATCTGCCGCCGCAGCTCGAGGATGCGGTCCTCGTCGACGCCGTACCGCTTCTCGTCCTCCAGCAGGCCGGTGAGCTGGGTGAGGGCGAGGGAGGTCTCGCCGGCCGCGGCGTGGCAGTTGGCCTCCATGAGGCGGAACCGCAGCACGAGGCTGTCGTCGGGCCCTTCGCGCTCGGCGAGGTCCTCGGCGAGCCGCCGGAACTCGGGGGCGGCCCGGCGGTAGTCGCCGCCGAGGAAGAGCACGTCGGCGTACTCGATCCGCAGGTCGATCACGCCGGCGTCGTGCGCGCCGAAGGCCCGGGTGGCGGGCTCGACGACCCGGGCCAGCACCTCCGCCGCCTGGCTGAACCGGGCCTCCCCCTTGAGATCCTTGGCCTCCTGCATCGCCAGCTCGATGTCGGTACGGCCGATCGAGGGGGTGGGGGTGGTGGGCTCGGCGGTACGGCTCCGCGGCGGCACCGGCCGCGGAGGCGGCGGCGTCTCGACAGCGGACCTCCCCGACGCGGCGAGCGGCGGCAGCACAGAGGTGTACATGCGTGCCGGGCTGCGCCGGGACTGGTCGACGAAGCCGGGCAGCGGCGGCAGCTCGCGGCAGAAGCCGACGAGATGGTCGTAGACGGTGGCGGCGTCGGGCGGACGCCGGTCCGGGGTCTTCTCCAGCAGCCACAGCACGAGCCGTTCCAGCTCCTCGGGCACGTCCGGGCGGCGCTTGCGCGGCGGGGTCGGTGGCGCGTCGAGGTGCCGGCGCATGGACGCGAGCGGGGTCGGGGCGGAGAACTGGTTGCGGCCGGTGAGCATCTCGTCGAGCACGACACCGAGCGAGTACAGGTCGCTCTGCGGGCTGGTGGTGCCGCTGAGCGCCTGCTCGGGCGCCATGTACTCGGGGGTGCCGATCGCCGTGCCGGTCGCGGTGATCTTGGTCGCGTCGGGCGTGAGCGCGGCGGCCACGCCGAAGTCGAGCACCTTCACCGAGCCGTCGGGGCAGATCATGAGGTTGGACGGCTTGAGGTCGCGGTGCACGAGCGAGTTGGCGTGCGCGGCGGCGAGCACGCTGCACACCTGCGCGGCGATGGCGGCCGCCCAGGGCACCGGGAGGGGCTCCACCTCGGCGATGAGATCGGAGACCGAGCACCCCTCGATCTGCTGCATGACGAGATACAGCTTGTCCTCGTGCGTGCCGCAGTCGTAGACGACGGGGACGCCCGGATGGTTCATCCGGGCGGTGATCCGTGATTCCCGGACGAAGCGGCGGGTCAGTTCGTCGTCGGCCCGGCCGTCGGACAACCGGTCGATCCGGATGAACTTGATGGCGATGGGACGGTCCAGGCGTTTGTCGTAGCCGAACCACACCTCGCCCATGCCGCCCCGCCGCCGCGACGTGGGATCCAGTTCATACCGACCGGCAATCGTTGTCCGCCTCGTCACGGCAGTGACCCACTCTCCCCCAGACAACAGGCGCTCTTTACAGAACCCTCTATGATCATGGCCCCGGTTGCAGTTCGCCAAGAACGATTCCGTCACGGATTCGTTCCGCCAGACCGTGGCCGTCGGCCGACAGCCGGGCCAGCGCCGCCTCGAACTCCTCCAGCCGCCGGAACGCCTCGCCGTACCGGCGCTGGTCGGCGATGGGCAGCCGCGGTACCCGGGCCCGCCGCAGGTCGACCCGCTGGCCGCGGGAGGACAGGGCCGAGCCGGGCGGCGCGGTCAGGCGCAGGAACCCGGCGAGGAAGTACGGGTCGAAGGCCCTTGGGTCGGCGCGCACGAGGTACAGGTGCGGGCCGAGCAGCACCTCCTCCTCCACCACCCGTGCGGTGACGCCCCGGGCGATCACCGGGATCACGATGTCCCCGGCACGGGCGACCACGGCACCAGGCTCGGCCGTACCGGTGCCGGTGGGGCCGCGGCCCACCACGACGTCTTTGGCGGTGAGCACCGGCCGGTCGCCCGCGTCGGCCCGCATCCGCATCGGGGTCTGCTCCAGCCGGACGGCCCCGGCGCGGGCGAGCTCGCCGAGGGTGGTCATGGTCAGCTCGCGGGTCCGGGCGCTTACGGTGGGTAGCAGCTCGGCGATGCCGGCGCCGAGGGCGGCGAGCTCGGCGCGGGCCCGCTCCAGGTCCGCCACCGGGGCCGGGGGCGGGGGCGGTGCGGGCAGGTGCCGCGCCGGGGTGAGATCGACCTCGTCGTCGAGCAGCTCGACCACCGGTACGGCCCGGGCCGCGCCGGTCGGCGCCTCCTCGTGCAGGAACGACCGCCAGGTGGGCACGACCTGGTCGAGGGCGCAGGCGGCGAGCAGTACCCGTGGCGGCACCTCGTCGTCGGCCCCGGGACGGCGCAGCACCCACAGGTGGGGTGCCGCCGCCGAGTGCGGGGCGGCGCCGGGCGGCAGCGCGATCACGCCGCGCAGGGTGCCGGTGCGCAGCAGCCGGGACCGGATGCGCCGCCCGGAGCGGCGGGACGCGGCCGCCGCGGGCATGAGGACGACGGCGTGCCCGCCGGGCCGCAGGTGGGCGAGGCAGTGCTGTACCCAGGCGAGCTCGGGCTCGCCGCGCGGCGGCAGGCCGTGCAGCCAGCGCGGGTCGTTGGTGAGCTCGTCGTGCCCCCAGGCGCGTTCGCCGAACGGCGGGATGCAGAGCACGCCGTCCGCCTCGGCCCCGCGGAACGCGTCCCGGGTGAGCGCGTCGCCGGGCCGTACGTCGTGCTCGCCCGCCCTGGCGGCGGCGAGGCGGGCGGCGGCCAGGCGGGCGAGCGCCGGGTCGCGTTCCTGGCCGAGCAGCCGTTCGGCGCGGGGCGCGGCGGCGAGCAGCAGCGGGCCGAATCCGCACAGCGGGTCCAGCACGGTACGGCACGGCCCGAGCAGCTCGGCCATCACCGGGGCGACCTCGGGCTCGACGCTCTGCGGGCGGCGCGGTTGGGCCTCCGCGTACCTGCGGCAGAGGAACTCGACGGTGGCGGCATCGCCGCGATCGGCCGCGAGCTCGCCGACGGCGCGCAGCAGGGGCAGCGGGGTGTCGGCGAGGTCCGGTGGCAGTGCGTCGCGGAGCTCGGCGTCACCTGCCTGCTGAAGCCTGCGGTGGCCGACCGCGACGAGCGCGGCGGCGAGGGCCGCGACGAGGCCGAGCGGGTCGGCGTCGCCCGCGGCGTTCCGGATCCGGTGCCACACCCGCTCGTCCTCGGGCAGGTGGACCGGTTTCCCCTGGCCGCGCAGCCACGCCTCGACCTCGGCCATGGAGAACAGCGGGTTGGACGGCGTGCCGCCGACCGGCCGCGGGAAGTCCGGGAACCGGCGGCGCCAGTTGCTGACCGCGGTCCGCCCCACGCCGGCGAGCCGGGCGATGTCGGCCGCGGCGACCCTGGCCTCCCCTGTCATCACGTGTCCTCCGCCTGATCCCTCCGCACGGCTAGCGCAGCCGCTGCAGCACTCCGGTGGCGCGCAGCCGGTCGATGTGCTCGGCGGCCCGGAGCGGCGCGGTGCCGCCGCGTACGATCACTCCGGCCTCGATGTTCCGGGAGACCCCCGCCGGGGTGAGGTTGGCGCTCGACACCCACAGCGCCCGCGCGTCGGCGACGGCGAGCTTGGCGTGCATCCGCGCCCCGCCGTCCCCGTCCGCCCCGTTGCCGCTCCCGGCCCGCCGCCCGGCCGGCCAGTGCCACAGCTCGATGCCGGTGACCTCGGCGAACGCGGCCGCGGGCTCGGCCCCGGCGAGCGCAGACCCGGCCCCCTGCAGCGTCTCGACCACCACCCGCACGGTGACGCCCCGGCCGACCGCCGCCGCGAGCGCGTCGAGCAGCGGCCGGTACGGCACGGCCGCGTACGTCATCAGCGTCAGCTCCCGGGACGCCTCGCCGACGAGCTCGACGAGCGCGCTCGCGGTGGCCCGAACGGGCACCTCCAGGGTCCGCGGCCCGCTCCACACCATCTCCACCCGCACCGGGTCGGCGGCCTGGGCCCGCCCCGCGGCGATCCCGCGCAGGTAGGCGGCGAGCTCGGCCGACGACACCGTACCGGCGGGCACGGCGTCGAGCACGGCCGCCGCGGCCCGGCCGAACCCGGGCCGCGGCACCGCGGCGAGGATCCCCTCACGCGGCCAGCCCTGCTCGATGCGGTCGGCGAGCACCAGCAGGTCCCCCGGGTCGAGGGGCGCGACCGCGGCGGCGACCGCCTCCTCCACGTCCCGGCGTCGTCTCACGGCAGCTCGGGGAAGAGCGCGAGCTTCGGCTCGTCTCCGATCGGCACGATGAACCGCCGGTCGAGGTACCGGTTGCCGCGCTCGCACGTGGTCTCCGAGACGAACAGGCACACGTGGCAGGCGGCCCCGTGGAGGAAGTCCTCCGGCGCCTGCGGCAGCCGTTCCGCGCACAGCGGGTCGGAGGAGCAGTGCCGGGCGTCCCGCAGCGCCCTGCGGGTGATCTCGACGAGCCGGTCGGGCTCGGCGAGCGAGACGAGCCCGCCCAGGGTGCCCTCGGCGTCGGGGACCGCCGTGTAGATGAGGATGCCGCTGCGCGGATCGTCCGGGGTGCCCGCGTAGATGCGCTCCGTCAGGCTCGCCGAGCTGTACCCGCACTCCAGCGCGATGGTGCGGATCAGCAGGTGCGACAGGGTGTGCAGGGCGTAGTACCTCGGCCCGGGCCAGCCGCGTTCGGGGTCGAACGGGCCTTGGATGCGGGTGGAGAAGCGGTGCTTGCGGAACCGGATGTACGCCTCGCGGTGCTCGCGCACCGCGACCGACTCGGCGACCCGGTCCTCCCATTCGCGAAGCAGGTCCTCCGGCAGCCGCAGGAAGATGCCCTCGCCGCGCACCTCGGTGGCGGGCAGCCACTGCGGGCTGCCCCGGGTGACCGGCGCCCGGGTGACCAGATCCGGGTCGTCGGGGTCGGGCGCGTCCAGCCGGGTGAACCCGATCAGCGTGCGCACCTCGCGCAGCCGCTCGGCCTGCACCACGTCGGCGTAGATGCCGCGCAGCGCGGCCGGGATCTCGGTGAGCCGGCGGACGGCGAAGTCGTCGTTCTCCTCGGGCAGCGGATGGCCGGTGAACGCCTCCCATTCGGGGGTCCGCAGGTCGGGGTAGCCGCCGGAGGAGGCGTCCGTGCCGCCCTCGCGCCGCGCCTTGAGCCGCTCGACCGCCTCCCAGATCTCGTCGTCGCTCCACTTGGCGAGCTCACGGAAGGCGCCGACGTTCTCCCGCGCCCACGGGTACATCGACTTCGGCAAGGGCTCCAGCGCCTTCCAGTGTTTCTCGACCGTCGCCTCCACCGCCCGCGCCCCGCTCTGCGGTACGGCGAGCGCGGACAGCGTCTGCGGGAACCACTGGTTCGAGGCGCCGACGACGAGCACGTACAGCTGCCGGTCGCAGCCGCCCTCGGCGAACCACGACAGGTGGGGGTGCCGCCCCCGGCAGCGGGGCAGCCGCACCAGGTTCCGGTCCCCCATCCACTCGCGGATGTTGCGCTGGGCCTCGCAGTTCATGCACTTGATCGCGACGTTCGCGCCGAGGTTGCCACCGCGGTCGTTCATCTCCAGCGTGGGGTGGCTCACCTTGGGGCACGGCTGGCCGCGGTGCACGAACTCGACGTACGGGAAGTCGTCGAGGTGCCCGGCCGTGCAGGCGAGCACGAAGCGGGCGGCGACGGCGAGCGGCTTGCGCCCCTTGCGCTTGCGGCCGCAGTTCTCGTGGAAGAACCGGGCCTCGTGCGGCTTGCGCGGCTTGTCGTTCTCGAAGCCGAAGACCTTCGAGTCGATCGGGGCGAGCAGGTTGCAGGCGGTGCAGCGCATCCAGCTCGGGAACGGCAGGGTGGGCACGCCGACCCGGGACGCCGGCCCGGCCGGGTTCTGGTCGAGCCCGGCGAGCCACGGCGCGGGCCGCAGCTCCTTCACCTGCCGGAAGTCGAGGTACTCCGGCTCCCCCTTGCGGTACGGGAGGGACTGCACGGCGGCGAGCAGGCGCGGCTCGACGAGCGGCTCCCAGCCGTGCGCCCCGTCGTACCGCCACTCGTCCAGGCCCTTGACGAGCACGGAGAAGTTCGGCAGGTCGACGAGCGCCCCCACCCCGCTGGTGAACATGAGGTGGCTGGGCCGTACCGAGCCGACGCGGGTGCGGTATTTCTCGCTCGCCATCGTTAGCGCCTCCTGTTCAGCGCGGACTCGCCCAGCTCGTCACCCTCGGGGACGTCCGGCGAGGCGGACGTGGCGTCCAACGGGGACATCGTCCACGACGGCGCGCCGTACAGCGGGGTGAAGATCTGGCCGCCGCCGGGGAGCAGCAGGTTGATCTCGTTCTCGGTCTCGCGCATCGACTGGCCGACGGTGAGGTCGCCCCACTTGCCGTCGCCGGCCGGGTGGAGCAGGCCCACCAGGGGCTGCTTCTTGAAGGTGCCGTCGCGGTAGCCGAGCCGGGTGGAACCGGTCCTCTTCTCGCTCCACAGATCCCGGATGACCTTGAGGCGCTCCTCCAGGTAGCCCCTGGCCCGCTCCTCGCCGATCGCCTGGGCCCGGTCGAGGAACCGATCCTCGATCCGCTTCACCCGGTCGTCGTCGAGCGGCACGTCGTGGGCGTCGACGTTGCGGGAGAACTCCTCGTACGCGTTGCGCACCGCCGCCACGTACGTGGCGGTCGCGCCGCGGTCGAGCGCCCGCCGGGTGAACGGGGTGACCGACAGCGCCTCGACCTGCCGGTAGAAGGTGGCGTGGTAGTGCTCGAAGTCCTCGTAGTGCGCCAGGTCGCGGGGCCGGGACCAGTTGTAGAGGGTGACCACCAGGCCGGGCCGCCTGGGGTCGCGGCCGACCCGCGACGACGCCTGGATGTACTCGGCGGTGTTCTTCGGCTGGCCGACGACCATCATCAGGCCGAAGCGGGGCACGTCGACGCCGACCTGGAGCATCGAGGTGGCGAGCGCGACGTCGACGGGTACCGCGTTGTCCTGGAGGCGGGCGCGCCATCGCTCGGCGAGCGGATGCGCCTTGCGGCGCTTACTGGCGTCCTTCACCTTGTAGACGTCGGCCCACTCGGCGGCGATCTGCTTACGGCGCGGCGTGGTGTCGAGGTCGGGGTCGAATCCATGCTCAAGCCGCCGCAGCACGTCGCTGATGTCGCCGGAGGAGATCCGCGAGGTGAGCTCCTGCACGTTCAGCATGCCTGAGTCGGAGGTGATCCGGTTCGACAGGCCCTTGCGGGTGCCGTGGCTGCGCACCCGGGTGGTCACGTCGTCGTCGACGTACCGGCGCATGCCGGCGAGCTCGCGGGTCGCGTTGAAGTAGCCGACCACCGTCATGTACGGGTCGGCGGGCTCGCCGTACTTGTCGAACAGCGTCTGCCCGGCGAGCAGCAGGATCTCGGCGAGCCGGATCTCGGCCGACTTGAGCCGCACGCCGTGCGCGCACAGCCCCAGGTAGCGGCGGCCGGGGTGTTCCGGGGAGACCGGGACCTGCCGGGAGAAGAACGTGTCGCCGACGTCGATCACCTGCGGCGGGAAGACCGCGAGGTTTTTACCGAACACGCCGAGCACCTGCTGTGCGGCCTGCTTGGTCGTCGCCGTCGACGCGACGATCTTCGGTCCGGTCTCGGTGCCGTCGGGAAGCCGCCAGGTGCACAGCTCGGCGACCGCCGCCTCGAAGAGGCCGACCGTGGTGCCGAGCGCGCCGGAGATGAGGTGGAGCTCGTCCTGGATGATGAGGTCCGGCGGGCGGAGCCGGACCACGGGCTCGCTGTACTTCACCGCCTCGAGGTCGCCCTTGGCATGGTGCCGTTCGGCGCAGCCGGTGTGCTCGTCGAGATCGTCGTGCCGGTAGCCGTGGCGGGGGCAGCGCCGGGTGACCCGGCCGAACAGGATGCCGGCGAACCCCTTCCAGGGGAGCTGGGCCAGCTTGTCCACGGTGGCGATCACCAGGCCGGGCGCGTACCGGTAGATCTCCTCGTCGACGGTGAGGATCGGCAGCCCTTCGCGGCTCACCGCGAGCAGCGCCCGCGTCCGGGACGCGATCAGCTCGGCGCGCTCCGCGTCGCTGCGGGCGGACGGGGCCGCCTCGGCGGCGATCCTCTCCAGCCACGGGCGCAGCGTCGCCTCCTCGCCGCGCTTCGAGAACGGGCAGGGGTCGTCCCCCTCGCCGCGCGGGCAGTAGAGGAAGACCCGGCGGAGGTCCTCGTCGGGGTGGAGATTCTGGTGGCCCTGCAGGCGTTCGCCGCACCACGGGCAGCTCAGCGTCTGCAGCACGTTGGTGCGCTTGCCGTCGCCCGCCTCCCGGGCCTCCTTGATCTGCTCGTAGGCCTCCTCGAACCAGTTGGGCGACATGCCGCCGCCGACCCACAGGCCGATGCGGAACGGCTCGCGCCCCCAGGTCTCCGGGTCCTCGCGGCGCAGCACCTCGGCGGCGCAGATGAGCGCGGCGGCCCGCTGGAACTGCTGGGCGGTGAGCAGCCGCAGCGTGTAGCGCATGAGCACGGCGACACCGGCCCGACCGTCGCGCCTGTCGGCGCCGTCGCCGATCACGCCCTGGAGGCGGCGGATGGCGAGGGTGTACGCGGTGAGGCCGAGGTACGCCTCGGTCTTGCCGCCACCGGTGGGGAAGAACAGCAGGTCCACCAGGCCGGAACGATCCGGGGCGCGCTCCGGGTGTCCCGGGTGGGTGAGCGCCGGAAGGTTGAGCAGCACGAACGCGAGCTGGAACGGCCGCCACGACGCGGCCTTCGGGCCCTGCTTCTCCACCTTGTCGATGGCCAGGCGGTAGTCCCAGCCGTACTCCTCGCGCAGCCGCGCCGCGGTGGTGTGCTTCCGTTGCAGGGCCATCGCCCGGTTGGCGAACCGGAACGCCCGCAGGGCCTCCTCGTGGCGGGGCTGGGCCGGGTCGGTGAGCAGGGTGATGCCCGCACGGATGCGTTCGGCCACCTCGCGGGCGGCGTGCACGGCCTTCTCCGCGGTGTCGCGCAGCGGGACGGGCAGCTCGGGGATGCGGTCACGCTGCCGGTCGAGCCAGGCCGCGTACCCGTCGGCGAGCGGGGCGAGCCCGGCCTTCAGCCGCTCCGGGGTGGCCTCGGCGAGGACGTCCATGGACAGCTCGACGCCGGCGAGCCCTTCGCTCGCGGCCACGGTGGCGGGCACCTCGTAGACGGGGATCCAGGTGGTGCGCAGTTCGTGGGCGAGGCGCTCGCCCTCGCGCACCGAGGCGTGGACGGCGACGTTGCGGCCGTTGGCGTAGCGGCGCTCGTTGCGGTACAGCAGCCGTAGGTGCTTCTCCTCGAGATCGACGCCCTCCCACTCGGTGTCGTCGAGCGGGTCGTCGATCGGCAGGAAGATCGCGCTATTGCCGTCGAGAGCGCGAACGACGAGCTCGGACTGGAACAGCCAGGCGGTGTCCGGGTTGGTCTCCGGCTCGGGCTGCGCGTTGATCAGCGTGAGCTCGACCACCCGCCGGCCGTCCTGCTGCGGACGTACGGCCACTGCGAGCAGGACGCCGTTGTCGCCGCCGGTAAGCGAGACGCGGTACGAGGGCTCGCCATCGAGCCGGATCTCCTTGTCCACGCGGACCGGCTCGCGAGCCCAGACGCTCACCGTCTTGCCGTCGTCCCGCTCCACACGGGCCTTGGTGTAGCGGCCCCAAGAGGCCGTGACGGCGACCGCGTGCACGTCGGCCTTGACCGCGAACGCCAGCCCCATCGAGGAGGCCCAGATCCGACCGAGGTTCTGTGGCGTCATCACCTCGCCCAGCTCGTCCTCATGGCCATCCCCGGACACCCCGGACTCGGTGTCCGGCATATCCGCAGCCGCCTCGAGGGACGGCTTCGGGGTGTGCTTCGGGCCGAGCATGCCGACCAGGTACCGTTCCCGGGGCCCCATCGCCCTAGGCGGGAACTGCTCCAGATCGCCACCCCAAGGTCCTAGCAGGTCACGACGGACGATCTCCTCGAATTCATCCCGTACCTGGTAGGAGGTGGCCTCCTCGAAATCCTGTGGCAGGCCCAGGCTCTGGATGAGCGCCCGCCGCCTGTCCTCGGGAGTCGTCGTCTTCTGCACTGTCAGTTCCAACGCCTGCTGCCGATTTCCCAGCTCCGGGAGCAGGTCATCCTGCTCGTTGATCATCGAGCCAGCTGCTCCCTTCTCCTAACGCCCACTGCACCGGACCGGCTCCGTATCGACGTGGCCGGTCACACGTACGCCACCATCTTTCGTCGCCATGCCAGGGCGTGTTCGCTCACCACAGCAGTTGCTGCTCATCAGACACAGCGGGCTGCATCCCCTCTTTTGGGTGCACCACCCACTTTCCATGCTTGTCGTGAAGCCCTTGTTCCACTTCCTCCTCGTACCTCTTATGGTTGAGCTCCAGCAGCAGGTCCACCATCTCCCGCTGGGCGTAGGGCCCCACGGTGAACCGCATCTCCCGGCCCACCGGATAGTGGCCGTGGTCAAGCTCGGGAATCAAGTCGTCCCAGCCATACGCACGGCAGACAGCCTCATCGATCGCCATGTGGATACGCCGCAGCTCCGCGATGTCGTCATCGACGTTCCGAGGGTCGTTGACCATGTTGTAGGTCGTGGTTAGACCGGCTTTCCGAGACGACATGAGGTCGCGTCGAAAAGTGTCTAGCCGCTTCCCAAGCTCGCGCATCTCATCGGTCAGCTCGGGCAACGGCAGAGTCTCAAACACGTCCGACGGCGTGTAGCGAACGCGCGTTTCCAGAGTTGACGAACGGGTCAGGACCCACCAGTAGTGCGGTGCGCTCGACAGCAAGGCCAACATCGCCGTGTCATCGGTGGCGAACACGACAACCGTTTCACTAAAAACCTGCCCGGTAGGCACCATTACCGGCATCACGACGCTGCTAACTCGAGCGATGACGATGACCCTTTTGAAGTTAGCGATCGCACGATATAGATCGATTGTCGGGCGCTTATATTGCCACCAGCGCTCTCGCACCTGACGATCACTATTCTTCATCCGCTCAGGCCTGACCAAGCGCAAAACATGATTGTAACAAGAATCGTAGGACTGCGCCTTCGACTCAGGCCAATCCCAAAAGTTTACGATCCATCGACTGGCGGAGCAATCGGGTCGCGAGTTCAAGTCTTGCCCATTGAGATAAGGGAAAAGCACCTCCCGATTCCGCTCATCCTCCTCGAGGAGGGCTCTGGCCTGTGCAGGCTCCATCGTGAAACCAAGCCCCAGAACATATGTCCCATAAATAGCAATACCCGCACTGGAGCTCAGTCGCTTAGGAGCTCTCATGATCCATGATCCAGCATCAAGATCAGGCATGATCTGCGAGACAACGACGTCATCCAAGACTCGTTCCGCATCTTCCCCCAGGCTGCGTCTACTGAGCCAGACCGCACAATATTCAAGGGTGGCGCTCGCAGAAGGCCATGGCCTACTCTTAATGGCTTTTCTTATTGTCGCCCCTTTAGCGACAAGTCGCTCGAGCCCTACTTCGCGGGTATCACCTTGCGCAAGAGTATTAGTCGCAATAATCCCGACCTGCCCTCCGGAATTCAACATAGAATAGGCACGAAGCAGGAAATATGCGACAAGGTCAGCATTACCCTTTTTCCCTTCGGCAACAGCGGATACAAGGTAATCACGATACGCCGACCCGTTGACCCCGCTTATCTTCGAGCCACCCAAGAATGGTGGATTGCCGATGATTGCATCGAAGCCGGGACCATTTGCGCGCTGTTTTTGGCCCTGGTCGAAGACCTCTGGGAACACTAGCGGCCAGTGAATCGGCTGTCGGTCGAAGGTACCTGGAACACGATCGGTCGCCAGCCACTCGTTGCGCTGCTCGCGTTCCTTGACCAAGCTTCCGGGCTCTCGCCGTACCACTGCGCTGACCAATGCGGACGCCTTAAGCGAAGCAGCATCGAAGCCACGTGCCTTCGCCCGCCGCTGCGGCCCGGGAACGGGGTACTCACGCCTCAACCGGGCCTGCTCGACCGCATGGGCCAGCGAAGCTCCCACGAGGAGGTCGGCGAACAGTCGTGCCTGTGCGGTGTCCACCTCGATTTGCCCGAGTACACTTCGCTTCTTGGCCTGTACCGTCAGCGAATCGCCGTCCCCTCCGATTTCAATAAGTGACCGACGGCGAGTCGCTGCCTGAGCAAGCAGCGATCTGACGTCCTTGGTGAAGTCCAACGCCGCGCCCTCGTAGAGCTTGCGCCCGCGCCTGGGGTCGAGGTGCATGTACTCCAGCTGCTCGATCGAGGTGATACCGAGCAGGGAATCGCCAGCGACCAGACGGTCGTCCAGGAAGGTGAAGGGCCGGTTCGGGTCCATCGAGACGAGCCAAAGGGAGAGCTTGGCCATCTCGACAGCCATCGGGTTGATGTCGGCGCCATAAAGACAGTTTTCGATGACCTTTCTTCTCGCCTCGATTAGCACGGGGTCCGCGTCGGAATCAGTGGTCTGTTCCAACCTGTTCCTAAGGGAAACGGTGGCGGCCTCGTTGCCCTCGCGTGACCAAGCCTCGATAAGGCGGTCACCTAGGTATCGGGCAGCGGCGACGAGGAAGGCGGCCGAGCCCATGGCGATGTCCGCCACCTTCAGTTCTAGTATTTCCTTCGAGGATTTCGGCACCCATTTGGAGCGGTCGGCTGTCTGTAGCGGGCCGATCTTATAGACGAGCGGTTCCAATGCGCCTGTGGCGACCTCTTCGGCAAGCTTCCGCGGCGTGTAGTGAGTGCCGGTGTTCTTCCGCAGCCGCGACTCGGTGACATACAGCGCGCCAGGAAGGATGACCATGGGAAGGCCGCGCAGGTCGGCCCGGATAATGCAATAGAACGGCAGCAGCCGGTCGGCGAGGTCCGCGTCACCCTTGGTGACAGCGAGCAGCTTGCCGCGGGCCTTCTCGGTCTCGGCCGGGTCCATCGGCGCGAGGGCCTTCTCCAAGGCGGAGGGGCTGCCGATGCCGGATTCGCCGTACTTCTCTGCCAGCCTGGCTGCGAGGTCCGGGCCAGCGAGCTCTTCCAGCTCGCTGAGGTACACCTCCTCCTCTAGGCCCTCGGTGCCGACCAGGCCGACCACGACGTCATCGGCGCGCTTGGCCTCGAAGGCGAGCAGGCCCTCGTACACGTAGCCGATCTGCTCGACGTCGAGGGAGCGGAAGCTGAGCTTGCGGCGCTCGCCCTTCTTCGCCGTGTCCCGGCTCTCGAAGTCGGGGACGTTGAGGCTGCGGTTGGTGCGCTGCCGGCCCGCGCTCATCCACACGTACTGCACCGCGCGGAGCATGTGCAGCACGGTCCGGTCGTCGATCGACAGCGGCAGCCAGGGGTGCGCCTCCGGGTCGAAGAGCGAGCCGCCGTGGGCGTGCATCTTCAGGCGCGGGTGGTCGATGCCGTAGTACACGGCGTTGAAGAGGGCGAGCAGGCGGTGCCACGCCTCGTAGGTGTTCTCCAGTTCGTTCTCGCTGCCGGCGTTCGCCCGCGCCTCCAGCTCCTCGCACAGCCGGCTCGCCGAGTACGCCTGTACATAGAGGTCGTTGTCGGCGGGCAGCAGGTTGCGCTCCTCGGCGAACAGCAGGAACACGATCCGCATCATCACGGCGACCGCGCCCCGGTAGACGTCCTCCGGCTTGACGTCCTTGGGCAACCCGCGGCCGTCGCGTTCGATCTCGGCGGCCTCGGCGCGGCCGATGGCGGCGACGAGCAGTTCCACGGCCTGGCGGACCTGCACGCCGAGCCGTTCGGTGATGAGCTCCTGGTTGTCCTTGCTCGCCTCCAGCAGCGCGGGCAGGGTCTGGTCGTCGGTGACCGCGAAGAAGCGTTCGCGGCGCAGCAGCGATACGAAGGCGCGCACCACGGTGAGGTCGGCGGCCTCGTTCCAGGTGATGGCGTCGAACACCGCGGTGGTGGTGACGCCGCCGCGCGGTGCCCAGACCAGGGCCCAGCGGCGGCCGTCGGTGGCGAGGCCGAGCGGCACGTTGTGGCTGCGGCACAGGTGGGCCACGCGGTCGGCCGGGGTGGCGGACCATTCGGAGCCCTTCACCCGGCGGACCGGGTCGCCCTCGCAGACCAGGCCGATGAGCCGGGTGGCCTCGGGCGCGACGGCCTTGCCCGGCTCGACGAGCACGAAGCCGGGGACGAGGGTCGTGTCGTGCTCGGGCACGTCCACCTTGAAGATGTCGAGCCCGTCGGTGTGCAGGGCGTCGCCCCAGCCGAGCAGGTCGCGCAGGACGTACCTGATCCAGTCGCCGACGTCGCCGCCGCGCTGCCAGGCACCGTGCTCGGCGCGCAGCCGGGAGCGCTGCTCCTTGGTGAGCCCGTCGAGCGCGGGCCAGGTCTTGCGCAGCACAGGAAGGCTGAGGAACGGGCCGGAGACGTCGACCAGGGCGAGCCAGTCGAGGTGCTCGCGGCCGGTGTCGTGCGGCTTGCGGTGCTTCACTGCCCCTACCCTTCGTCCTGTCTGCCGCTGGATCATCGGTACGCCGCCTCGTGCCGGGGCACGACGAAGATGAGCGCCACCGGGAACAGGTGCGGCCGCGGGTCGCTGTAGCGTCGTTCGATCACCTCGAGCTCACGCTCGAGATCGGATTCGAGCCGGTCGAGGCGGTCCTGCCAGGACTGGCGGTCCCGCTGGTACTGGGCGAGCTCGCGCGGGTCCTTGAGCTCGGACCGCTTGATGAGGGCGCCGTCGTCCTCGGTGTCCTCGGCGAGCTTGGCCTCCAGGGTGCGCCGGAACTCCTCGATGTTGGAGCGGATCCGCTTCCGCTCCGCCTCCTTCCGCTTCTCCAGCAGGCTCATCAGCGAGTCCTGCCGTTCGGCGGCGCGTGCGTTGACGGCGTCGAGCAGGCCCTTGCGGGCGCGCGGCCAGGCGTCCTCGGCGAGCCAGGTCTGCACGCGCGGCGAGGCGGGGACGCACCCGGAGAGAGCGTGGCCGAGGATGTCGCGGAGTGTGCCGAGGGTCTCGACGCGGGCGAAGCCGGGGTGCCGTTCGCGCAGCCAGCCGCCGGCGTACAGGACCTCCTCGTGCAGCAGGACGCCGTCGCCGCCGACGAGGACGAACCGGGAGTACGCGCCGACGAGCGTGGTCTCCAGCTTGGGGTGGTCGCTGACCACCGCGGTGACCCGGTTGAGGCCGATCTCCTTGTTCGACACCGCGGCGCGCAGCAGCCCGGTGGACATGGCGACCAGCGGGTGGTTGAGGTGGGCGAGCACCACATCGTCCCGGACCCGGCCCTCGGGGTCCTTGGTCGCCGCCGGGTCGAAGGTGATGGGCCTGCGGCGCGGTGTCTCGTTCTTGTCGGGGTTGAACTTCTCCAGCAGCCCTTCGGTGCCGCGCTCCCACGACCCGGTGAGCACCGGGACCTCCCACAGGCCCTCGGCGTGGTGGCGCTCGTCCACGTACGGCCGCAGCGGCTGCTGCCGGGCCAGCTCGAGCGCGGTGTCGACCACCCGCTTGACGTTCGCGGGCGTGATGCCGAGCTCGTCGACGGTCCTGTCGATCCGTTCCCGGAGCCGGCGCACCTGCTCGGGCACGTCGTGCTCGAGCGGCAGGTTCTCCTCGGGCGTCTCGGCCTCGACGTTGTCGATCGACACGTTCTCGCCGAGCATGCGCCGCTGCACGCGCTCGGAGATGACCGCGTTCACCGGGCCGAGGTCCTTCTCCTGCTGGGCGACCTTCCGCGCCACGCGGGCGAGGAACTCCAGGTCGGCCTCGTAGGTGTCGACGTGCTCCCCCTTGAACACGCCGACGAAGTGCCGCACCTCGGGGGTCTGCCGCTGGCCGTACCGGTCGATGCGGCCGATGCGCTGCTCCAGCTTGTTCGGGTTGAACGGGATGTCGTAGTTGACCAGCCGGTGGCAGTACCGCTGCAGGTCGATGCCCTCGCCGGCGGCGTCGGTGGCGAGCAGGATGCGCACCGGGTGCTCGTCGGGGGCCTTCTGGAAGGCGAGCCGTACCTGCTCGCGCTCGTCGGCGCTCTTGCCGCCGTGCATGGTGGCCACGCGGTCGCCGCCGAGGCCCTCCTGGCGGAGCAGGGTCTCCAGCCAGTCGAGGGTGTCCTTGTACTCGGTGAAGACCACCACCCGCTCGTTTGTCCAGTTCTTGCCGTCCGGCAGGCAGACCGCCTTGAGGTACGTGATGAGCTCGGCGGCCTTCGCGTCGGGCCGTACCTTGCGCCGCTCGGCCCACTCCCACATCCGCTTGAGCAGCTCCGCCTCCTCGGGCGTGGCGCCGCCCTGCAGCGGGTGGGCCTGGACGACCGCGTCGTCCTCGGCGTTCGCCATGCCCTCGTCGTCGTAGTCGGCGACGTCGTCGACGAAGTCCTCCAGCCACTCGGGGACGTCGTCGCTGTCGGTAAAGTTCTCGACCTTCTGCTCGATCGTGCCGAGGTAGACGTCGACGGTGCGTGCGAACGCGGCGGGGCTGGAGAACAGCCGCTTCTTCAGCAGCAGCGTGACGAGGTCGGCGGCCTTGCGCCCGCGGGCCTTGGTGAGGCGCTTGCGGCGCAGCGCGGCGAACTGCTTGAGCAGGTCGTGCACCTCGCGCTCGTCCGGCGGGTACTCGACCGGGATCTCCTTGGCGACCCGCTTGGGGAACTTGGGCCGGCCGTTCTCGAGGATCTGGGTCTTGAGGCGGCGGACCACCGTCTCGCTCACCGCGCTGCGCGACGGCTGCACGCCGCGGGCGAACCGCTGGTCGTCGAGGATCTCCAGCAGGGCGGTGAACGACTCGTTGTAGCCGTTGTGCGGGGTCGCCGACAGGAAAAGCCGGTGGGTGAAGTGCGGGGCCAGCCGGCGGATCAGCTTGGTCTGCTGGGAGTCGACCGCGTACGCCTGCTTGGGCGCGGCCGGGGCGATGTGGTGGGCCTCGTCGAGGATGAGCAGGTCGAAGGTACGCGGGTACGTCGGGCCGTCGGGCGGGAGGACCTCGGCGAGCAGCCGCTGGGCCTTCTGGCCGCGCAGCCACGGCAGGCTGACGATGGTCAGCGGGTAGATCTCGAACGGGTTGGCGGCGCTGCCGTACGCGCGGCGGACCTTGGCGCAGCGGTCGGTGTCGATGATGGTGAAGTCGAGGCCGAACTTCTCGGCCATCTCGTCCTTCCACTTGATCGTCAGCCCGGCCGGGCAGACGATCATGATGCGGCGGCCGCGCTGGCGCAGCATGAGCTCGAGGGCGACGAGGCCCGCCTCGATCGTCTTGCCGAGGCCGACGTCGTCGGCGAGCAGCAGGTTGACGCGCGGCGAGTCGACGGCGCGGGCGACCGGTTCGAGCTGGTAGTCCTCGACGGCGACGCCGGAGCGGAACGGGGCCTGGAGGGTCCGCACGTCCGCCGAGGCGACCGCCGACCAGCGGATGGCGTCGAGGAACGCGGCGAGCCGTTCCGGCCGGTCGAACCCGTTCGGGGTGACCTCGGGCAGCGAGCCGCTGGGGAGCACCTCGCGGCCCGGCTCGATCTCCCACACCACGGTGAGCGACTCGCCGTACCGGCCGTCCTCCACGCTCTGCAGCGTGACGATGGTGTTGCCTTCGGCGGGATCGACGTCGCCGACCACCCAGCGCTGGCCGCGAACTACCACCAGGTTGCCGATATCCGGCTTATCCGATGTCGCACTCGGCACGAGTTCACCCCATCCGTCACAGCCGCTTGCCCCCGGACGGCGTTGCCTGGGTCGGCCGTCAGAGGGCACAGTGGACCGGTGCAAGGACAGCCCTTCGGGCGCTGACGCGAGCGCGCGCACGGCACGCGAAACGTCAGCGCTGCGGGGGACCTTACGCTATTTCGGTGCACGCTGTCTAGCGGTCAATCATTTGTGCAGTTAATTCACACGCTAGCCGTATCAACATCCCCGGACGCCCTCCGCCGTCGGCGGACGGCAACATCGGGCACCACCGCAGAGACATCCCATCCCGTCCACCTCGACCACAAAGCGCACTAGCGGACCACTGAGCATATTCACGCCCTATTCCGGCATACATCACCTGTGTGGCAGGAGTTCACAATTGTCTCATCTTGCACTCTTCGCTATGCTCGCCGCAGCTGCATCCGCACCTCCTACCGGTCGTGCGGATACCGACTTATGCGGCGAGTCGGACCAGTGACCGCGCTCGCGTCGCTGTGGCAGCCGACTCCCTGTAAGGCAGCCGCCCGTCAGGCAGCGGTCGAGCGCGAGCCGCTCGCTTCCGCGACCGTTCCGGCTGGAGTTCTCCATGGCGGCATCGCGCAGGCCACGACTTGTCGACGTCATCCAGAAGGCACTGGCGAACGGGCCGATCTCACGGGACGCCCTGCTCACCGCCCTACAGCAGGCCGGGTTCCGCGCCGACGAGGGCGTGGTATGGGAGACCTGCCGCCTCCACGGCATCGCCGACCTCGAGGACGACATGTGGATGCCCCGAGGGTGGGCGGCGCCGATCGGCGCAGATCCTCAGGCGAATGGCGGAACATCCCAGCAGAGACGGCCGGCCATCAGCCCTGTGGACCGTTCCGCCGAGGAGCAGGCCGACGCCGAGGTACAGCGGCTCGCCGTCCGCCACGGTCTCCCGCTGTCCGAGCCCGTGGCGCCGGTCGGGCCGGTGCCCGACGGCTGGGCGGAGGTGGCCGCGGCTGCCGCCCGCGCGTTCCGCGACGAGCTCAAGGAGGTCGCGAACCGCCGTACCCAGAGCGACATGCCGCTCTCCTCCGGCGAGGAGGTGAGCACCGCCGGGAGCCAGCGCAAGCTCGTGCGGTACGAGGTCGAGGGCGAGCTGGGCGTGGCCGAAGGGACGACCGCCCTCCTCATCGTCGACGACGTGCAGATCCCCGTCGAGGTGGTCTCGGTCTTCGGCAACGTGGTCACCCTTTCCCTGCCCCACGGCGCCGCCGTCGTCCCCGAGGCGACCCTCCGCCTCGACCTTTCCTGGCTCCTCACCGCGCAGAGCGAGCGGCTCGGCGAACTCGCCCACGGCGGTCCCGGCTTCAACGCGGAGGCCGCCCTCGCCGTGGTCACCCCGTGCCGGGACGGCGGTCCGGCGGCACGGGTCAGGCTGGCCGAACACGAGGCCGCCGGTCTCAACGCCGGGCAGCGGAACGCCGTCGAACTCGGCCTCGCGCCCGGGCTCACCTGGCTCTGGGGCCCGCCGGGCACCGGAAAGACGACGACGATCTCGGCGCTGGTGGCGAAGCTGTGCGAGCAGGGGCGACGCGTGCTGCTCGCCGCGCCGACGAACGCCGCCCTCGACGTGGCGATCAAGGCGGTGCTGAAGCGGGCGCCCCACCTGGGCTCGGGCGCGCTGGTACGCGTGGGACAGCCCTCGGACCCCGCGCTGATCGACAGGCCCGAGGGCCGCATCCTCGTCGACGAGATCGCGGCCGAACAGGGCGCCCCGCTCGCCCGGCACCGGGTGGAGGTGAACGAGCGCCTCCGCGACCGGCGCGCCGTACTGGAGGAGCTGAAGCAGCGCAGGCACGGACGGCTCACCGAACGGGAGGAGTCGCTGCGGCTCCGCCTCGAGACCGAGATCGCCGAGCTTCAGGCCCTCGACGGCGCGCTCGGCCGCAAGCTGCTCGAGGTACGTCGGCACGTCTGCCGCAAGGCCACCGTCGTGGCCGCCACCGCCCACCAGCTCGTCCTCGAGGTCCTCAAAGGGATCACGTTCGACGTGGTCGTCCTCGACGAGGCGAGCATGACCACGGCCGCCCTGGCGATGCTGGTCGCCGGCGCCGGGCAGGGGCACACCATCATCGCGGGCGACTTCCGCCAGTTGCCTCCGGTCGTCGTCGCCCAGACCCCGGCGGCCCAGGAGTGGCTCCATCGCAGCCCGTTCGAGAAGGCCGGCGTCACCACCGCCGTCGCCGAGCGTCGCCCGCCCGCGCGCCTCGCCGCGCTCACCGAGCAGTACCGGATGCGGCGCCAGATCGGCGACATCGTCAGCACCGCCTTCTATCCGGAGAGCCCGCTGCAGACCGCGCCCGCCGTGGCGGACCGGCCGGTCAGGAGCCGCGCCCCGTGGGCCGCCTCGAACCTGGTCGTCGTCGACACCTCCGGCATGCGCGCCCGCACCGCGCGACGGCAGGGCATGGTCTCCCGGTACAACCTCATGCACGCGCAGCTGATCGCCGCGCTCACCGCCGAGGCGGTCGCCGACGCCCACGACCTCGCGATGATCACCCCGTTCGCCCCGCAGGCGCGCCTGCTGGAGTCACTGCTGCCGGAGAAGCGCATGGAGCAGTGGGCGGCGTCCACGGTGCACCGTTTCCAGGGTGACGAGCGGGACATCGTCGTGTACGACACCGTCGACACCGGGCGCGGGGTGACACCGCTGCACATGTGGTTCACCGAGGGCGACACGGGCAGCGAGGGCGCCCGCCTGCTCAACGTGGCCGCGAGCCGCGCCCGCGACCACCTGCTGATCGTCGGCGCCCTCGACCGGCTCCACCGGATCGGCGCCGCCCGCACCCCGGTGTGGACGTTCTTCGCCCACCTCCTCGACCGGGCCGAACGCCTGCCCTGGGACCGAGCGCTCGCCCTCTCCACCGTCACCGAACGCGTCGAGCCCGAGGACCTGGTGGAACTGCTGCGAGCCGACATCGAGCGGGCCGACACGGTCGAGATGTGGCTGCCCGGTGTCCTCACCTACTCCCTCGCCGACCTCGTCCCCGCGCTGCTGTCGGTCCACGGCGGCAAGCCGGAGTCGGAGGCCGTGACGATCTGGGTGGAGCCGGAGGCGGACGGCCACCTCCCCGATCCGGCCCGGTACGCCCACAACAAGGGTGTCAACGTCCGCCCCTGCCTGCCGATCCTCGAGTCGGGTGCCGTGATCGGCGACGTGGTCTGGTCGGCGGCGGGTTCGCTGTGCGGTCCGGATCCCGGCCTGGTGCTGCGTACCGAGCACCGGGCGTTCGCCGACGCGGTACGGCGTGCCCAGCGACGCCGGCCGGGCACGGGTCCCGGCGGCGCTCCCGGCAGCGGCCAGCGTGGCGACCGGTGCGGGCGCTGCGAGCGCATGCTCATCCGCTACGAGCAGGGACGGCTCGGCGCGCCGGATCTCCGTTACGCGTGCGCCGCCTGCGACCGCAGGACGAGACCCGCAGACGGCCGCTGACATGGGTAGAGCCCGCCGGGCCATCGGTGCCGGGCGGGCCGTACCCAAAGGATCATGTTCCGTACCCGGCACCGGACGGACAGCCGATCTCGAACCAGACCACACGGCCGCCGCCCCGGAGGTGCGAACCCCACTTGTCGGCGAGCAGTTCGACCAGGTAGAGGCCGCGCCCGCCCTCGCTGTCCTGATCCACGTCGAGCCGGGCGCGGGGCTCGCTCCCCGGCGATCCGGCATCGCCGACCTCGACGCGGAGCACGCCGTCGGCGGGTTCGGACAGCGAGACCGTCACGGTGCCGTCGGGGAGGCGGCCCGAGTCCGAGTGACAGATCGCGTTGCCGACCAGCTCGCTGGTGAGCAGTACGGCGTCCTCGATCACGGCTCCGTATCGGGCGAGGAGCGTGCGGCGGACGAATCTGCGAGCCTCGGCGACCGACTCGCCCTTACCGGGGAACTCGGCTTGGGCGATCATCCCCGGGGCGGTCACCGGTTCTCCGCCACGATGAGCCCGGCCGAGCCTCTGTCACAGGCAGCCACCAGCCACCTTGACCTCTGATCCGAAGTGTAGATCCGCCGGCTTCGTTGCTGGACGGTGACGATTCCGCCGAGTCCGCACGCGCTGCGCCGGCGCAGGACTGGTTCCGCGCGCAGCGGAAGGTTCGCAAGCGTGGCCCGCTCGAGCTTCCGCAGCTCTCCGACAAATCGGACCAATTTTGTGAATTGCCACTCCGTCTGATCGGCCATCCATCCACACCCTTCGAGTGATACGCCTCGACGCTGCGAGCACCTCGTTTCCGCAGCGAGGATGACGGATGGCGACTACGATGCGTAATGCTTTGGTAACTACTCTTATTCGATAGTCAAAAGCGCGGTCTGTGTAGCGTCCTACAGCTCGCGTAGCGCGGTCGAAAGGAAGTCCTCATGCCTGCTCCTCGTCCGCTCAACCCCGCCAGCAGCATGCTCGCCTACTGGGGTGCGGAACTGCGGAGACTGCGCGTTGCGGCAGGGATGACACAGCGGGAGCTGGGCAGGAGGACCTCCTACTCGGCCTCGTACATCGGACACGTCGAGACTGCGAGACGCCCTCCGAGTCGGGAGTTTGCCGTCGTATGCGACAAGGTGTTCGGAACTGACACTCTCACTCCCCTATGGGACCTCATCGCGGAGGACGCCCATCCCACATGGTTCCGGCCGTATATGGAGCTCGAGCGCCAGGCGAGGACGATCAGGTTCTGGGCGCCGCTCCTCATTCCCGGCCTCGTACAGACACCCGACTATGCACGCGCTCTGATTCGGACGAGCAACCCGCGATGGACGGCCGACCAGGTGGAAGAAGCGGTGGCCAGCCGCATGAGACGCAAAGACGTCCTGTTCCGGGAGGACCCACCTGAGCTCTTGGTGATTCTCGATGAGGCGACCCTCCTTCGTCCTATTGGAGGGCCTCACGTGATGCGAGCACAACTGGAATATCTCCTGGATCTGGTGGAAACCCGAGAACGCACGTCAATCCAACTGGTCCCACTCACCATGCATATGCACGCCGGCCTTACCGGACCTATAGTTGTTACGAGCTTCAGAGGCCAACCAGACGTGGTCTATCTCGAATCCGCTTGGCGCGGCGAGGTGATCACCGACCCGGATGGGGTCGAGGAGCTGACGAGTCGCTTCGACGCCATCCGGGTGCTTGCCGTCCCACAACCAACGTCGCTCGCAATGATCAGGAAGGCGTGTGAGCAATGGACCTGAGCAAGGCTGCATGGCGTAAGAGCACGCACAGCGGCGGAAACATGGGCGAGTGCGTGGAGGTTGCCACCAACATTCCCGGAATCGTGGCGGTCCGCGACAGCAAGAACCCGGACGGCCCCGTCCTCACCTTCACCCAAGCCGAGTGGCGCGCCTTCCTCAGCAAAATCAAGAGTCACGCTTAGGCTCAAGCTACCGATCCGGCTTGGAAACTTCCGCAGCGGACTCTAGCCCTCTGGGGAAGCACGATCAGCTCTCGTCACCAGATGTTTCCCGTCGTTCCACTACAGGACTTCCCGCGCCGACGGAGACATTCACCATGATCAGCAAACACAGAGCCGATTGGCGTAAGAGCACGTACAGCGGCGGCAATGGCGGAGAGTGCGTAGAGGTCGCCACCAACCTCCCCGGCATGGTCGCCGTCCGCGACAGCAAGAACCCGGACGGCCCCATCCTCACCTTCACCCGAGACGAGTGGCGCGCCTTCCTCAACAAGATCAAGAATCGCGCGTAGGCAACGAGATTTCCCCAGCGGACCCCAGCCCGTTAGGCAAGTAGACCGGCCTTACCACCAGGTGCTCTGCCTTCCTCCCACCAATGGGGAACGCCCTCACCGACCGAGACACCCACCATGATCAATCCGCCAGGCACCAGTTGGCGCAAGAGCACGCACAGCGACGGCAACATGGGTGACTGCGCCGAAGTCGCCACCAACCTCCCCGGCATCGTGGCGGTCCGCGACAGCAAGAACCCGGACGGCCCCGTCCTCACCTTCACCCGAGACGAGTGGCGCGCCTTCCTCAAGAGCATCAAGCGTCACGCATAGGAGCGATCCGACTCGACTGTCGTTGACGTTTCGACTGCTACCCGGCCGAAGCCGGGAACGTTCCCGTGTGTTGCCCGCGTCTGCCCGCCTGAGCACGCGGGCAACAGCGTGTCCCTTAGCCCTCTGTCAGGCGGGGTTATCTCGGCCTCGGCCTTGGAGGCGTTGCGCAACGGCGCCCTCGCCAAGCCCTCCCACAGACTCGAGACGCCCGGCATGCCCCGGGCATCACCGCACCGCAACACTGCGGGTAGACACCGGCTTGCAAGCGCCACCGTGAAGTTCGACCGGTTGACGGCTTCGCCTCCCATGCACCCAGGCAGAGCTGCAACGCCGCTGCGCCCGCTGCCGGCCCGGCGATCAGCGACTGATCCCGGCAGACGGCGTGGCCGTCTCGTGGAACGATCGGGGCTCGTCGGATTGATGTTCCTGGCCGGGCGCGGAAAGCACCACGCTCAGACGCCGCTGGTCAACCGTTCGTGCACTGAAGATCGCTCAGCTGGGGAATCTGAAAGATTTGAGAATTTCCTCCACCTGCGCTCTCCGCTTGGCCGGCATCTCGTCGATGGAAATGGTGAGTCCGGTCACCGGGAGGATCAGCATTTCGGCCTCGACCGTTGTGCCGTCTCGGCAGTAACTTCGAGCCTTCCAGTAATAGGCTCTGCGATTTCCTATACGGTGGAGACCGGTCTTGAGGAATCGTGACGGCCGCACGGGCTCACCGATCTCGCCACATGCGCCTTCGGGACCGTAGCGGGCGGTGACGCCGTCCGGCTCGACCTCCTCCGGCCTGAAATCGGGATCGCCACCGTCCACCCAAGGGTGAATCGACATGCCGAACTGGTGGCAGTACCAGTACTCGTCGTTCCTTTTGTCCTTGGGCCGCAGACACATGCCCTCGATGTTGTGTGTGTTGTCAGGGTAATACATCCAGTCATCCGGAAGGATGAAGGAGTACCCCCTGACCATCGTCACCCTACGCCCAGTGCGCGTGGGCCTCGGGGACGCGGACGCCGTGCCAGCAGGTGACGCCGTACCCGTGGAATCCCCCTGTGCCGCGGTCGGCCTGTCGCCCGTGGGCGTCGGACTCTGGGTGGCAGCACCGGAGGGTGAGGCCGGGGACGGCGTCCTGTGTGCCGCCACGCCGTCCGCCGACCGCCCGGAGACGACCACGGCGGTCGTGGCGATCAACCCGGCCGCCACCACCGTCACGGCGGCCGCCACGCCGAAGTCCCTCCAGCGACGCCGCCGCGGCGGGACGACCCACTCCGCCTCCTCCGGCGCGGGCATGACCCAGGTTCGGTCGAGAAGCCTGGTGACCTCCTCCTCGACGCTCGCGGATACCTCGGCGTCCGGCTGCCAGATCCGTCTGAGGGATTCGAGGAGGCCGGCCGCGTCGGGGCGCTCCTCCGGGTTCTTGGCCAGCGTCTTGACGACGAGGTCCTTGAGGGGGTCCGGGACTCCGTCGACGTCGGGCTCATCGGTAAGCACGCGCATGGCGATGACCTCCGGCCGCCCCTTTCCGAAGGCCAGGCGCCCGGTGGCGGCGTACAGGACGAGCAGGCCCCAGCCGTAGTCCGGCCCTGTGGGGCGCGGGAAAGAACGCCAGGGCTTGGCGGAGCGGCATGCGAAATGGCGCAGCTAGCGCCGATTACCCGGGGGTACGTGATCGCATCTGCGATCGGTTACGCCATGCTATTGGGCCATGGTGAAAAAAATGATCGGGACTTCGGTCCTCGCCGCCTCGCTGGTGGTCTCCGGCGCCACGGTGGCGTCGGCCCAGGCGAAGCCGACGCTGGGGCCGTACGGGTACGGTGCCGTCAAGCTCGGCATGAGCGCCAAGAAGGCCAGGGCGACCGGCGCGCTGGTGCTGAAGTTCCCGGGTGGCGGTGGCTGTTCCGGCTGGGACCTGAAGAAGTTCCGGAGCCCCAAGAACCAGGTGGGCGTCTGGATCTCGCCGCGGCTGGGGGTGGCCGCCATCTACGCCCGGAAGAACATGAGGACCCCGGAGGGCATCAAGGTCGGCTCCACCTTCGCGCAGCTGAAGGCGGCCTACCCGGGCGTCAAGAAGAACTTCTACGGCATGTACACGGCCAGGGTGCCGGGCAACAAGAAGGCCCTCTACACCTTCGGCGTCGAGAAGGGCAAGGTCATCGAGTTCGGCATCATGCTCAAGAACCAGGACTGCTTCGGCTAGTGCCGACGCGGCCTGCGGAAGCACGAGGGCCGCACCCTGGAACGCGAGTGCGGTGACTCCCCACCGGCCGGCCTCTCCCCGTTCTTCGGGGAGGGCTCCGCTCGGTGCCGCGCACCCGCACCGGGCGGCCGGGAGGACATCCGCGGGCGCTCGGGGTGGCGGGCGCCACCCTGGTAGGGAGACAGCCCGCCGCAAGCTTGCGCACGACCGCCACGCGAGCCCGGGTCCGGCGGGCGGGCGGTGCCGGTCAGGCGGCGACCGGCAACGACGGCGACGAGCGGCATGGCCTCGCCCTGGCCACCGATCCACCTGAAACGGACAAGCCGTCCGTCAGAGGCCGTCCCGTGACGTGATCTGCGTATGTTCGCCGCGATATCGATCTTCGTGTGAAGGAGTCCCGTTGCTCGGCGAAGCCGGAAGTGATGCTCCGAAGGACTCTCCGCACGCGGTCGATCCGGGACCTCGTGTACTGCAGCCCCTGACCCCTGACGACCCCGTAGAGGTGGGCCCGTACCGGCTGGTGGGCAGGCTCGGCTCCGACGGGGTGGGAACGGTGTTCGCAGGGGTGGACCGTTCCGGCCGCCCGGTGGCCGTCAAGATGATCCACCCCGACCTGGCCCGGGACGGCCGGTTCCGCGCCCGGTTCGCCCGGGAGATCAGGCTGCTGCAGGAGATGCAGGGGGTGAGCACCGTCCGGGTGCTGGCGGCGGACCCCGAGGCCGCCCGGCCCTGGCTCGCCACCGAGTACCTTGCCCCTCCCGGCCTCGCCGAGCACGGCGCACCGGGGGGAGCTCCCGCCTCGGCCGAGAAGACCACGCCTGCCGCAGGGTCCGGCGAGAACTCGGGCCGGTACCGCGACGACGATGCCGAACCGACGGCCGAGGACTATGTGCAGGCGCTGCTCGTGTTCCTGGCCGCGGCCGCCTAGGCGGCGGCCGACCCCGAACGGCCCGGATCCCCGGCCGCACGGACGTCCGGCACGCCGCGCTCCGAGGGTGTCCCCGAGCGGCGGACGGAGACGACGCTCGTCCCCGCCGGCCACGTCACCCGGCTCCCGGACCGGCCCCGGACGCTGCTCCCCCAGCGGGAGCAGAGCCCTCCTCGTTCCCGGCGCGACCTCTGGCTGTACGGCGTGGCCATCGGGATGGCGGCCCTCGTCGTCGGCATCGGGCTCGTCAAGGCCGCCACCGAGCCAGGCGACTCCCCGGCGCCGAACGCCATGACGGCGACCGCGGACACGCCGACGCCCTCGCGCGCCGCGACGGCGACGCCGAGCGCGAGCCGTACGGCGTCACCGGCCCGTTCCCCCTCCGCGACCCCCTCCGCCGGCGCCTCCGGCACGCCGACCAGGACACCGGAGGGGGCGACGTTCCTCCGCCCCGCCAAGTGGAAGGTCACCGTCTCCGGGCCCGACGCCTTGCACCCCTCGGTGTGCGTCCGGCCGGCGGGGCGCAAGAGCTGCGCCAAGGGCGGCATCGAGATCCTGCACGATTACACCGACCACGGGACGGCGGGCCTCGACGGCGGTCTCAGCCTGCCGCCGGCGTTCGGCTGCAGGGGTGGCGAAGCGCATCTCCTGAGAAAGACGGTGGAGCGCCTCCGCGATCAGTCGGTGGAGCATCGCAGGCACCTGATCCAGTGCACGGATGACGTGCAGTTCGAGGCGCAGACGTGGTACCTGTCCGAGTCCAGTACGTTGATCCGGGCGTCCCGGGTCCCGCGCGCCGCCGTCGACCTCGTGCTGGAGTCCTTCCGCTTCCCCGCCGGGGAGAGGGAGGCCGCCGAGTCCGCACCGGTTTCGTCGGCGCGGGCCCAAGCGCTGGCCATGGACGCATTCCTCGAGGCCAGCGCGAAGACCAACGCCAAACTCCGTAAGGCGGTCGACCTGGTACGGCGCTGCCGCGATCTCGACGAGGCCATCGCCGCCTTGGACGAGGTCTGGGCGGAGCGTTCCTTCCAGGTCCGCGAGGTGCAGGACACGCTGTCCGACCGCCTCGCCGTCGACGCCTTGGAGGGGGGTGACGCGATGATGTTCAACCTCCGCGAGGCGATGGAGTACTCCCTGCGGGCGAGCGGCGAGTACTCGCAGTGGGCGGAACGGTTCCGCGCGGGCAACTGCGTCGGCGGGGTCGGGTCCCAGTACCACCTCGAGGCCGCCGAGGCCGCCTCGGCGAGGGCCGAGAAGGCGAAACGGTTCTTCGTCCGGCAGTGGAACCGCATCGCGAAAAAGGAGGGGCTGGCCACCCGGAAGGCGAGCGAGATCTGACATGGGGCTCGCCGACCTCGATGCGTGCGCGATCCGTGGTGTGAGCCCTTCGGCAAGGTCGATCGCGGGGCCTTCCGGGCGATCGGGCTCTGCGCGGAACGAGCGCGAACGATGGTGAGGGCGGGGCCCGGCCGGCCGCCGCGCCGTGCCGCCGCGCGCACGCCCGCGCCAGGCGTCGGCACGCCGGGTGGTTCCTGCGGCCCTCCCGCGCGGCGCTGAGCATGCACAAGACCCGGCACACGCGAGCGGTCCGGGACCCGGCGCGTGCCCGTCCCGGCACGGGCGCACGGCGGGCGGGGCTCGCGGGTGTCGTAACGCAAATCCGGCCTTATGGCCGTCATTCGTCATCAGGAAGTGAGCATTATGCGAGCAGTGATCGGAGCATCCCTCCTTGCCGCCTCGTTGCTGGCCGGCGGCGCCGTCCCCGCGGCCGCGCAGGCCAAACCGGCGCTGGGGCCGTACGGGTACGGGTCGGTGAAGCTCGGGATGTCCCTGAAGAAGGCCAGGGCGACCGGTGCCATCGTCCCGATCGGGTCGGTCAGGAACCCGTGCACCCACTGGCATTTCAAGAAGTTCCCGAAGGTCACGTGGGACTGGCACCTCGTCATCTCGGATGAGAAGGGCGTCGTGGCCATCAACGGCCAGAAGGGTATGAAGACTCCGGAAGGCATCGGGATCGGGTCGAGCTTCAAGCGGCTGAAGGCGGCCTACCCGCGCCTGTCGAAGAAGGCGCCCAACGTCTACTCGGTCACGGCACCGCGCAACAAGAAGGCCGAGTACCGCTTCGAGGTCTACAACGGCAAGGTCGGCGCGATCTTCCTCGCGCTCAAGAACCGGGACTGCGTGAGGTAACACCGGTCACCCTTCCGGGCCTCGCCGTACGCGGTTCCGGCCATCACGTGACCCATCACGCCCACCCGAGGGTTCGTGTGATGGCCGGGCTGCGGCCGACCGACCGCCTCCGGGCTCGGCGCTCGCCGCCGGCCAACGGCGAGGCCGGGCCGCGGCGCGCGACAGGATCCGCACCCGTTTGTGACCCTTGTACGATTCGACCCTCGCGGAATGTCTTTGATGCGAGGAAGGTTGAAATTCGTATGAAGAAGATCGGGTTTCTGAGCTTCGGGCACTGGTCGCCGTCGCCATACTCGAAGGTGCGCAGCGCATCCGACTCGCTGCTGCAGTCGATCGAGCTGGCGGTGGCCGCCGAGGAGCTCGGCGCCGACGGCGCCTTCTTCCGCGTCCACCACTTCGCCCGGCAGCTCGCGAGCCCGTTCCCGCTTCTCGCGGCCATCGGCGCGCGCACGAGCCGGATCGAGATCGGCACCGCCGTCATCGACATGCGGTACGAGAACCCCTTCTACATGGTCGAGGACGCCGGTGCGGCCGACCTCATCGCGGGCGGCAGGCTCCAGCTCGGCATCAGCCGCGGCTCGCCCGAGCAGGTGATCGACGGCTGGCGGTACTTCGGCTACGCGCCGGCCGAGGGCGAGACCGACGCGGACATGGCGCGGCGGCACACCGAGGTCTTCCTCAAGCTGCTGGAGGGCGAGGGCTTCGCCCAGCCGAACCCGCGGCCGATGTTTCCCAACCCGCCGGGGCTGCTGCGGCTGGAGCCGCACTCCGAAGGGCTGCGGAAGCGGATCTGGTGGGGTTCCGGCTCGAACGCCACCGCGAAGTGGGCCGCCGAGCTGGGCATGCACCTGATGAGCTCCACGCTCAAGAACGACGAGAGCGGCAAGCCGTTCCACGTCCAGCAGGCCGAGCAGATCGCGGTCTACCGGGAGGCGTGGAAGGATGCCGGGCACGAGGGCGAGCCGCGCGTCTCGGTGAGCCGCTCCATCTTCCCGATCGTCAACGACACCGACCGCGCGTACTTCGGCCACGAGCGCCGCAGCACCGACCAGATCGGCTTCATCGACGAGAACACCCGGGCCATATTCGGCCGCACCTACGCCGCCGAGCCCGACGTGCTCGTCAAGGAACTGGCCGCCGACGAGGCGATCGCCGCGGCGGACACGCTGCTGCTGACGGTGCCCAACCAGCTCGGCGTCGAGTACAACGCCCACGTGATCTCGTCGGTCCTGAAGTACGTCGCCCCCGAACTCGGCTGGCGCTGACGGCTGCGCGGTACGGCACCGCCACCGACCTCGGCACCGTCCGGGATCGTGCCGTCGCCACACCCGGGTGGGCGGACCGCCCGAGCAGCTCGATCCCGTGATCCTGATTCAGGCCCTTCGAAGCAGTTTGTGAGGCTTCACCGCGCACCACGGCTGTTTCGCGTATACATGGGTGCTGATCACGTACGCCTGGGGCCGGGAAGCGGGGGTGGCGATGGGGGCTTTCGGGACGCTGCGCGCTGATGATCCGCAGCACGTGGGCCCCTTCCGGATCGTGGCGCGGCTGGGTGAGGGCGGCATGGGCCGCGTCTACCTGGGACGGTCGAAGACCGGGCGCGCGGTGGCCGTGAAGGTGGTACGGCCGGACCTGGCCGGGGATCACGAGTTCCGGCGGCGGTTCACCCGCGAGGTGGAGGTGGCCCGCACGGTGAGCGGGTTCTTCGCCGTGGAGGTGGTGGCCGCCGACCCGCACGCGTCGCCGCCGTGGCTGGCCACGGCGTACGTGCCGGGTGTGCCTTTGGACGAGGCGGTGGACGAGTACGGGCCCTGGCCGGAGGCGTCGGTGCTGGCGCTCGGGGCAGGGCTGGCCGAGGCGCTGGAGTCGATCCACGCGGCGGGCGTCGTGCACCGGGACATGAAGCCTTCGAACGTGCTGCTGTCCGCCGACGGGCCCCGGGTCATCGACTTCGGGATCTCGGTGCAGGTCGAGGCGAGCAGGCTGACCCAGACGGGGGTCACCGTGGGGACCCCGGCGTTCATGTCCCCCGAGCAGCTGGTCGGGGATCCGGTGGGGCCCGCCAGTGACGTGTTCAGTCTCGGGGCGGTTCTGACGTTCGCCGCGACCGGCACGGGGCCGTTCGGGGCCGGTTCGTTGCCGGCGCTGGTGTACCGGGTCGTGCACCAGGAGCCCGATCTGTCGAGGCTTCCGCCGACGTTGCGCTCGGTGGTGGCGCGGTGCCTGGACAAGCGGCCCGAGTACCGGCCGACCGCGTCGGCCCTGCTGGACGAGCTGGCCGGGAGGATCACGGCGAAGGGCAGGATCGTCGAGTTCTTCGCCGAGTCCGCCTGGATGCCCGCCAGGGTGGGACAGGCCGTACGCGACCGTGCCGCCACTCCCCTGCCCGACCCCGCCGAGCCCGTCCCTGGCCCGGCGGGAACGCCATCCCGTCCGGGGCCGGCCGAGAGCCCGGGATTACTGACCGGTGCCTCCCCCGGAGTCGTGGGGCCATCGCCCAGGGGAGGCCGTGCCCAGGAGCGCGGTGCGGTCGGCCACCCGGCCGATGGCCACGGTGCCCACGGCCTGCCGTACCCGTCCGACGGAGGTGATCCCGGTCGCGGGGTGCGCGCCCGCACCGCGGTGGACACCCTGCCGTCGCGGACGTCACGGCGCGCGCTCCTGCTCGGCCTCGCCGGGGTCGGAGCCGCCGCCGCGACCGGCGTCGCCGCCTGGCGTATCTTCGGGGGCGCCCCCGAAACGAACGGACCCAGCGGGCCGACGGCGCGGCTCGGCCCCACTCCGGGGGACCTTCGCTGGTCCTATCGCGCGGGCACCGCGATCGACTCGTCGCCCGCGGTCGCGGACGGTGTCGTCTACGTGGGTGGCGACGACGGCAAGGTGTTCGCCATCGACGCGGCAACCGGCCGGGAACGCTGGTCCTTCCCGACCGGGGAGGGGCCCGGCTCGTCGCCCGCGGTCGCCGACGGCGTCGTCTACGTGGGCAGCGGCGACCGCAAGGTGTACGCCCTCGACGCCGCAACCGGGCGCAAGCGGTGGACCTACGCCACGCGCGGGGTCGTCGCGTCACCTGCGGTCGTCGACGGTGTGCTGTACGTCGGCACCGGCGACGGCAACGTGTACGCCCTCGACGCCGCCACCGGGCGGAGGCGCTGGTCCTTCCCCACGGGCTCCTGGATCGGCTCGTCGCCCGCGGTCGCCGACGGGGTGGTCTACGTGGGCAACGGCAAGGGCGGCGTGTACGCCATCGAGGCGGCCACCGGCCGCGAACGCTGGTCCGCCGGCATCTCCGACTACGTCGGCTCGTCGCCCGCGCTCGGCGACGGACCGTTCATATATGTGGGCGGTGGCGACGGCAAGGTGTACGCCCTCGACGCGGCCACCGGCCGGGAACGCTGGACCTTCCCCACCGGGCAGCCGGTCGGGCCATCGCTCACGGCCGCCGACGACACGGTGTACGTGGGCGCCGGCGACGGCAAGGTGTACGCGCTTGACGCCGCCACCGGCCGGAAGCAGTGGGCGCTCACCACGGGTCGCGGGGACAGCGCGACGCCCACCGTCGTCGACGGGGTGGTCTACGTGGGCGGCGACGGCGGCAGGGTGCACGCCATCGATGCCGTCACCGGCCGGAAGAACTGGTCCTTCGCCGCCGGGGACGACGTCAGATCCTCGCCCGCGGTCGCCGACGGCATGGTGTATGTCGGCAGCCGCGACGGCAACGTGTACGCGCTCACCACCGGCCCTGCGCCCGGCCGTACCGGTGGATCCTGAGGCCCGCCGAACCTCCCCGCTCGCCCATTGCCACTCCGGCCAACGGCCGTCGAGCTGAGCGTCGCCCGGTCGAGGGCTTCCCGGCGGCCGGATCCCGGATGCTCCGGATCGGCACCGGTGCAGGCCGGCAGCGCCATCCGGCTCGGCGTGGTCCTGTTGCCTGGCGACGAGGTCGTTCAGAGCGGCGACGATGCGGCCGCGTCCGGGCGGCCGAGAGTCGGCCGAGGAGGGCGTTCCGAGGCTCGCGAATGCCGTCCCGCACGGCTCACACCGCGGCGGTTCCGGTGCACGGACCGCGCCGCCGGGAACGCACGGCGAGGGGCCATGCCGGTCAGGCCGCCAGGTCCGTCGGATCGGTGTTGGCGCCGCAGATGACGACGGCGATGCGCTCGTCCGGTCGCGGTTTGTAGGCGCCGGTGAGGAGGGCGGCGAGGGCCGAGGCGGTGCCGTGCTCGACGGCCAGGCGGCAGGTGTCCCACAGGAACCTGCGGGCCTCGCGGATCGCATCCTCACCGACGAGGACGGACTCGACCCCGGTGCGGACGGCCACCTTGTAGGCGATCTCGCCGATGACGGTGGCGCCCAGGGAGTCGGCGGCGACGCCGGAGACCGGGACCTCGACCGGGCCGCCCTTGGCGAGGGCCGCATGCAGGGTGGGGGCGTGTTCGGGCTCGACCGCCACCACACGGGCGCGACCGTGGAGAGCGGTCGCGACGCCGGCGAGCAGCCCGCCACCGCCCACCGCCACCAGCACCGTGTCGACGTCCTCGACCTGTTCGAGCAGCTCGAGGCCCAGCGTGCCCTGCCCGGCACAGATCTCGGGCTGGTCGTAGGCGTGACAGAAGAGCGCGCCGGTCCGCTCGCCCTCCGCCACCGCCACCTGGTACGCGTCGTTGTAGATGCGCCCGACCTGCACGACCTCCGCGCCGAGCTTGCGCAGCTTCTCGACCTTCACCCGCGGGGCTGTCTCGGGAACGAAGACCCGCGCCCGGACTCCGACGCGGTTCGCGGCGTACGCGACGCCCATGCCGGCGTTTCCCCCGGACGCGGCCACGACTCCGGCCTCGGGGACCCCGCTCTCCTCGGCCGCCTTGAGGATCCGGTTGAACGCGCCGCGCGGCTTGAACGATCCGGTGTGCTGCAGCTGCTCGAGCTTGAGCCACACCGGGCCGCCGCGGAACAGGTCCTCGTGCTCCAGCTCGAGGACGGGTGTCCTCCGTACCCGGCCGCGGATGCGCTCGGCGGCTTCGAGGACGTCCGTCAGTGAAAGATCCATCACCTGCTCGTTCCGTACGGCGGCGCCCACGGGGCCCGGTCATGGCCGACACGATGTCGAGGGATCAAGAGTACCTGTGGCACTCGCGCCGTACGGTGGCGTGGCGATCCCGTCCACCGCCTCCACGACCGTCGTGCAAGGGGTGCCGAACCGGGAGGAGCGCAGGTCGAGGGACGGCCCATCGTGTGATCTTCGTCATCGTCCGGAGGCACGATCGAAGGCGAGACGAGGCGATGGTGGTGAACCACGCCGTGACCGGGCGTTCTGACGGCGACCGGTCGAGGCTTCGGGGAGCCGGATCCGCCGGAAGACCTGTCACCGGCGAGGCGTGGCCGGGCCCTGGTGGACGGTGCGGGTGCGCAGTCGGACGGCCTCCGTCTCGAGGGTCTCGGTCATGTCGGCGACGAAGTCGGCGATGACGCGCAGGGTGGCCTCGTCGTAGCGGCTCATGACGGCGGCGACGCGGCTGCCGAAGTCGGCGAAGATCCGGGAGAGCTCGCGGTAGGTGTCGCTGTCGGTGATGGGGTGGACGACCGTGCGGCGGCGGTCGGTGGGGTCGGGCTCGCGGCGGATGAGGCCGGCGCGTTCGAGGCGGGCGAGGACCTGGGCGGTGGCGGCGGTCGACATGCCGGTCAGCTCGGCGAGGTGACCGGGGTGGGTGGGGCCGGTGCGGAAGAGGATGTCGGCGCACTTGTAGTCCGTGACGTTGAGGCCGACGCGGGCGGCGACCGCGGAGTGGAAGAGGACGACGGCGGTGCTGAAGCGGCCGCCGACCTCCCGGCCGACCTCCATCAGTAGCCGCTGGTCAGGGTTCGTCACGGCGGCCTCGCCTCCTTTCCGAGTGGACATCCTAGCCGGATCGTGTTAGGCATTTAGCTAAAATCTTTAGCAAACTTCTTAGGCAAGGAGTGTCATGGCCGCTATACCGTCACGGGTTCTGATCGCGGGAGGCGGGATCGGCGGGCTGTGCCTGGCGCAGGGGTTGCGCCGGGCCGGGATCGAGGTGACCGTCTTCGAGCGGGCGTCGTCCCCGGAGGAGTTCCGCGAGGGCTACCGCCTGCACATCGATCCGGAGGGCAGCCGGGCGCTGCACGACTGCCTGCCGCCGGACCGGTTCGAGCTGCTGCGCGCCGCCTGCGGCAGGCCGCCGCTCGCGTTCGCCTTCCTCACCGAACGGCTCCGGACGCTGATGTCCGTGGACGTGGTACGGCCCGGCGCGAGACCCGACCCGGTGGCGGCGCACCGCTCGCTCAACCGGTACACGCTGCGCCAGGTGCTGCTCGACGGGATCGAGGAGCACGTGCGGTTCGGCAAGGAACTCGTCCGGTACGAGACGGACGGGCGGCAGGTGGCCGCGTACTTCGCCGACGGCACCGAGGCCTCCGGCAGGGTGCTCGTCGGCGCCGAGGGCGGCCGCTCGCGGGTCCGCGCACAGCTGCTGCCGCACGCGGAGCGGATCGACACCGGCGTGGTCAGCATCGGCGGACGCCTGCCGCTCACCTCCGGCGTCCGGGCGCTCCTCCCGGAGCGGCTCGGCCGCGGCCCCGTCATGGTGCTGGCCCCCGACGGGATCAACATGTTCCTCGCGCTGCACGAGCAGGAGGAACCGGACGACGGCGCACGGCTGCCCGAACGCATGCTGCCGCCCGACCGGGGCGACTACCTGGTGTGGGCGCTCACCGGATGGCCCCAGGCGCTGGGGCTGGCCGGGACGTCCGGCGGCGAGCGCGGGGCCGTGCCGTACCGCCTCGCCCTCGAGGCCACCAGGGGCTGGGACGATCGGCTGCAACGGCTCGTGGCGATGACCGACCCGGCCACGGTGACGACGCTGACGATCCGCACCGCCGCCGCGGTGAAGCCATGGCCGACCACCAACGTCACCGTGATCGGCGACGCGATCCACAGCATGCCGCCGTCCCGCGGCGTCGGCGCCAACATCGCCCTCCGGGACGCGAGCCTGCTGGCCCGCAACCTCGCCGCCGCCTGGCCGGGCCGCGACCTGCTCCCGGCCGTCGCCGACTACGAGAGGCGGATGCGCCGGTACGGCTTCGCCGCGGTGCGGGCCTCGATGAGCACGCTGCGGATGTCCGTCACGGCGAACCCCCTGGCGTTCGCCCTGGTCAAGGCGATGTTGCGCGGCTCCCACGCCATGCTCCGGCTCACCGGCGGGTTCTCGCGCTGAGCGAACCGGCCACGGATCACGGGAGGCATCGTGAATCTGACCGTCATCGGATCGACCGGCCGTACCGGCCGGCACGTCGTCGACCAGGCGCTCCGCCGCGACCACCGGGTCACGGCGTTCACCCGCCGCCCGGACGCGCTCACCGAGCGGTCCCGGCTCGCCGGCGTCGTCGCAGGCGACGGGCGGGACCCCGAGGCCGTGGCGACGGCGGTGCGCGGGGCGGACGCGGTCATCGCGATCGTGGCCGCCGCGTCCCGCCGCGGGCCCCACCAGGCCGCCGAGGTGATCCGCGTCGTCACCGCGGCGATGGCACGGGCAGGGGTCCGGCGGCTGGTCGTGACCAGCGCGTACCCGATCGTCGGCGTCCGGCCGCGGCTGCCGCTGGCCATCCTTCGCATGCTGTTCCGGGACGCCTACGCGGATGCCCGTGCCATGGAACGCGAGCTGCTCGACAGCCCGCTCGACTGGACCATCGCCCGCCTCAACCGGCTCACCGACAAACCGGCGCAAGGCCCACTGCAGATCACCACGGACCTGCTGGGCCGCCCGCGGCCGATGACCAGGGCCGACACCGCGGCCGCGCTGCTCGACATCGCGGCCGACCCTCGCTTCGCCCGACGCGCGGTCAACCTGTCCGGACCTGTCCCGGTGCGCTGAGACGCCGCCCCGCAGGGCCGGATAACGGGTTCCGATCGCACCGCGGGCATTCCGGCGGCTGTCACCGCGAGGTGACGGTTCCCGTACGGTGCCATGCGAGCGGCCGCAAAGTCGGCGATCACGGGTTTCCCGCGCGGCTACCATCTCCCCGGGCGAGTCGGCGGAGCGGGGTCCCGATGTCGCCCGCGCTGTGCTCTGCGGGCGAAAGGAGCCACGTGGACTGGCGGGACGAGGTCGCCACCGCGCTCGACGAGTGGATCGCGCTGGCGGGAGGAGCCGCGCACAACGCTCGGTGGCGGCGGGTCGGGGCCGCGCGGGCGACCGGTGAGCCCGGCGTGTTCGTGGTCGACATCCGGGGCTCGGAGCTGAGCGCCGACCAGCTCAACGAGCTGCGGCTGGCCGACGCGGACGAGGGCAGCCTGCGCAGCGGCTTCACCGTGATGGAGGCGACGGTCGAAGGCCCGCTGCTGCGCGTACGGGTCGCCGAGTTCGCCAACCCGGACGACCCGCACGTGTGGATCCTGCGGCAGCCGCCCACGTTCCTGCTCACCGCGCTGCGCGACGGCATCGCCGGGCTCACCGACGGCGGCCTCGCCAACCTGCTCGCCCGCGGCGAGATCGGCGGCAGGCCGGGTCAGGTCCCGACGCCACCAGGGCTTCTCCCGCCGCAGGCCGAGGCCTACCGGGCCTGCTTCGGCAGGGGCGTGTGGCTGGTGTGGGGACCGCCGGGAACCGGCAAGACGCGCATGCTCCGGGCCGCCATCGCGGACCTGATCAAGGAGGGCCGGCGCGTCCTGCTGGCCTCGAGCACCAACATCGCCGTGGACAACGCCCTGCTCGGCGTGCTCAGGGAATACCGCCCCCGGCCCGGGCGGATCGTCCGCGTGGGCCCGCCGCAGCTCCGCGAGGTCGCCCAGGACCCGAACGTCTCCCTGCCGCTGATCGTTCGGTCCCGGCTGCGGGACGTCGAGGAGCGGCGCCGGGACGTCGAGCGGGAGCTGGTACGGCTCCGCGAGGACGAGGAGCGGCTCCGCCACGTTGAGGCCCGGATCGACGGCTTCGACGCCGAGGCGTACCGGGCCGCGGCCGCCCGGCTGCGGACCCCGGGGCTCTCCCCCGCGGAGATCGCCGAGGAGCTCGCCCGGTGCGATCGGGAGGCGGCGGACGCGGCGACGGCGCTCGTCGACGCCGGGCGGCAGGCGGAGACGGCCGAGGCCGAGGCCGCCGAGGCGCGGCCGTGGCGGCGCAACTGGGAGCGCATCGCGGCGCTGCGGCGGGAGTGTGATGAGGCCGAGCGGGCCGCCGCCGAGGCGGAACGGCGGGTGTCACGCGCCGAGGAGATGTGCGCACTGCTCGAGGACGGGCTCGCCGCGCTGCGCACGCGGTCCGGCAGGGTGCGGATGTGGAACCGGCGCAAGGCGGCCGACCTCGCGGCCCGGCTCGCCGAGGCCGGGCGCGAGCGCGACGCCCTGCGCGACCGGGCCACGGCCGCGAGGGCCACGGCGGAACAGGTCCGGCGGCACAACGAGCGGCGCATCGAGGAGATCGAGGCGTCCGTCCCGTTCCCCCTCGCGGAGATCGAACGCCGCGAGGACGCGGCCCGGCAGGCCGCCGACCGGCTCGCCTCGCTCCAGGCCGAGCAGATGGCGCGGCTGGACCGCCTGGAGTCGCTGCGGCGCGAGCACGAGGCGACGCGGAAGGCGGCGGAGCTGGTCGGCGAGTGCGAGCGGAACGGCTGGCCCGCGCTGCACGCCGAGGCCGAGAGCCTGCGCCGGAAGGTCGCCGACACCGCTCCCCGCCGCGCCGAGCTGGAGAAGCAATACGGCGAGATCCAGGAGGAGTACGACCGCCTCGCCAAGGACGCCCAGAGCGAGATCATCAAGGAGGCGCGGCTCGTCGCCACCACGCTGGCCAGGTTCCGCACCACGAAGGCGGTGCTCGCCGGGCCGTACGACGTGGTGCTGATCGACGAGGCCGGGGCCGCCACGCTGCCCGAGCTGCTGCTCGCCACCGCCAAGGCGGATCGCTGCGCGGTCCTGCTGGGGGACTTCATGCAGCTCGGCGCGGTGATCCCTCCCGAGATCACGGAGCACCCCCGCCCGGACGTCAGGCGCTGGCTCGTTCCGGACGTGTACGAGCACTGCGGCATCACCTCGGCCGAGGAGGCGATGGCCAGGTCCGGCTGCCTGGTCATGGACACCCAGCACCGCTTCGGTCCGCAGGTGATGGAGCTGGCGAACCGGCTCGCGTACGGCGGGCTGCTGCGGGCGGGTGCCGGGGTGCGCCCGCCCGCCGCGGACGATCCGGAGATCGTGTTCGTCGACACCGACGGGCTGCACGAGCTCGCCCAGGTGCGCCGCACCGGGAAGAGCCGCGGATGGTGGCCCGCCGGCGTCCTGCTGTCCCGGGTGCTCATCGACCTCCACCACGACGACCACGAGGTGACCGGCGTCGTCACCCCCTACCGTGACCAGGCCGAGGCGACGCTGGAGGCCCTGCGCGACATCGAGGGCAGCGGGCGGGATCCGGCCGAGGTCGGCACCGCCCACCGCTTCCAGGGCCGCGAGTTCCCGGTCGTCGTGTTCGACATGGTCGAAGGCCGGGACGGCGACGGCATGTGGATGGCGAAGGCGTCGGCGCGGCCGGGCGCCGGCCGCTTCGAGCGGGAAGGGCTGCGCCTGTTCAACGTCGCCGTCACCCGGACGCAGCACCGGCTCTACATCATCGGCAGCCGCGAGCGCGTCGAGAACGCGCCGCCTCGCAGCGCGCTGGGGCACGTCCGCGACCTGCTCAAGGAGCGGCGGATACGCCTGTTCCCCGCCTCGCACCTGATCGCGGCACCCGCCGGATTGCCGGTGGACCTGGGGCCCGTCGGGTCCCGGCTGGCCGAGGTGCTCGCACGCCACGTGGAGATCTCCACCATCGACGACGAGCGCTCCTTCTACGAGACCTTCGCCTCCCGCATCGCGGAGGCACGGTCGTCCATCTGGCTGTGGTCCCCCTGGGTGGCCAAGCGCGTGTACGGCATCCTGCCCGCACTGCGGGAGGCGGTGGCCCGCGGCGTGCGGGTGACGGTCTTCGTCCGCGATCCCAGTGACACCCTCCAACAGAAGGAGCGGTTCGCCGAGGCCCTGGCGGAGCTCCGCGAGGTCGTCCCCAACGTGGTCCAGGTGCACGAGATGCACCAGAAGATCGTGGTGATCGACGAGCGCCTGGTCATGCTGGGCAGCCTGAACACGCTCTCCCAGAGCAGGACCCGCGAGGTGATGATCACGGTGCACGGCCGCCACTTCGCCCGCAAGCTGCTCGAGCACGAGCACGCCGAGGTGTTCGGCCGGCCGCCGCGATGCGAGCGCTGCGGCCTGAACACGGTGGACCTGCGGCGCACCGAGGCCAAGGGGTGGTACTGGCGCTGCTACAACAGGGCGTGCCCCGGCCGGAACGGCGGCAGAGCCTGGACGATGGTGGTCCGGTTTGACCGGAACGGCGATCGCGTCCGCTCCGCCGGTCGGGCCGTACGGTGACTCCGATCCTGCCGGTTTTGAAACTTCCCAACACCAGAAGTTGACTTGTGTTAGACATTCACAGAGTGCCATACTTGCCGCACTCGCTCGGCTTGCGGCCGTGGCGTGGGCACACCGGCACGGCAGACCGTAGGCGTGAATCGTAGCCCCACGGTACGCGCCCCTCGTCCCCGGGGCGCGCGACGATGGCGCCGGTGGGCGGCTTCTTGCGCCCCGAATGGTCCCGTGGCTCGGGGCCATACCACACGCCACCACCGCCGGTGGTCAAGCGAGCGCATCGCACTCCTTCGCCTGCCCCCGAACCGCCGCCAAGGAGGACGAACAGATGAGCGTGGCTTCACGAGCCCGCGACCCCAAGCTGATCAGCAGCACCACCCGGCTGGTGGAGTTCCTCCGGGACCTGGCCTCCGCGCGGCGCACCCCCGTACGCGACGTCGCCGACTACGAGAAGGTGCTCTGGCTCGCGGACCTGCCCGAGGACATCAAGGTCAAGCCCGACGCCACGCTCGGCGGCATCCTCTTCTCCATCGACTTCGTGCGTTCCGTCCCGCCCCCGCCTCTCCCGGAGGAACTCGAGGGATGGCTCAACCCCCGGGAGGTGGAAAACCCCCGGCTGGACGCCCCGAAGCTCGCCGCGACCGGTCCCAACCGCATTCGGGTGATCCACGAGAACGACGTGGGGGACTGGCGGTACGAGACGCTCGAGGACCGGCCGGACGTCCGGGAACTGTACGAACTCTGGCTCGACGACTGGCGCGCCTGGGCCGAGCGGGAACGCAGGCACCTCCGGCAGCGGGAGTGGCATCGCGACCTGTTCACGATCGCGGGCCGGCTCTCCCAGGCCGACGACGAGTGGGAGCTCGTGCTCGCCACCGGCCTGCTCGCCTGGACCACACCCGACGGCACCCGGATCCGCAACCACCTGCTCGTCACCCGGGTCCACGTCCAGGTCGATCCCGACACCGAGCGCGTCGACGTGATCCTCGACGACACCGCCCCCATCCTGCAGGACCGGGAGCTGCTGGGGGACCTGCCGGAGTTCTCCCCCTCGCGCACCGACCGGCTCCGCGAGCGGGCCCGGCAGGACGACATCGCCTGCCTCGGCGCCTCCGGGGCCGAGCTGCTGCGGACCTGGTGCGACCGCGGCGTCGAGCCGCACGCGGCGTACCTGGACGACTGGGCCCCCGCGCAGCGGGCGGGCACCACCCCGCAGGTACGGCTCGCGCCCGCGCTCGTGCTGCGCAAGCGTGACCAGGGCGCGCTGCTCGGCTACTACGACGCCATGCTCGACGCGCTGACCGGGGCGGACGCGCACGCGCCGCTCGGGCTCGCCCAGCTCGTCGAGCCCCTCGACCGGGACGAGCGCATGGCCTTCCTCGGCGAGCGGGACGGCGGCGACGCCACCGCCTCCGCGGGCGAACCGCTCTTCCCGCTGCCCGCCAACCCCGAGCAGCGGCTCATCATGACCCGGCTCGCCCAGGACAACGGGGTGGTCGTGCAGGGCCCGCCGGGCACCGGCAAGACCCACAGCATCGCCAACCTGCTGGCGGCGCTGCTCGCCGAGGGCAAGCGGGTGCTCGTCACCAGCCAGAAGGCGCAGGCGCTGCGGGTGCTGCGGGACAAGCTGCCCAAGGAGATCGCCGACCTGTGCATCTCCATGACCGACCTCGGCCGGGGCGGCTCGGCGGAGCTGGAGGGCGGGGTCAAGGCGCTGTCGGCGAGGTTCGCCACCTACGATCCGGCGCTGCAGGCCGAGCAGATCGCCGCCACGCGCAAGCGGCTCGACGAGGCCCGCCGTGAGGTGGCCCGGCTCTCCGAGCGGATCCGGGCGCTGCGCGAGTCGGAGACCTACGTGCACCCCGCTATCGCCCCCGGCTACCGGGGCACGCTCGCGGAGATCTCCCGGCGGCTCAGGCAGGAGGAACCGGCGTGCTCGTGGATGCCGACGCCGATGCCGCCGGACGCGCCCGCCGAGCCGCCGGTCGGCATCGGCGAGGCGGACGAGCTCGCCGAGCTGCTCGCCGAGGAGACCCCGCAGCGCCGGGCGCGGCCGGGCCAGCACATCCCGGACGTCGCCACGCTGCCGTCCGCCGAGCGGGTACAGACGCTGATCGACGAGGAGCGCGCCGCCCGGTCCATCGCCGACGAGGCGGGGACCGATATCTCCGCCCGGCTCGAGGTGCTCGACACCGCGCAGCTCACCTGGCTCGAGAACGTCGCACGCGCCGTCGACGGCGACCTGCACCGGCTCGGCCTCGCCGGCGCCGACGCCGCCCGGGGCGAGGACGAGTGGACCGCCCGCGCCCTCGCCGACCTGCTCGCCGGACGGGACACCACGCTGTGGGAGCGGCTCGACGGGCTCGCCGAGCGGCTCACCGCGCTGCAGGAGGCGGTCCGGCGGATCAACTTCCGCCCCGTCGTGCACCCGCGGCTCGACGGCCCCGCCGAGACGGGCGACTATCTGAAGGCGATGCGGGCGCTGCGCGACCACTTCGCCGCGGGCAACCGGCTCAAGCGCGGCCTGCTGCGCCCGGCCGTACAGCGGCAGGCCGAGCCGTACCTGAAGCAGGTGTCGGTCGACGGGATCGTGCCGGACAACGCCGAGCTGCTGTCGATCCTCATCGACGACCTGGAGGCGCGGCAGATCGTCGAGCAGCTGCGCCGCGGCTGGCGGACGGTCGGCGTGGAGTTCGCCGCCGACCTGTCGCTGGACGAGATCGCGTCGAGCATCACGGACGCGTACCAGCGGCTCGCCGTGGTGCGCCGCATCCGCGAGGCCGTGGTGACCACCGCCGGGGAGCTCGCCAAGCTCGGCGTGCACGTCCCGATGCGCACCCTGCCGGAGTGGACCGCGTACGCCACCGCGCTGCGAGCGGTGCGGCTGCGGCTCGAGGCCGAGCAGGCCACGGCGGCCCTGGAGGAGCTGCGGGAGTCCCTCGAGCGGCAGGCCGAGACCGGCACGCCCGCGCCCGAGCTGCGGGAGGCGATCCACGCGGTCGCCACCCGGGACGCGGTCACCTACCGGCTCTGCCTCACCGCGCTCAGCACCGCCCACCAGGAGCTGGCCCGGCAGCGGCGCTGCGACGAGCTCGCCGCCCGGATCCGGGCCGCCCATCCGGACCTGCTCGACGTGCTCGCCGACCGGGAGAAGTGGAAGCGGCACCGGTCCACGTGGGAGCGGGCGTGGGCGTGGGCGAAGGCGTACACCTTCTTCGACGAGCAGCGGCAGCCCGGGCTGGAGCAGCGGCTCGAGGCCGAGCTGGAGGCGGCGACCGCCCGCGTCATGCGGATCACCGCCGAGCTCGCCGCGGCCCAGGCCTGGGATGCCGCGCTGCGCCGGATGACCGCCGAGCAGACCCTGGCGCTGCGCTCGTACGAGCAGCACATGACCGCGCTGGGCAAGGGCACCGGCAAGTACGCGGAGCGGTACCGGAAGCTGGCCCGGCAGGCGATGTCGAAGGCGCTCGACGCCGTCCCGGCGTGGATCATGCCGATCCAGCAGGTGCTCGAGACGATCCCGCCGGACCGCGACTCGTTCGACGTGGTGATCGTGGACGAGGCGAGCCAGGCGAGCATCGACGCGCTGTTCCTGCTGTGGCTGGCGCCGCGGGTCATCGTGGTCGGTGACGACAAGCAGTGCGCCCCGTCGGTGGTGAGCCACGGCGAGCTGGAGCCGATCTTCAACAAGCTCGCCACGTACCTGCCGGACATGCCTCCCTACCTGCGCGACGCCTTCACGCCGAAGTCGAGCCTGTTCGACCTGCTGCGCACCCGGTTCGGCGGGCTGCTGCGGCTGCGGGAGCACTTCCGGTGCATGCCGGAGATCATCGAGTTCTCGTCCCGGCAGTTCTACTCCGACGAGCCGCTCGTGCCGCTGCGGCAGTTCGGCGCCGACCGGCTGGATCCGGTCCAGGTCGTCCACGTCGAAGGGGCGTACACCGAGGGCTCCTACACCCGGCTGCGCAACCCCGTCGAGGCGGAGAAGATCGTCGAACGGATCCTCAAGTGCATCGGGGATCCGGCCTACGACGGCAAGACGTTCGGCGTGGTCGTGCTGCAGGGCACCGAGCAGGGCAAGCTCATCCACAACATGCTGCTGGAGAAGCTCGACCCGAAGGAGTGGGAGCGGCGGCGGCTGCGGGTGGGCACCCCGCCGGACTTCCAGGGCGACGAGCGGGACGTGGTGTTCCTCTCCATGGTGATCGCCGAGAAGCGGCCGGCGGTGACGAGCACCGAATGGCAGCGGCGGTACAACGTCGCCGCGTCCCGCGCCAGGGACCAGATGTGGCTGTTCCACTCGGTCAGCCCCGACCTGCTCTCCCCCGCATGCCTGCGGCGGTCGCTGCTCACCTACATGCTCAACCCGCCCGTGGCGCTCGGCGGGGCGATGCCGAAGGACGTCACGCCCGACACGCCGCATCCGGCGTTCGACTCGCTCTTCGAGCAGCGGGTGTTCCTCCGCATCCGGGAGCGCGGCTACCACGTGGTGCCGCAGTTCGAGGTGAACGGGCGCCGGATCGACCTCGTCGTGAGCGGCGCCCGGGGACGGCTCGCCGTCGAGTGCGACGGTGATCACTGGCACGGGCCCGAGCGGCTCGAGGCCGATCTCGCCCGGGAGCGGGAGCTCAAGCGCGCGGGGTGGCGGTTCTGGCGCGTCCGGGAAAGCGAGTTCTTCTTCGATCCGGACGCCGCGCTCGCGCCGCTGTGGGAGGAGCTGGAGCGCCGCGGCATCCACCCGGGCGAAGTGCCGGTCGAGGACGGGAACGAGGCGGGTGCCGCCTGGAGCGCGGTACCGCTTTCCGCCGAGGACGGATGGGACGGCCTCGGCGAGGACGACGATGTCGAGGAGATCGTCCCGGTCGACGAGGAGGCGGACGGCTTCGCGCCGGCACCGGTCGCCTCCCGGTCGGCCGCTGGGGCCGCCGGGGCCGCGTCGGCTCCGGGCAGGGCGGCCGCCAAGGCGGGGCCCGCCGCCGGTATCCGCGAGTGGGCCCGCCGGAACGGCTACACGGTCGCCGACCGGGGCCGGCTGCCCGAGGAGGTCATCCGGGCCTACCAGCGGGCGCATTCCACGGACTGACATAACGCCATCGCGGCCGACCCGATGTGCCGGGTCGGCCGCGATGTTCGTTGCGGCGGGTTCGCCGTGCGCCGTTGCGGTCCGGTGCGCTCCGGGTTCTCCGGCCCGCCCGCAGGCCGGTGAGCACGGCGGGCCGGGCCGTTCATTCGCCACAGGGTGTGCCGGTCATCGCGAGCCCGCGCCCACCCCCTGCGCCGCGCCGGCCTGCGCCGTGTCGCCGGCGCGCGTCGCCGGGTTGAGGAGAAACGCGCGGAGGTCGGCCATGGCGTGCAGCAGGATCACCGGGATCAGGCTGCCGGTCCGCAGGTAGAGCATGGTGAACGCGAGCCCGAACAGGGTCACCGCGATCATGCCACGCGGCCCCTGGTAGAGGTGCCCGATGGCGAACAGCGCCAGGGCCAGGCCGGCGGCGACCGGGAGGGGCAGGCCGAGCACGTGGACGCCCACGGCGATGAGCAGGCCGCGGAAGACGATCTCCTCGCACACCCCGGCGGTGACCGCCAGCGCGGCGGCGTACCACCGCTCGGTGCGATCACGGGGCATCAGCGCGGAGAACACCTCCCGGCCGGGGCCGACGACGACGCCCTTCTTCTTCTCCATGACGAAGGCCAGGGCGCCGAAGGCGACCGCCACGACGATCATCCCGATGAGCATCCCGGCGAACACCACCCCATCCTCGGGGACGGCCAGGCCGATCCGTGCCAGGTCGAGGTCCGGGGAGAGGGCGACGAGCAGGAGGGACACGGCGGCCAGCGCCCACAGCTCGCCGACCCACAGGGACATCATCCGGATGAACAGCGGGCGGCTGCGCTCCCGCTCCAGCTTCCGGTAGGAGCGGGTCCCCCACCAGGGGCTCACCGCCGCGAGATAGATCACCAAGCCCGTGAAAAGCACCGCGAAGATCACGCTCGCTCCTTTCGCCGCTGCGCTACCTAGAGCGTAGAGCGAGATATGTAGTTATGCAACCTATATGGTGGGCGAACCTATGTAGGGGGCACACGCTGCGCCTACGCCCGAAGCCCCATCGCCGCGCGGCCGTTGGTACACGCCCTGCCGGTCGGCCGGCGCACCGACCCGACCTGGCCGGCCCTCAACCGTCGCCGGCCCCGGCCGCGTCGCACCGCCCCGCCGCGTCAGGCGCGCCCGCTCGCAGGCAGGCGGCACCGCCCGGCATCACGTCGCGGGCGACCGAGGCGAGCCCCGGTTCGCCACGGGCGATCACGCGGCGGGCCGGGCATACCTGGAGCGGGTGACGTTGGATGGGTGGGCGCCCGGTCCCCCGGTGCGCTTCGGGCGACCCGTCACGCGGCCCTGCGGCGCGGGCCCCGCCGCGGGCCGGTGGCGTGAACGGCCGCTTCCGGCGCGTACGGCACGGCGTCCCCTCCTCCTCCTGGTGGTGAGGCGTCTGGCCGCTTCCGGCGCGTACGGCACGGCGTCCGATGACGTGAACGCGCCGGGCATCCCTCCCGCGGTATCGCGGACGGCTCCGTTACGGGAGAACCGCGGCAACCGCCAAAGAACGGGCGCGTGCCGACCGCTCGTTCACGGTCCACCGGCCGGCCGGGGTGTGCTCGGCGGCGACGGCGCGCCTGGTCCGCCGCCGCAGGTGACATTGCCGCTCGGGGTCACGACCGCGGCCGCGGGCCACCCGGTGGCCGTGCCCGTCTGCCGAGGTCAGGCCTCGTCGCGGAAGAGCAGGGTCTCCAGCAGTGTGCGGTAGTCGCGGTAGATCCGGCGGTAGCGCTCGACGGCGCCGGAGCGGTCGCCGCGCTCCAGGAGTTCCAGGGTCTCGCGGTAGCCGTTGAGCCAGACGTTCCAGACCTCGCTCTCGGGGGTGAGGGCGAGGAGCCGCAGCGTGCGGGTGACCACGAGGTCGACGTGGGTCTGCAGCTCGCGGTTGCCGCTCGCCATGATGACCACGGTGCTGAAGTCGGCCCCGGCGGCACCGGCGGCCGTGGCGTCGCCGCGGCGCAGGTGCTCGGCGAACTCGTCGAGCTTGCGGCGCAGCGTGGCGAGGTGGTGCTCGGTGAGGTTGTCGACGCCCCACTCGAAGCCCGCGCAGGCGAGCACCATCATCACGTCGACGAGCTCCAGGGCGCTCTTCTGGGTCACCTGGGTGACCTGGCGGGTGCGGTTGGGCGAGATGTCGATGAGGCCCTCGGCGGCGAGCTGGGCGATCGCCTCGCGCACGGGCGTGATGCTCACCCCGAGCCGGGCCGCGATCTCCGCGTCCTTGATCACCGCGCCGGGCTTGAGCCGGCCGCTGATGATCTCGCCGCGGAGTTGGCGCAGGACCGCTTCCTTGCGTGTCGGGGGAAGCGCGAAGGAGTTCTCCCTGCTCTCGCTCATCGGGAAACCGTCACCGCCATGTTCGATCGCTCGACCGGCACCGGCCGCACTGTGGTCACGCTGCCATCATGCCGTCCCACGTCACCCGATGGTCCCGGTTCGGGCGTGCGCGCCGATCATCGTGGTACGGCCGGCCGGCCCGCCGCCGAGGCTCCGGGCGCCGCGCGGGCATGCGGAACGGGCCGCCGGATCGCCCGCGGCACACGGGCGGTCCGGCGGCCCGCTGTCTCGGCCCGCAGTGGCGGCCGGTGCGGCGGCCGTGCCGTACGGCCGCCGCGGCGCCGCGGGCGGAGGGAGCCCCATGCCCCGCCCGCGGCGCCGGAGCCTGCGCTCGACTCAGGCGAGCGCCCGCTTGAGCGCGTCGAGGCGCAGCCCCCAGATCCGCTTGGACAGCGCCGCGTCGGGCGCGAACGTCTCCGACGCGTGGTAGGCGCCGGGGTGGACGTGCAGCTCGACCGGCACGCCGGCCTGCATGAGCCGCTGCGCGAACGCGATGTCCTCGTCCCGGAACAGGTCGACGGTGCCGACGTCGATGAACGCCGGCGGCAGGCCGCTCAGGTCCTCGCAGCGCGCGGGCGCGGCGTACCCGTCGGGCTCCTTGCCGCCGAGGTACCAGCCCCAGGCCTCGATGTTGCCGGCGCGGTCCCAGATGCCGACGTCGGTGATCTCGTGGCTCGACGGCGTCTCGTTCCGGTCGTCGATCATCGGGTAGATCGGCATGATGAACCGCAGCGCCGGGCCGCCGCGGTCCCGGGCGAGCAGCGCGGTGGCGATGGTGAGCCCGCCGCCCGCGCTGGCGCCGTAGATCGCCAGCCGCTCCGGGTCGAAGCCGAGCTCGTCGGCGTGCTTCGCCATCCACACCAGGCCCGCGTAGCAGTCCTCCACCTGGGCCGGGTACGGGTTCTCCGGGGCGAGGCGGTACTCGACGGAGACGACCACGGCGCCGATCTGGTCGCAGAGCATGGTCGCGGTGGGGTCCTCGCCCGCCACGCTGCCGAGGATCATGCCGCCGCCGTGGATGAAGTAGATGCCGGGCAGCGTGCCCGACGCGTTGACCGGCCGGTAGATCCGCACGGTGATGTCGGGCTCCCCGGCGGGGCCGGGGACGGTGCGGTCCTCCTTGGAGACGTTGGGGTTCTCCGGCACCTCCATGCCGGCGAGCATGTTCGCGACGGTCTCGCGGCGCTGGACGATGTCGGGGATCGAGTTGAAGCCGCCGGGCATCGCCTCGAGCAGGGCGTCGAGCGGGACGCGGCTCTCCGGGTCGATCAGATCGCGACGGGACATGAACCCTCCACTGGGTGATGGGATGGTGGTGGGGATGGGGACGGTGGCCGTAGGGACGCCGGCCCGCCCGGCGCACGGGCCGGCGCGGAGACGGTCAGGGGGAGAGCACGAAGCCCTCGTAGCCGCGGGCCGCGACCTCGTCGCACTTCTGCCGGTAGGCGCCCACGCCCCCGGCGTACGGCATGAACACCCGCGGCTTGCCGGGCACGTTCGCGCCCATGTACCAGGAGTTCGCCTGCGGGTAGAGGGTGGCGGCGGCGACCTGGTTGACGTGGTCGACCCAGGCGTCCTGGGCCTCGACGGTGGGCTCCATGGTGCGCAGCCCGTTGCGGTCGAGGTGGGCGATCGCGTCGATCACCCAGTCGACGTGCTGCTCGATCGAGACGATCATGTTGGAGAGCACGGACGGGCTGCCCGGGCCGGTGATCATGAACAGGTTCGGGAAGCCGGCGGAGGCGATGCCCAGGTACGTGCGCGGGCCGGCGTACCAGGCCTCCTTGATGGTCAGGCCGCCGCGGCCGCGGATGTCGACGTTGGTGAGCGCGCCGGTCATCGCGTCGAAGCCGGTCGCGTACACGATCGCGTCGAACTCGTACTCGCGGTCGGTGGTGCGGATGCCCCGCTCGGTGATCTCCTCGATCGGGGTACGCCGCAGGTTGACCAGGCGCACGTTCTCCCGGTTGTAGGTCTCGTAGTAGCCGGTGTCGAGGCAGGGCCGCTTGGTGCCGACCGGGTAGTCCGGGCAGAGGTCCTCGGCGGTCTGCGGGTCCTTGACGATCTGCCGGATCTTGTTGTGCACGAACCGCTTGGCGGTGTCGTTCGCCTCCTTGCTGGTGAGCAGGTCGTTGTACGCGGTGAGGACCGCCACCAGGCTGCCCGCCTCCCAGGCCGCCTCGTACGTGGCGTTGCGTTCCTCCTCGGAGACCTCGAGGGCGGACTTGGTGGGTATCGGGGTGGGCAGGCCGAACGCGGACTCCCGCTGGGCCTGGCGGAACGCCCGGTAGTTCGCCTTCATCTGGGCGACCTCGTCGGGGCGCAGGCGGCGGTTGCGGGCCGGGAAGCTGTAGGCGGGGGTGCGCTGGAAGACGACGAGCTCGGCGGCCTGCTCGGCGATGACGGGGATCGACTGTACGCCGGAGGAGCCGGTGCCGATGACGCCGACGCGCATGCCGGTGAAGTCGACGCCCTCGTGCGGCCAGTGCGCGGTGTGGTAGGTGGCGCCGCGGAACCGGTTGACGCCGGGGATCTCCGGCATCTTCGCGGCGGACAGGCAGCCGGTGGCCATGACGAGGAAGCGCGCGGTGACCGCGTCGCCGTGGTCGGTGCGCACCGTCCAGGTGGCGGCGTCCTCGTCGAACGAGGCGGCGGTGACCCGGGTGCGGAAGTAGATGTCGCGGCGCAGGTCGAAGCGGTCGGCGACGTGCCGTGCGTACCGGAGGATCTCCGGCTGGGTCGGGTACCGCTCCTCCCACTCGTACTCCTGCTCCAGCTCCTCGGAGAACGAGTAGGAGTAGGCGAGGCTCTCGACGTCGACGCGGGCGCCCGGGTAGCGGTTCCAGTACCAGGTGCCGCCCACGTCGTCGGCGGCCTCGATCACGATCGCCGACAGGTTCATCCCCCGGAGCCGGTGCAGCAGGTACATGCCGGAGAATCCGGCGCCGACCACGACGACGTCGACCTCGGACGGCGGGGTGCGCGGGTCGGACCGGTGGTCGGTGGTGGAGACGGACATGGGCCCTCCTGGTGGTGCGAGACGCGGTGGGGACGGATATGCGCGGTCACGGCGTCCGTGCTCGCGGACGTGCGGAGCACGGCGCCCGGGATGAGGGCGTGCGTCATCGCCTCGCGGGCCGGGACGGGTACGGCTCGGCCGCGGTGGCCGGACGGTGCCGCCACCCGGTACGGGGGACGCGGACGGGCGATATGGGCGGTTGTGCGGCGGGAAGAATGACAAGCGAACGCTTGCTTGGTCGAGCGCGAGGACGCGGGACGCCCTCACGAAACAGGGGTGGGAGGCGATATGTCACCGAGCGTTTCGGCCGGGGCCGGACACCCGCAATGACCAAATAAGGAAGAAACGGAAGGCCGTGGGATCGACTCGGGCGAGGATGCCGGCGCCGGTCGCGGGCGCCGTCACCGGGTGAGCCGGATCAGTGGTTCCGGGCTCGTGTCAGGGCGCGTGGGCGTCGAGGGCGCCGGGCGTTTCGTCGGCGTTCCGGGTGCCCGCCCGGCGGCGCGCCCTCCGCGGCTCTCCGCCACCGGTCGTCGCGATTCCCGCCGATGCGGTGGTCACACCGTCGAACGCCATATGCGTCACCTCGCGCTCTCAGGTGGACAAAAGGTACACGTCCATCTGAAGTGCACCAAACATAAAATGCATCCTGCATTGAGTCAACAACCTTCCGCACATCAATGTGAGCCCGCTCACAGCCGATCATCGCCGGGCGTGACGCTCCGCCGTACGGCACGGCCGCCGGCGCGCGGGCGGCGGATCCGGCCGACCCGCACCGCGACGCCGGGCCGTGGCGGGCGAACGCCGTGCCGTACCCGCCCGGTCACGCCCGGCGCGGGTGACCCGCCGGCCGCCCGGGGACCGCACCCGACGCCCGCGAACCCCCTCTGCCCCTGGGGCCCGGCATGCTCACCACCACTCCCCGGCGTCGGCCGGGAGCCCTCGGGCGAGCGGGCCCACGACGATCGGGCCAGACTCACCTCACCCCGGACCCGGGTGTGCGCCGTCTGGGCGGTTTGTTGATATAAGAGAACTCGTCCAGAACCGCGCTCGAGAATTTGAGCGTGCGCTCCGCCTCCTGACGGGACAGCGGCCGCCCGCCGTACCCGCCGGGCCGAAGAGGCGGTCCGTACCCGACAGCGCCCCGCAACCGCCACGCCGTCACGCGCGGGCGGGCCGAGAAAGGGAAGGGCACGTTGACCACGCTTCCCACGACGTCGCAGGAGGCCCCGGCCACCGGAGCCGCGAGGCGCGGGCTCGGCTCCACCCTCATCCTGGCGCTGGGGACCTTCGCGGTCGGCACCGACGCCACCGCCATGGCCGGGTTCCTGCCGTCGGTGGCGGACACCCTGCAGGTGTCGCACGCGGTCGCCGGGCAGGTCACCGCCGTCTTCGCGATCTCCTACGCGCTGCTCGCGCCGCTGCTCGCCACCGTCACCGCCCGGATCCCGCGCCGCGCCCTGCTGGTGGGCTCGCTGCTGCTGCTCGCCCTCGCCGACACGGCCGCGGCGCTCGCCCCGAGCTACCTGGCGCTGATGGCGGCCCGCGTGCTGGCCTCGGTCGGCGCCGCCACGTACACCCCGGCCGCCGCCGCGGTCGCCGCCGACCTGGTCCCGCCCGCCCAGCGCGGCCGGGCGTTCGCCGTGGTGATCGGCGGGCTCACCATCGCGACGGCGCTGGGCGTGCCGCTGGGCAACCTCGCCGACCGGCTGCTCGACTGGCGCACCGCGATCGGCCTGGTCACCGCGCTCACCGCGCTGTGCGCGGTCGCGGTGTTCGCGGTCATGCCGCGGCTGCCCGGCCAGCCGCGGGTCCCGCTCGCCCGGCGGCTGCGGGCGCTGCGCCACCCCGGCGTGCTGGCCGTACTGCCGCTCACGGTCCTCGCGCTGACCGCGGGCTACGGGCTGTACCCCTACGCGATCCCGGTCATGCACGCGCTCGGCGCCGGCGACGACGCCGAGATGTGGCTGCTCGCCCTGTACGGCACGGGCGCGGTGCTCGGCAACCTGGTCTCGGGCGCGGCGGTCGACCGGTACGGCCCGATCCGGGTGCTGGCCGTCTCGTTCACCGCGATCGCGGTGACCATGGCCGGAGCCGCGCTGGTGGCCGGTGCGGGCGTGCACTGGCTGCCGCTGACCGCCCTGCTGATGGTGGCCTGGGGGGTGTGCGGCTGGTCCCAGACCACGGCCCAGCAGGTGCGGCTGATCTCCGCGGTGCCGCAGGAGGCGTCGGTGGTGATCGGGCTGAACTCCTCGGCCCTGTACCTCGGCATCGCGCTGGGCACCGGGTTCGGCGGGTTCGTGCTGGAGAGCAGCGTGCCGGTCGCGCTGGCCGCCTGCTCCGGCGTGGCGGTGCTCGGCCTCGGCTACCTCGCCCTCACCCGCCGCTACCGCTGACCCGCCCCGGGCCGGGTGCCCGCGCGAGCCGTACCGCACGGCCGGGCCGTCGTCGCTACCAGCGGTTGCGGGCCTCCTCCGCCCAGCCGACCAGGCCGTCGAGGTCCACCCAGGTGCCGTCGTCGGCGCGTGCCCGGCCGGTGAAACGGCCGAAGCACTGGTGGGTCTCGTTGGCCACGATGCCGAGCTCGGTGCGGGCTTTGCGCTCGTGGAACGGGTGGAACTCCACCTCGACGCGCGGGCCGGTGATCCGCCACGGCCGCAGCCAGTCGGTGCGGTCGTACGACCACTCCAGCTCGTCGCCGATCTTGTGCAGCCGGCCGTCGAGGAACAGGGCGTTCTCCGTCGAGCCGGTGCCGTCGGTCCACTTGCCGCCGAGCTGGATCGCGCGGCCCGGGGCGCAGCCCGCCGCCCAGTTCCAGGTCACCGAGTACGGCCACTTGCCGCGGCCGTGGTCGAGCACGGCGAACGAGGAGGCCTCGTCGACGACGATCTCCTTCTCCCCCAGGCGCAGCCGCCCGTGCACGGGCCGGCCGAGGTCCTTGACCGTGTACTGAAACCGGTTCGGCCCCCACGGCACCACCACCCCGAGCGACTCGTGGCCGTCCGGCAGCGGTACCCGCACGTCCACGTCGACGCCCGGGGCGCTCGCGCGGATCGAGGTGCCGTCGGGGTCCTGGGCGAGCTCGATCGCCACCCCGCCGCCGCGCACCCGGGCCACCCCCACCCCGCTGCGCTCGGGGAAGGCGGCCCCGCGGGCGAACGGCACGACCGCGTCCTTGGCGATCTCCTCGCCGGTGGCCCGGTCGAGCACGTACACCCCGTACAGGCCCGCGTAGTCGAGCGACGAGGCCACGAGCCCGACGATGTGGGTCGGCGTGACGATCCCCCAGTACTCCCACCGCTTGCACCGCCCCCAGCCGCGCAGGTTGGCCCGGTGCAGCGGGCGGCGGGTCCACCCGACCGCGGCCGGGTTGAGGCGTCCGTCCGGCAGGCACAGGTCGACGGGTGAGGTGATCTCGCGCTCAGCGGCGGCCATCGCGACACGTCCTTCGCTTCGGGGGGTGCTTCCGCCCAGCATCGCATCAAGCGTCCGATTCCACCGCAAGTCCCTGCGGTGTCCCCGCCACCCCCGCAGCGTGGCGGGGACCCTGCATGCCGGGCCGGACGACATCGCCGACAACGGCTCCGCCCACGCGAACCGGCCCGCACCGGACGCGCATTCCTCCCTTACGCGGTTGCGCGAACGGCACGCCCAACAGCAGGCATTACCGAAGCGCCGCCCACGCCACTATCCGTAGCGGAACACCGGCATATCCGGACGAATAAGAAGCAGCCACCACCGTATTGGCTCTGCCTCATTCCATCTGTACACAAATAACTATTTCCAGGTACCCTATGCGACCCAATGGTTTGGGCGGGTAAAACGGCCCGCCCGATGGCGAGCGGATCTCCGTCACGGTCGCCTGACGCGGAAAGGCGGCACGTTTTCCCCGTACCGGTTCACACCGCGTCTCGCGCGAGGGGACCGGCGAGACAGGAGAGGAGAGCGTTCATGACGATCACCGCGACCGGACGGCCCGGCCGCCGGGCGTGCGCGACCGCCGCGTGCGTACCCGCGGCATGCGAGCCGGGAGGCGTGCGCGCCTCGAGGGCGGGTGAGCGCGCGTGACCGCGCAGCGGATCCGGGTGGCGAGCGGCGTCATCGACGTGCACGCGCACTGGCTGCCCGAGGAGCTGTACGGCCTGCCGCCCGGTTCGCCGCTGCCGCCGATGCGCGCCCGCAACGGCGAGCTGTACCTCGGCGACCTCCCGCTCTCGATCACGCCCGGCTCGCTGAGCGACCCGAAGGAGATCCTGGCGGACGGTGACCGGGCCGGTATCGGGGTGCGGGTGCTGTCGCCGCCGCCCTTCGCCTTCCCCATCGGCGGGGGCGCCGAGGCGGACGACTACATCCGCACGTTCAACGCGAAGCTGGCGCAGGTCGTCCGGGAGGGCGACGGCCGCTTCCTCGGCCTCGGGCTGGTGCGGCTCGACGACGCCGGCGCCGCACGGGCCTGCATGCGGGAGCTCGCCGCGCTCGACGGCATCGTCGGCTTCGCCGTACCGCCGATCATCGGCGGCCGGTCGTACGACGCCGGGACACCGCGTGAGCTGCTGCGCGGCGCCGCCGAGTGCGACCTGGCCGTGCTGGTGCACCCCATGCAGCTCCCCCGGCCCGAGTGGTCCGGCCACTACCTGCCCAACCTGCTCGGCAACCCGGTCGAGACGGCCACCGCCATCGCCTCGGTCGTCCTCGGCGGGGTCGTGGACGAGCTTCCGGACCTGCGCATCTGCTTCGTCCACGGCGGTGGATGCGCGCCCGGGCTGCTCGGCCGCTGGGACCACGGCTGGCGGCACCGCCGCGACGTGCGCGCCGCCACCGCGAAGCCGCCCTCCGAGGGATTCCGCTCCCTCTACGTGGACACGCTGACCCACGATCCGGACGCGTTGCGGCTGCTCATCGCCAAGGCCCACCCGGACCGGCTGGTCTGCGGCAGCGACTACCCGTTCGACATGGCCGACCGGGACCCGGTGCGCTTCGCGACCGGCAACGGGCTCGATCCGGCCGTGCTGGAGGCGAACGCCCGCGCGTTCATCGGCCTCGGCGCCGCCCACTGACCGGATCGGCACCCCTCGGCCGGGAGGCGCCCTCGGGAGGGGCGGCGAGGCGGAGCAGCAGCGCGCAGGCGAGCCGGGTGTCGGGATCGTCCGGTTCCAGCCCGGTGAGGGACCGGATGCGGTCGAGGCGGTACCGCAGCGTCGTGGGGTGTACGCCCAGGCGGTTCGCGGCCTCCGCGACGTTCCCTCCGCTGTCCAGGTAGGCGCGGAGCGTGGGCGTCAGGGTCCCGCGGCGCTCGTCCTCGGCGTACAGCCGCTCCAGTCCGGGGAGCCGCAGCTCGGGCCGGTCGCGCAGCAGCGCGGTGACCTCGTGCAGGATCACCTGGGCGCGGACCTCGTCGTACCGGACGAACCCGGCGTGTTCCCCGCAGACCGCCAGCGCCAGCTCGGCCTCGACACGGCGCGCGGCCACCGGCTGCACGCCGGTGCACGGGGTGCTCGCCGCGCCGTACAGCCGCTGCCCGGTGACGGCGGGCGCGTGCGCCACGATGTCGCGGCCCAGCCGGACCACCGCCTCCGGATCGGAGGCGCGCGGCAGGTGCGCGATGACGAACACGGTGCGCCCGATGCGGGTCACCACCGCGGTCCACCGCCACGCCTCGGTGGTGAGGGCGACGTGGTCGACGATGCGTTCCCAGGCCTCCGCCGCCAGGTCGGCCTCGGTCGCCACGGTGAACGCCAGCACCGCCAGCCGGCCGCCGCGGGGCAGGTCGAGCTCGTCGGCGTACCGCCGTACCGGCCCCTGCCCGTCGAGGATGGCGCGGACCAGCTCCTGGCGGCGGCGTCGCCGCGCGGTGAGCATCTCCAGGTGCCGCCGGTAGTGCGGTACGGCGAGCTCGGCCGCCCGGCGGAGCGCGTCGGCCGCGGTGTCCGGCAGCGGGCGGTCCACCTCGGCGATCCAGATGATGCCGAGCAGCCGCCCGCCGTCGCGCACGGACACGATCAGGCGCCGGTTGGCGTTGTGCGGGCCGCCGGTGACGTCCACGACCTCGCCGGTGGTGCGCAGCCGTTCCAGGGCGCCGATGCGCCCCAGGTACTCGGCCCACTCGGCGGGCATGCGGCGGCCCAGGATCGCCCGGGCACGCCCCGGGTCCATGTGGCCGACGAACCGCGAGTACGCGAGCACGCGGAAGTCGGCGTCCTCCAGCGTGGCCGGCCCGCCGACCATCGCGGCGATCGCGTCGGCGAGCGCGAACAGGTCGCCGAGCGGCACCTCCCCGCCCTCGGCGTCCCCCGACCGGCCGCGGACCACGTCGTCGGCGAGCCGCAGCACCAGCGTCCAGGGGACGGCGGGCCCGAGCAGGAGCAGGCCGACCCGCGCCTCCTGCGCCACGTCGGCCAGCTCGGCCACGGCGCCGCCCGGGTCGCGCAGCAGTACCGCGGCGCATCCCGCCTCGCCGGCCCGGACCAGGACCTGCCGGATCTCGGCGGGCTCGGTGAGGTTGATGCCGAGCACGAGGGCGCCGGGCACGAGCCTGCCGGTGACGGAGGGCTCCCACGCGACCACGGTGCCGACCCGCCCGCCCGGCTCCGGCGGGGGCACCACGACCCGGATCTGCTCGCCGAGCTCGTCGACGAGCAACGCCAGCCCGCTCTGCGCCGCCGACATGCCTCCGACATTACTCGGATTCACGGAGAATCAGGAGTGGAATTCCTCTTTCACGCGGAAGATGCGGCCGCGTCCCCCGGGTTATCGTGACTCGACACAGCGCGGTTACACGCAGATGAAGCCGCAGCTCAGACGCTTGTTCCCGCGATCAAGGAGCGTGTCGTGGAGGCTGCTCGGGACGCACGCGACCGCGTCGCCATGGTCACCGGCGGAGGCCGCGGGATCGGCCTGGAGATCGCCCGGGCCCTGCTCGCCTCCGGCGCCCGGGTGGCCGTCCTCGGCCGGGACGCCACCGCCCTGAAGGACGCCGCGGCCGCGCTCGACCCGTCGGGGCGGCGGGTGCTCACCGCCGTCTGCGACGTGCGCGAGCCGGACGCGATCGACGAGGCGGTCGGGCGCACGCTCCGCGCGTACGGGCGGATCGACGTGCTGGTCGCCAACTCCGGCATCGCCGGGCCCACCGCCCCGCTGTGGGAGACGCCGCCGGAGCGGTGGCGGCAGGCGATCGAGACCAACCTGATCGGCGCGGCGCTGTGCGCCCGCGCGGTGCTGCCCCACATGATCGCCCGCCGGTCCGGCTCGATCGTGTTCGTCGGCTCGATGACCGGCAAGCGCCCGCTGTGGGGCCGCACGTCCTACGCGGCGAGCAAGACCGCGCTGATCGGGCTGGTCCGCACGCTCGCGGTCGAGGCCGGGCCGTACGGCGTGCGCGTCAACCTCGTCTCCCCCGGCCCCGTGGCGGGCGAGCGCATCGAGCGCGTCTTCGCCGCCCAGGCGGCGGCCCGCGGCATCACCGCCGAGCAGGCCCGCGCCGAGATGCTCGACGCCACGCCGCTCGGCCGGCTGGTACGGCCCGCCGACGTGGCCGCCGTGGTGGCGTTCCTCGCCGGGGACGGGGCGGCGGCGATCACCGGAGAGGACGTCAACGTCTCCGCCGGGCTGGTCATGTACTAGGAGGTCCCCTCATGCCCCAGCTTGTCGACCTGTCCCAGGAGATCTACGAGGGGATGCAGGTCTACCCGGGCCACCTCAAGACCGTGGTGTTCGACCACGCCACCCACGAGGAGACCGCCGAGCGGTTCGTGGGCGGCTTCTCGTTCCAGACCAAGGGCGTGATGATCAACGACAACGGGCCCACCCACGTGGACTCGTTCTCCCACCTCGACCCCGATCCCGAGGCGCTCACCATCGACCGGATGCCGCTCGACCTGTTCTACGGCCCGGCGGTCTGCCTCGACGTGTCGCACGTGCCGCCGCGCACCGACATCACCGCCGAGCACCTGGACGCCGCCGAGGCGGCGGGCGGCGAGCCGGTGCGGCCCGGGGACATCCTGCTGCTGTACACCGGCACGCACCGCCGGTACGCGGACGAGCGCCGCTACCTGACCGACTTCCCGGGCCTTGGCGAGTCCGGCAGCAAGTGGATCGTGGACCGCCGGGTCAAGACGTTCGGCGTGGACAGCCCCACGCCCGACAACCCGGCGAGCAAGACCTACCCGTGCCACATGATGTGCCGGGCCCACCACATCACCCACTACGAGAACCTCACCAACCTCCACCTCCTGGTCGGCAGGCGCTTCACCTTCGTCGGCTTCCCGCTGAAGATCCGCGGCGGCCACGGCGGCCCCACCCGCGCCGTCGCCATCCTTCCCTGACACCCGGCAACGCCATCGATCTCTGAGATATCGACAGGAATGCCTGATCGCCTCGGCAGGAAAATCCCGATAATCGCCAGGAGACACCATGTACCGTCTCAAGGAACCCGCACCGGGGCGGGCGGAGAACCTCTCCGAGATCAGTTCCCGCGTCCGTGAAATCCTCGCCGATATCGAGCGGCGCGGGGAAGCGGCGGTCCGCGAGTATTCCCGGCGTTTCGACGGCTGGGATCCCGACGATTTCCGCGTCCCCGACTCGGTCGTCCGCTCGGCCGGGAACGAACTCGATGAGAAGCTCAAGCGATCGCTCCGGTTCGCGGTGGAGCAGGTGCGCGGCTTCGCCGAGCACCAGCGCCGTACCCTGCTCGACCTGGAGGTGGAGACGCTGCCCGGCCTCACCCTGGGCCACCGCCACGTCCCGGTGGAGTCGGTGGGCGCGTACGTGCCCGGCGGCCGGTACACGCTGATCGCCTCCACCTACATGAACGTGGTCCCGGCCCGGGTGGCGGGCGTGGACCGCGTCGTGGTGTGCACCCCGCCCAGGGACGGCCGCGTGCACCCGGCCGTGCTGTACGCCGCGCACCTCGCGGGCGCGGACGCGGTGTACGCGCTCGGCGGCGTGCAGGCGATCGCCGCGATGGCCTTCGGCGTACTGCCCGGCCTGGCGGCGGTCGACATGGTGGTCGGCCCGGGCAACGCGTACGTCGTGGAGGCCAAGCGGCAGGTGTTCGGCCGGGTCGGCATCGACCTGCTCGCCGGGCCCACCGAGATCGGGATCATCGCCGACGACACCGCCGACCCGTTCCTCGTCGCCTGCGACCTGGTCGGCCAGCTCGAGCACGACCCGCGCTCCCGCGGCGTGCTCATCACCACCTCCGAGCGGCTCGCCCGGGACGTGCTCGCGCAGCTGGACGAGCACCTGCGCGCGGTGTCCACCGAGGAGGTGGCCCGCGCCGCGTGGGAGGCCGGCGGGGAGGTGGTCGTGGTGGCCGACGAGGACGAGCTGATCAAGGTGTGCGACGACTACGCGCTGGAGCACGTCGAGGTGCACGTGCGCGAGCCGCAGCGGATGATCCACCTGCTGCGCAACTACGGCTCGCTGTTCGTCGGCCCGGAGACCACCGTGGCCTACGGCGACAAGGTGGCCGGCCCCAACCACGTGCTGCCCACCCTGCGCGCCGCCCGGTTCACCGGCGGCCAGTGGGTCGGCAAGTACCTCAAGACCGTCACCTACCAGTACGCCACCCCGGCCGCCTCCCGCGAGCTCGCCGAGCACTGCGCGACCGAGTCGCTCGCCGAGGGCATGGTCGCGCACGCCCGTACCGCGACCGTCCGGTCGTCCGCGTCCGTCACGGTCGGGTGAGCGCCATGACGACCGGCACCCCCCACGGCGCAGGCCTGCGCTCCATCACCCGCTACCAGTGGCTCGTGCTCATCGGCACCACCCTCGGGTGGGGGCTGGAGGGCTACGACACCAGCCTGTACGCGCTCATCGTCGGCCCGGCCGTCACCGAGCTGCTCGGCCCGGCCGCCACCCCCACCGCGATCGGCGTGCACGCCGGGCTCGCCATCAGCCTGTTCCTCGCCGGCTGGGCGATCGGCGCGATCATCTTCGGCACGCTCGCCGACTACCACGGCCGGGTGCGGGTGCTGAGCGCCTGCATCCTGCTGTACGCGGTCTGCACCGCCGCCACCGCCCTGGTCCAGGAGTACTGGCAGCTCGCGACGCTGCGTTTCCTCGCCGGCCTCGGCTCCGGAGTGGAGGTCCCGGTGGGCGCGGCGCTGATCGCCGAGACGTGGAGCGGCAGGTACCGCGGCAAGGCGATCAGCGTGATGATGTCCGGCTTCGCCGCCGGTTTCTTCCTCGCCTCGCTCACCTACGGCCTGCTCGGCGGGTACGGCTGGCGCGTGACGATCGCCGCGGCCATCCTGCCCGCGTTCGCCGGGATCTTCGTGCGGCGGGTGCTGCACGAGCCGCAGGCGATGGTGGAGATCGCCGAGCGGCGCCGGGCCCGGAAGGCGGCCGGGATCCGCACCGCCGAGGACCGGTTCGTGCTGGCCCGGGTGCTCACCCCGCCGCTGCTGTCCCGCACCGTCGTCTGCTCCATGATCTTCACGGGCGTGCTGCTGGCGTTCTGGTCGGTCACCACCTGGACCCCCGACATCATCCGTCAGGTCCTCGCCCGCGAGGGCGTCACCGGCACCGACGCGGTCGGCCGGGTGGCGCTCGCCACCGCGCTGCTCAACCTGGGCGGCGTGGCCGGGTACGCGAGCTGGGGGTTCATCGCCGACTGGATCGGCCGCCGCGGCGCGTTCCTGGTGAGCTTCCTCTGCTCCGCGATCGGCCTGGGCGTGCTGTACCCGTTCGAGCACTCCTACACCACCTACCTGTGGCTGCTGCCGCTGGTCGGGTTCGGGGTGCTCGGCGTGCTGGCCGGCCCGAGCGTGTACTTCCCCGAGCTGTTCGGGCCGGCGGTGCGCGCGACCGCGATCGCCGTCACCAACTCTGCGGGCCGGTTCCTCACCGTCCCGGGTCCGCTGGTGGCCGGGACCATCGCCACCGTGTACTTCGGCGGCAACACCGGCCTGGCGGTGGTGGCCGTGTCCGGTGCCACCGTCATCGCGTTCCTCGGTGTCCTCCTCAGCCCGGAGAGCCGCGGCCGCTTCCTCTACGAGGAGGAGGCGAGCACCCCCGCTCCCCTGCCGGCCCGCGGCTCCGCTCCCGGGCTCGTCCCTCCGGCCGGCACCGCCTGATCCCGCGTACGCCGACCTTCCCGAACAGGAGCCAGCCATGACCGACAGCAGCGTCACCGCCCCGCCGTACGGCGTGCTCGTCGACGGCACCGAGCGCCCGGCGCAGGGCGGTGCGACCTTCGACGTGGAGAACCCCTACGACCGCTCGGTGATCTGCCAGGTGGCCGACGCCCAGCCCGCGGACGTGGAGGAGGCCGTGCGGTCCGCGCACGCCGCCTTCGAGGACGGCCGCTGGTCGCGGCTGCGCGGCCGGGACCGGGCCCGCGTGCTGCAGCGTGCCGCCGGGCTGCTCGCCGACGCGCTGCCCGAGCTCATCCCGATCGAGTGCCGGCAGACCGGCCGCCCGATCCGCGAGATGACCGCCCAGCTCCGCCGCCAGCCGGAGTGGCTGGAGTACTTCGGCGCGCTCGCGCAGACCGAGGAGGGCACGCTGCCCGACGTCGACACCGACCACATGAACGTGGTGCAGCGGGTGCCGCTCGGCGTCGGCGCGCTGATCACCCCGTGGAACCACCCGCTGCACGTGGCGCTGAAGAAGCTCGCCGCCGCGCTCGCGGCGGGGAACTCGGTGGTGCTCAAGACCTCCGAGGTGGCGCCGATCACCCCGCACATCCTCGCCCGGTTGCTGCACGAGGCGGGACTGCCGCCCGGCGTGCTCAACGTGGTGCCGGGCCAGGGCCCGGTGGCGGGCGCCGCGCTCGTGCAGCACCCCCTGATCGCCAAGGTGGACGTCACCGGCGGCACGCCCACCGGCCGGGCGGTGGCCCGCGCGATCGCGGACCGGCTCATCCCGCTCAGCGCCGAGCTGGGCGGCAAGGCGCCCGTGGTGGTGTTCGACGACGCCGACCTGGACCAGGCGGTGGCCGGGGCGATGTTCGCCGCGTACATCGCCGCCGGGCAGACCTGCGTGCAGGGCGCGCGGCTGCTCGTCCAGCGCGGGGTGTACGACGAGTTCGTCGACCGGCTCGTCACCCGGGTGCGGACGCTGCGGCTCGGCGACCCGCTCGACCAGCGCACCCAGGTCGGCCCGGTCGCCTCGGCCCGGCAGCTGGAGCGGGTGGTGACGCTGGTGGAGAAGGCCAGGGCCGAGGGGGCGACCGTGCTGTGCGGCGGCGGCACGCCCGACGACCCGGCGCTCGGGAACGGCTACTTCTACCTGCCGACCGTGCTCGCCGACGTGGAGACCACCGGCATCGCCTGGCGGGAGGAGATCTTCGGCCCGGTCACCCTGGTCAAGCCGTTCGACGACGAGGCGCACGCGATCGAGCTCGCCAACGACTCGCCGTACGGCCTGGCCGCGAGCGTGTGGACCCGCGACGTGGGCCGCGCGCTGCGGGTGGTCAACCGGCTCAACGTCGGCACCGTGTGGGTCAACGACCACCACCGGCTCGACCCGGCCTCGCCCTGGGGCGGCCGGGGCGCGAGCGGGCTGGGCCGGGAGAACGGCAGGGAGGCCTACCACCAGTGGACCCAGACCCGCAGCATCATCCTCAACCACGGCACGGGCCGGTTCGACTGGTTCGGCACCGACGAGGTGATCCGCTACTCCTGAGCTCTCGCTGAGCTCGGCCTCCCCCGGCGCGGGGCGGGCGGGCCCGTCCATCGGCCGCCCGCCCCGCTTCCACCCGCCCCTTCCGCCTCTTTTCACCACCACCCCTTCCCCTGCGCCGCGCGGCCGGGCCCGCCTCACGGGGGCGGCGGGACCGGTCGCGCGGCCGCCCCGCGCAGGTCCGGGGCCGCCTGCCGCCACGCCCGCCCGGCCGTACCCCGGCGGGCCGCCGGGCCGGACCGGGCGCCGGCCTCCGCTTCGGCGCATCCGGCCCTCGGCACGGCCCGGGCGGCGTGGTTGGATGGGCGGACCATGGACGTGACCACCTGGTACCTGGAACAGACCCACCCGGACGACCTGCGGCCCGCGCGGCCCCCGGCGCAGGACGTGCGGATCGTCCGCGCCGAGATCCCCAGCCCCGAGTTCAGCCGCTTCCTCTACACCGCGGTCGGCGGCGACTGGCGGTGGACCGACCGGCTGCCGTGGAGCTGGCGGCAGTGGAAGGAGTGGCTCGACCGCCCCGGCACCGAGACCTGGGTGGCCTGGCTGCGCGGCACCCCCGCCGGGTACGTCGAGCTCAGCGCGGGCGACGGCACCGGCGACGTCGAGATCGCCTACTTCGGGCTGCTGCCGTACGCGATCGGGCAGGGCATCGGCGGCCACCTGCTCACCGTCGGCACGCTGCGCGCCTGGGACCTCGCCGAACGCTGGCCCGGCCTCGCCCCGACCCGGCGGGTCTGGCTGCACACCTGCTCGCTCGACAGCCCGGTGGCCCTCGCCAACTACCAGGCCCGCGGCTTCCGCATCTACGACACCAAGGTCGAGGCGGTGCGGGTCGAGGGCGGCACCCCCGGCCCATGGCCCGGCGCCGGGCCACGCGACGGCTGACCGGCCTCACCGCGCGCCCTCGGCCACCTCGTCCGCGGGCCGCTGCGGCGCCGGCGGGGTGAGGCGGCGCACCGCCGGTACGGCGAGCACCGCGAGGCACATGGCGACCTGGATCGCCGTGGCCGCGCCGAGCACGGCGGGGATGCCCGCCGCGGCGGCGACCGGGCCCGCGCCGGCCGGCCCGATCGGGCCGAACGCGAACGCGCCCACGCTCGCCACCGACAGCACCCGGCCGAGCGCCTCCGGCGGGATGTGCTGCTGGTTCGTGGTGGCGTACAGCGCCTGGGACACGGCCGAGCCCACGCCCGCGGCCAGGGCGGCGGCCGTGATCACGGCGACCGGCGCGGTGAAGGCGAGGGCGGCCGGCGGGAGCTCCTGGTCGGCCGCACCGCGGGCCCGCTGTTCCTCACCGAACGCCGCGCCTCCCGCTCGGCCCCGCCCGCCGACGTCTGCCCGGTGACCGGGAAGGGCCGCCTCTCCTACCGCCGCGCCGCCGAGTCTTCACCGAGGCCACCCGCCCCCTCGACCCGGCCGGCCGCACCTGGACCCTCCGCGACCTGCGCCAAGCGGGCAAGGCCCACCGGCGGCTCCGGCCGGGTGAGGCACCCGGCGCCCGCCTGGGCCGGTCCGGCTGAGCCGTACCGACGCCGCAGCAATCAGGCGGCGATCGAGCCGCTCGGCCTGAAGAGCGCCCCTCGCCATCCCGGCGGCCGCCGTCGCACCGGTGCCCCTGCCGGCGCCGGCCGGTGCGGCGGCACCGCCCGAGTGACGGATAATGCCGGAGGCAAGATCGACTCCGCCCGGGTACCGCCTGGAACGACCGACGGGGGCAGGCGCACTGTGACCGACACGATCATGGGTTTCGACCGCACGCGGCTCGACCGCATCGACCGCCAGCTGGCATGTCACGTCGACGAGGGACGGCTCGCCGGGTGGCAGCTCGCCATCACCCGGCACGGGCGAATCGTCCACCTCTCCGCGTACGGCCACCGCGACCGCGAGGCCGGGCTCCCGGTCACCGACGACACGATCTGGCGTATCTACTCGATGACGAAGCCGATCGCCACGGTGGCCGCGATGACGCTGTGGGAGGAGGGCGCGTTCGAGCTCACCGACCCCATCAGCCGCTGGCTGCCCGAGTTCGCCGACGTCCGGGTGTACGCCGAGGGCCCGGTCGACGACGTGGTGACCGTCCCGGCGGCCGAGCCGATCCGGGTGTGGCACCTGCTCACCCACACCTCCGGTCTCACCGCCGGATTCCAGCACGCCGGCGTGGTCGACGCCCTGTACCGGCGGGCCGGCTACGGCTTCGGCTTTCCCGAGGGCCCGACCCTGGCGTCCGTCTGCGCCGACCTCGCCCGGCTGCCGCTGCTGTTCCAGCCGGGCAGCTCCTGGGGCTACGGCGTCTCCACCGACGTGCTCGGGCGGCTCATCGAGATCTGGACCGGGCAGAGCCTCGACGTGGCGATCGCCGAGCGCGTCACCGGGCCGCTCGGCATGCGCGACACCGTCTGGTACGCCGACGACGGCCGCAAGGAACGGCTCGCCGCGCTCTACGTCTCGGACCCCGAGACCGGCCTCGCGGTACGGGACGACACCGTCGGCGACCGGGCGCTCACCCCGCCGTCGGTGCTGTCCGCGGGCGGGGGCATGCTGTCGACGATCTCGGACTACGTGCGGTTCACCCTGATGCTCGCGGGCGGCGGCGAGCTCGACGGCGTCCGCATCCTCTCCCCCCGGACGCTGCGGCTGATGACCGCCAACCACCTCGACGCCGACCTCGCCACGCTGTCGACGAGCGCCTTCACCCAGACGGACCTGCGCGGCGTCGGCTTCGGCCTCGGGTTCGCCGTCGTGCTCGACCCGGTGAAGTCGCTCAGCGTGGCGGGCGCCGGCGAGTACTACTGGGGCGGTGCGGCCGGCACGATGTTCTCGGTCGACCCGGTGGAGGATCTGACCGTCGTGTTCATGACCCAGTCGCTGCCGCTGCGCGGCGGCTCCCGGCTGGCGGGGGCGGGAACGTACCCGACCCGCGCGCAGCTGCGCCGGCTCGTCTACAGCGCCCTCGTCGACTGACGGCCGAAACTTCTTGCGAAATTCGCCCCGTATCCCGCGATGAGTTTCCGCTCCCTCGCCGGTCAGAGGAAGTGACATCCAGATCACTCATCGACAAGGAGCCATACATGCGAAAGCTCACCGCGGGCCTGTTCATCTCGCTCGACGGCGTGGTCGGGGAACCGCAGGAATGGCACATGCCGTACTTCAACGACGAGATGGGAGCGGCCGTCGACGCGCAGCTCACCTCGGCGGACACCCTGCTGCTCGGGCGCCGGACCTACGAGACCTTCGCCGGGGCGTGGCCGCAGCGCGAGGCCGAGGGTGGCGAGGACGCCGAGTTCGCCAAGGTGCTCGGCGACATGCGGAAGATCGTGGTCACCCGCCAGGACCTCACCTTCACCTGGCGGAACTCCGAACGGCTGCAGGGTGACCTGATCGAGGCGGTCGCCGCCCTGAAGAACGAGCCGGGCGAAGGGGACATCGCGATGAGCGGCTCGGTCTCCGTCGTCCGGCAGCTGCTCGCCGCCGGGCTGCTCGACGAGCTGCACCTGCTGGTCCACCCGGTCGCCGTGCGCAAGGGCATGCGCCTGTTCGACGAGGGCGAGCCGCCGATCCCGCTGCGGCTGATCAGCGCCAAGCCGTTCACCACCGGGGTGGTGTACCTCGTGTACGGCCCGGCCCAGACCGCCGCGGCGGGCGCGTAACGAGCACTCGGACATCCTTTGGGTCCGGGTGACCGGGTACCCGCCGTACCTCTCCGGGCAGGCCGGGGCTTCGTGGACCAACACGACGCCACGGGCTCGCGCATCCACGACGACGGCGCCGGCCCGGAGAGTGCGGCGCCCGGTCCGCTTCGGCGTCGTCCCACGCGGCGGATGCGACGTCCCCTCGTGGGACGGCCGCCGGGCCGTCCGATGTGTCCTCGTGCGGGCTGGACTCTGCCACGGTGTGAGGGTCCATCCTGGCCACCGCGACACGAGAGCGACCCGGTGTCCGACCGGCATCGTGGGCCGGTCGGCGGCCGAGACGAGGCACATCGGAGGGACGGACGATGACGGTGGTGGAGGGCATCGAACCCCGCGGCATGCGGCACTGTGAGACGACCACGCTGGGCGTGCTGCTGCGGCACGAGGGCATCGACCTGTCCGAGCCGATGCTGTTCGGGCTCGGCGCGGGCCTGTCGTTCATCTACTGGGACGGCAGGAACATGGCCTTCCCGTTCCTCGGGGGCCGGGTCAGGCCCTTCGAGCTGACCAGGAACCTCGCCGCCCGGCTGGGGCTGACCCTGCAGGTGGCGGAGACCGCCTCGGAGCGCAAGGCGTGGCAGAACGTGGTGGCCCAGATCGACGCCGGGCGCCCGGTCGGCCTCCAGCTCGACAGCTACCACCTGGAGTACTTCACCTCGCGGGTGCACTTCGGCGGCCACATGGTCGCGATGTACGGCTACGACGACGAGTACGCCTACCTGGTGGACACCGCCCAGCAGGGCGAGGCCTTGCGCACCTCGCTGGCGAGCCTCGCCAGGGCGCGGGCCGAGCGAGGCCCGATGACGGCCCGGAACCGGTCCTTCACCATCACCGCGCCCGGCCCGGTGCAGGTGACCCGGGACCACATCGTGTCCGCGATCAGGTCCTGCGCCGACGCGTTCCTCACCGCCCCCATCGCGAACCTCGGCCACCGCGGCATCGCCAAGGCCGCCCGGGAGGTACGCGGCTGGCTGCGCCGTACCGACCGGCCGCACGAGGACCTGCCACAGGCCGCCCGCCTCATGGAGCAGGGCGGCACCGGTGGCGCGCTGTTCCGCAACATCTACCGCGACTTCCTCGCCGAGTGCACCCAGTGGCTCGACGACCCCGCCCTGCGTACCGGCCACACCCGGTACGGCGAGGCCGCCGAGCTCTGGACGCAGACCGCCGCTCTGATCGCCAAGGCGGGCGAGACCGGCGACCCGGCCCTCCTCGACCGGGCCGGCGCCGTACTGGAGGACATCTCCCGCATCGAGGCCGAGGCGATGCGCGCCCTGAGCGCCTGCGGGGACCGCTGACGCCTCACCCGGAATGAGCCGTCCGGAGTCACTCTGGAGCCTGCGCCATGGTTAGCCCCGATCGCCAGATTTGTACGGCATGGCCAGGGATAACCCGCCCTACCGGTGTGACGGGCCGGCGACGCGGAATAACCGTAGGCGAGGGATCGAGCTAACCGGATGGGGAGCCATGCGTATCGGAAACGTGTACCGGCCGGAGGTCTTCGGCTGCGACGCGGACGACCGGCTGACCGAGGTCGCGCAGCGGATGATCGAGAAGAACGTCGGCTCCCTCGCCGTCCTCGACGGCGACCGGGTCATCGGCATCATCACCGAACGCGACCTCGTGGCGGCCCTCGCCGACCCCCAGGAGCCGGGCGACCCGGCGGCGATGACCGCCGCCGCCTACGCCTCGACCACGATCAAGACCGCGCACCCCGACGAGGACTCGCGGGACGTCGCCAAGCGCATGCTCGACGAGGGCATCCGCCACCTCCCCGTCGAGGAGGACGGGCGCATGGTCGGCATGGTGTCCATGCGCGACCTGCTGGCCCTGGAGACCTGGGCTACCTGACCGCGCGATGGGGCCGATACCGAACCCCCGCACAGCGCGTTGAACAGCCGTCGCAGGCTCGGAATCGGGCCCCCACACGGCGGCGGGTGGGGCTGGAGCGAGCCCCCTCGGTGAGTTATCCGCGCCGTGCCCGATGGCTTACCGGGACCGACGGCCCGCGCCCTTCGACGGTGGCCTCAACGCCATCCGAAAAGACGGCGCCGCAGCGGGAGCCAGTGCCGAAAGGGAGATGGGACCCCCAACGATCTCGCGGGCATACGTCTCGGCTGAGCCGGACACGGTCCGCCGATCGGGGACAGGAGCGTCTGGACGTCGCCCGGCCCCGGTTCGACGAGTACCGCCGGCTCGGTCGGGAGGCCGGTGGCGCGACCTCGTGCTCCCCGAGAAACGAGCCCGAACCCGGGCATGAGAAAGCGGCCGACGGTGGCCGAGCCGTAGCTCGGCCACCGCCTTCGACGTACGCCCCATCCGCCATGACAACGGACGTAAGCAGGCTAGAACCTCAAGCATGGTTGAGGTCAATTCGATCCGCCGCCCGCCGACGTCATCCGCGTCCCCCTGTGGTCGTTGAGAGGGAGGCGACAGTGGGGTTTGCCCGATATGAGGGCGTTTGCTCATTTCGGTGGCGACCTTTACAACGTAGATCACAGCTACCGGGCGCGGCCCTCGATCGTGCCGGCGGAGCACAGCCGGCCCGGACGGGCCCGTGACGGCGGTCGCGCACCGGTGCGGGGCGGGTTCGATGAGAACGCTCTAATACGTGCCTCACCGGATCCTCACCGCCGCCCGAGAGGCTCGCATCGTCCGGCCGTACGGCACGGCCGCTGCGAGGGAGGGAAATGCGATGCGGATGATCAAGGTGGTCGCGGGCGGAGCGGTGCTCGGGGCCGTTGTGGGCGGGCTGGTGGTGGCGAGCCCGGCGTTCGCGGACGAGCGGGTGTGCCGGGGCACGATCCGGGCGGTGACGCTGGACAACGTGCGGGTGCCGGACGGGGCGCGGTGCGCGCTGCTCGGCACCCGGGTGAAGGGCAACATCAAGGTGGAGGACGGCGCGGTGCTCGTCGCCCGCGGGGTGCGGGTGAAGGGCAACGTGCAGGCGGAGGGGGCCCGCTCGGTCACGGTGGCCGGCGGCTCGGTGGTGATCGGCAGCGTGCAGGTGAAGCAGGGGCGGTCGGCCGCGGTGCTCTCCTCGCGCGTCAACGGCGACATCCAGCTCGAGGCCAACCGGGGCGGCCTGCGCGTGGACCGCAACCGGGTGGGCGGCAACATCCAGGTGTTCGAGAACAAGGGCGGCGGCGCGGCGATCTACCGCAACCGGGTCAAGGGCAACCTGCAGTGCAAGGAGAACCGCCCCAGGCCGGTCGGCGGCGGCAACCGGGTGCAGGGCAACAAGGAAGACCAGTGCCGGCGCTTCTGAGGTCATGACGCGACGCTCCTGGGCGGGCGGCGCCACCGGGCGGCGCCCGCCCTCGGCGCGCCGGGCCGCATTCGCCCACCGCGCATGCGCTTCCGGACGGAACGCCGCGGCCCGATGTACGCGGATCGCGGTACCGAATACGTCGCCGCGCTGACGACCGCGCCGCTCCCCCACGCCTAGGGTGGGCCTTGTGGCCAGTCTCAGGCTTCCGGGACGTGACCTCCTGATCGGCGTGGCGGCCGCTCCGCTCTTCGTCGCGGGCACCCACGTCGCCACCCTGAACCGCATGCCGCCGTACCGGGCACTCGACGCGATCGCCTACGGCCTCCTCGTCGTCGCCGGGCTCGCCCTCGCCCTGTGGCGGGCCCGCCCGGGTACGGCCTTCGCGATCACCCTGGCCTGCGCCGCGGTCATGCTGGCACGCGGGCACGCCCCCGGCCCCGTCCTGCTCGCGCCCCTCCTCTGCCTGTTCCACCTCACCCTCCGGTACGGCCTGCCCGCCGGCGCGGCGGCGGCCGCGCTGACCGGCGCCGCGCTGCTCGCCTCCGACCTGATCGGCCCCGTACCGGCGGAGGCGAGCCCGTTCCTGGTCGGCTTCGCCTGGTTCGCCGCCGCCCTGACCGCGTACGGCACGGCCGCGGTGACGCTGCTGCAGCGCCGCCGCCGCGCGGCCGAGGCCGAGGCCGCGGCCGAACGCGCCCGCGCCCGGGCGCACGAGGAACGGCTCGCCATCGCCCGTGAGATCCACGACGTGCTCGGGCACAGTCTGAGCGTGATCAGCATGCGCGCCGGCATCGCCCTGCACGTCGCCGACCGCGACCCGAGCCAGGCGATCGAGGCGCTCACCGCGATCCGCGAGACCGGCAGGCAGGCGCTCGACGAGCTCCGCCGTACCCTCGACGTGATCCGGGACCGGCGCCCGGGAGCGGACCTCGACGCGGTCAAGGACCTCGTCGCCTCGCTCAGCGCGGCGGGCCACCCCGTCGAGCTGATCGTCACCGGCGAGCCGTCCCACGTCGGCGCCGCGACCGCCCACGCGATCCACCGCATCGTGCAGGAGGCGCTCACCAACGTGCTGCGCCACGCCGGGGGCGCCTCGGCGACGGTGCGCCTCGACTACACACCCGACGAGGTCGCGGTGAGCGTGGTCGACGACGGGCGCACCACCCCGGGCGAGCCCGGCAACGGGATCATCGGCATGCGGGAGCGGGTCGAGGCGCTGCACGGCCGGTTCCACTGCGGGCCGGAGCCCGGCGGCGGCTTCGCCGTACGGGCCTGGCTGCCCACCCGACGACGCGGGCACGGCGACGAGAGGGCTGACGGGTGATTCGGGTACTGATCGCCGACGACCAGGCACTGGTCCGGATCGGGCTGCGGGTGCTGATCGAGAGCGAGGAGGGCCTCGAGGTGGCCGGGGAGGCGGCCGACGGCCAGGAGGCGGTACGGCTGGCGCGCGCCAAGCGGCCGGACGTGGTGCTGATGGACGTCCGCATGCCGCGCATGGACGGGCTCGCCGCGCTGCGCGAGATCACCGCCGACCCGGCGCTGCGGGACACCCGCGTCATCATGCTCACCACGTTCGAGATCGACGAGTACATCTTCGAGGCGCTGCGCGAGGGCGCGAGCGGCTTCCTGGTCAAGGACGGGGACCCCGCCGACGTGCTGCGCGCGATCCGGGTCGCCGTGGAGGGCGGCTCGCTGATGTCGCCCTCCGTGACCCGGCGGGTGATCCAGGAGTTCGCGGGCCGCCCGGCCCCGGCGTCGGCACGGCACCGGCTCGACGCGCTGACCGCCCGCGAGGTGGAGATCCTCGGCCTCGTCGGCAGGGGCATGTCGAACGACGAGATCGCCCGCCACCTGGTGGTGAGCCCGGCGACCGTGCGCACCCACGTCAGCCGGGCGATGACGAAGCTCGGCGCCCGGGACCGGGCGCAGCTCGTGGTGATCGCCTACCAGTCCGGCCTGGTGCGCTGAGCCGGCCTCCTCGGCGCGCTGTGCCTCTCCCTCGCCACCGCCCGCCTGGGCATCCCCGGCGCTGAGGCGTACACCTCCCCGCCGGAGTCCGCCGTCGGGCAGCGCCTCGTGTCGGCCCACTATCCCGGCGGCGCCTCCGCCCCCGTCGACGTGATCACGGCCTGGCCGGACCGGGAGAAGGCGGCGGCGATCGCCCGCGCCACCGCGGGGGTGTCCCGGGTGCAGCCGCCCGTCGAGGCCGGTGGCCGGGCGAGGATCCGTGTCCTGCTCGCCGACGCACCGGACAGCGCCGCGGCCGAGCGCACGGTGGTACGGCTGCGCGCCGCCCTCGCCGGCACCCCGGGCACGCTCGTCGGCGGCCCCACCGCCACCGCCGTCGACACGGCCGAGGCGCACCGCCGCGACCTGCTGCGGGTGGTGCCGCTCGCGCTGCTCGTCACCCTGGCCGTACTCGTGGTCCTGCTCCGGTCGCTCATCGCCCCGCTGCTGCTCGTTGCCACCGTGGTGGTCTCGTACGGCGCGGCGCTCGGGCTGACCTGGCTCGTCTCACGCCACCTGCTCGGCTTTCCCGCGCTCGGCCACGACGCGATCCTGCTCGGCTTCGTCTTCCTCGTCGCCCTCGGGGTCGACTACAACATCTTCCTCGCGAGCCGCATCCGCGAGGAGATCGACCGGACCGGCCGTCACGCCGACGGCGTCCTGGGCGGGCTCGCGCTCACCGGATCGGTGATCACCGGCGCCGGGCTCGTGCTGGCGGCGACGTTCTCGGCGCTGACCGTGCTGCCGCTCGTGTGGGCCGTGCAGTTCGGCGTGCTCGTCGCGCTCGGCGTCCTGCTCGACACCTTCCTCGTCCGGGCCGTGCTCGTGCCCGCGCTCCTGCTCGACGTCGGCCCCCGCGCCTGGTGGCCGTCCCGGCCGCGCGCCGCCTGAGCGGGTCAGAACAGCGGCCGCTGCGCGAGGGCCCCGGACAGCACCGTGGCCACCGTGCGTTCCACCGCCTCCGGTGCCGGCGGGGCGCCGGTGCGGTCGGCGAACAGCAGGTGCACGGCGCCGACCAGGGCGGTGGCGAGCGTGTCGAGGTCGGCCTCGGCGGTGACGCGGCCGAGCTCGCGCTCGGCGGCGAGATAGGCGGCGGTCATGTTCACCGCCTCGGCCAGCAGGGGAACGCCGGCATCCTCACCCGGCTGCCGGCCGAGTCCCTGGCCCTGATCCTCGAGTCCGTCGGCGCGGCGATCGACACACTGGGCGGCCGGTTCACCGTGCCCTACACCACCGTCGTGGTCACCGCGGCCCGCACCGCCGCAGGCCAGCACGCCTGACCCGCGCCCGTACCGACACGTCTCCCAGCACCGCCAGGCGTTCGCCCGGAAAACCGGGCGAAAAGGGAACGCGGTCCCGCGCCGGTCGCCCGGCACGGGACCGCGGTTCAGCCGCTGTCGGTGCGGTGGATCAGAACTTGGGGTCGATGCCCTCGGGGGCGGTGAAGTTGCTCTCGACCGCCTTCAGGCCGTACGGCGAGTACTCCTTGTCGTACTCGTAGATGGTCGTGGAGTGCGGCAGCGTACGGTTGCCCGGGGTGAGGATGACGTCACCGTTGATGCCGTTGAAGCTGACCTTCTCCAGCTCGGACAGCGCCTTGGTCAGGCCCTCGCGGGTGATGTCACCGTTCTGGATGGCCTTCTCCAGAAGCGTGGTGACCGCGATCGCCTGGATGTGGCCGTAGATGTGCTGAACGGTGAGCTCGGCGCCGTTGAGGGCCTTCGACTCCCGCAGCTCCTTGAGGGTCTGGTTCTCGTCGCCCTTCAGGTCACCGCCGGGGCCGGTGAAGATCATGTTCTCCTTGAGGTAGTCGGCGATCGGCGACTCGGAGAACGCGGTGGCGTTCGCCATGAACCCCATGACCCACTTCGGCTTGTAGTCGAGCTGGGTGGCCGCGGAGACCACGGCGGGCACGTTGTTCGCCGCGCCGCTGAAGCCGATGATCTCGCAGCCGGCCGACTTCAGCTGCTGCATCTGCGCGGTGAGCTGGGTGTCGGTCGGACCGTACTTGGCGAAGGTCTCGACCTTGGCGCCCCACTTGGAGGTGATGTAGGTCAGACCCTCGTTGATGTCCTCACCCCACTGGTTGTTGTACCCGAGGACGCAGAACTTGGCCTTCTTGAGGTCGGGGTCCTTGTTGACGAGGTAGGACACGCCGTTCGCCACCTCCGACTGGTAGGTGGAGAACGTGGGCAGGAGCTGCGGCTCGTCCTTGATGCTGGCGTCCTGGGCGCTGGGGATGACGACCATCTTGTCGCGGTTGGCGATCGGGATCAGCGCCTTCACCGACGGGGTGCCCAGCACGCCGGACAGCAGGGCGACCTTGTCCTTGATCTCGTTGTAGGCCTGGACGGCCTTCTGCGCCTCGTACGCGTTGTCCGCGGTGATCAGGTTGATCTTGTACTTGCCCGCGATACCGCCGGCCGCGTTGATCTTGTCGTACCACGCCTGCTGGCCGGCGAGCTGCTCACGGGCGGTCGCGGCGATCGGGCCGCTGAGCGCGAGGATGTTGCCGACCGTGATGGTGTTGGTCTTCGCGTCGAAGCCCGGACCGGCCTTCAGCTCACCGCTGCCACCGCTGCCGCCACCGCTGTTCTGGGCCGCGCAGCCGGTCGCCGTGAGGGCGGCGCTGAGAAGCAGGGCGGCAACGGAGACACCTGCTCTCTTATTGGGGAACTTCATCGTGTTTTTTCCTCTCGGTGGTACGCCCAAGGGAGGGTTAGACGCGGGGAAGATGGTGCCACATGAGGTGCCCCGTCGGCCTAGGCGGGTGAGTTCACCGCGGCCTTGCGGGGCGGCCGAACCCGGTCCCGGATCCGCCGGATCACGGCGACCAGGCCCTTGGGCTCGGCGAGCAGGAAGATGACGATCAGGAGGCCGTAGAGCAGCAGGCTCATGTCGGTGGTGCTCATCCCGTCCGTTCCGCCGTGCTGGATGAACGGCAGGGAGTCCGAGAAGATGTCGACGATCACCGGCACCATGGTCACGAAGAGGGCGCCGAGGACCGGGCCCCACAGCGACGCCAGGCCGCCGATGACGATGATCGCCAGGTACTCCACCGACAGGTGGACGCCGAACTCGTCCGGCCGGATGTACTCGAGGTTCACCGCGAGCAGGCCGCCGGCGACGCCCGCGATGAAGGTGGACAGGACGAAGGCGTTGGCCTGGGTCCGCATCATGCGCACGCCGAGCACCTCGGCGGCGATGTCGTGGTCCCGGACCGCCTGCATCGCCCGGCCCGCGCGGGTACGCATCACGTTCGCCGTGAGCAGCAGGAACAGCCCCACCATCGACCAGATGAGGATGAACATGCCCTGCTCGCGCACGAACGAGAGCGGGCCGATGGAGAGCTCCGCGAAGTTGATCGGCCCGAGCGTGGCCTCCGCGGTGACGAAGGTTCCCTCGTTACCGCCGGTGATCGACGGGATGTTCCGGGCCACCCAGACGACGATCGCGACCAGGGCGAGCGACACGATCGCCAGGTACGGCCCGTGCAGCCGGAGCGCGAACGGCGCCACCGCCGCGCCGACGACCGCGGCGGCGATGCCCGCGGCCGGCAGCCACACGATCATCGGCAGGCCGAGCTGGCCGCCCACGTACTGGGCGGTGAAGGCACCGATGCTCACGAACGCCGCGTGGCCGAGGGAGAGCTGACCGGCGTAGCCGGTGAGGACGTTCAGGCCCATGGCGGCGATCGCGGCGATGCCCGCCGAGTTCAGCACACCCAGCCAGTACGTGTCGCCGAAGTTGAGGGGGAACGCCACGATGAGGACGATGAACACGGCGACGCCGATCCGGCCGGCGCGGCTGTTCACCAGGCGCAGCTTGGGCGCCGCGTGCTTGCTCGCGGAGTTCTTCTCGGCGACACCGGGGGAGACGTCGACCGCCATCAGATTCGCCTGACCTTCCTGGTCCCGAAGAGGCCCTGGGGACGCACGAGCATGACTGCGATCATAAGCAGGTAGGGCACGACCTCCTCGAAGCCGACCCCGAAGTCCTCGGCCGCGTACACCACGGCGAACTGCTGGATGATGCCGACGATCAGGCCGCCGACCACGGCGCCGAGCGGGGACTCGATGCCGCCGAGGATGATCACCGGCAGGGCGAGCAGCGCGTACTCCTCCAGGCCGGGGCCGAGACCGACACCGCCGGCGGTGGCGAGCATGATGCCGCCGAACGCGCCGAGCGCACCCGCGATCGCCCAGGAGAGCCGGTGCACGAGCTTGTCGCTCACGCCCTGGGCGAGGGCGGCCTCGGGGTCGAGCGCGGTCGCCTGCATGGCGAGGCCGAGCCGGGTGTACCGGAAGAAGAGGCCGAACACGGCGACCACGATGAGCGTCACCACGATCACCGCGACGTTCCGCTCGGTGATGGCGACCTCGCCGATGCGGATCACCTTGAGGCCCCACGGGTCACCGATGGTGAGCTGGCCCGTGCCCCAGAACGCCGACACCACCGGGGGCATCATCATCAGCAGGCCGAAGGTGACGAGGATCGGGGTGTACAGGTTCTTGCTCGCCACCTTGTGGACGGCGACGGCCTCCATCACGGCCGCGACGAGCGCGACGAACAGGATCGACAGCACCGCCGCCACGTAGAACGGCAGGCCCACCTGCTGGTGGAGGAAGTACGTCGAGTACGCGCCCCAGACCACGAACCCGCCCTGGGCGAGGTTGAACACGCCGGTCGCCTTCGACACGATCACGAAGCCGAGGGCGAGCAGCGCGAACACGCAGCCGAGCGAGATGCCGCCCGCGAGGATCTGCAGGTTCTCCGTCATGAGGCGTCCTCCGAGGTGGCGGTGGAGACCGACTCCTTCTTGGCGTCGGAGGCCGACTTCTCCGTCGTGTCCGTGGAGGCCGACCCTTCCTTGAGACCCGCCGTCGCCTGGTTGATGACCTTCTCGTCGGTGCCGCCGATGTAGGCGCGGATGACGCGGGGGTCGTTGACCGCGACGGAGGGCTTGTCGCAGCAGATGACCTCGCCGAAGTCGAGTACCAGCACCCTGTCAGCGACCTTGGTCACCAGCGCCATGTCGTGCTCGATCATAATGATCGTCAGGTCGAGCTCGCGCTTGGCGTTGAGCACCCAGCTCGCGAGCTCCGCGGTCTCCGGCCCGTTCATGCCGGCCACCGGCTCGTCGAGCAGGAGCAGCTTGGGCCGCATCGCGAGCGCCCGGGCCAGCTCGATGCGCTTCTTCACGCCGTACGGCAGGTCCCGGACGAGCTCGTTCCGGATGTCGGAGAGGCCCATCAGCTCGATCAGCGGCATGCAGTCGCGCCGGGCCTCGTACTCCTCGCGGCGGGCCCGGCCGAACCAGAGCATGCCGCTGAGCACGCCCGCCTTCATGAAGTGGTGGCGGCCCAGCACCACGTTGTCGAGGACCGTCATCTCCTCGAACAGCGCGAGGTTCTGGAACGTGCGGGCGATGCCGAGGCGGGCGATGTCGGCCGGCTTGCGGCCGAGCAGGGGCTGGCCCTCGAACTCGACGGTGCCGGACGTGGGCTTGTACACCCCGTTCAGCACGTTGAGCATCGAGGTCTTGCCCGCCCCGTTGGGGCCGATGATGGCGAAGAACTCACCCTTCTCGACCTCGAACGACACGTCCTTGATCGCGGTGATGCCACCGAAGGTGAGCTTGACGTTACGAACCGCGAGCAGCGGCTTGCCGGTGGTCATGCGGTCGCTCCGTGCTTGACGGCGTCGAGCTCGCCGGTGTCCTCGTCCAGGCCGAGGTAGAAGGACTGGATGTGCGGATCGGCGAGCAGTTCCTTGGCCGGTCCCTCTTTCGTCACGGTTCCGTGCGAGAGGATGTATCCGTAGTCGGCGACGGAGAGCGCCATGGTGGCGTTCTGCTCGATGAGCAGGACGCTCGTCCCGGCCTCGCGGATGCCGGCGATCGTGTCCCGGATGTGCTCGACGATGCTCGGCGCGAGACCCAGGGAGGGCTCGTCCAGCACGAGCAGTTCGGGCGACTGCATGAGCGCGCGTCCGATCGCGAGCATCTGCTGCTCACCACCGGACAGATAGCCGGCCATCTGGTTCTGGCGCTCGCGCAGCCGCGGGAACATGTCGTAAATCCAGTCGCGCCGCTCCTTGAGGGCGTTGTCATTGCGCTTGGTAATGCCACCGACGGACAGATTCTGGTCCACGGTGAGCTCGGCGAAGATCCGCCGCCCCTCCAACACCTGGCTGATGCCGGCACGCACGATGCGCCGGGGGTTGAGGCCGACGATCGAGCGTCCCTTCCACCTGATGTCCCCGGAGATCACCGAACCGCCGTGGAAGGACAGCATGCCGGTCACCGCTCGGGTCAGAGTCGTCTTGCCTGCACCGTTCACGCCCAAGAACGCGACCACGGTGCGGGGACGGACCTCGACGTCGATGGATCTCAGCACAGTGATGGCAGGTCCGTACCGGACCGTGAGATCTCGGACGACGAGCCCCTCGGATGACTGGGACCCGGTTTCCCCACCTGTCACAAAAAGACTCCTCGCTAGGCTGGTTCGACAAGGCGTGTCGGCGACGTTACCCAAGTCACGCCGCACCCGACGACGGCCGAATGACCGCGCGGACAGGACAATGTGCAGCCCCTCACCTACGACAAATGACGCAGGTGAGACTTGTCGTCAGTTCGGCGGTGGCCGACCGGTTTGATACAAGGATGTCACTCTTGACCGGACGTTTGGCCAACCACCGACCAGCCTGGAGTCGGGATGATCTTGCATTCCTCCGGCGTATCAGGTCAAGTGGGGTTTTCGCCTCACGGCAGTGGTGTTGGCGACGGAACCGTCATCAGACCGTAATGGAACAGTGTCGGACATGTCCGGCCATATCGCGCGCCAGTGCGCGGTACGGCCCGGGCCGGAGGCGGGCCTTCAGGGGCGGGGCGACCGCCTGACCCACGGCCTGCTCCACCCGCGCGCCGACCGCCGCCCCGAGGCCGCCAGGCACCTGCGGCAGACCCGGCGTACCCGCTCCGCCGCCCCGCCGGACTCGGGGAACACGTCCGGCCACACCACGTGGTGAAACCGGTGCAGCCCGGCCCGGCTCAGCGGCAGCCCGCACAGCGTCTGGTTCGCGCCCGGCTGCCAGGCGTGCGCCTCCCCCGCGGGAAGCCGTTCCCCGCTCCGCTCGTCGCGCCACTCCCCCGACGCGGCCACCCTCGGCTCCCCTCGCGGCATGCTCCGCCCTCCCGCTCCGGCGTGACGCGGACGGTCCGGCCGGACACCCGAGGCGCCTATGCGCCGGGCAGGCGTCGGCGCCGGAATGGCTGGACGTCCTAGCGTATACATAAATACGTATGGGCGCCGGGCCGCGGCGTGGCCGCGGTCGCCTGCGCGCCGCCGGACACCGGAAAGGACCGGCGTCGGGCCACCGTCACGTGACCACCCGCCAACGGGACGGGGCGCCGTGGGCCCGAGACCGGCACCACCCGGCGGCCGATGCGCCGGGTCGCCATCGCGACGAGCCGCTACCTCCGTCGGTGTCGTGATGTGGCGTCATGCGGCGGACCCTACGTTTCATCGCGGGATCGCCGGTACGGCCCAGGGCCCGCCGATGCCCGGGGCTCCCCGCTGCGGGCCTGATGACCTCGCCTCAGCACAAGCCACCCCTCGGCACCGCCGTCGGCGGGTGAAGGGCCGGACGCGCGCGTCACGGTGTCGTCGGCTGCCGGGTACCCGGTCGGCCCTCGCTCCCGGCCTGCCGCCGAGGGGCGTCTGCGGGCACGTCGATCGGGAGCGGGTCAACGGAGCAGCCCAGAAGCCATAGCGGGGGTGTCGGCCGTACTCGTCACCGGTCTCGGCAGCGCACCCAGGGGAGCAGCCCTGGGGAAGGGTGGCGATCCGATCGCATGCGATCGACCGCGACGACCACTGCACGCGTCCACCACGCTGCAAAGCACGGGAACGGTGCCTTTTCGCAAAAAGGTGATCTATTGTCCACGTCCTCCCTATGAATGCTCGGACGTGGTTCTTCGCCACGGCCTCCATGTGGATTCCAGCGAAACGACATCAATGGCCGTTCATGGTGTCGATAAGCTGCCTTGCCCAAGGGGATATCCGGGAGGCGGACAGGTGTCTCATGAGGCACAGGAAGTCGAGGTCAAATACCGCGTGAAAGACCTGGCGGCGCTGGAAGCCGCGCTGAGCCGGCGCGGTGTGACCTTGTCAACCCCGGTACGGCAGGACGACCAAGCGTATGCACAGGCGGGCTGGAGCCACGGCCACAGCAAGATCGGAGTGGTCTTCGCCCGTCTGCGCACCCAGGAGGGCAGGCACCTGTTTACCGTGAAAAAGCCACTCGACAACGAAATGGCCTGCCTGGAACACGAGACGGAGGTCGCCGACCGGGAACAGATGCATCAGGCTGTCATCGCGATGGGCTTCCGCCCGACCGTTCGCGTCGTGAAGACGCGGCGAACCGGGACGCTGAACGGCACGTCCATCTGCGTCGATGAGATCGAGCACCTCGGGGTGTTCCTCGAGCTTGAACGGACGGCGCGTGCCGGGGAGTCCGGTGTTGTCGTACAGCAACGACTCGATTCCTTCGCGCTCTCACTCGGGGTGGACCTGGAGCGCATCACCGATACCTACGACTCCCTGGTGTACGCCGCGACGACCTCGGCTTGAGCCGACCAGCCGATCGCAGCTCCGCAGGCCTCACAGGAGGGCCAGATCGAGGTGAAGCCGGATCGCGGCGCGATCGATTGATCCCCGCTTCCGCGTCTCATGGGCAGTGGCGCATGCCCGTATACAACCGTCCCGGCCGGATCTCCATGGATGTGGTCGCGATCACGCCTTCCGGCACAGCGGCGGAAAGATCTACCCCCCACTGAATCCCCCTGGGACAGGGGATGCGCGGCCTTTCAGCGGGCGCACCGACAGGACATGCACGTTACCCACTTGTGACCTTTGAGGTCGTGTGCGTACCTTTGAAGTCGCAGCGCACGTTTGACCGATTCATGACGCGGCGCTTGCCATCTGATCGATCGGTCATGCCCCTCCTCGTCCTTGCCCTTGCGCAAGCGGCGCATGACCGTCCTCCGCGTCTCGCGGAGCCGGGGTCCCGCTCCGGCCGACGACCGGCCGGCCATTCCACGCCATGCCCGGGGCACCATCGTGCCCGGCGCCCGGCCGGGCCCCGGCGGACACTGCACCCGACCAAGGAGCCCATCTCGTATGTCGTTCGCCACCGCTCTCCGTGACCGCCTGCGCCATCCCGGTAAGGCCGCCTCGTACGCCCTGGCGAGCGCGGCCCTCGCGACCACCACCGTCGTCGCGGGGTTCGCCGGCGAGGTCCTTGCCGCCCCCGCCGACCACGGCCGGACGCACGCAGCGGCGCAGCAGCAGACGACGCGACTCATCTACGGCGAAGACATCTCCAACCATCAGCCCGACCACGACTGGCAGGCGAGCCCGGCCCAGTTCGGCATCATCAAGGCGACCGAGGGCACCGACTTCCGGGACGCCACCTTCGCCCGCCACTGGGCGGAGCTGGCGAAGAAGGGCATCGTGCGCGGCGCCTACCACTTCGCGCACCCGGCCAACGACCCGATCGCCGAGGCCGAGCACTTCCTCGCCATGGTGAACGCCCACCCCGCCAAGGCCGGCGACCTGCTCGTCCTCGACCTAGAGGTCACCGACGGCAAGAGCCCCGAGGAGGTCAACGCCTGGGCGAAGGCCTGGCTCGCGCACGTGCGGGCGAAGACCGGGATCAAGCCGATGATCTACAGCGGCTGGGCGTTCGCCGACACCAACCTCAAGGGTCTCGGCGAGTACCCGCTCTGGGTCGCCCACTACAGCAAGCCCAAGGGCACCGTCACCCCGCCCGCCGACTGGACGAGCTGGGCGATCCACCAGTACTCCGAGACGCCCATCGACCAGAACGTCTCGGCGCTCTCCCCGGACCGGCTCCGCGCCCTCGGCCGCCCCGGCCGCTGACCCGGAAGGCCGTCAGTACGGCGTACGGCTCAGCCAGTCCGCCCAGACCTTCTCCTCGCCGAAGAGCCGCACCCCCGCCTCGGCGGCGGTGCGGCGGCGTACCAGGGTGAGCAGCAGGTCGGACGCCCGGCCGCGCGCGGCCGCGGTGCCCTTGCCGTGGCCGTGCTCCCAGCGCACGCCGTCGGGGTCACCGTGGATCATCCACTCGCCGGTCGGTCCAAGGTCCTCGGTGGCGTGCAGGTGGAGGGTGACGCCGGGCTCCAGCGGGGACGTCTCCCCCGTCGCCCGGGCGGCGACCAGGTCGAGCCACTCGCTCACCCCGTCCGCGGCCACCTCCGGCTCGAGCTCGTACGGCGCGTTGAGGGCGAGCGCGGCGTCCGCGCGGTGCACGGTCGCCTCGTGCAGCCTGCGGCGGATCCACCAGGCGGCGGGGCGCGGGCCGAGGAACGTCCACACCGGGGTCTCCGGACCGGCGCCGGCGACCGCGTCGATCACGGCGCGCGCGCCGGCGTGCAGCCACTCGATGGCGCCCTCGATGTCGCTCGGCGGCTTGCCGTCGCGGACCTCGCGCGGGTCGAGCATCCGGTCCACCCGGTCGGTGATGATCTGGGCCGCCCAGCGGTGGCCGCGGCCGAGGTGCCGGAACAGCTGTGTGACGGTCCAGCCGGGGCAGGTCGGCACCGGCGCCGACCAGTCGGCGTCCCGGACGGTCTCCCCGAACAGTTCGGTCTGCTCTAGCAGGGCGGCGGTGTGGTCCATAAGGGGATCATCTCACCGGCCGCTTCCCCGCACACGTGAGCGACTCGCGACCTGTGGACAACTCGGCGCACCGCCACCCGGGCGGCGGGCGGTCGCCGACACGCGCGGCCCTGCAACGGCGCAGGTCACCCGGCCCGGCTCCGCCGTACAAGAAATGCCGTACAAGAAATAGGGCCCCGGCCGGAATCCGCCGGGGCCGGGTAGGTCAGCGCGGCCAGCAGATCTTGTAGTCGTGCCGGGCCGAGTTGTACGAGCACTTGTCCACGAGCCTGCCGGAGGGGTCGCGCAGGTACGCGGTGTCCCGCACCTGGTTCCAGATGTAGGCGAAGGTCCCCCCGCTCCTGCCCCAGTAGACCGTGGTGGAGGTGTCCTTGCCCTTGCCGGTCCGCAGCGTGACGATCTTGCCGGGCTTCAGGATGAAGTTCTTGAAGGTGTAGATGTGGTCCTTCCGCTTCGTGTCGTCCCGGACGGTCCACCCCTTCAGGTTGATCGCCTTCCGCGTCATGTTCCTGAGCTGGATGTACTCGCCGTTCAGGCTGCGGTTCCCGCCGTAGTCCGGCGAGCCCGGCGAGTCGTAGTAGATCTTGATGATGCGGACGGCCGGCGCCGCCGCGTGAGCGGGCGAAGAGACGACGACCACGCCGGCGGTCAGCATCGCTGCCGTCAGCAGGCATCGGATACGCACAGAGCCACTCCGAACATTTGGGGGATATGACCGGATTGATCGTATTCACGGCATGATCCGGCCGATCAGCGTTCGCGTATCGATCCGGTATCCGTGGCCGCCGGCTCCCCCGGCGCCGCCCGCGCCGCCACGGCCACCGGCCGCGGTCCTCCCGCCGCCCGGCGTGAGAGGATCGGCGGCGTGGCGGGTAACGTTCGGCGACTGTTGATCGTGCACCACACGCCCTCGCCCACGCTCCAGGAGCTCTTCGAGGCGGTACGGCGGGGCGCCACCACCGACGAGATCGAGGGTGTGGAGGTGGTCACGCGCGCCGCGCTGCGCGCCGGGCCGGTCGACGTGCTCGAGGCCCACGGCATCGTCCTCGGCACGCCCGCGAACATCGGCTACATGAGCGGCGCGCTCAAGCACTTCTTCGACACGATCTACTACCCGTGTCTGGAGGAGACCCGGCGCCTGCCGTACGGGCTGTACGTGCACGGCAACAACGACGCGACCGGCGCGGTCCGCGCGGTGGAGTCGATCGCCACCGGGCTCGGCTGGGAGCGCGTGCGCGAGCCGGTGGTCGTGCTGGGCACGCCCGGCAAGGACGACCTGGAGGCGTGCTGGGAGCTCGGCGCCACGGTCGCCGCCACGATCAGCCCCGCGTGATCGCCGCGTCCGCGGGCGGAAAAGGCCGGGCGGATCGCCGGGCAGGGAGGCTTGGGCCGGCGATCCGCCCGGGGCTCGGCGGGTCAGAGCCCGTCGAGGAAACGGCGATGGCCGCGGGAGAACTCGTACGAGTTGAACCGGTCCCAGTTGATCGACCAGGCCATCAGGCCGCGCAGGTTCGGGTAGACGCCGCGCGGCCGGTAGCCTCCGCAGCCGGTGCCCTTCACCAGGCACGTGACGGCCTTCTGGACCTCCGCCACCGTGGTGAAGCCGTTGCCCGCGTACGGCGCGGCGGGCAGGCCGATGGCGACCTGGTCCTGCCGCAGCGGCGGGAACACGTTGCCGGGGTTGCCGCGGACCGGGAAGCCCGCGAGCACCATGTCGGCCATGGCGACGTGGAAGTCGGCGTTGCCCATGGTGTGGTACCGGTCGTCCAGCCCCATGATCGGCCCGGAGTTGTAGTGCTGCACGTGCAGCAGGGTGAGGTCGTTCCGCAGGGCGTGGATCACCGGCAGGTACGCCCCGGCCCGCGGGTCCTGGCCCCCGTCGCCCGGGCCGTAGAACTGGTAGCCGAGCTGCACGAAGAACGTCTCCGGCGCCATGGTGAGCACGAAGCGCGAGCCGTACCTCGCCTTCAGGGTGCGCAGCGCCGAGATGAGGTTGACCACGACCGGGGTGGTCGGGTTGCGGAAGTCGGTGTCGCCCGGGTTCAGGTACAGGGAGTGGCCCTCGAAGTCGATGTCGAGGCCGTCGAGGCCGTACCGGTCGATGATCTCGGAGACGGACCGGACGAACGCGTCCCGGGCCGCGGTCGTGGTGAGCTGGACCTGCCCGTTCTGGCCGCCGATGGAGAGCAGGACCTTCTTGCCCGCCCGCTGCTTGGCGCGGATGGCGGCGATGAACTCGGCCTCGCTCTCCACCCCGGGGCACTCCGCGGCCGGGCACCGGGTGAAGCGGATCTCGCCGGAGGTGGGCGAGGTCGGCTCGCCGAAGGCGAGGTTGATGAAGTCCCACTCGTCCGGCACGTCCGCCATCCGGACGTACCCGGACCCGTTGGCGAACGTGGCGTGCAGGTAGCCGACGAGCAGCCGGTCGCCCGGGGTGGGCGACGGGCTCGTCGTCGGCTCCTCCGTCGGGGTCGGGCTCGGCTCCGGGCTCTCCGACGGGGTCGGCGACGGGGACGGGGAGGGCGACCCCGGCGCGTCGCCGGGGCCGTCCAGCTCGACGTCGTCGACGTGGTACGTGCCCTGGCCGTACCAGCCGTTCACGTGGATCGTCACGCTCGTCTGCCCCGGGGACGTGGTGAACGAGGTGCTGAGCCGGGTCCACGTGCCGCCCGGGGAGGCCCAGGTCTCGCCGTGGCCCTCGGCGCCGAGGAACACGAAGTTCCCGCGTACCCAGGCCGAGAGCGTGTACGTCGAGGACGGCTTGACGGTGATCGTCTGGCGGCAGCGGGCGAGGTCGGTGCCCTCGGGCGTGCCGGCGAGCGCCCGGGACCCGCTGCGGACCGGCGAGGTGACCGCCTCGGCCCGGCCGGTGCAGGTCCAGCCGGTCAGGCCGGCCTCGAAGCCGGGGTTGACGGCGAGGTTCGCCGCCCGGGCGGGCTGGGCGGCGGCGAGCGTCGCCGCGGCGAAGGTGAGCGCCGCGGCGACCGAGGCCGCCGCCGTACGCGCGGCCGTACGGATGCGGATCATGCGGCGGCCTCCTACGGGAGCGTGGCGAGGTGCGGCTTGACGGTCCGGGCGAAGTTCCAGTTGTGCGTGGCGTCCCAGTTGATCGACCAGGTCATCGCGCCGCGGATGCCCGGGTAGGCGCGCGGCGGTACGAACCGGCCGCAGTCGGTGCGGGTGGCCAGGCAGGTGAGCGCCTGGTTGACCACGGACGGGTCGACCACGCCGCCGCCGGCCGCGCCGGGACCGGCCGGGAGGCCGAGCGCCACCTGGTCGGGCCGCAGGCCGTTCTCGAGCTGGATGCAGGCGAGCGCGGTGATGAAGTCGACGTTGCCCTGGCTGTACGCGAAGGACCGGTCGCAGCCGAGCATCGAGCCGGAGTTGTAGTACTGGGTGTGCACCACGGTGAGGATGTCGCGGATGTTCAGCGCCAGCTTGAAGTACTCCGCGCTCGTCGACTGCATGTCGATGGTCTGCGGCGCCATCGTGATGATCAGCCCGTTGCCGGCCTTGCCGTGCAGGCGGCGCAGCGCCTCCTCCATGTACGTGGCGTTGAGGCCGTTCTCCAGGTCGATGTCGACGCCGTCGAAGCCGTAGCTCTGCATGATCGCGTAGACGGAGTCGGCGAACCTGGTGGCCGCCGCGCTGCCGGCCACCTGGATGCGGCCGGCCTCACCGCCGACCGACAGGATGACCTTCTTGCCGCGCGACTTCAGCGCCTGCACGTCGGCGCGGAACTGGGCGTCGGTGTAGCCGCCGAGCGCCGCGGACAGCTCGGGGTCGAGGGAGAACCGCACCTCGCCGGGGTTGCTCGTCGCCTCGCCGAACGCGATCGCGATCACGTCGTACTCGTCCGGTACCTGCGACAGCCGCAGCTCGGTGGCCGGGTTGACGAAGTTGTGCCAGTAGCCGGTGAGGAAGTGCCTGGGCAGCGAGCCGGTCGGGCAGCCGCCGGTGGTGGCGCTCACCGGGTCGCTCGCCGCGGACTCGCCCTGCGCGTTGTACGCGCGCACGGTGTAGGTGTGCGAGGAGCACGCGGACAGGCCGCTGATCGTGGCGCTCGTGCCGGTGACGGTGGCGCGCACCGTGCCGCCCTCGTAGACGCGGTAGCCGGTCACGGTCCCGCTCGCGGCGCCCCACGACAGCGAGATCGAGGTGTTCGTGACCCCGGTGACCGTGGGCGTGCCGGGCTTGCCGGGCACCCCGTCGCCGGGGGTCGGCGTGGGGCCGGGGCCGCCGCCCTCACACGGCTCGCCGTTCACCGTGCACCCGCTGATCACCGCCCCGGCGCCGCCCGGGCTGCCGATGAAGCCGAAGCTGACGCTGCCGCCGGGCGGGATGGCCGCGTTCCAGGACAGGTTGGTGAAGGTGAAGTGCTGCCCGCTGCGGGTCATCGCGGCGTCCCAGAACGAGCCGATGTTCGACCCGGCGGGCAGGTCGAACTCGACCCGCCATCCGTTGACGGCGGTGCTCCCGCCGTTGGTGATGATGAACCTGCCCTCCCAGCCGGTCCCCCAGTCGGAGACCTTGGTGAAGGTGGCGGTGGGCGTGGCGGCGTTGGCCGGTACGGCCGTGAGGAGCATGGCGACGAGCGCGGCCGCGAGCGCGACGGCCACGGACGGCGCCCGCCGGAAGATCCTGCGATGCATTGCGAACCTCTGCGGGGGATGGGGGTGGGGGGTACGGCGTCCGCGTGCCCGGCGGCGGGCCGGCGTGCTCGCGGAGCTCCGGGACGTGAGGGCGACAGAGGCGAACGAGCCGATGATCAACGGGCCGATAAGCGAGCTGGCAGCATGGTTTAGTTAGTAAACTTTCCTAATAGTTGTGCCCGATTGTAAAGCCGTGTCGAGACGGCGAGCAAGACCTTGACGGGCCGCAACCTGAAACAGACTCGCGTACGGCACCGCGCTTCCCGCCGCCCGCCGGTTACGTGGCCGCGGATCGGCAGGCCGCCGGCGGCACGGCTCACCGGGCGAACCGGACCGTGCAGCCGCCGGCCTGACCCGTGAGCGTACGACGGCTGATTCCTGACGTGGCCTTGCCCGCCACCACCGGTCGACGCCCATGCGGTTCAGGCGCCACCAGCGCACGGCGGTCCGGCCGCGCCACGCCGCGGTGGAGACTCGGGACGCCCCTGCGTCGGTGGCGGGCCTTCCGCGCATGCCGGCGCGGCCGACGACCGAGGCCGCCGGCCGCGCTGGATGTGGCGTGTCAGATTCAGAGGTGAAGGGCTTGGTCGCGGTATCCCTATCAGGAAGGTTTCCTAATAGTTGCGATGCAGTGTAGGACTCCGCCGGAGACCCGACAAGGCCCGACTTCACGGCCCTCGCCCCCGTGAAGCCCCGGCGACACCCTCATCACGCCCCGCCGTCACCGCCCACCGCGTACGAGAACCACACCCGGAGGCCGCCGCCCGGCAGCCGGCGCCAGCCGACCGTGCGGGCCACCGCCGCCACCAGCGTGAGGCCGCGCCCGTGCTCGCTCATGTCGTCGCACAGGCCTCCGGGACCGCCGAGGCGCGGCACGCCGTCGCCCTGGTCGTCCACGGCGCCGCGTACGCAGCCGTCCGCGGCCCACAGCCACAGGTGGACGGGCGCCACCCCGTGCACCACCGCGTTCGTGACGAGCTCGGACACGATCAGCAGCACGTCGTACGCCGCGTCGGCGTCGAGCGCCCATTCGCTGAGCAGCTTGCCCGCGAACTCCCGCGCCTCCCCGGCCGCCTGGAGGCCGCCAGGGATCGCAAGATGATGCGCGTCGGCCGGGACGCTCATCCGATCGGCCCCCGTCCGGTCACCGCTCCCGGCCGCGGGCCGTGACTCCCCCGCCGACCCGGGCCCGCCAGGCCCGATGGACCCTTATGCGGCACGGGCAGGGCGCACGGGTTGGAACGGTCCAGGTAACGGCGAACCGGGCTTTGCCGTACGCCCTGGGTCAGGCGCAGGCGGTACTGGCACATCGAACCTACCTGTAAAGCATGCAATATCCGGACATAGGCGGTAACGCCTGTCGACATAACCCGGAAACCTCCGATCCGGTCTCCGTGGACCCGTTGGACGCACCTCGCCAACGGGTCCCCCTGTTTTTCCTCACACCCTTTCATGGCAATGCCATGATGAGGATCAAGTAAAGAACCGGGAACGGTCTCCCCTGGTCGCCGACATCCAAAACCGCCAGTGGATCGAGGCGCAATGGGAAAGTTATCTAATCAATACAAAGCAGTCAGAGTCGATGACTTTCCCGCGTACGTGATCGGGGTACGCACTCCGGCGGTGGCGCAACGACCCGCGAGGCATGACGGTGCAGCCCGCGGCCCAGGCCGTCCATCGCGGCCTCTCCCGCTCGGCCGGCGAGAGCACGCGGAACGCGACACCGGACACGTGATCCACGAGCCCGACACCCCGTATGACACAAATGGTCGATTTGTAAACCTTGCCGCATCTTTCCTGAATTGCACCGATATCGGGATGTCGTGGAATCGACGCGTCCCGTCCGAAGCGAGAACGATGAAATCGAACGCCGGAAGCCGATGCGGCTCATCCCGGTCCTCGGCATTCACGCCGTCCGTCCGGACGTCCTCAACCGCGTTTTCGACGCGGCCGATAAATCCATCGGGGGCGATCCCGAACGATCCCGACGAGTGGGCATGGGCCGTAACGAGCGATGGCACCGCTACACGACCTGCCGTCCCGGCGAAGCCCTGCCCATGCTCACGACCGCCCTCCTTCAGGTGACCGGTCCGCTGGAGAAACGGAGGCGAAGCCGACGGCCGGTACCGGCAAACGGAACGATGAACAGCAGAGTGGACACCGTACCGCTCGGCCACGGCTCGCCGACCGTTGAGGATGGGCGGAACGGTCAGTGGGACGTGCTAGCAAAGAGGGGTGCCTGAGAACCAGCTCCCCGACCAGCCCGACGAGCCGTCTGCGGCGTTCCCCGGCGAGCCGTACCCGGAAGAGGATGCGGGGACGGTGCCGGACGGGACCTTCGCAGACCGGCCCTACTTCGCCGCGGTGGACGTCGACCGTGAGGCGCTGCGCGAGGAGGCCGAAGCGCGGCTGAGGGCGCTCGCCGGGGAGCACGCGAGGCTGCGCGACGACCAGTGGGCGGCGATCGAGGCGCTCGTCGTCGAGCGCAGGCGCGTGCTGGTGGTGCAGCGGACCGGCTGGGGCAAGTCGGCCGTGTACTTCGTCGCCACGGCGCTGCTGCGGGAACTCGGCGAGGGACCGACCGTGATCGTCTCGCCGCTGCTGGCGCTCATGCGCAACCAGATCGCCGCCGCCGAGCGGGCCGGCATCCACGCCGCGACGATCAACTCGGCGAACCTCGAGGAGTGGGAGTCCATCTACGCCGACGTCGCCGCGGGCGAGGTCGACGTCCTGCTGGTCAGCCCGGAACGGCTCAACAACCCCGACTTCCGCGACCGCGTGCTGCCCGAGCTCGCCGAGAGCGCCGGGCTCGTGGTCGTGGACGAGGCCCACTGCATCTCCGACTGGGGCCACGACTTCCGCCCCGACTACCGCCGCCTGCGCACCCTGTTCGCCCGGCTCCCGCCGGGCGTGCCGATCCTCGCCACCACCGCGACCGCGAACGCCAGGGTGACCCGCGACGTCGCCGAGCAGCTCGGCGAGTCCACCATGGTGCTGCGCGGCCCGCTCCAGCGGGAGAGCCTCCACTTCAGCGTGGTACGCACGTCGAGCCCCGAGCAGCGGCTCGCCTGGCTCGCCCAGACCCTCCACGAGCTGCCCGGCTCCGGCATCGTGTACACGCTAACCGTCGCCGCGGCCGAGGAGATCGCCGCCTACCTGCGCGACCAGGGCCACGCGGTCGCCGCGTACTCGGGCCAGACCGACCCCGCCGAGCGGCTCGCCGCCGAGCAGGACCTGCTCGACAACAAGATCAAGGCACTCGTGGCCACGTCCGCGCTCGGCATGGGCTTCGACAAGCCCGACCTCGGCTTCGTCGTGCACGTGGGCGCGCCGCCCTCCCCCGTGGCGTACTACCAGCAGGTGGGCCGGGCCGGCCGCGGCGTGGAGCGGGCCGAGGTGATCCTGCTGCCGGGCCCCGAGGATCGCGACATCTGGGCCTACTTCGCCTCGCTGGCGTTCCCGCCCGAGCCGGTGGTGCGCCGCACCCTCGAGGTGCTCGCCGAGGCGGGCACGCTCTCCACGCCCGCGCTGGAGGCGAAGGTCGACCTGAGCCGCGGCCGCCTGGAGATGATGCTCAAGGTGCTCGACGTCGACGGCGCGGTACGGCGGGTGCCCGGCGGCTGGCAGGCCACCGGCGAGCCGTGGACGTACGACGCCGAGCGGTACGCCCGGGTCGCGGCCGAGCGCAAGGCCGAGCAGCAGGCGATGCTCGACTACATCGCCACCACCGGCTGCCGCGAGGAGTTCCTCCGCCGCCACCTCGACGACGAGACCGCCGCCTCGTGCGGCCGCTGCGACAACTGCACCGGCGTCCACCGCTCCCCCGACGTCGATGCCGAGGCGGTCAGCGCCGCGGCCGAACGCCTGCGCCGCCCCGGCGTCGAGTTCCAGGTCCGCCGCCAGTGGCCGACCGGCATCCCCGACCTGTCCGGCCGTATCAAGCCCCAGTTCGCCGCCGAGCCCGGCCGTGCCCTCGGCCGCCTCACCGACCTCGGCTGGGGCACCCGCCTCCGCGCCCTCCTGGCCGAGGACGCCCCCGACACCCCGGTCCCCGACGACGTCTTCGCCGCCGTCATCCAGGTCCTCGCCGCCTGGCACTGGCCCCAGCGCCCGGTCGCGGTCGTCAACATGCCCTCGCACCGCCGCCCGCAACTCGTCCGCACCCTCGCCGACCGCATCGCCCGCACCGGCCGCCTCCCCCACCTCGGCGAACTGGCCTACCGCGCAGGCTCACCGGGCCGCCAGTACAACAGCGCCCAACGCGTCCAGGCCATCCGCGCCACCCTCACCCTCCCCCCGGACCTCGGCCAGGCACTCCGCGGCCTCAACGGCCCGGTCCTCCTTGTCGACGACCGCATCGACACCGGCTGGACCATGACCATGGCCGCCGCCCTCCTCCGCCACGCCGGCGCCCCTGCCGTACTCCCCTTCGCCCTCGCGGTGACCGGCTGACAGGCAGCCGTCGCGCCGGGCACGCCGTCATGCTCGGCCTCGGGCGAGAGATCCAAGGGTGCCGGCAGGTTGAACAGCAGGCCGACGGCGACTCGGCGGGTCTCGTCGCTTCCGGCACTCCTGCCCGCGGGTGAGGTCGGTGTCGCCGAGGCCGAGGGGACCGGACAGGCCTCGGCGGGGAGGGACGAACACCGAGAACAGGCTGAGTCGGACGTGTGTCAGCCGCGAAGTGATCAAATCGCCGATCTTGCGGCGCAACGGCCACTAGACTGCCTCGGCCTCCTGAACTCAACACGAAGTCATCCGATGCGGGCAACGAAGTTTTTCTGGTCGGCGGCGGTGGCCCTCTCCCTATGGGAGCTGCTGGTCGAGCCGCTCTTCGCCAAGGTGGTGCTGATCACCTGCACCAGCTCGGCACCGTTCGATTTCTTACGGCCCAGTCTGTGGGTTCTGTTCGTGAGATCTCTCGGCGAGTGGCTCGCCTGGCTTCAGCCCGTACTGCTGGCGCTGGCCGCGGTATGGGCGATCCGGTCGCTGCCCCGGACCGGTACCTTTCCGGCGGGAGCGGGTTTCGCTGACACCGCGGGGCTCGGCCGAGGTGCCTCTCCGCTCCCCGTGACGCTCGGGCTGGCGGCCGCCCTCCTGCCCTTCACGCTCGACGAGATCGGTGAGTTGCTGACTCCCCCGCCGCCCCTGGTCTGGCAGGAGTGCCTGGCCGAGCAGGTGCCGACGCCGTCCTTCGCGGTACCGCGCCTGATCCTGGACTGCCTGTTCTCTCCCGCCACCATGGTGCTGTTGGCCGGGATCGCGGGAGCGGGGGTGCGTCCGCGTCCGGCCGACGTTCGGAACGCCGTGCTCGCGGCGGCGGTCGTCGTGGCGGCAGTGGTCCTGCCCAAGGTGCTGGCAGGCCCGCCGTACAACGACGACGGCACGCCACGGTATGCGGTAGCCGGTTTGGGCCGGCCGTACGTGCTCGACGTGGAGTCCGGCGAGGCGGTGGACCTGCTGCCGCGTGCGACCCGCACCTACGACACCTACGAACTCGTCGTCCGAGACGTCAAGCCGGGCCACTACGTGGCGGCGATCGTCAGCCCATCGGGCCGCTCTTTCCGCCTGTACCGGTTGTCCATGGACGCCGACGGACAGGTCACGGTCAAAGAACGGCTGACGCCCACGCTGAAGGGCACGGTCAACGGCCTCGCGGTCTCCCCGGAGGGCCGCATCGCGTACGGGCGAACAACGGATGACGGGGCCGACTTCACCGGCACCCTGGAGCGTGAGTGGCCGGTCAGCGGCGTCAGACTGCAATGGCTCGACGCCCGCACCCTCCTGCTTCCCTCCGTCAGCAACGCCGCAGCCAGCACCGTGGCCACGATCGACGTGGAAACGGGTGCGATCCGGCAGATCCCCGCCCCGGCAGAGCATGAGTTGTACGGCGCGATCCTGCCTCTGCCCGACGGAAGGCAGCTTCGCGCGCTCGGTTGGCCGACCCGCACGCTCGTCCTGCACGAAGGAACGCGACTGGTCAAAAAGGTCCTTTCCGTGGACTGCGGCCACATCGAGTCCCTGACGCTCGCCCCGACCGGCCGCCACGTACTGGTCGGGCTCGACCGAGAGGCCGGTGAGTGGGAAAGGTCACCCCTGGCCGGCCTGCCACCGTGCGGCGGCGCACGTGCCCAACTCCTACGCGTAGATCTCGCAACGGGTGCCACCCAGGTTGTGCCCGGTGAACACGGCCCCTGGATTCACGCCTGGTGATGGGAGGAGCTCGATGGCCGGACGGACGTCCTTACGGCCGGCGACTCCGGCCGAGCACCGGAACCTGCGCTACAAGGTCGTCTCCTTCGCATAGGCGGTGGCCTGGATCGTGTAGAGGTCGGCGTACCGGCCGCCGAGCGCCATGAGCTCGTCGTGGGTGCCTGACTCGACCAGGCGGCCGCGGTGGAGGACGAGGATCAGGTCGGCGCCGGTGACCGTGGAGAAGCGGTGGGAGACGATCACGGTGACGGCGCCGGTGGCGCGGCTGAGGGTACGGGCTCTCGCCATGTAGCGCTCGAAGATGGCCTGCTCGCTGGGGGCGTCGAGGGACGCGGTCGGCTCGTCGAGGACGAAGAGCAGAGGGTTGTCGCGCATCGATGCCCGGGCGAGGGCGGTGCGCTGCCACTGGCCCTCGGAGAGGTCGACGCCGCCCAGTTCGGTGCCGAGGCGGGTGTCGAGGCCGTCGGGGAGCGCGGCGACGAGGTCCTGGGCGTCGGCCTCGCGTACGGCGCGCTCGATGCGGGTGCGGTCGGTCAGGTGGGGTAGGTCGCCGAGGCCGACCGTCTCGGCGAAGGTGGTGTGGAAGCGGCCGAAGTCCTGGAAGGCCGCGCTGGTACGGGCGCGCCAACCATGCGTGGACAGGTCGTTCAGGTCGATGCAGTCGACCAGGATGCGGCCCGAGTCCTGGCGGTAGAGCTTGGTGAGCAGCTTGACCAGGGTGGTCTTGCCTGAGCCGTACTCGCCGACGATGGCCACCACGGCGCCGGCGGGGAGGGTGGCGCTGATGTCGCGCAGCGCGGGGCGGTCGGTGCCGGGGTAGGTGTGGCTCACCGACTCCAGGACGATGCCGGTGCGCAGGGTCGGGGGTGGTTCGATCGTGCCGGAGGCGATGGCCCGCTGGGTGGCGGCGTAGTCGCGTAGCCAGAGGAAGGAATCGAGCAGGCGGGCCGCGCCCGCGGTCTCGGTGGTGCTGGTGACCGTGCTCTGCACGGTCTGGCGCAGGGTGGCGGCGACGGTGACGGCGAGGACGAGGTCGCCGACGGTTCCCTCGCCCTGTGCCGTGCGGTAGGCGACGAGGGCGAGGCCGCCGATGAAGCCGGTGACGAACACCAGCCAGCCGGCGAACCTCCAGGTCGCGGCCACCGCGTGGGCGCGTACCCGGCGTCCCGTCGCCCGCTGCCAGGCCTCCGCCTGCCGCCGTACCAGCTCGGGGCCGGCCCCGGCGACGCGGATCTCCTTGCCGCTCGCCGCGCCGACCGCGAGGTCGGCGAGGTGCTGTTCGAGGCGGAGGTCCTCGGCCGTTTCGAGCTCGACCCGCCGGACCACGCGCTGCCCTCGGTGGTCACACCAGACGGGCGCGGCCGCGAACAGCAGGAGCGGCAGCAGCCACGGGCTCACCGTGCCGAGCAGCAGCAGCGTCACGACGAGCTTGGCGGCGTTCGCGACGGCCATGATCGCGTTCCAGAGGCCGGCCACGATCCGGCCCGGCGAGGCGCGGACGAGGGCGACCCGGTCGAGGAAGTCCGAGCGCTCGAGGTGCTCGATGCCGTCGAGGCCGGCGATGTCGCGGTACACCTTCGGGTGCAGGTCGAGGCGGCCGATCCGGTCGACGACGGTGCTGCGCAGCAGCCCCGAGACGTCCTGCAGCACGAGGTACGCGGCGTAGGCGACGGCGGCGACGGCCGCGGCGGTCACCGCACCGGGTGCCTCGCCCGCGACCATGGCGTCCACGGTGGCGCGCAGCGCCGGCGCGCACACGGCCATCGCGACCACGTTGCCGACGATGACGGCCAGGGCCGCTGCGGTGAGCAGGGGGCGCCGTCGCAACGACAGCAGGAAGAGCTCGGCCCACAGGCCCAGGTAGCGCCTCACCGCGGCGTCACCTCCTCGATACGGTCGTCGTGGCCGCGGCGGAAACGCTCGGCCTGGATGGCGAACATCTCGGCGTAGGTGCCGCCGAGCGCCATCAGCTCGTCGTGGGTGCCGGACTCGGTGATGCGGCCGCCGTCGAGCAGCACGATGCGGTCGGCCTGCCGTACGGTGGACAGCCGGTGCGAGATGAGCACCACGCTGGTCTCGCCGCGGTTGGCGGCCAGCCGGTTGAACACCTCGAACTCGGTGCGTACGTCGAGGTGCGCGGTCGGCTCGTCGAGCACGAGCAGGCGGGCGCCGCGCCGTACCGCGTAGAGGGCGCGGGCGAGGACGACCTGCTGCCACTGGCCGCCGGAGAGGTCCACGCCGCCGGTGCGGGAGCGGGACAGCGGGGTGTCCCAGCCGTCGGGGAGGCGGTCGAGCACGTCCGCCAGGCCCGCGCTCGCCGCCGCGGCGTCGATCAGGCGCTGGTCGGGAGGCAGGTGTGCCTGGCCGAGGGCCACGTTGTCGCGTGCGGTGAGCCGGTAGCGGACGAAGTCCTGGAAGACGATGGACAGCTTGGCGCGCCACAGGTCGGGGTCGAGCCGGGCGAGGTCGACGCCGTCGACCGTGATGCGTCCTGACCGCGGCCGGTACAGCCCGGCGAGCAGCTTGATCAGGGTTGACTTGCCTGCCCCGTTGAGGCCGACGATCGCCAGGAGCTCGCCCGGGCGGATCTCGAGGTCGAGGTCGCGCAGTACGGCACGGCCGGTGGTGGGATAGCCGAAGCTCACCTTCTCGAACCGCACCAGGGGCGCCGGGCCGGGCGAATCGGGCGGCGGGAGTTCGCCGCGGGTGGCGGGGGCGCGTTCGGCCAGCGCGGCACGCAGCTCGTCGGTCGCCTTGAGCACCCGGATGCCGCTCGCGATGTCGTACATGTCGGAGCTCGGCCCGAGCACGAGGAACAGCGACCAGCCGGCGGTGAGGACCGCCGTGGCGACGGCGACCGTGGCCCGTCCGTCGGCCGTGCTCACCGCGACGGCCACGTACGCGGGCACGAGCCCGGCGGCCACGATCAGCGCGTGCCGCCACGACCGGCGGAGCATGCGGTCGACGTGCCGCCACAGCCCGTGGTTCGCCTGCCGGATGTGGTCCTGCATGCGGTCCACCATCCAGTCGGCGAACCCGAAGACGCGCACGTCCTTGCCCTCGGCCGGGGAGACGGCCGCGTTCCGCCACACGTCGGCGTGCAGCTCGCCCTCGGTGGCCTCGCGCCAGTGCCCGATGAGCCGCAGGTTGTCCCTGGTACGGATCATCCGGTTGGCCGCGGCGGGCAGCAGGACGAGCGGGACGAGCCACCAGGAGAGGCTCGCCAGGACCGCGCAGGCCGCCGCCGCGCCGACGAGCCGGGCGGCCCAGCGGAGCTGGGCGAGCGCCCCGTCGGCGGGTGTGCGGTCGTAGCCGCGGCTGCGGTCGGCGAGCGCCTGCCGTACCAGGACCTGCACCTTCGGGTCCTCGACCGCCGCGATCGTGTCGGTGGCCGCGACGAGGCGGGTCACCTCGGTGCGGTGCCGCCCGTCGATGCGGGCGGCGGCGAGCTGCTCCAGCGGCGTCACGACGGCCTCGGCGAGGTGACCGAGTACGAGCACGGCGGCGAACACGGCGAGCGGCACGATCGCGACGGCGAACACGTCCCTCGTGCCCTGCTCCGCCGCCTCGCCAAGCTCCCCCACGAGAAACGCCAGCGCCGCCGCCGTGGCGGCAGGGATCATGCTCTGGATCAGCAGGGCGGCCGTGAGCAGGGCCAGCGGCAGCGGCCGGGCCGCCGCCAGGACCCGTACCAGCCGCATCCGGTCCGCGATGTCGCGCACGTTTCTCCGCGTTGTTCTCCGTACCGGCGATTGGTCTCGCGACTCCGGCCGCCGCACGTTGCTACCACCCCCGGGCAACTCCGTGCGGTGGTCACCGGTTCGCGATCAACAGTCGTTCTGACGCCGACGTGAACGTGAAGGTTCGGTCCCCGCCGGTGGAAAGGATTCATCGCTCGACGGAAAGTGTGGCACGCGGAGGACGAGAGATATTTGAGGCGAAGGAATACAGTCCCTAACCGGGAGAGCCCGCCACTCGAGGGCCTGCTGCCCGCAGCTGAGCTGGAACAGGAGCTGATCACCGCGGGAAGGATCACCGGGCGGTTCCTCGGCCGCGACCGGTCGCCACAAGCGGGACTTTGTGCACCCGGCCCGCACGCGGACCCGTTCGCAAACCGCTTCTACGGACCCACCCCCGTCACCTGCGGTCTGACGACCACACGGCCCGGCGACCATTCCGGTTCACCGGGCCGACGCGGCCATCAGGAACGGCCCCCGAGCCGGTCCTCGATGAGTTCCTGGAAAGACCTGTAACGCGTGGCGCCGGGCAGCCATGGCGCGAGATGCCAGGCCTCCCACTCGCCTTCAGGGGTTTTGACGTGGGGGTTGAGGAGGACGACTCCGTCGTCCCAGTACCCGATCAGCAGGGTGTCGGATACGTACTCCCTTCTCAAATGGATCGGGTCCTGCTCGGGTCCATAAACGAAGTAGAGTTCGTCCGGCACGCTCCACGAGTCCCCGCTCCTGGGTTCTGACCAGCTCTCGGCGACCGAGGGATCGATATCGCGCAGCCAGCCGACCTCCTCGATACCCAGCAGGCGGCTGTCCTCCTCGTCGTTACCCAACCCGTTGGAGGACAGGAGGAACCGTCGGTAACTCGGCGGCAGTTCCGTGCCCAATCGCGCTTCGTGCCGGGCGATTTCAGCCTCTGTGGCCGGGGGCGGCAGACCGCTGTCAGCGTTTAACGCCGAGCGATCGGCATCCCCGGCCACCTGATGGCTTGCAGGGGAAAGTTCAGACCGTTCGTTTCGGGTGCTCATGCTCATAGAGTGACGAAGATATCCCGTCTCGAGTGGCCGCCGCATTCGCGGCATAAGCGGCGCCACGGGCGGATGTTCGTGGCATGAGGGCGGCAGCGCCGACCTGGGCGAGCCGACCTCCTTCGACGTCGCCGACGGTCAGGCCGCCGCGGTCTGCGCGTGCCCGAGGACGTCTTCGTGGTCGGCGTCGACGACTCCGCGCTGGCGGCCTTCGCCGTCCCGGCCCTCACCATCGGCGCCGCGGCCGCCCCTGCGGCGAGCCGCTCTTCGACCCCCGAGCCGTGGAGGTGCGCTCGACCGCGAGGGATTGGCCAACATGCTGACGATGTCAGTCCTTGGCGGCGAGCGGCCGCTCGGCGCTGCCGTACGTGGAGGCGCGGAACAGGAAGGACGCCCAGGAGCGGTACGGGCGCCAGGCGTCGGCGAGTTTGCGGTACGCCGATGGCGGAGCGTCCTCGGGCAGGCCGTACGCCTCGCGGAGCAGGGCGAACAGGCGGGGCTCGTCGCCGGGGAAGGCGTCGGGGGCGCCCGCGCCGCGGATGAGGATGAGGCCGGCGGAGAACGGGCCGACGCCGGGGAGGGTGCGCAGCTCGGCCAGCGCGTCGGAGGGGTCGAGGGAGCGCAGGTACTCGGTGGTGAGCAGGCCGTCGAGGGCGGCGCGGGCCAGGCCGCGGATCCACTCCTCCTTCTGCGCGGGCAGGCCGAGGCCGCCGGCGTTCAGCAGGGTGTGGGGTGGTGGGAAGGCGGCGTACTCGCGGCCGTCGATGGTCACGGTCGCGCCGTGGCGTTCGGCGATGCGCTGCTTGAGGCGGGAGGCGATCACCATGGAGGAGCGCTGGACGATCACCGCCCAGCAGGCGGCCTCCCACGGGGTCCAGAAGCAGACCGGGCGCAGGCCGGGGTACGCGCGGATGAGGCCGCCGAGGACCGGGTCGGCGTCGGCGAGGGCGGGGAAGCCGGTGCCGTCCACGTCGAGGGAGAGGATGCGCGCCACCTCCGCGCGGATGCCCGGGCTCGCCGGGCGGGTGGTCGTGACGGCGACGCCGCCGGGGGCGGCGCTCACGGTCACGCCGATGGGCAGCCAGTCGGTCTCGGCGCAGTAGGCGAAGCGCAGTGACCGCCCGTCGGTGGGGAGGTGGGCGGTGACCGGCCAGTCCTCGGTGAAGCGCAGCGCGGCGCCGAGGTCGAAGGGGCCCTTCGCCGTGATCGTGAAGCCGTGCCCGGGCATACGCGTATCGTAGGTGCACCCGCGGACGGGCGATCGCGGCCGTACGGCGCCGGGGCGGCCGACCGGGGCCGGCCGTCACTTGCCGAACTGCTCGTCGATCACGTTGAGCAGCTCGACGATCATACGGCTGGCGGCGTTCGGGTCCTCGGTGAGGTTGTTGATCCGGTCGGCGAGCAGGACGAGGCTCGCCTCGAGGGCGTTCATCTCCGCTTCGAGCCACTGGCCGTACCGCCTGCGCCAGAGGGTGGGGCTGAGGCCGAGCACGCAGGCGGTGAGCATGCCGACCATGGTGGGGATGGCCTCGGGCTTCACGCTCTTGCGCATGGCGCGCAGGCCGGAGGCGACGTACGGCACGATGTACTCCATCGGGTCCTGGCCGTGCGCCTCGAGCGACTTGCGCAGCCAGTCGACGTACAGGTACATGAGCGTGCACGCCCCGTCGAGGACGTCCTGGGCGGCCTTCGGCCCGAACGACTCCAGCGTCCGCTCGACTAGATCGCACTTCTCCGGGTCCGGAGTGGGGTCCTCCCTGGCGAGTTGCGCCAGACGCGAGTCGACCAGTAGCAGAGCGGTGCCCACGTCGCCGATCGGCGCGTAGGCAGGGTCGAGGGATGCAGACATGGCGATCTCACAAGGTCGCTGTTTCCCTTACAGCCGCAAATCTTGTCACCATTCCCCCGCCCTTCGCAGAGATTTCGCCGGACTGACGAAATCAGTCGTATGACCGTAACGATTTGTCGACCGGCCGCCGGAAAATACGGGGTTGCTATCGGCGATTGATCCCGTTTTGGGGCATGCACGTAAAGTCTGGTTGTTCGCACTCTTTCAGACCGGCCACCGGCGGCGGGAGGCGCGCTCGGCGCCCGTCGCCACACGGCACGGGATTCGCGGCAGGTACGGCATCATGCCGCGCGCCGCCCATGACCTGCAGGTACCCGATGTCGCAGGAAACCCAGAGGCTTCGTCGTGCGACAACGGCACGTCTCTCCTCGCACTGCACCGACCGTAACCGCAACTGCATATCCGCAATTGAAAATGAACAGGTGACCGCCCGACCGTAAGGTGCGGCATCGCCGGTCGCATAAGCGCGAGCTCCGCGTTGCGGAGACTCGAGGAGCCACCATCCATCGATGGACGGGCTCGTGTACCGGAGAACTCAATGGCACCGATCAGTCATTTATCTCCCCAGTCGATCATGAATACGACGGATCACCATAAACGCCGGGTATCGCGGTCGCGCGGGGAAGCCCATCGCCGCCCGTTGCGCGCATGATCCCGCCGGGCCACCGTCCCCGGTCACGCGCCGCTCGTGCGGCCGGCCCTGCCAGCGCCCACGGACCGTAGCGGCGCGACGGTCTCCGCCGCAGGTGCCCGGATCGCCCTCGCATCGGCACGCTTCATGGCTCTTGACAGTCCTGCATACCGGCCATCGATGTCACCCGTGCGGCTTCACCCGGAGCGCTCCGCGAACGGAGGCCATGGCGGACCGCAGCCGACCTCGCACGATCGGGGCTCTCGGCGGAGCACGGGCGGGAACGTGCGTTCAGGCGTGATCGGATTCGAGAAGGCATGCCGGGTATAGCGCGATGTGTCTGGCAGTCGGAGCACCTGGCTCACGCGATCGGGCCGGCGGAATCCGCGGCAAGCCGCCTTGCTCCTGATCGGGCACAGGCGGGCATCGCTGGTGAGGGACGGACGGCCGGACGGGGGTGGGCGATGGCGGCGATCAATGGGCCGCGCCGTACGAGGGCCGCACCCCGCTCTGGCACGCCGCCGGAGCGGCCGCGGATCCTTGTGCTGCGCCCGGACCACCTGGGCGACGTGCTGGTGACCCTGCCGGCGGTGGCCGCGCTGCGGGCCGCGGCACCGGCCGCGGTCGTGACGTACGCGGCGCCGCCCGCCGCGGCGGAGGCCTGCCGCCGCTGCCCGCATCTGGATCGCGTGGTGTCGATCGCGTTCCCGCCGCCGGGTCGTCCCTGGGGCGCCTTCGCCGAGGCCGAGCTGCGTGCCGCGGTGGCGGCGCTGGGCGGGCCGTACGACCTCGCGGTGCTGCCCCGCCCCGACGATCCGGCGTCGGGAATGCTCTGCGCGACCGCAGGTGTCCCCGTCCGGGTCGGGTTCGCGACGCCGCAGGCCCTGCCGTTCCTCACCCGCTCGGTCCCGCCGCCGGCGCCTGACCTGCCGGTCGCCGAGGCCACCCGCAGGCTGCTGGCCGCAGGGCTGGCCGCGCTGGGCGTGCCATCGGCACTGCCACCGCTGCCCGCCCGCGACGGCACGATCGTCCCGACCGCCGCCGATCGCGCCGAAACGGCCGCCGTACTGGCCGAGGTGGGCGTACCCGGCCCCGAGGTCGTGCTGCACCCGGGCTCGGGCTGGCCGGTGAAGAACTGGCCGCCGGCCCGCTGGGGACGCGTGGCGCGGCTGCTGCGCGATCGTCTCGGCTCTCCCGTCCTGGTCGCGGGCACCGCGCGGGAAGGCCCGCTGGTCGAGCAGGCCGTACGCGCGAGCGACGGCGCGGCCGTGGGCATCGCCGGGCGGCTGTCGGTCGGCGGTCTCGCCGCCCTGCACGCATGCGCCCGCGTCGTGGCAGGCGTCGACAGCGGGGCCCTGCACCTGGCCGCCGCCGTGGGGACCCCGACCGTCGGCCTCTACGGTCCCGGAAACCCGGCGTTCGCCCCACCCCTCCCCCGGCACCGCGTGGTACGGCTCGGCCTCGCGTGCAGTCCGTGCGGTCGGCTCGAGGCCCCGCCGTGCGGTCGGCTCCTGCACCCGGCGTGCGTGACCGGGATTCCGGCCGGCGCGATCGCCGAGGGCGTGCTCGCGGCGCTCGGCTGACCCGGCCCGCCCCCTACCGGCATCAACCGCGGACACGAGGCGGGCCTTCCCGGGCGAGGGCTAGGCGGGGCGGCCTCGGGTAGGCGGGTCGCATGCTGAGACGCGCGATCTGGCAAGGAGTCCTGGCCGGGCTGGCAGGTACGGCGGTGATGACGGCGACCGAGAAGATCGAGCAGCGTCGCACGGGCCGCCCGGACTCGTACGTGCCCGCCCAGGTGCTCGCACGCTTGACCGGCCTGCCGGAACGCCGGGGACGGCCGCGTTCGCTCAACCTCGCCATGCACTACGGGCAGGGGGCGCTGCTCGGCGTGCTCCGCAGCGTCATGGCCCAGGCCGGGCTACGCGGGTTGTGGTCCTCGGCGATGTTCACGGCCGTCCGGCTCACCAGTGACCAGGTCCTGGAGAACGCCACCGGGGTGGGCGCCCCGCCGCAGACGTGGCCGCGCGGCGAACTCGCCACCGACCTGTTCCACAAGTCCGTGTACGGCTTCGCCACCGGTGCCGTCGCCGACCTGCTCGCCGCCCGCGACGGGCCCGGCCCCGGCCAACGGCACGCCGCCCGCCTGCCCGGGCGCCACCACGACGTGGCCCCCGCTCCCCGCCGGTCACCCATGCCGGCCGGGTCCTGAGGCGATCGCATCGGCGAGGCTGCACGCGAGCGGGGTGCACGCCTTGTGCGGCGTGGCCGGAGAGCCGGGGAGCACCGGCTCAGGCACGCTGCGGGGCGGGCTGCACGGTCACCTGGTGGCCGACGTCGTCCTCCTCGGCGGCGGCGAGCACCGCATCGAGCAGGCCGGGGAAGCGCGCCTGCAGGTCCTCGCGCCGCAGCGTCACGTAGCAGCGGGTGCCCTCCTGCCGGGTCCGGGTGAGCCCGGCGTCCCGCAGCACGCGCAGGTGGTGGCTGAGGGTGGACTTCGCCACCGGAGCCCGCAGCTCGCCCCAGCCGCGTTCCCGGCCGTCGGCGAGCACCCGCACGATCCCGACGCGGATCGGGTCACTGAGGGCGGCCATCACCCCGGTCAGCGTGATCTCGCCGACCTCGGGGTGGTGTGCCTCGCGCATGACCCAATGGTAGTTTGTTCGATGTTTGACGAACATCGAACGAAAGGAGCCGCAGTTGACCTCCCCCACCGGACCGCTACGTGACCGGGTCGCGATCGTGACCGGCGCCGGATCCGGCATCGGCCGCGCCACCGCACTCGCCTTCGCCCGCGCCGGCGCGCACGTGCTCGCCGTGGGCCGCCGCGCCGAGGCCCTGGAGCGGACCGCCGCCGCCCACCCGGGCATCGCCGTCTTCCCCGCGGACATCACCGCCGACGGCGCACCGCAGGCGGTGGTCGCCGCGGCGGCCGACCGCTGGGGAGGCGTCGATGTCCTGGTCAACAACGCCGGGGCCACCGCCGTCATGCCGCTCGCCGAGACCGACCCCGGCCGCGTCGCCGGCCTGTTCGCGCTCAACGTCACCGCGCCGATCCTGCTCGCCAAGGCCGCCCTGCCGTACCTGCGGGAACGCCGCGGCGCGATCGTCAACGTCTCCAGCACGTACGGCCATCGGCCGCTGCCCGGCGGCGCCCCCTATGCCGCCTCCAAGGGCGCCCTGGAGCAGCTCACCCGGAGCTGGGCACTGGAGCTCGCCCCGGACGGCATCCGCGTCAACGCCGTCGCGCCCGGCCCCACCGAGTCCGAGGCGCTCGCCGCCGCCGGGCTGCCCGACGCGGTCATCGAGCAGATCAAGCAGGACGAGATCGCCCGCATCCCCCTCGGCCGCCGCGGCGCCCCCGAGGAGGTCGCCGCCTGGATCGTCCACCTCGCCGACCCCGCCGCCACCTGGATCACCGGCCAGATCCTCACCGTCGACGGCGGCCTCGAGCTCAGCTGACGCGAGGCCCGGTCAGCCCTGCCCGCCGCGCCGCCGCGGACATGCCGCCCGACCGTGCAGGACGTCCGGCCAAGCGCCGTGACTCCACCGCTCGCCAGGCCGGCGATCCGCCGTACGGCGGGCGGACGAGGCACGCAATGCACCTGGCCGTAGCGCACTCGGCGAGGCGGCTCCCTGCACGAGGCAGAGCCGTCGGCCTCCGGTACGGCCGCCCCACCTGCGCCACCGGGAGCGACCCGCCCCGCCCTCGAGGCGCGCCCGGTGATCGTGGCGATCCCGCCCCTGAGGCGGGTTCGGCCTCCGCCGTCGGCGAAGCGCCCGGCCGCCCACTTCCCGCCGGAGATCGGCGGTCATGTGCTCTCCTACGCCCCCGGTCCACGGAGCACGGCGCCGGCGCACCAGGCGCGTCCGGCGTACCACGGCATGCCCGGCCGCCGGCCGGCGTCACGTGCCTCGGCCCCATCGGCGCCGCCGGGCCCGCGACGGCACCGCCGGCCGGGCCGAGCCACGCGTGAGACGGCGCCCGGCGCCGCGTGATCGCTCCGGCGAGCCGGACGTTCTTCACACGAAGATAACGTGATCTATCACGATTCGGACGCGAACCCTTGTGATGTTCTTTGTGATCCACCTAACATCACGCAACATCTCGTGATTAGGCGGGGGATTTCTCACAAGTCGCTCCACGTCCGGGAGGACGCACATGAACCGACCCCTCCAGATGTCCCGCCGCGCCCTGCTGCGCGGATTCGGCGTCGGCGCCGCCGGCGCCCTCGCCTACGCCGCGCTCGGTGCCTGCGGCTCCGACGGCGGCAACGCCCCGGCCGCGGGCGGCGACCCGTGGAAGCGCTTCCAGGGCACGACGATCAACTTCATCTCGGAGAACACCGCGCCCTCGGCGGCGATCGCGGCGAACACCAAGCCGTTCGAGGAACTCACCGGCATCAAGGTCAACATCCAGCAGATGGAGCTGACCAAGCTGGTGGAGAACGTCTCCCTCGACCTCTCCAGCGGCACCGCCGGCTACCACGTCATCTACGCCGACCCCTACCAGGTGCTCGCCCCCTTCTCCGACGGCCTGGTCGATCTCAACGAGTTCATCGGCAACGACGAGTTCCCGCAGCCGCCGCTCGGCCTGGAGGACTTCATCCCCAGCCAGCTCGAGGCCGCCGGCCGGTTCCTCGACGGCCAGAAGCTGTTCGCCCTGCCGTACGACACCCCGACGATGATCTGGCAGTACCGGGCCGACCTGTTCGAGAAGTACCACGACAGGATGGCCGACGACCTCGGCTTCGACCCGACGCCGTCGATCAACATCACCTGGGAGCAGTACTTCCAGATCGCCGACTGGTTCAACAAGAACGCCAAGGACGACGTGCCGTACGGCACCGGCCACCAGGCCAAGCAGCACGACTCGCTGCAGTGTGACTTCTCCAACGTGCTGTGGGCCTACGGCGGCGACTACTTCGCGGGCGGCCAGCAGCTCGGCACGCTCGGCACCAAGGAGCCCGGCAAGTCCACGCTGGCGAGCGACGCGGGGATCGCCGCCGCCGAGTTCTACGCCAAGCTGCTCGGCATCGCCCACCCGGGCTCGCGTACCTGGGACTGGGACGGCGTGGGCAGCGCCTTCCAGTCCGGGCAGATCGCCATGTGCCCGAACTGGCACGAGTTCGCCGCCGGGAACGAGAAGGCGCTGCCGGGCAAGGTCGGCTACGCGCCGCTGCCGAAGGGCCCGGCCCGCTCGGCGAACATCTGGGGCGGCACCGGCATCGGCATCAACGCCAACTGCTCGGAGGCCGAGCGCGGCGCGGCGTGGCTGTTCGTCAACTGGGCCACCTCGCCGGACACCCAGTTCATGTGCCTTGCCAGCGAGGTCGGCGGCGGCACGCCCACCCGTACCTCCGTCTACCAGCGTCCCGAGGTGGAGGAGGCGAAGAAGCGGCCGTCGAAGCTGCCGAACATCCTCACCGCGGACGCCGTCAACGAGGCCTGGAAGCAGGAGAACATCGGCCTGCGGCCCAAGGTCGCCACCTGGAACGAGCTCGACACCGCGCTGTTCACCGAGCTGTCCCGCATGATCGCGGGCGAGGTGAAGCCGGACGCGGCGATGCGCACCGTGGCCCGGAAGTTCGACGAGATCAACAAGGTGTGATGCCGGTGGCCTCCGACCTTAAGGTCGTGGGGACGACGGCCCGGCAGGGCGTGCGCGACCGGAGCCGGTCGCGCACGCTGCTGCGACCGCCCAGCTTCGAGATGCGCATGATGGCGCCCGCGCTGCTGGTGCTGGCCGCCCTGTCGCTGCTGCCGTTCCTCACCCTGATCTACATGAGCTTCTCCGAGGTGAAGCTGCTCGGCGGGCTGCGGTTCGAGCCGGTGGGCCTGGAGAACTGGCAGCGCCTGTTCACCGACCCGGACGTGCGCGCCTCCTGGGTGGTGAGCCTGATCTACCTCGCGCTCACCCTCGGCCTGGAGATGCTCGGCGGCGTCCTCGTGGCGCTCGTGCTCTACCGGATCACCCGGGGGCGGGGCCTGGTGTTCGCCCTGGTGCTGCTGCCGATGTTCCTCGCGCCGATCATCGTCGGCCTGCTCGGCCGGTTCATGACCGACTACACCATCGGCCTGTACGCGTGGGTGCTGCGCGGCCTCGGCTTCGAGAGCGACGTGCTCGGCGAGGGCACCACGGCGATGATCGCGGTGGTGGCGATGGACGCCTGGCAGTGGACGCCACTGGTCGTCCTGATCACCCTGGCCGGGCTGACCGCGGTGCCGCCGCCGCTGTTCGAGGCCGCCGCGGTGGACGGCGCGGGCTACTGGCAGACGCTGCGCTCGGTCGTCTTCCCCACGATCAAGGGCGTGCTGCTCGTCGCGCTGCTGGTGCGCGCGATGGACGCGGTCCGCTTCTTCGACATCATCACGATCACCACCAACGGAGGCCCCGCGGACGCCACGAAGATCATCCCGATCCGGCTGTACGAGACCGCGTTCCGGTTCCGGGAGATCGGCTACGCCTCGGTGATCGGCCTGGTGATGCTGCTGTTCTCGATCATCCTGGCGAACGTCTTCGTCGGCGTCCTGGGCAGAAAGGGGCTCACCAAATGAGCGAGACCCCCACGACGCTCGGCGGCCGCTCCCCGGTCGCCCGCGTGCTCACCTGGGTGCTGGTCGCGATCATCCTCGCCTGGACGGTGATCCCGCTCGGCTGGATGCTGCTCTCCTCGGTCAAGCCGGAGAGCGCGATCAAGACCGCCACCCCGACCCTGGTCTTCACCCCGACCCTGGAGAACTACGCCAGGCTGTTCGGGGCGGGCAACGACATCACGCCGTTCGCGGTCAACAGCGTGATCGCGACCGTGACGGCGACCGCGCTCGCGCTCGCCCTCGGCACCATCGCCGGGTACGGCCTGGCGCACTGGCGCGGCCGCGGCCGCAAGCACCTGGCCTTCTGGATCATCAGCACCCGGATGGCGCCGATCGCGGCCGTGATCCTGCCGCTGTTCATCATCTTCCGGCACCTCGGCCTGCTCGACTCGGTGGCCGGGCTGATCCTCGCGTACCTGTCGTTCAGCCTGCCGTTCGCAATCTGGCTGATGAGCGCGTTCTTCGCGGACGTGCCGCGGTCGATCGAGGAGGCGGCGCTGGTGTCGGGGGCGAGCCGGTGGCAGGCGTTCTGGCACGTGGTGCTGCCCACCGTCAAGCCCGGCCTGGTGACCACCGGCGTGCTGTGCGCGGTGTTCTCGTGGAACGACTACGCGTTCGCGTCCAGCTTCGCCGGCCCGGCCTCGCAGACCCTGCCGATGGCGGCCGGGCGCCTCATCACCCAGGGCGGCGTCGACTGGGGCCAGCTCACCGCGCTCGGCGTCGTCGTCACCCTGCCCATGATCGTTGCCGGACTCGCAGTTCGCCGGTGGCTCGTCACCGGCCTGACCCTTGGAGCGGTGACCGCCGAATGACCGACGCAGCGTCCATCCCCCTCCCGGACGTGCAGCAGGCCGCCGTCCTGCACTCCCCCGGGGACGTCCGCCTGGAGAAGCTGGCCGTACCCGAGCCCGGCCCACGCGAGGTGCTGATCCGGGTGGCCGCCGTCGGGGTGTGCGGCTCCGACGTCCACTACTACGAGCACGGCCGCATCGCCGACTTCGTCGTGGAGTCGCCGCTCGTGCTCGGCCACGAGGCCTCCGGCACGGTCGTCGCCGTCGGCCCCGAGGTCACCCGGGTACGGCCCGGCACCCGGGTCGCCATGGAGCCCGGGGTGCCCTGCGGCCAGTGCCGCGAGTGCCGTACCGGCCGGTACAACCTCTGCCCCGAGGTGCGGTTCTTCGCCACTCCCCCGGTCGACGGCGCGTTCGCCCAGTACGTGACGCTCGACGAGGCGTTCGCGCACCCGGTGCCGGACACGCTGTCGGACGAGGCGGCCGCGCTCATCGAGCCGCTGTCGGTGGCGGTGTGGGCGAACCGCAAGGCCCGCGTCGAGCCCGGCATGTCGGTGCTGGTGAGCGGGGCCGGGCCGATCGGGCTGCTGTGCGCGCAGGTGGCCAGCGCGCGGGGCGCGGCCCGCGTCGTCGCCACCGACGTGAGCGAGCACCGGCTCGCCGTGGCGCGGCGGCTCGGCGCGCACGAGACGGTGAACGTGCGCGAGCGCGACCCGTCCTCGGTGATCGCCGACGCCGACGTGCTGCTGGAGTGCTCGGGCAGCCCGGACGCGATCGCCTCCGGCATCCGGTGCGTCGCCCCCGCCGGCACCGTCGTGCTCGTCGGCATGGGCGACCCCACCGTGCCGGTCCCCGTCGACGTGGTGCAGCGCAACGAGCTGTGGCTGACCGGCACGTTCCGGTACGCCCACGCCTACCCGGCCGCGATCGCGCTCGCCGCCTCCGGGGCGATCGACCTCGACGGGCTGGTGACGGCGCGGTTCGGGCTGGCCGAGACCGAGCGGGCGCTGCGGGCCGCCCGGCAGGATCCCACCGCCCTCAAGGTCATGGTTCACCCGAACGGCACCAATATTGAGTAACGGCGATCCACCGCCGCGCCGTACACCCGAGTTTCCCGGATGAGCAGAGGGGGCTGCCTTGTCACACCGGTTCCGCCGACTGACCCCGGTGCAGATGGAACGGCACCGCAAGACCATCGAGCTGCTCGAACGGCGGGGCAAGGTCACCATCGAGGAACTCGTCCGGGAGTTCGGCATCAGCGCGATGACCGCCCACCGCGACCTGGACATCCTGCAGAAGCAGGGGTTACTGCGCAAGGTCCGCGGCGGGGCGGTCAGCGAGGCGGTGACCCGGGCGTCGGTGCACGCCCTGGACAGCGAGGCGAGCTGGCACGACCGCGCCCGCGCCGCGCTGCGCGAGAAGGAGGCGATCGCCGCCCGGGCCGCCCGCGAGCTGCAGCGCGGCATGACCGTGTTCATGGACGACAGCACCTCGTGCCTGCCGCTCGTGCCGTACCTGTCCCGGCTGTCCGGCATCACCGTGGTCACCAACTCGCTGTCGCTCACCCGCGTCCTGGTCGAGCACGGCCTCGAGGTGGTCATGATCGGCGGCACCTACCGCCCCGCGTTCGACGCCAACGTCGGCCTGCTCGCCCACGACGCGATCGGCCGGCTCCGCCTCGACGCGGTCTTCATCTCCACCCCCGCCGTCAGCGGCGGCGAGTGCTACCACCCCGACCAGGACTCGGTCCTCGTCAAGCGCGCCGCCCTCGCCGTCGGCGACCGCCGCATCCTCCTCGTCGACCACTCCAAGTTCACCCGCGTCGCCCCCTACTCCTTCGCCCGCCTCGCCGACTTCACCCTCGTCGTCACCGACACCGCCACCCCCGAGAAGGAGTACCGCCCCCACCTGCCCCCCGACCGCATCGCCGTCGTCGAGGTCTCCGACGCCCTCACCACCGACGTCGGCTGACCTGTCCGGGGAACGGCCAGCGGCGGGCGATCGTGGGTGCCCGCTCCCGTCGAACTGTGGCGCAGGAGGCCGGGGCCGACGGGTCAAGGTCACCGGCGTCACCTCCCGACCGCCGGCCTGGAACCTCGTCGACCCCCTGGCCTTGGCCGTCCGCCCGGCCGGATCAGGGTACGACCGCGCGGGCCGAGCCGTACGTCCGAGTCCGGTACCCGGCGCAAGGTGAGCCGAGGTGTGGGTATCGCCGTCCGGCGGCTGCCGTGGGTGCGTGGCGTCGTGCTCCAGCCTGTTCCCGGATAGCGCATTCCTCGTGGTCGCCGTAGTTCAGGGCACCGAATGCACAAGTAGATAAAAGGTCAGCAGATGGCAAAGGGTCATATGGCGGGCGCTGTCGATACCTAGGGTTGACGGGCTCGATCCCCACCCGAGGATGACAGTGAACGCCAGATCTCTCCGTGCCGTGGCGGTCGTCGCCGCCGCTCTCTTCCTGGCGACCGGTTGTGCCGACTCGCCGTCGCCCTCATCCGAGACAGTCGCCGCCGCGACCGCCGCACCGACCTCCGGCACTCCCGCTGCGCCGCCCAGCCCTCCCTCGGCATCGGTCACCCCTGCCGTGGCAACGCCGACTCCGACCACACCGAACCATGACGGCGACGAGCGCACCTCCCGCCCGAAGCCCCGCCCGAGCCGTACGAAGACGCGTAAATTCAGCCCTCGGCCGGCTCGCGTGGCACAGCCCAAGCAGCGCTCCCGGCCTTCCGTGATACGTGGCGTTCATCCCGGAGCCTTCTGCTCACCCGAAGGCGCCCTCGGTACCACCGATCGCGGCACTTTGATGCGCTGCTCCTCCCGCGGCGGCGACCAGGCACGGTGGCGGAAGGCCTGAGCATGCCGAGCGCGGGCGGCCGATGTCAGGGGCCGCCCGCACGAGACGGTGAGATGGACGCCCTCGAACGTCAGGCGGCCGCCGACCCGCCCGCGGGACGGGCCGGAGCGACCGGGGCGCTGTCGAGTGGCTGGGGCGGGGCGTTGAGGACCGCGTCGTCGAGGCGGTTCTCGCTGCGGGCCACGAGGACGGGGACCACGATCTGGCCGGTGACGTTCGTCGCGGTGCGGATCATGTCGAGGATGGGGTCGATCGCCAGCAGGAGGCCGACGCCCTCGAGGGGCAGGCCGAGGGTGCTGAGCGTCAGGGTGAGCATGACGATCGCGCCGGTGAGGCCCGCGGTGGCGGCCGAGCCGACCACGGCGACGAAGGCGATCAGCAGGTACTCGCCAAGTCCGAGCGGGATGTCGTACACCTGGGCGACGAAGATCGCGGCGATCGCCGGGTAGACCGAGGCGCAGCCGTCCATCTTCGTGGTCGCGCCGAACGGCACCGCGAAGGCGGCGTAGTCGCGGTCGACGCCGAGGCGTTCGATCGTGACCTTCTGCGTCACCGGCAGGGTGCCCACCGAGGAGCGGGAGACGAAGGCGAGCTCGATCGCGGGCCAGGCGTTGCGGAAGAACGTGACCGGGTTGACCTTGCCGACCAGGGCGAGCAGCGTCGGGTAGACGGCGAGCAGCACGATGAGGCAGCCGACGTACACGCCGAGGCTCACCCGGGCGAGCGGGCCGAGCAGGTCCCAGCCGTACGTCGCGACGGCCTTGCCGATGAGCCCGGCGGTGCCGATCGGGGCGAGGCGGATCACCCACCACAGCGCCTTCTGCACCAGCTCGAGGATCGAGCGGCTCAGCGTGAGGAACGGCTCGGCCTTCTCGCCGATGGCGAGGGCGGCCGCGCCGAGCACGACGCCGAGGAAGACGATCTGGAGGACGTTGAGCTCGGAGAACGCCGTGACGACGTTCGTCGGGATGATGCCGGTCAGGAAGTCGACCCAGGAGCCGACCCGCTCGGGCGCCTCGGCGCCTGAGGTGTCGAGCGTGACGCCCTGGCCGGGGTTGATGACGAGGCCGAGGACGATGCCGACGATCACGGCGATGAGCGCGGTGGCGAGGAACCACAGCAGCGTCTTGCCCGCGAGCCGGGCCGCGTTGCCGACGTTGCGCAGGTTGGCGACGCTCACCACCACGGCGGTGAACACCAGCGGCGCCACCGCCAGCCGCAGGAGCTGAACGAAGATGTTCCCGACCTCGGTCAGGACGTCGGCGAGCCACTCGAGGTTCCATACGAGCGCGGCGAAGCCGAGGGCCGCGCCCACGACGAGGCCCAGCAGCAGTTGCAGGGAAAACGAGACCCTCTTCATTGGCAGGGAGACTCCGAATGACGGCATGCCGAAGACGGCACGCGAAATCGAAAGGGGAACCGGCGCGCCCGTCAGGGCGTGATCAGCGACAGAGGGAGCCGGCCAGTCGGCAGAGATCGATGTGCAGCCGTGCTACAAGCCACACGGACATGTCACACCTCACATTGATGGGCGGTTTAGAGTAAATAGGACAGTATGTCCGATCATAGGATGAATCCTTGGGAGTTTCAAGACATTACCGATCGGAAGTACTCGAAGCACATAGTGACCGGTACCTAGGTCGTTGCTGGAACGTGTCCGGGTCGAACTCGCCGAGGCTGACCAGGTGATCGATCCGTTCCTGCCCGCGGGTTCGGCAGCTGCGAAGCGCTCGCATGGCGCGGGCCCTCTGTCGCTCCGCTACGCCGCAGCGCATCGGCCGGACGGCCGCCGCGGTCCGGGCCACAGGGGGTGGCTGCCACGGCAGATGCCGTGGCAGCCACCCGCCACGTCCTGCCGCACTCAGCGGCGCGCGGCCTTCCTCCGCCGCTCGGGGCGAGCGGTTTGCTGGACGACGAGCAGGGGGTTCCGCTCGGCGGTGAACCAGTCCGTGACTATCACACGCGTCTCATCCTTCGTGTAGTCACACGCAGCTGCGAGTGCTTCCTCGAGCCGCGGGCTCACGAGCTTGTCCTCGCATGCCTCGAATGGATGACGGGCCACGACGGCGTACCGTTCGCCTAGGCGAAGCTCGGTGCCGATGACCGCGGTCTCGGAGGAGAGGAACTCGCCCTGCAGCACGGCGCGCACGCTGTCCAGGGCCATCCGTTCCCGTGCCATGGTCGCGTGATCGTTCGGGAGGTCGCCGCCGGACAGGAGCGTGAAGAGGTCCGCTCCGAGGCGCCAGTCCAGGAGCGGGTGGAACACCATGTTCTCGTAGTCCCGCAGGCAGCCATAGCAGGAGGTCTTGCAGCTCTCTGCGTGCCGCGGATCGGCCAGGCCGGCAAGGAACCTCTGGACGTGCGCCGCGAACTCGTCGAAGACCTCACCCAGCCGGGTGCTGAACCCCGCGCCGTTCTCCAGGGTGTCGGCGAGGAACGCGTAGCACGCCTGACTGTCTCCGTGCCGCTCCGGGTGAATACCGGCGACAAGCTCGCGCGGGTCGACGTCGAGGAACTCGGCGGCCGCGGACCGCAGGAGGAAGGCCAGGGAGTACCAGGCGGCGCGCCGCCCCTGATGGAGGTCGGCTTTGAACTTGGGCTGGCACTCTTCCAGGTTGAGGCGAAGCCCGCGTACGTCGTCGACGGTGCGTGATGGGCCAACGAAGAGGAAGTCGGTCGGCAGCGCCGCGCCCAACGCCACCGTCCGGCCGATGGTGCTTCCCTTCGGCGCGATGCGGTACCCGCCCCAGTCGTTCCCTCCCGAGATGAAGGTGAACGCATCCCCTGCGTTGTCGTTGATCACATACCGCCTGCCTGGCCCTCGGTAGACCGTCGCGGCGCGCCACGCCGCGCGGCGGAGTTCGGAAAGGTCGGCTGTGGCCCGGGCCAGGACGGTCATGGCCGCCCAGGCGAAGTTGCCGTCGAAGTCACGTGGCTCGCCCGCCCGGAAGCCAGCCGGTTCGCTCATCTCCACGATGCGGTAGCTCTCCTGCCCGCACAGAGGGCACGTGCCGGGCTGCCCCGGGGTCAGCTCAAGACGGTTACAGGTCGAGCAGAGCCCGATCATCTGCCGCTTCCGCAGCGGATCGTCGGCCGGTCGCGGCTTGCCGTACACCGTCGGGGCGAAGTCGGTGATGCCCTCGACGGTGAACACCTGCCCGTCCTTGACCACCTCGTTCCCGGGGGCGAAGGTCGAGACGGCGAGCGCAATGTCCCTGTCGATGACCTCCTCTGGAGGCCACGGGTAGGAACTGGTCGGCCGTTCCAGGTAGAGGTAGCGGACCCTGGTGGGGAAGCCGAACATGGGCAGCACACCCATGTGCGCGAGCCGTTCGCCGAGATCCTCGCTTTCCCCCGACTCTGCGGCGACCCTCCCCACATTCGCCAGGAGTTTCCTCACCCAGTCGGCGTCGAATCGGTCCGGGTTAAAGCCTGTGTAGGCCGTGAACGCGCGTGCGGCGTTACGGATGGTGCTGAGGTTGGCGCGACACCACTTTTCGATATCCGCGGCGATGTCGGCCCAATCGGAAGCCCGGCCGAAGGGACCGTGCACCCCGGAGTTCTCGGGGTCCGCCAGGCCGGTGTGGAGGAAGGCCAGCCGCAGTACCTCGCTGGCCACGGCCCGCTCGAGGATCTCCATCGACTCGAGAGCAAGGTAAGGGGCCGGGACGGGATCGTTGAGAACGGCGTCGGGGTTGCGGAAGTAATGCTCGTCGTGGCTCCGTCCTCGGCAGACGGTGAGCGCGACGGCGAGGCGGTTGTCACGTCGACCGGCACGGCCCACTCGCTGCTGATAGTTGAACCGGGTCGGCGGCATGTTCGCCATGACGACCAGGCTGAGCGGCCCGATGTCAACTCCCGCCTCCATCGTGGTCGTCACCGACAGCAAGTCGAGGCCATGCACGTGGTCCCTGTCGTCGTCGAGGAACACCCCTTGGAACCGGGCCTGACGCCGCTGCGCCTCGATCCGGCCGGTCTGCCCGGTGAGTTCGGCGCAGTTGAGGCGGAACATGCCGTTCTTTGTAAGGGCCTTCCACGCGTAGTAGTCCTCGAGCTGCTGGCCCTTGTCCAAGGGCTCCGGCGACTCCGGGAGTCTCGCCCGGCACCCGGTGCAGACGCCGGCGCTCTCGGTCTGGTGCCGCCGACCGCAGGTCTTGCAGACCCACACCTTGGACGGCGCGGGGAAGAGCGCGACCTGCCCGGGGTCGATGAGGAAGTCGGCGACGACGCCTCGCCAGTAACGCTCGGCTTGGTCCTGCACCTCAGCGAAATCGAGCTTGTGGACCGCGGCGACGGTCTTCCAGTAGGCCTTGAGCCGTGCGGGGACGTTGGGCTGGGGGTCGCGCAGGCCGTTGAAGCGCTTGAGTTCGGCGAGGATACGGAGGCTGGCAGGCCCGACGCCCGGGATCGCCGTCGGCGTGCGACGGTCGACGGTATCGATACGGCCGAGTCCGAGCGACTCGAAGTCTCGGTCCGCGCCGGAGAAGAGTGACTCGAGGGTGTTGTCCAGGAGTTGGGTGGCAGCATCGGCGAGCGCCTCGCGAACGTCGTCGGGAACCTTTTCCGTGAGGGCGGGAGGCTTCTTATCCCAGTCGTAGAGTTCGTACCAGTTGACGCCCCCGGGACGTTGGGCGGACGGCTTGGGCCCGGCAGGATTGACGCCGAGGGCGAGGAGCTTGCGCTGGACGACGGTCTTGGCAAGCCAGTCCAGCCGCATCGGTGCGATGAGCTTGGCGGTGGCCGCCTCCTCCGCGTCAGCGTCTCCCTCTATCCAGGCGATCTTCAGATCCCGCGCCGCGTCCCGGTCCTTCGCCAAGAGCTTCTCGTAGACGGCCTTGTCCCCGTCGCGCGCCGCCGCAATGTCGTCAAGGGTTACCGTCACCTCGTGCATGGCCGAGAGCGCCAAGGTACGCACAAGGTCCTGGTAGTGGCGCAGGGCCAGGCCCGCGGAGAGCTTGGCGGCGTTCTGCCGACTGTCCGAGAACACGAGCAGCTTGCGCTCCTCGGCGGAGTCGAACTGCGTCGCGAGTTCGGCCGCGAGGACCTGGTTCACCTTCTCAAACCCGGTGCGCATCGGGCTGATCGGGGAACGCTGGTAGTCCGGGTCCTTGAGCCAGTCGGGCTCCTTCCGCCCGCGCCGCTCCCAGTCCGAGCCGCATGAGGGACAGGCGGGTGGGAACGGGGAAAGCTCGTCGAGTTCGTAGCCACTGTTGCGGGTCTCGACGTGGTAGCTCCAGCCCGTGGCGCTGTCTGCGCTGTTCTCTAGGCGTCCGGTCTTGGGCGTCAGCCGCGACAGGCGGAATGCAAACCGGACGCCGTCACGGCTCCAGGGATTGGGGTCGCGGGCCTGCTGCAGGGTCGTACGCGGCCAGTAAACGATGTAATTACGTGCCGTCCGATCCGGCCGGACCAGGTCCGGGATCCGAGAGAGGTCCGGTGTGTCGGGGAGAAGGTAGGAGTTGAAGGAGCGTTCCTCGGTAGCCTTTCTGGGTGCGTATCCTCCCAGGAAGACGTCGCCGCAGGAACGGCAGAAGAGCAGCTCCAGGACTCGGGCACCGCAGTCGCAGAAGGTCCGCGGACGGCTGTAGAGCTTCCCGACCGTCCGATCCTTCCTCCAGTCGTCGGGCACCTGCGTGCACTCCGGATCGGAGCAGGCCCACATGCCGGGAACGTTCCGGAAGAAGAAGTGCGCCCGCACCTTGTCGGTCGCGGTGGCCGTGCTCTTCCTGAGGGGAACGATGCGGCCTCCGCCCTTGACTCGCCGGTCGCTGACGAAATGGAACTGCTCGCGGTCTATCGCAAAGAACTCTTCAAGGAACTTCCTGTCCCGTTCCGGCTCCAAGGACGCGGTGGTCGCGATGACGCGGAGCTTCTCTGGGGCGTCCATGATGCCCAACCTGTTCCGCAGGTTCCGGACCAGGTAGGCCACCTCGGTGCCGGCCGTTCCGCGGTGGGTGTGGAGCTCGTCGACGACCAAGGTGAACCGGGCGTCGGGATAGGTCTCCAGCCACTCCCTGGTCCTTTCGAAGAACCCCTCGTCGCGTTCGCGGAGGAGCATGACGTTGAGCATCGAGTGATTGGTGATCAGGATGTCCGGTGGTGCGTCGTACATGTCCCACCGCGACAGCATCTCGGCACCGCCCGGGCGCGGGGCGAAGTACCGCGCATGATCCTTATTCGAATCCCGTTCGGCGATCCGGGCGGCCTGAGCGCTCCGCTCCTCCCATTCCCGGAAGAACTCGCGAAGCTCCTTGACGGCCTCCGGCTGATCGGGCTTGCCCAGCACCGGTGTGGCGGATGTGTACTTCCCGAAATAGAAGTAGTGTCCGTTCCGGTGATCCTCCAGCCATTTGCGCGCCTCGTCGCTGTCCAGTGCACCGCGCAGCCGGACGAGCTGGTCGTCCACCAGAGCGTTGGTCGGGTAGAGAATCAACGCCCGGACGGCGGCGGGCCGGTCCTTTCCACCGGAGCGCTGCGGGGTGAACGGTGCCGTCGCACTCCGCCACCACGCGGTCGCCCGAGCGGGGGGATTCGACCACGACGCGGACTCCGCGAGCAGATCGGCGATGATCGGCAGGAGAAACGCCTGGGTCTTTCCTGAGCCGGTACCGGAGGTGACGACGACGTTGCCGTCCTTCTTCAGGGCCGCTATGAGCGCCTCTTCCTGATGCGTATAGAGCTCCGCTGCCGGCAACAATCCGCAGCTCGCGAACTCCGCCAGCTCCGGCGGTGCTCCCGCCAGCTTGGCGGATTCCATGACGCTGCGTCCGGTGCGCGCATACTCGGGCCGAATCTCGAGGTACGGCTCAGCGTAGATGCCACCGGGAACATCGAGGAGCCTGCGACGCTCCTCCTGGAGACGGGGGTCACGTAGCCGGAAAGCGGTGTCGTAGTACCGGAGGTAGGCCTGCCGCAATGCGTTGAAGACGTCTTGAGGGGAATTCGCGACGGTCACAAGATCTCCAGCTCGCGATGAAGGGAGTCGGCGATTTTCTTGGCGATCCACAGCGGAACGCCGTCGTAGACGATCCGGTCCTCTATGGTGAGAGGTGGAAGGCCGGTGCACATTATGGCCGCGTAGTCCTGATCAGAAGGAAGCCGCGCACCCTTCTTCACCCTGAGCCGGCCCAACGCAAGATCACCACGTTGGTCCTCCGATTCCGGAACCCACTCGACGGGGGTGTGATCCGGTGACGTGGCGAGGTAAACGCCAACGGCACGTTCAACCTCATACCACTTTTGATCGCGACGCAATACGTAATACCATTTACCGTGACCTTCGTACGCATAAAAACCATCAGGCCAGATTCTGTTCGACCGAGACCATCGAAATTGCAGCGTACTCAGGGAGAAATACTTTAGTCGTGTCGTCCTTGCAGGTCCTTGAGTGACTCGGCCGGGAGACGCCGGGCGAAGGTCCTCGGCGATGCGTGCGGCTTCACACGGAATGAGCTCGACGCCGAGGATCTCAGCCGCCTCTTTCTCACTCCCCTCAAACCAGAGCGTGGCGGGAAGCGGAATGCCCCCGGCGGTGCCAGGAGCACACGCGGTGACAAAGCCGTCCAATCCCTCAGCGAGATCGGGATGAGGTCTCGTCCCGAGCACAAGTGAGCACTGCACCGGCCCGGGCAACGGGGTGACCTGCAATGGCCGGGCCGACCACGTGCGATTCCGCCAATCGACGACACAGTGTCCGAGTCTGCCCAGGACCGTCAACCACTCGTTGGCGTCGCCCCTGTCGACGCTCGCCGCCCAGCAGAGGGTGGACCGCATTTCCTCGATCCGACCTTTTCCGACATAGGCCAGCCAGGCGACGAAGAGATCGGGATCGAATTCCGTTTCTTGATCACTCATGATGCGCCTTCATACTTTTCATACTGAACTCGAGCGCCTTTTCGCAATAATCCGCCCACAACCTCTGATGCTCATCGTCACACGGCTTGGCAAAGAAGACCTTTATCCAGAACTCCCTCATCTCCTGCGTGAACCGTCTGATCGCAGGAGGCTCCCTGCGTCGGAGCATGACCCGAAACCCGTCCTCGGCCTCGCTGACCAGCCACACCGCGGACTCGGGCACCTCCGCCTGAAGGCTCGCGCCAGTGAGCCCGGTCTGCCGCGTACGCCACCACACCGGCGGAGGGGCCGCGGCCGACGACGCAAGCCGCGTGAAGCCACCGTCGGAATAGACGGCAGCCAGCGGAGGTCCGGGAGGGGAAGGCATACGCGAGGCGCCTTTCGCCCGCCGCTCCGGCATGCGTGGCGCGTGGGTGTGGAAGGTCAGGCTGTGGCCGTCACACTCGGCGGTGTGTCGGCCAGGCATCAGGCCGAGTCCGCGCAGCAGAACCGGTCGTCCCCCGGTCTTGACCGGCCTGCCATCGATCTTCACGACCTCGGTGCCCGACGGTGGGACGAGGTCCGGCTCTCCGCCCGCCAGATAGTGGTGCCTGCCCAGATCCTGGCGGACCTTCAGACCCCCGGTGAGCCGGATCTTCTTCCTGCGTGGCCTGCCCTCATCGTCGAACTCGATCCTGTCGAGGACGTACCAGCCCGGTACGTTGCACGGGTCTCCGGGCTCCCACTCGTAGCCGGCCCTGTCGAGGAGCTCTCTGGCCTGCTTCTCGAGCGCCTCGCTGTAGACGATGAGGGACGGCTGGAACGGTTCAGCGTGCTTGGTCTCTACGTATCCGCCATGCGGGTCCTGCTGCAGGATCACGGGTTTGGTCCGGCGCGCAGCGTTGATCCGCACGTACTTCTCGTCCGCTTTGAACCCGCTCTTCAGGACCACTCCGATGTCGGGAAGATCCCCGGACAGCCGGTAGTACCGTCGCCCTTCTTCGGCAGTCAGTTGGAGCGTGCCACCCGCGTGCTTCAGGGCACCGCCCTGGAGTCCGTCACGGCAAGGGATCTTCCAGCTCAGCACCCATCTCTGGCGCTGGTCCTGCATAGCGGCGAGCCGGAGTTCGAGGTTTCGGATACCCGCGGGTGCAGGTGCGTTCTGCCCCGTCCTCGAGAGCATCTCCAGAAGCTGGGCCACGATCTCATCACGATCGTTCGAAACGAGCGCTTCCTGGCACGTCTTGGAGAGGTGATACTTTTCCGGCCCGTGCTGCCGTAGCAGCTCAAGGAGCTCGTGTCCGGATCTGCCTCGGTACTTCTTGAAGAACGGGGCCAGGCGCTGGTTGTCGTCGGCGCACATGATCGCCTGCGACTGGGCGTACCCGATGCGTCCACGCCATTTGGTGGCGTAGAAGGTGCAGATGCCGTTCCGGCCGTCCCGCTCCTCAAGCCACTCCTTGAGATACCGCCACAGCGTAGGTATCTCCTCAGACCCTCGCCTCAGGTGGTCTGTCGCGTCAGGGAGAGTCCACCCTGCCGGCTTGATGAGTTCGGCGAGGCGTTCGTAGTAGGCACGTTGACCACGGGTCCCCTTGCTCCTCATACGGGTGGCCGCGAGCACGAGCACGGCCAGCACCGGCAAGCAGGGTGGCGGTTCGCTTCTGTACTGTCCCTTCGTGCGCCACTCCCGCACGTTGTCCGCGACCTTTGCGAAGGCCTCACCGGACCAGTCGACGGCCTCGGCGACGGTGGTGCAGAGGTCAGTGATACCCGGCTCCGCCGTCTGATGAAGGCGTCGCGCGATCTCGTCGTCGACGAAGAAGAGGACCGGACGGCCGTTCTGATGCTCCCCGAAGTACGTCTTGGCGAGCAGCACTTGCCACCACTTATAAGAGCGCATGACAAAACCTATGTGACGATCTAGAGGGATAGACGATAACGGAATTGGGCCAAATTGTCGCCCTGTTCGACACGGTGACCAGGAAGGGCCTAACCACCCACCGGAACGCTGCTTCGGACATTTAATACGGAAGTCGTCTATTCTGGACAATTAGTGACAGTTGTGACGTTTTTCGCCTATCGGACCAGCGTAACTGAAAACGACCGATCACCTGCGGGATCGCAGCAGCAGGGCAGGTCCAGGACTACAACGGGCAGGGTATGGCCATCTTCGGGCCGGAACCTCCGAACGGCAGAGACGTCTGGTCGCCGCGGTCTTTTGCCCGGGACCCGCAGGGAAAACCGCACCGGCACCCGTGAACTTGGCCTCATCGGCTGGCCCACGGTCTTCGGCGAAAGACATGGGGAAGCGGCTGATCATTTGCGGGATCGGCGCTGAACCCTTTCGAAGCGGGCCGATATGCGCCTAGGGAGGGTCGAGATTCCCCCCTTCTCACAGCACCAGCCACTCGATCGGCTCGTCCAGCACGGCCGCCGCGTGGTCGAAGTCGGCGAAGCTGACGTCCAGGGCGACGGATGCGAGGTGCCTGGACAGGACGACGCTGAACTTCAGGCCGATGACGGCCCTGTCATCCACCTCGGGGGAGCAGAGGCCGGCGTGGCGGAGCAGTGCCATACCCGCGGGGCGATGCGTCGTCGTGTTTGCCGATATCGTCGCCAACGCGGCGGTACGGATGATGTAAGGGGCCTCGCAGCAAGGCGACATTGGTGTGGCACTTACCAAGATCCACTAGCCCACGTCGCCCTGCAGGATCGAGACGATGCCTCACAGGTCGACGCGAAGGGCCGCTTGTACCCAGTGCGATCAGGCCACGCCGCCGCGAGGTCCGGAATCGAGGAAGCCATACTGGTGAAAACGTGACTTCTGTGTCGTGAGAGCCGGTGGCGGATCGGGTGATATCAGTGTTTCCTCCCTTGACTCAGTTGGAACGTGCCGTTCTCTGCAGCCAAAGTCTCGTCGCGGCTGTGGATATCCGACCTCTCGCCCCGGCGCCCACCAAGCTCGGGGCCGATCTCCGCGAGATGACCGCGGTCGTGAGAGACGGGGCACCATGAATCCGCAGCTTGGCGCAGCGGTTCGCGAGAAGACGGCGGCCAAGGTCATCGCCGGTGCGGCGAACTACCTCCTGCACGACGCAGGCGAACAGATCCTGTTCGTCGGCAAGACCAACCAGGTGAGACCGACCGTTGACCACGTCGTGCTCACCGACATGCGGCTCGTTGGCGTCCTCGCGTCACAGCCAGCGCGGGGCCCGAAGGTTCAGGCGTGGTGGCCGGAGGTCCGCTCGTACGCGGTCAGCGATAAGTGGTCGTCAATGAACCGTCTGACACTGATCACCCATGAGGGCAAGGAGATCCATTTCGGAACGCTCCGCGAAGCGGACCTCCCGCTGATCCGCACCCACATCGAGCGTCTGATGTCGCCCATGCACGCGGACTGGGTGCTGCGCCGACTGACCGAACTGGAGACGGCCCGTCTGGCCGAACAGGAACACCGGGCCCGGGAATGGCGGCGCTACCAGGAAACGTCGTCTCCCTCACCCCCGCCGGACCCGCTTTCCTCACCCGCCCCTCCTCCGGTGCAGGACATAGCCGTCGTCCCGCCCTCCACGTCCGCCACGATGGGGCACGCGCCCCTGCCGGTCCAGACGCCGCCCCGGTCCGCTGATCCCGACGATGAGCTGACGGATTTCACGGAGGCTCTACTCGACTCCGTCGCTGAGAACGGAGCGAGAGACATAGGCCCTTCCTCCACCGCCGAGGCCTTCGATGACTCCGATGACGTGGACCGCTCCGACGGCGATGCACCCCTAGCGGTCCCGCCCATCAGTGAACGGAGTTTCCTCGCGGAGCTCACTGAGTCGAGACGGAAGCCGCGCAAGTGGCCGTACTTGCTGCTGCTCTGCGAGATCGCCGGGATCGCGATGCGCGGCAACGGTTGGATCGTTATGGCCGCGGGTCTCCTCGTCGCACTGATGATGGCGGCAGTGGAGAACCAGTTGGCGCGCCCTCGGTTCCACTACGGCCTGCCGGGCGAGGAGGAGTCGCCCTTCAACGACCTGGTGACCGTCTTCATCGATGCCATGGATGCGCAAGCGGCATGGCTCATCACCGGCAGGCAGGCGGTCATCTCGCCCCACGAGCGCAAAGCCAACGCGGGAGCAGGGGTGAAGACGACGCGGCTACCGGCCTCGATCTCGTTCTCCAGGTTCCGGGGCATCGACACCGACGTCAGCGCACCCACTCTCATCGCTGGCCCCTGGGTGGTGCACTTCTATCCGGACCGGATCCTCCTGGGCAGGAACGGCCGGTTCACCGAGCACCGCTACGAAGAGCTTCACGTCGAGGCGGACGTCACCCGGTTCGTGGAGGAGTCGGCCCTGCCGTCCGACGCCGTCGTCGTGGATTACACCTGGAAGTACGTCAACGCCCGCGGCGGCCCTGACCGCAGGTACAAGGACAACCGGAGGCTGCCCATCGCCCTCTACGGAGAGCTCACCTTGGAGATCGGCGACACCCGGCTCGTCTGGATGATCTCCGTCGCGGACCTGCCGGGCCGACTGTGCACCGTGCTTCAGGGTGTCGGGGCCAGATAATCACCCGCCGGTAGGGCAGGAATGGACGCCCCGCTGCGCGGCCGCGGCCCTCGCCTCGTAGGCCTCAAACCGCTCGCGTACCCGTCCACTGACCTCGCCGGCCGCCACCCGGGCGGCCCCAGTAAGGAGGAGCCGGGCGTTCACCGTCGCCCGCCCTTTCCCCTCGGGCCACAGGTACACCGCCGGGGAGGAGCCGACGTTCGCGGAACCCGCCCGGCGTGCGATCCACGCATACGAGCCGCGAGGCACGTGGCTCCTGAGCCGGGCGGTGGCCCACTCGGCCCGGCACTCGCCACTAACCGGCGCGTGCACACCCCGCAGCCGGACGACGGTCGTCACCCGGGCGGGAGACAGCACAGATCCGGGCCCGGCGGCCTGCACCCGCAACCGGTCCCCGGCGATCACGTCGACTACCCGTACCCGCTGCGCCGTCGCGGGGATCCCCGGAGGCCGACTCGCCGCGGTGGCCGTCGGGGACGGGGTACTGCTCGTCCCGGTCGGTCCGGACATCTGCGGAGCCGGGTCGGGAACCGGGGAGCTCACCGCCATGCCCACCGTCGCGGCCGAGACCGGAACGAACATCGCCACCGCCCAGAACCGCCAGAACCGGTTCCACGCCCTCGTGCCCGGCGCGCCGAGGAAAAGATCATGCACTACCGACGCTGCATAGAACAACCCGAACACGATGAGCAAGAACTCAGCCCAAAGCGCGACCGCTCCCCACTTCGCGGCGGTCTGGAAGGTCTGATCCAGTCCCGCCGATCGGGCCAGATGCTCGGCTATCCCGCTCGGCCAGGTAAGGACGATATACACGATCTTCAGGACGGTGAGGATGACCCAGCCGACGGCGCCGATCACAAGCATTCCCGCGAAGCCAAGCGCGAGCGTGCGCGAGCTGACGCCGACACCCACCCGGACCGGGCCGAGGTTGAAACCCACCCCGAATCCCACGCTGTCCTTCTTTCTCCCGTCCCGTATCCTGCGTCACAATCATGGACCACAGGTTCGGGCAGGTATGACCGAGGTCCGGCCGTTCGACCGTCCCTACCGCTCCGACGGCCCAAGGGCACAGGGCTTCATCTTTGACGCGGCCCACCCCCGCGCTCGCCGCTATGTCACTGAATGCTCTCCACACGGCGTACTGGGCAATCGAGCGTTCCGAAGCGCCGCTGGGGATGCGCGGCAGCTCCTCAAAGCCCGCGGGATGGAGACCCAAGCCCTCTGAGCACCTTCGAACCCAAATGCAGCAGCGGAACCTGGCCGCCTTCCTCTCGCCGCCGAGCACCAAGGCGTTGGTCCTCCCACAGCCCTCGACAGTTTCCCGGCACGGCATAGGCCCCAGCAGCCGTTCCAGCCGATGCGGGTTGAGAGTGTCGAGGATCCCGGTGCGCATCATTGGGACACAGCGTAGGTGCATAATCCCATTTATGCGGATATACGTGGGCGTCACCGACGGTGATTGGTACCACTTTCTTGCTGATCGTCCATATCTGTCCGAAGCGAACTTCTGGCGCCCCAACGAAGAGAAGAACTTCCGGGCTCTGAAGCCGGGCGAGCCGTTCTTCTTCAAGACCCATCACCCCCACAACCGCGTGGTCGGTGGAGGTTACTTCCAGACCTTCGAGCGATTGCCATTGTCTTCGGCCTGGGACATCTTCCAGGAGGCCAACGGGGCCGCCGATGAAGACGAGATGAGGAGGAAGATCGGCCGGTACCGGAAGCAACCGATAAGCCAGTGGGAAGATCCGGTCATCGGATGCATCCTTCTTCGTGACATCCGCTTCTTCGATCCGCCGGCCGATCCTCCCCCGAACTTCGCCCCGAACATCGTCCAAGGCAAGACGTACGACCTGAGCAGCGACACGAACGCCGACTACTTCCACGGACTGCTCTCCCGCCTTGAGGGCGGTACATCATCCGGGGAAGACCATACGGAGACATGGCACCTTGACGGGCCCGCTCTGGGCGGCCCGCGACCGGTCCGGCAGCGCCTCGGCCAACACGCTTTCCAGGCCGTCGTCCTCAACGCTTATCGACATCAGTGTGCGATCACCGGTTCACGGATTCGACCCACGCTCCAAGCCGCGCACATCCAGCCGGTGTCAGAAGGCGGACAGCATCGGCTGGACAACGGCATACTCCTGCGCTCGGACGTGCACACCCTATTCGATCGCGGTTACCTGGGAATCGATCCCGACTATCGCATCAGAGTGAGTAACCGCCTGCGTGAGGAGTTCGACACCGGCGAAGAGTTCTATCGCCTCGAAGGAAGACGGGTAGGATTACCGGAGAATCAGCGTGACTACCCGAATCGCGATCTCCTGGAATGGCATCTTCGTGAGGTCTTCCTCGGCTGAGCACCCGTCGGCGGCCGTACATGCCCACTGATGTCTCCTCGGTCGGTGGCCGCCTGGACGTCCGGTCCCATCCCGGTCGCCGATCCATCGCCTAACTCACCCATGAATTTATGTTGGTGGTGGCACGGCCGTTTCGCGGGTGCGATTCTCCGAGAGGTCAGGCGGTTCCTGCTTCACTCGGACGAATCGGGTTGTCATCCGCAATCCGCCCACGGCCGACCGTCTTGTGGGAACACACCTTTGCAGCCGGAAGGATTCACCTCCGGCTGTCACGGACAGGACGATCAGCCCATGTGATCAAACTTGCCGCTCTTGATCTCGGCGATGAAGGCGTCCCACTCACCCGGAGAGAACGCGAGGACCGTACTTTCGAGCCTCTTCGAGTCTCGAATTAGGAACAACGCCTCGGCATCTGAGCACGTGCCGCGAGCCACGGCGACTTCGACACAGTCCGCGCATTGCCGCTTTACCGGCTCTTCTTCCAGGTGACGTGGGACAGGTCCATCGCACCCCCTGCGCGCTTCTCGGAGGGTCAGCGGCTACTCGGATAACTGATCGGCCAACCTCGCGATCAGCAGCTTGGACTCGGCGGGGTCCAGCGCTAACGCCGGACATGGTCGAACGCTAACGAGTACTGGTATATCTCGACATCACGCTCGATGTACAGGTTTCCGGTCAGGCTTTCGAGGTACACGACCTCCGGGTCGCCGGGTTCACGGAATTGCATGATCGAGATTTGCCGCGCGTACCGAGATGAGCGCCCTTCGCGAACGGCAGGACCTGAATTGTTATGTTGTCCCGATCCGCGAAGTCGAGGAGCTTGGCGTACTGATCCCGCATGACGGAGACGGAGCCGATCTGTCGGCGAAGGGCCGCCTCATCGATGACGGTCCAGAACCGAAGCGGGTTCTCCTTGCGAAGCAGAAGTTCCTGCCGAGTCAGATGGGCTCGCCGGGCCGCCACCCGCACCCACGATATCTTCAACGACTGATACGCGCGCTCAGGGCATCTCGCCGTAGTCCTCTGCCTGGCTCGCCGTATGCCCGCGCGGCCACCGACAGCCGCCCGGGTGGGACTTCGGTCCTCTATACAAATAGGTCAGCGACTGTTAGCTCCTTGCGGGCCCGGCGGGCTCGCCGACACGGTCGGCGGCTGCGACGGGGCGCTGAGGTCGACGTCGTCGACGCGGCCCCGCCGGGGGCTTCACACATCGGCACGCCCCGCCGTACAGACCGGGCGGTTACGAGGCGGTGCGGGTCTGCCGGGCGAGCCAGGCGGTCGGGACGCGGACCGCGGGGGCGCGAGCCGGCTGATCTGCCCGGTGACAAGGCACGAACGAACCGGCAGAGCCGCCGCAAACCCGTCTAAAGGGCACCAGTACTCTTGGCTGCTGTCGCCCCCCAGCACCCTTTCCGACAGCCGCGGGTCCGCACCCTGAGGTGATCGTGGTCGTTGCTCCGCCGAGCCTTTACCGCCGGTTCGCCGCGGGAACCCTGGTTGGTGATGATCAGGCCAGGAGACGCCCGCGTGCCGAACGCCTCAGAGGCGCCGCCGCCTGACGTACCCGCCGATCACCGCCGACCGTCATCCGTCACCCTTCAGGAGCTGCCCCTTGTCAAGGCGCGAACGCCTTCGGTCCATCATCGAAGCCCGGCCCTTCCAGCGGACCATCATCGCGATCATCGCCCTGAACGCGATCACGCACGGCACGGCGACCTTCGACGGGCTTCCCGAGCAGGTGCTCGGGTTCCTGCACGCGGTGGACCGGATCGCGCTCGCGATCTTCGTGGTGGAGATCGCCGTTCGCCTGTACGCGTACGGCTGGAAGTTCTTCCGTGACCCGTGGAGCGTGTTCGACGCGCTCATCGTGGGCATCGCGCTGGTCCCGGTGACCGGCCCGACCTCGGTGCTGCGGACGCTGCGGATCCTGCGGGCGCTGCGGCTCATCTCCGCGGTGCCGAGCATGCGCCGGGTGGTGTCGGCGCTGCTGTCCGCGATACCGGGCATGGCCTCGATCATCGGCCTGCTCCTGCTCGTCATGTACGTCTCGGCCGTGATCTCCACGGAGATGTTCGGCAGGATCGCCCCGGACTACTTCGCCGACCTGCCGACCTCGCTGTTCTCGCTGTTCCAGATCATGACCGGCGAGGCCTGGCCGGACATCGCCGACCAGGTGATGAGCGAGATGCCGTGGGCGTGGATCTTCTTCGTCGGCTACATCCTCACCTCGAGCTACGTTGTTCTCAATTTGTTCATCGCCGTCGTGGTCAACGCCCTCGATGACGAGACCGTCTCGCGTGAGGAGAAGCGGACCGAGGACAAGCTCGACACGATCCTCCAGGAGCTCGCCCGGCTGCACGCCCGCATCGACGCGCTGGAGCGCCTCCCCGAAGAGCAGCGGTCCGGCGGGCACTCTCCGGCGCAGGTCTCCTCGTCCTAGGCAGGCCGTACGGGGCAGCACGATGCCCGCGGCGCGTCCTCGTTACGGCGAGCGCGGCTGGCCGGGACGCCGGGCTCGCCGGTGGTGTCCCCGCCGAGGCGTTGGCCACCGCGTCGGAGCACTTCACCGGCACCGAGCTCACCATCTGCTGCGGACGATCGCCGCGATCAACGCCTGGAACCTCTAAACAATCGTGTCTGACATTGATATTTCTCAATCCGAGAAGGCGCACCTAGCGTCAGAGGTGTGAGCTCCTTCGTCTACACCGCCGTCCGCACCCCGTTCGGCAAGTACGGGGGCGGGCTCGCCGGGGTCCGCCCGGACGATCTGGCCGCGCACGTCGTGTCGGCGACCCTCGCCCGTGTCCCGAACCTCGATCCGGCCGCGATCGACGACGTCGTGTTCGGCAACACCAACGGCGCCGGTGAGGAGAACCGCAACGTCGGCCGCATGGCCGTACTGCTCGCCGGGCTGCCGACGAGCGTGCCCGCCACCACGGTCAACCGGCTGTGCGGGTCGAGCCTCGACGCGGTGCTCATCGGGTCCCGCATGATCGAGGCCGGGGACGCCGACGTCGTGCTCACCGGCGGCGTCGAGTCGATGACCCGGGCCCCGTGGGTGCTGCCGAAGCCGGACCGGCCGTTCCCCGCCACCGACGTCACCGCCGTCTCCACCGCGCTGGGCTGGCGGCTGGTCAACCCGCGCATGCCCAAGGAGTGGACGGTCTCGCTCGGCGAGGCGAACGAGCTGCTGCGCGAGCGGTTCGGCGTCTCGCGCGAGCGGCAGGACGAGTTCGCCCACCGCTCCCACACCCTCGCCCACCGGGCCTGGGAGGACGGCTTCTACGACGACCTGGTCGCGCCGGTCGACGGCACCGAGCTCGTACGCGACGAGGGCATCCGCCCGGACAGCGCGCCGGAGAAGCTCGCCCGGCTCAAGCCCGCCTTCCGTCCCGACGGCACGATCACCGCGGGCAACGCCTCGCCGCTCAGCGACGGCGCCTCGGCCGTACTGCTCGGCTCCGAGGCCGCCGCCGACGTGATCGGCGCCGCCCCGCTGGCGCGGATCGCCGGGCGGGCCGCGTTCGCGCTCGACCCGCAGGACTTCGGGTACGCCCCGGTCGAGGCGGCCAACCGGGCCCTCGCCCGGGCCGGGATCGGCTGGGACCGGGTCGGCGCGGTCGAGCTCAACGAGGCGTTCGCCGTGCAGTCGCTGGTGTGCATCGACGCCTGGAAGGTCGACCCGGAGATCGTGAACACCCGGGGCGGGGCGATCGCCATCGGCCACCCGCTGGGCGCGTCCGGCGGGCGGATCGTCGGCACGCTCGTCAAGGTGCTGCGCGAGCGCAAGGCGCGCTGGGGCGTGGCGGCGATCTGCATCGGCGTGGGCCAGGGCCTCGCCGTGGTGCTCGAGAACCTCGAGGCGGGCGCGTGATGCCGGCCACGCGGATCGTCGACAGCGTCGACGAGGCGGTCGCCGGGGATCGAGGACGGCTCCACCATCCTGGTCGGCGGCTTCGGCCTCGCCGGCATGCCGTTCGTCAGCCGCGTCTACACCGACCAGGGCGTCTTCGAGGTCGGCGGCGATCGGGTCAGGGTGCGGGCGACGTACGGCGTCACGCCCGACGAGCTGCGGCGGCGGGCTCGCGGTCGGCCTCGAGCCCGCGGCGGGACACTGAGGAGCGGCGAGGGCAAAGGCCGTTCCGGCCCCAACGCCACGGCCACGTGTGCGCAGTGGCGGGTCGGGCGGCGGCACGATCAGAGGTCCCTGCCGAAATCCCGTTTCCGGGCCGCGGGAAATCGCGTGATCACATATCGCCGGTCAGGATGTGAAAGGGGGCCATCGTGCCGTCCCGTCGGTAATGCCCCGCCCTGCGACACCGGTACGGCCGCGCGAACGCGGCGCCGTACCAAGAAAGGAGCCGAATGGCCAACCGGCTACCAGAGCTGCCTCTCGAGCCGCGCGAACTCATCTTGGTCACCGTGGCCTTTGTGCTTGCCGGGCTGTTGCTGATGGCAACGGGCGCGCTGGGGGCCCTGGGCAAGCTCCGCCCCAATCCACTGATGGGGATCAGGACCCCGTTGACCATGCGCGACCCGAAGGCCTGGGCGTACGTCCACCGCAAGTCGGCACCCTGGGTGGCGCTGGCGGGGCTGTCCTTCGTCGTCGCCGGCGTGGTGATCGGTCTTGCGCCGTCCGGACACGTCCGGTTCTGGGCGGCGTTGGTCGGCTCCGCGGTGATGGGCGTCCTGCTGGTGACCGGAACGGTTCTCGCGCACCTGTCCTTCCGCCGCCGGAACCGCGTCAGATAGCTCCGATCGCCATCCCGCCCGCCCCACCGCCGCCCGGCCGGGGTCGCTCTCCCCATTCGCCCCCGCGGCCGGCTCTGCCGCGGCCGTTCCCGACGGCGATCTCTCTGGGAACGTCCGCGGTGACCGCCGGCCGGCCGTACCGCGGGCCGGGCTCCCGACCCGCGGTACGGCGCGGCTCAGGCGGCGCGGCCGTACGGGGGTCTACGGCGCGCCGTCCGCATCAGCCCTGGTAGGGCGGCGTGTTGTCGAGGGGGATGAGGTCGACCGGGCCGGCGATCTGGTCGGGCGCGGCCGGGAAGTAGGCGAAGTTCTTGGCCCGGGCGCCGCCGTCGACGACCAGGTCGGTGCCGGTGATCAGGCGGGCGTAGTCGGAGCACAGCCAGGCGACCGCGTGGCCGAGGTCGGTCGGGGTGCCGGTGGTGCCCATCGGGACGAGCGGCGGGCGCTGGCCGGTCCAGCGGCTCGGGCGGCGCCACGGCTCGTCGCCCTCCGCGCCGCCGAGCCCGCGGTGCGGGCCGGGGCCGAGCACGCCGCCGGTGGGCAGGCCCTTCTTGGCGAGCTCGGCGATCAGCTCGGGGTTGTCCGGGGTGGGGGCGGTCGGGGTGATGCCGTTGACCCGGATGCCGTAGGGGGCGAGGTCCATCGCCGCGGCCCGCACGAAGTTGTTCACGCCGCCCTTGTGGAACGCGTAGGCGATCACGCCGGCGGAGCCGTTCCAGCCGTTGGAGGACGAGACACAGATGATGGAGCCCTTGATGCCGCGCTCCGCCATCGCCCGCGCGCCGTACTTGGTGTTGAGGAAGGTGCCGAGCGCGGAGACCCTCACCATCTTCTCGAACATCTCGGCGGACTCGTCGAGCACGCCCCGGCCGCCGAGCAGCGCGGCGTTGTTCACCACGATGTCGAGGCGGCCCCACCTGTCGAGCACGCTCTGGATGTAGCCCTTGACGGCCTCCTCGTCGGTCACGTCACCGGGAGCGGGCATCGCCTCGCCGCCGTTCCGCTCGATCCGGGCGATGCAGGCCTTGATGACGTCCTCGGAGATGTCGTTGCAGGCGACCTTGGCGCCGTACCTGGCCAGCGCGAGCGCGATGCCACTGCCGATGTTCGGCCCGACGCCGGTGACGAGCGCGACCTTGCCTTCGAGAGATATCTCCACCCTGCCTGCTTCCTTCCTGTTCCTCGCCGTCCGGCGCCGCCCGCAGCCCGCGGCCCCGAACGCAATTCGGAGGACACGGTAGCCCCGGCGTTATCTACGTCACAGACGGGTTTCCGTGACGCGGCAAACGAAGCACGAATCGCGTGCGCCGCGGCCGAGCAGGAATGGCGCACTCCCGTATCGCGGACCGACACGCCGAGGTCCGGCGTGGCCCGTGCACCGAAACGGCCATCGCCTCCGCGCCGCGGTCGGCTCGTTCGCCGTCGTACGGCCTGCACCGGGCGACCACACGGGCATGCGGCTCGGTGCGGCTGACGGCGCCTCGCTCACGTGGGTCGCGCTCGCGGGATCGAGCACGACCCGTTGACCGGGTCGCCCACCCGCACACGCGATCGGCCGCGTCTCTCCTGGGGTAGCGGCACGTATGTCCCTCGCTCCACGCCGCGTTGGCCGCGTTCCGGCGGCGGATGTCGCCGAGCCGGCCGAGCGGCATCCGCCCGCACCTCGCCAAGGCCATCTCCGCCGATGCCCCTCCCCTTGGTCATGCCATGACAATGGTTATGGTTGCGATAATCGTTTTCACTATGCCAAGGTATGGGCGTATGTCGAAGGAAGCAACCGCCGATCAGGCGTTACGGGTGGCGCCGGAGATCCCGGCCTCCCCAGTGCCCCACCCCACATCCGCCGATCCCCCCGACCGGCCGCCGCGCGTACGGCACCGCCGGAACACGCTCGTCACGGCCGTCGCGACGCTGGGCGGGCTGCTCGTGCTGCTCGCCGTCGCGGGCGGCGCGGCGGTCGCGCTCGGGCCGGTCGCGATCCCGGTGGGCGACGTGGTGGCGATCCTCGCCGGACGGCTCGGGCTGCCCGTGGGTGAGGTGACGACACAGGAGGCGCTGGTCGTCGGCAACATCCGGCTGCCGCGCGTGATCACGGCCGCGCTGGTCGGGGCCGCCCTCGGCACGGCGGGCGCGGTGATGCAGGCGCTGTTCCGGAACCCGCTCGCCGAGCCCGGGGTGACCGGGGTGTCGGCCGGGGCCGCGGTCGGGGCCGTGCTCGCGATCACCTACGGCGCGGCCGGGACGCTCGCGCTGCCCGCCGCCGCGTTCGCCGGGGCCCTGCTCACGGCAGGGCTGGTGCACGGCATCGCCGCGGTGAGCCGCGCCCGCGGCCTCGCCACGGTGCTGCTGGTGGGCATCGCGCTCAACGCGCTGCTCGGGGCGGTGGTGTCCGCGCTGGTGGCGAACGCCCCGGACGAGCGGGCGCTGCGCGGGATCGTGTTCTGGCTGCAGGGCGACCTCGACGCCCGCACGTGGGAGCACGTGCAGCTCGTGCTGGCGCCGGTGCTCGCCGGGATCGCGGCCACCGCGCTGCTCGCCCGGGACCTCAACGTCATGCTGCTCGGCGATGACGCCGCCCGCACCGGCGGCGTGGACGTGCCCCGTACCCGGGGCGTGCTGCTCGCGCTCGCCTCGCTGCTCACCGGGGTGGCCGTGGCGGTGAGCGGCGTGATCGGGTTCGTGGGGCTGGTGGCCCCGCACGTGATCCGGCTGCTCGCCGGTCCCGACCACCGCCTGCTGCTGCCCGCGAGCGCGCTGCTCGGCGCGGCGTTCCTGGTGACGGCCGACACGGCGGCACGGCTGCTGATCGCCCCACTGGCCCTGCAGACCGGGGTGGTCACCGCGCTCGTCGGCGCGCCGGCCTTCCTCGGGCTCGTGCTGTGGTCCCGCCGGAGGGCCGTCGCATGATCGTGGTCGACGGCCTGCGGGTCACCGCCGGGACGACGGTGATCCTCGACGGGGTCGACCTCGCCGTGCCGCCCGGGCGGCTGCTCGGGCTCGTCGGCCCGAACGGCGCGGGCAAATCGACCCTGCTGCGCACGATCGCCGGGCTGCACCGCCCCGCGCGCGGCCGGGTGCTGCTCGACGGGCGGCCCGTGCACGACATGCGGCCCGGGGAGCTCGCCCGCCGCATCGCCTACCTGCCGCAGGAGGCCACGGTCGCGTTCCCGTTCACCGCCTACCAGGTGGTGCTCATGGGACGGCACCCGCACCTCGGCCGGATGGCCGTCGAGGGGCCAGCCGACCACGAGGCGGCCGAGCGGGCGATGACCGCCACCGGCACCATCCACCTCGCCGACCGCTCCATCGCCACCCTCTCCGGCGGGGAACGCCGGCTCGTGCTGCTCGCCAAGGCGCTCGCCCAGGACACCCCGGTGCTGCTCGCCGACGAGCCGCTCTCCGCGCTCGACCTGCGCCACCGGCTCGCCGTACTGCGGCTGCTGCGGGCCTGCGCCGACGCGGGCCGGACCGTGCTCGCCGTACTGCACGACCTCAACCTCGCCGCGCGCCACTGCACCGAGCTCGCCCTGCTCGCCCGCGGCCGGGTGCTCGCCGCCGGGCCACCGGCGGACGTGCTCACCCCGGACCACCTCGCCGCGGCGTACGGCGTGCGCGCGGTGGTCCGCCGCGACGACCTGACCGAATCCCTCACCGTGACCGCACTGGAGAACACGTGAAACACCTGCTCGCCGGGCCGGCCGCCGCCGTGCTCGGCCTGTCCCTGCTGACCGGCTGCGCCCCGGACCGGGGCGACGCCTCCCCCGCCGCGCCGGCCGGGCAGGCCGATGCCGCCTACCCGCGCACCGTCGAGGTCCCCGGCGACCCGCCGCAGCGGGTGACCGTACCGGCCCGGCCGACCCGGATCGCCGCGCTCTCCCCGGACGTGGCCGAGGCCGCCGTGGAGCTGGCCGGCGCCGGACGGCTCGCCGCGGTCCCGGCCTCGGCCGCCAACCCGTCGCTGTCGAGCCACGCCGAGGCGATGGCGTCCGTCCCGGTCAAGCTGCCGCCGGGCACCGACCCCGATCCCGAGCAGATCATCTCCCTCAAACCGGACCTGATCCTGCTCACCACCCGGCACGGCGGCGAGCAGGACGCCCGCGAGGTGCTCGCCCAGGCCGGCATCCCGATGATCGCCATCACCAACGGCTGGCGCACCCTCGAGGAGGTCGAGCGGAACCTCACCGTGCTCGGCCGGGCCCTCGACGCCGAGGCCAAGGCCCGCGATCTCGTCGCCGAGCTCGACCGCCGGGCCGCCGCCGTGGCCGAGAAGATCGCCGGCGTCACCGAACGGCCCGGCGTGGCGATCCTGTCGAACCAGGCCGACCGGCCGTTCCTCAACGCGGCCGACGTGCTCACCTCCGACCTGGTACGGCGCGCGGGCGGCGACCTGGTCGCCGAGCGCATCGGGTGGCGCACCACCGGCCCGGTCACCGCCGAGCGGCTGATCGCGGCGCGGCCGGACGCGATCCTGCTCGTCGACGTCACCGGCCGCGGCCGCGACTCGTTCCGGGCGCTGCTCGACGACCCGGCCGTGGCCGAGCTGCCCGCGGTACGGCAGGGCCGGGTCAGGCTGCTGCCCGCCCGGATCTCCTACGCCACCGGCGGCGTACGGCTCGCCGACGGCCTGGAGGAGATCGCCCGCTGGCTGCACCCGGAGGCGATGCGATGAGCGGGGCGGCGCCGGCCCGGCTGGAGCTGCCGGTGCGCGGCCACGTCATGGCCGCGGTGGCCTGCGGCTGGCTGAGCGCGGCCGGGCTGTGCCTGACCTACCTGGGCATCGGCGGCCTCGTCGACGCGGTGACCGGCGGCGGCGCGATCGGGTGGCGGCCACCGGCGCTGATGGCGGCCGGGATCGTGCTCGCCGTCGCCGGGGTGCTCGGCCAGGGCCGGGCGGGCGGGGCGGGCGAGGCGGTCGCCGAGACCGCGGTGCGGGCGCGCATCCACGCGGCGATCCTCGCCCGCGGCCCGCTCGGCGAGCCCCGGCCGGACGGCGAGCCGGTCACCGGGTCGCTCGCCTCGCTCGCCACCGACGGGGCCGCCAAGGTCGCGGCGTGGCGGGGCGGGTTCCTCGGCGAGCTCGTCGCGGCGGTCACCACCCCGCTCGTGGTGGTGGCGGTGGTCGCGGTGGTCGTCGACCCGGCCGCGGCGGCCGTGCTGCTCGCGGTGGTGGCCGCGGTGCCGGTGGTGATCGGGGGCTTCCAGCGCATGTTCCGCGCCTCCACCTCCGCCTACCAGGCCCAGTCGCGGCGGCTGGCGGCGCAGTTCCTCGAGTCGATCCAGGGGCTTCGGCTGCTCACCCTGCTCGGCGCGGCCGAGCGGCGGTCGCGGCTGCTCGCCGAGGAGAGCGAGCGGCACCGGCGGGCCACGATGCGGCTGCTCGCGGGCAACCAGCTCGTGCTGCTCGTCACCGACGTGGCGTTCTACGGGGCGCTGATCGGGGCGGGCACCGCGGTCGCGCTGGTACGGCACGCCGAGGGCGCGATCCCGCTCGGCACGGCGCTCGCGCTGGTGCCGATCTCGCTGCTGCTGACCGAGCCGATCAGCGTCGCGGGCGGGTTCTTCTACATCGCGATGGCGGGCCGGGCGGCGCAGCGCCAGGTGGTCCGGGCGCTCGCCGGGGCCGGGGAGCGCCGTGCCGTACCGCCGCCGGGGGCGGGTGACGGCGAGGCCGCGGTGGAGCTGGCCGGGGTGGTGGCCGGGCACGGCGACGGCCCCGCCGTACTCGACGGGATCGACCTGCGGGTCGGCCACGGGGAGATGGTGGCGCTCGCCGGGCCGTCCGGGGCAGGCAAGTCGACGTTGTTGTCGGTGCTCGCCGGGGAGCTCGCGCCCCGCGCCGGGACGGTGCGGCTCTCGGCGCGCGGCGGCGGACCGGCGCGTACCGTGCTCGTGCCGCAGCGCGCCTGGCTGTTCACCGGAACCGTGGCGGGCAACCTGCGGCTCGCCGATCCGGACGCCGACGAGGAGCGGATGTGGTCGGTGCTGCGGGAGGCGCACCTGGCCGAGGAGGTGGAGGCGATGCCGGGCGGGCTGGACGCGCGGGTCGGCGAGGAGGGGCTCACCCTCTCCGGCGGGCAGGCGCAGCGGCTGGCGCTCGCGCGGGCGCTGCTCGTCGACGCCGACGTGCTGCTGCTCGACGAGCCGACCGGGCACATCGACGCCCGGTCCGAGCGGCTCGTCATCGACACGCTGCGGCGGCTGCGCGGCACGCGAACCATCGTCGTGGCCACGCATTCGGAGGCGGTGATGGAGGTCGCCGACCGGGTGGTCGAGGTGGCCGGGGTGCGGGAGGTGGCGCGATGATCCGGCGGCTCGCCGCGTTCGCCCGGCCGTTCGCGGGCGTGCTCGCGGCGTCCACGGCGCTGCGGGTCGTGCAGCTCGGCCTGGGGATCGGGGTGCTCGCGGCCGCGGTGCACGCGGTCGGGCAGGCCGGGCGCGGCCCGGACGCGCCGGGCGTCGCGGGCACGGTGGGGCTGATCCTGCTGCTCGCCGCGGCCAAGGGGGCGGCGCACTACGGCGAGCAGTACCTGGGGCACTGGGTGGCGTTCACCGTGCTGGCCCGGCTGCGGACCGTGTTCTTCGACGCCCTCGCGCGGCAGGCGCCGGGGGTGCTGCACCGGCACCGGTCCGGGGACCTCACCGCGCGGGCCACCGAGGACATCAACCGGATCGAGGTGTTCTACGCGCACACCATCGCACCGGCGATCGCCGCGGCGGTCGTCTCGCTCGGCGCGGCCGGGTACCTCGCGGTGGCCGCGCATCCGCTGCTCGGGGCGATCGTGCTCGCCGGGGCCGCGGCCTCCGGGCTCGCCGTACCCGGGCTGTGGCGGGGGCGGCTGCGGGAGGCGGCGCGGCGGCGGCAGCAGGTCCGCGGGCGGATCGCCGCGCACCTCACCGACACCATCGGCGGGCTGCGCGAGCTGGTGCAGCTTCGCGCCCTCGGGCGCCGGCGTGCGCGGCTCGCCGGGCTCGACGCCGAGGCGGGCGCGTACACCCGCACGCTGGCCGGGCGGTCCGCTGCCCGGCGCGGGGCCAACGTGGCGGTGCTCGCGCTGACGGTGTGCGCGGTGGCGGTCGCCGGGGCGTACCTGTGGCGGGACGGGCGGCTCGACCAGCAGGCGTGGTGGGTGGCCATCGCGGTCGCCGTCGCGCTCGGGCCCGCGCTGAGTGCGGTGGAGGCGTTCGCGAGCGCCTTCGGCACCACGCTGGCCGCCGCGCAGCGGCTGTTCGCGATCGTCGACGCCGCGCCCGCCGCGCAGGCCCCGGCGGGCCCGGGCCCGGCCGTGGCGCGGCATCCGGCGGGGGCGGTGGTACGGCTGCGCGGGGTGAGCTTCGGGTACCCGGGGCCGGGCGGCCGTGCCGTACCGGTGCTCGACCACGTCACCCTCGACCTCGCCGCCGGTTCGACCACGGCGATCCTCGGGGTGACCGGCAGCGGCAAGTCCACCCTCGGCTACCTGCTGGCCCGCTGCGTCTCCCCCACCGCGGGCAGGATCACCCTGGACGGGGTCGATCTGCGCGAGCTGCCCGAGGACGAGCTGCGGCGCCGGGTGGCGCTCGTCGACCAGCGGCCGTTCGTGTTCTCCGGCACCATCGCCGAGAACCTGCGGCTCGCCCGGCCCGACGCCGGCGAGGCCGACCTGTGGCACGTCATCGAGGCGGTCGAGCTCGGCGACACCGTCCGGGCGCTGCCCGACGGCCTGCACGCCCGGCTCACCGAGCGCGGCGGCAATCTGTCCGGCGGCCAGCTGCAGCGTCTCGCCCTCGCCCAGGCGCTGCTGCGGCGGCCCGCGCTGCTGATCTGCGACGAGGTGACCGGCCAGCTCGACGCCGCCACCGAGGCCCGGCTGCTGGAACGGCTCCGCCCGGAGCTGGCCGGGTGCACCGTCGTCTGGATCACCCACCGGCCGGCCACCCTCCACCTCGCCGACCAGGTCGTGGTCCTCGAGGACGGCCGCATCGCCGAGGTGCGGCGAGGCGACGCCGTGACGTCCCCTCGCGCCGAGGTCTGATCCCGCAGGCGGGCCGAGTCGCCGGGTGCCGACCGGCACGGCCGGGCGGGCGCGTCCCCGGTCACTGCTTCGCGGCCAGCAGCGCCGCCAGCCGGTCCGCGAGGCGTTCCGGCGGCTCGGCCACGTCGAGCGTGATCCCGTGCTCGTCGGGCTGCAGCGGCTCCAGGTCGCGGAACTGGGAGCTGAGCAGCGCGGGCGGGAAGAAGTGCCCGGAGCGGGCCGCCAGCCGGTCGCGGATCACCTCCTCGGTCCCGGCGAGGTGGGCGAAGAAGACCTCCGGCGCGCCGGTGCGGAGGATGTCGCGGTATCGGCGTTTGAGCGCCGAGCAGGCCACCACGGTGGAGGCGCCCTCGGCCTCCCGGTCGCGGATCCACGCGGCGAGGTCGGTCAGCCAGGGCAGCCGGTCGGCGTCGTCGAGCGGGACGCCGCGCTCCATCTTGGCGATGTTGGCGGGCGGGTGAAAGCGGTCGGCCTCGGCGAACCTCAGGCCCAGACGGTCCGCGAGCAACCGGGCGACCGTGCTCTTGCCAGAGCCGGCCACCCCCATCACGATCACATGCGTTGCCATGGCCGACCTTCCGTGTGGCTGCGACGTCCCGTACCGACTATTGGTGATACCAATATAGGGAGGCGGCGGCGGGACGTGGCGGACACCCGGCTCGGTCGGCGCCGTCACGGGTGAGAGGGGGGCGGTCGATGCGCGACGGTGCCCGGTCGGAGACGCTGCACAACCGGGTGCTCGCCGTGCTGGGGCCCGCGATCGCGGCGGGCGACTACCGGCCCGGCCACGTGTTCACGCTGGACCGGCTCGAGGCCGACTTCGGGGTGTCCCGCACCGTGGTCCGTGAGGCGGTGCGCGTGCTGGAGTCGATGGGCCTGGTCGTGAGCCGGCCGCGGATCGGGGTGAAGGTCCAGCCGGTCACGGCCTGGAACGTGTTCGACCCCTACCTCATCCGGTGGCGGCTCGCCGGGCGGGGCAGGATCGCGCAGCTGCGGTCGCTGACCGAGCTGCGGGCCGCGGTCGAGCCGGCGGCCGCCGCCGCGGCGGCGGTGCGCGCGTCCGAGGCCGGGCGGGCCCGGCTCGCCGAGCTGAGCGAGCTGCTGACCGCCACCGGCGAGGCCGGGGACCTCGACACGTTCCTGCGGCACGACATCGAGTTCCACCGGCTGGTGCTCGCCGAGTCCGGCAATGAGATGTTCGCCGGGCTGGGCGACGTGATCGCCGAGGTGCTCACCGGCCGCACCGTGCACCACCTCATGCCCGCCCGCCCGCGGCCCGAGGCGCTGCGGCTGCACGCGCTCGTCGCCTCCGCGATCGGCGCCGGGCTCGCCGACGTCGCCCAGGCGGCGATGCGCAGCATCGTGGCCGAGGTACGCGACGAGGTCGCCCGGCTCGCCGGGCTCGAGAACGAGCCGCCCGCCCCGGAGGACGGCTAGCGCCCGGCCGCGAGGCGCGACCGGGCGCGCTGCCGTCAGGGCCGGTTCAGAGCACCAGGCTGAGCAGGAACGCGAAGGCGAAGCCCACGACGCCGATCAGCGTCTCCATCACCGTCCAGGTCTTCAGCGTGGTCTTGACGTCCATGCCGAAGAACCGGCCGACCAGCCAGAAGCCCGAGTCGTTCACGTGCGACAGCACCGTGGAGCCGCAGGCGATCGCGATGACGATCAGGGCCAGGTCGACGCCGCTCAGCCCGGAGGTGGCCTCGATCGCCGGGGCCATCAGCCCGCCGGTCGTGGTGAGCGCGACGGTCGCCGAGCCCTGCGCGACGCGCAGGCAGGTGGCGACCACGAACGCGGCCACGATCACCGGGAGGCCGAGCGAGTCGAGGCTGGAGGAGAGCGCGTCGCCGATCCCGCTCGCCCGCAGCACGCCGCCGAACATGCCGCCCGCGCCGGTGATCAGGATGATCGCGCAGATCGGGCCGAGCGCCTGGTCGACGAGCTTCTCCACCTGCTCGCGGGTACGGCGGCCGCCGCCGAGCACCCACATCGCGATCAGGACGGTGATCAGCAGCGCGACGGGGGTCTATCCGATCATCCGGAGCGCCTGGACCCACGCGGCGTCGCCGTCCACCACCCCGGCGGTGGCGAGGGTGTTCAGCCCCGTGTTGAGGAAGATCAGCGCCAGCGGCAGCAGGAGGATGAACAGCACGGTGCCGAACCGCGGCGCGTTCGCCCGCGCGGCCTCGGCGTCCTCGCCGTCCTGGGTGGCGAAGGTGTCGGGCACCGGCAGCACCAGCCGCCGCCCGGTGAACAGGCCGAACAGGTAGCTCGCCAGGTACCAGGTGGGGATGCCGATGAGCAGGCCGAAGACCACCACGAGGCCGATGTCGGCGCCGATCAGCTCCGCGGCCGCGACCGGGCCCGGGTGCGGCGGCACGAAGGCGTGCATCACCGCGAACGCGCCCGCCGCGGGCAGCGCGTACAGCAGGACGGATCCCCCGAACCGGCGCGCGACGCTCAGGATGATCGGCAGCAGCACCATGAGGCCGGCGTCGAAGAAGATCGGGAAGCCGAAGAGCAGGGACGCCACGCCGAGCGCGAGCGGCGCGCGCCGCTCGCCGAAGCGGTCGATGAGGGTGTGGGCGAGCACGTCGGCACCGCCCGTGACCTCCAGCAGCCGCCCGATCATGGCACCCAGGCCGACCAGCAGGGCCACCCCGGCGAGGGTGCCGCCGAAGCCCTCGAGCATGGTCGGGACGACCTCCGCCGGGGGCACGCGCGTCGCGAGGGCGGTGAGGAAACTGACCAGCACCAGCGCCACGAAGGCGTGCAGGCGAAGCCGGATGATCAAAAAGAGCAGAAGCAGGACCGCGGCGCCCGCGATGGCGAGCAGCGGTCCGGCGTCGTATGCGGGAGCGCTGGTCTGCACGCCGGACTCCTTGCAGTGGAACGTAGTACGGAAACGTGTGAACGCCACTCTGGCGCAATGGTGATACCAATACAAGTGGTCGGAGAACGGAAACCCTCTTGCCTCTTCGCGCAACCCGTGTTCCACCGCGCGCGCGACCCCGTCCTCCACGCGCTTCCGCAGCGGGCCTCCCGGTCCGCAACGTTCTCGCAGGGCGAAGCCGCGATCACCGGTCGCCGGGTGCACGAGTCCACGTTGACCCCGCAGCGCGACCGCTCGATTACAGCGAACTGTTACCGGGATTACAGTGCGCGTCTACCAAGACACCGATCGTGGTATCGGGCCTCGCCGGACGGGGCCCACCGAGACAGCACACGACCACAACGGGGGTCATTCGTTATGGCACGTTCCATCGTCGCCGGGCTGGCCGTACTCGCCGGGGCCGCGTCCATCGCCACACCCGCCATCGCCGCGGCCCCGCCGGACAGGTCCGCCAAGGTGGTGTACGGCATCGCCTGGGCGGACGGCCCGCGCACCCTGCGGATCACGCCGCTCAGGGCCGAGCCCGTCCGGCTGCCGGGCCGCACGGTGTTCCGGCTCCATCGCCTCGACGGGGCCCGGGAGCTGCGGTTCCGCTACACGGGCGCCGACTACCGCCGCGTCACCGCCCGGTGCGACCTGAAGGAGAACGAAGGCGTCGCCTTCCTCGACCGGAACGGGCTGGGGCGCACCCGCTGCAAGGACCGCCACCTCGCCTTCATGCTGGACCAGGGTCCCGTGCCGGTCCGGATCACGGTCGGCCGGGGCAGGCTGCTCGTGCAGGAGTTCCTCGCCGCCGGCACCGAGCGGAGGCTCGAGTACGGCACCCTCACGCGCCTCAACGACAACACGGTCTGGTTCCGCACGCCCGGCAGGACCTACAAGCTCGGCTACTCGCCGCACCTCGGCTTCAGCCGGGTGACGCGACGCTGCGGTGACCGGTGGCTGGCCAACCAGGTGAACGCCTCCCCCGCCGGGCTCGGCACCAAGCCCTGCACCAGGGTCCACTTCAACCGGGCGCTGCCGACCGGCAAGCCGGTGCGCGTCCGGATCGACTACAACCCGCTGTGGCGCAGCCTCGATCACGTGTGGGAGATCGCCCGTCGATAACCCCGCCGCCACCGCCGCGGCCGGGCGTCGCCCCCTCCGCCGCCGGTCCCCCGCCGGAGACGCGCCCACGACGCCCGGCCGTACCGCCCGCCCCCTCCACCAGGCCGCAATGACGCGGCCGCCCTCAAGGTCCTGGGCCGCCGGACTTGCGACGGCCTCGGTCCGGCGGCTCAGGACCGGCCCCACCACCGCCAAGGAGGCCGTGAAACCACCCGGGACCACCTCATCTCCGGAGGCTCCGTGGCATCCCACTCAGGCCAGTCCCGGTACGGGAGGTTGGCGAGCCGCCATGAGATCTTGAAGGCCCACGCGACGTCGTACCCGGGGAGAAGCCACAGGAGCGCGTCCCGGCTCCGGTAACCGACCCATCGGGCGACGACGGCCAGAACCAGCATCGGGGTGAACGTGACCGCATAGGGCAGGTACCGGATCAAAGGTGATCCCTTCAGCGGTTCGTACAGCACCAAGAACACCGGGACACCTGACAGACATATCTGCACCCAGATGGTCAGGGCGGCGACCAGGCGCAGGGGCAGCGGTCGTGAGCCCCGATTCTCATCTCTTTCCTGAGAGGCACCCCATACCTCTGCGGAAGCCACGCATCCCCTCGCTTCCCGGTCTTCACAGGTCAGGCGAATCCCGCGACGGCCGAAACGGCGCGACCGCATCCGTTCGCCAACGCTCGGACATTCCCTGACAGAGATGGCCTCGCCAAAGCCGCCCGACATGGGTGATAACACAGGCGACGATGCCGACAAGAGTGAATCGCCATCGCGCAACACCGAACAGCGGGCGATCCGCTCCCGGCCGACAGGTTTCGGCGGGTGTCGCCGATCTTGATCGGCTGAACATCCCTCAGGTCATCGTCACCAAGGCCCACTAACAGGGTCGGCATCAGCGTGACTTTCTCGCCCTCGGACGCAGCCGCTTGCATAAGCGAGCGTTGTTCACCTTCACGGCCTTTACGGTGCGGTGAGTGCGTGCCTGGCTTACTCTAAGTTCCGGCGGACTCCGGCAAGACAAGGGCGTGAATGAGCGTGGATGACCTGCGACCGCCTTTACGTCGTAGATCAATCGATAAGCCTGCGCCGTTGGCATTGTGATGGAAAGTGACTCTCGCGGATCACCTGCCTGACGCCAGAGGAGATGTCCACGAGACACTCGCCGACATCGGTTTCCCTGGCGTCGATACTCGGTCCGGATCACCACCCACGACCGCCCGCCCAAAGGACAGGCAGCCCCAGCGATACGATCGCCCGGCGACGACACACGATAAGGTTCTGCAACCTTGGCATTGCCGATCAGACGGAACGAGACGACCTGGTGGGAGCGTATCCGATGGGCAAGTGCCTGGCGCTGCTGCTCGGCTGCGTGACAGTGCTCTTATGTGGCTGTGCCGGTCATGACGAGGAGGGACTCCACCGCGCCTTCCGCGAGTGCATCGTGAAGGATCGGAAGGAAAGCGCTCGGCTGGACGAGATAATAGGTCCCTTACTGACAGCGAAGGAGCGGTCCACGTTTTACGAGGGCAGCGACTGCGACTCGAATCCCGAGGGGGGAGCTTACGCGGCCTACAACCTCGATCCTGATACTCCGCCCCGGGATATCGTGGACAGATTCCATGCCGCGGGATGGGTCGATGTGCCGAATGGGAAGCCTCCCTGCACCGATACCTGCGTCATGAGCCTCGGCAAGGAGGTCGACGGCCGCCGTATCGAGCTGCAGGTGAACGACTACCACGACGGTAGGACCCGCGTTCTTGAGGCCTGGTTCGTCGACTGATTCCGGTGTTCACGCTGCGTGTGTCCCGGACCGTACGGCCACGCATCGACCGCCCGCCGTGACGTGTTCCAGGCGTACAACGCAACCGGCAGGCCGTCGACCAGCGGGAGCAAAACGCCCTTACAAGGACCGCGAGCGGAGGGCGTGGCTCAGCCGCCTCGCCGAGCCTCGGCCCGCGAACACGGCAGGTGGGACGGGTGCGGACCCGGCGTTGCCTCGATCGTCCAAGGCACGTCCTGGGACAGCATTCGCCGGCCGGTCCGATCCGTGCCGAACCGCACACCGCGCCCTGGCCGATGCGTCACGTCATCGCCGGCCTCTGCCGCGAGCGCGGAAAGGCATTCGCCACCCCAAGACGCGCGAGCCGTTGTCCGGTCGCCACTGGCTGCCGAGCGGAAAAGGCGGCCGTATGTGCCCCGAACCGTGGCTCTTCGGCCGGCGGCTCGAGACCGATACGCCGAGCGGGCGCGTAACCTCGGTCCACGGCTGGGAGAGCACCAGGCCGCCGCCCGGCGAGGCGAGCCCGTGACGCCGGTCGGCTGGTCGAGGAACGGCCCGACCACCTGGCGGATGCGGTCCTTGGCACCGGCGAGTGCGGCGCAGTGTCCACCACGCTGGCCGGCCGTTCCTCGGATGAACCGGACATTCTCTTCTGAGGCGCCGAGATCACGTCCCGCTCCCGGCGAGTGGCCGGCATGGCCGGGTCAGGCCAGCCGGCGGAAGCGGCTGGCGTGGAAGACGAGCGGGGTGACGTCGGCGCGGGCGTCCAGGTCGTGGACGCGGAAGACGACGATGTCGTGGTCGCCGGAGGGGATCTGCTGTTCGATGGCGCAGTCGAACCAGGCGGCCGCGCCCTCGATGAACACGCAGCCGTCGGCGGTCGAGCGCCAGGCGACGCCGCTGAACCGGTCGCCGGTACGGGACCCCAGTTGCCGGCCGATGCGCTCCTGGTGCGCGCCCAGCACGCTGATCCCGATCCGGGGCAGGTCGCGCAGCAGCGGCCAGGTCGAGGAGGTGTGCGCCACGCACACCGACACCAGGGGCGGGTTCAGGGAGACCGGGACGAACGAGCTCGCGGCGATGCCGACCGGGCGGCCTCCGACCAGGCCCGCCACCGCCGTGACCCCCTGCGGGTAGGCGCCGTAGACGCGGCGCAGTTCGAGTTCCACCGTGGTCATGCCGACCCTCCGTCCGGGAGGAAGGGGATGTGGCCGCTGCCGCCGCCGGCGCCGAGGTCGGGGAAGAGGCCGCGGCGGACCAGGTGCGGCAGCACGCCCTCGCCGAACCAGAACAGCTCTTCCAGGTGCGGGTAGCCGGAGAGGATGAACTCGTCGATGCCGAGGCTCGCGTACTCGGCGATGCGCTCGGCGACCTCGGCGTGGCTGCCGACGAGCGCGGTCCCCGCGCCGCCGCGGACCAGCCCCACGCCGGCCCACAGGTTCGGGGCCACCTCCAGGGCGCGTGGATCGCGCCAGCTGCCGTCGGCGCGGTGCCGTTCGTGCAGCTCCCGCATGCGTTGCTGGCCGACGGACTCGCTGCGGGCCAGCCCGGCCTGGGCGGCGGCGACGGTCTCCTCGTCGAGCGCGTCGAGGAGCCGCCCGGCCTGCCGCCAGGCGTCCTCGGCGGTGTCCCGGGTGATGACGTGCAGCCGGATGCCGAAACGGAGCTTGCGGCCGTGGGCCGCGGCGAGCCCGCTGATCCACTCGATCTTGCGGGCCACCGCCTCGGGCGGCTCGCCCCAGGTGAGGTAGACGTCGGCGTGTTCGGCGGCGACCGGGCCGGCCGCGGCGGACGAGCCGCCGAAGTACAGCGGCGGGGCCGGCGCGGGGAGCCGCGGCAGCCGTGCCTCCTCGACGTGCAGGTGGGCGCCCCGGGCGGTGACCGTCTCCCCGGCCCACAGCCGCCGCACGATCGCCAGGAACTCGGCGCACCGCGCGTACCGCTCGTCCTTGGCCAGGTGGTCGCCGTAGGCGCGCTGCTCGTGGGACTCGCCGCCGGTGACCACGTTGAGCAGCAGCCGCCCGGGCGCGTGCAGGGAGAACGTGGCGGCCATCTGCGCGGCGAGCGTGGGGCTGAGCAGGCCGGGGCGGAACGCCACCAGGAAAGCCAGCCGCTCGGACTCGCGGGCGAGCATCGCCGCGGTGAGCCAGGCGTCCTCGCACCACGCGCCGGTGGGGATGAGCGCACCGGTGAAGCCGAACTCCTCGGCGGCCCGGACGATCGAGGACAGGTAGCCGATCGAGGGGCGACGGTCGCCGGCCGCGACGCCGGCGCGCTGCCCGTGGCCGCCGCCCACGATGAACCGGGAGTCGCCGTAGGTGGGCAGGAACCAGTGGAACGCCAAGGTCATTGGGGGTGATCCTCCGTCACAGTTGTCCGTGGCGCGGCGGGCGGGTGCCCGACAGCAGCCAGCGCCCGATGTGCTGGACCTTCCACCGGGCCGGGTCGTGCAGGGTGTGGGTGCGCGCGTCGCGCCAGTACCGGGACAGGTTGAGCGAGGCGGCCGCCGAGCGGGTGCCGCCGAGTTCGAACAGCCCGGCCGAGGCCTCCAGCGCGGCCCGGGCGGCGGCCACCTTCGCCGCGGCGGTGGCGATGGAGGCGCGTGCCGCCGTGTCCTCGGTGAGGTCGCGTTCGGCCGCGTCGATCGCCGCCGCGGCCTCGCGGACCAGCGCCTCGGCGCCCCGGACCGTGATCTCCAGCTCCCCGGCCTGCTGCACGACCAGGGGGTCCTCGGCCGCGGTGGCCGCGCCGCTCTCGAACCAGGGCCGGGCCCGGGCCACCGCCGCGACCGCGGCGTCGAGCGCTCCCCGGGCGATGCCGACGTCGAGGGCCGCGTGCAGCACCTGGGCCCGCGCGCCGAAGGTCGTCGGCCGGGCGAAGATCGGGGTGTACGGCACGACCTGGTCCTCGTCGACGTGCACGCCGGACAGCCGGACCGTGCCGCTGGCCGTGGTGCGCTGGCCGATGCCGTCCCAGTCGTCCTCGACGGTGACGCCCGGGGTGTCCCGGCGGAGGTAGGCGAGCGCCTTGGGGGCGGCCCCGGCCACCGGCGGCGCGTCGGCGAGTACGGCGCGCACGACCAGCCAGTCCGCGAACAGCGAGCCGGTGCTGTAGAACTTCTCGCCGTCGAGCACGTACCCACCGCCCGGGCGGCGGCGCAGCGTCGTGGCGTCCTCGGCGGCGGTACGGCCGGCCCGCTCGGCCTGCGCGTTGGCGAAGCGGGCCCCGGCGAGCGCCTCGGCGAAGTAGTGCTTGCGCTGCTCCTCGGTGCCCTGCAGGCGCAGCGCCTCGAGAAAGACGAAGTGGCTGTGCGGGATCTGGGCGAGGCTGGCGTCGGCCGCCGCGAGCAGCCGGAACACCTCGGCGAGCGTCGCCACGCTCACCTCGGCCCCGCCGTACCGGGCCGGGACGGTGATGCCGAGCAGCCCGGACTCCGACAGCTCCGCGACCTCCGCGGCGGGCAGCCGCCGGTCGCGGTCGCGGGCGTCGGCCTGCCGGGCGAAGGAGGCCGCCAGCGCGCGGGCCGTCTCGATGGCCTCGTCCTCCGAGCGGATCAGGTGTGCCGTCGCCATCGCTCCCGCCCGGCTGGCGTGGTGACCCGGCGACGGCCGGTCAGCGTGGTCATGGGTCCTCCTCGGTGGGTGCGGGCCGGAGCCGGTCCCCGCGGCGGATCGGGCCGTGGGGACCGGCGTGCGGGTCAGCGGTACAGGGAGAACTGCGGGGCGCGCCGGTTGAGCGTCCAGTCCCCGACCTCGCGGGCCTTGTAGGCGACGGGGTCGTGGAGGGTGTGGGTACGCAGGTTGCGCCAGTGCCGGTCGAAGCCGTACGCGGTGGTGGTCGCCCGGGCGCCCTGGATCTCGAACAGCCGGGACGCGGCCGCCAGCGAGACCTTGGTGGTCAGGTATTTGGCCTCGTAGACGGCGATCGCGGCCTCGGCGCGCTGCTCGGCGGTGAGCGACGGGCCGGTGTCGAGCGCGGCCTGCAGCGCCTCGCCGGCGCGGTCGGCGAGCAGCGCCGCGGCCCGGATCTCGCTCTGCAGCTCGCCGACGGTCTGCAGGATGTACGGGTCGTCGGTGGCGCGCTCGACGCCCGAGGTCTCCCACGGCGCCGCGTACCGGCGGGTCCAGTCCAGCGCCTCCTCCAGCGCGCCCTCGGCCGTGCCGATGTAGAAGTTGACGAAGGCGAGCTGCCAGTGCGGGGTGACCAGGGTCTGGTAGGGGGTTAACGTGCGGCCGGTGATCGGGTCGGGGCCGAGGATCTCGGAACGTTCCACCCGGGTGTCGTGGAACTCCACGCCGCCGGAGTCGGTCAGGCGCTGGCCGATGTTGTCCCAGTCGCCGAGCGGCTTGAAGCCCTCGCGGCCCCCGGGCAGGGAGATGAAGACCAGCTCGCCCTCGTAGCTGGCGGTCACCGAGAGGTAGTCGCCGAGGCTCGCCCCGGAGGCGAACGAGCGGCGGCCGTTGAGCCGGAACCCGTCGCCGTCGCGGGTGAGCACGAGGCTGGAGCCGCCGCGCGGGTTCTGCACCCCGCCCCAGAACAGCTTCTGCTCGGCGTTGCGCCGGGACAGCTCGTCGGCCTGCTCGGGGGTGCCGAACAGGTGGGCGATCCGGGTCTGCGCGTAGTGGTAGCCGAGCAGGTGCGCGATCGAGGTGTCCCCGCGGGCGATGCGGCGGGTGATCTGGGAGGCCTGCGCGTAGTTCAGGCCGTCCCCGCCGTACTCGACGGGCTCCTGCACCTGCAGCAGGTCGTTCTCGCGGAGCAGTTCGATCTCGGCGCGCGGGGGCTTGTTGGCGCGGTCGCGCTCGGCGGCGGTACGGCGCAGCTCGGCGGCGACCCGGTCGGCGCGGTCCAGGGCCGCGGCGAAGCGCGCGGCGTTGGTGGACTGGTCGGTGACGACGGACATGCTGGTCCCTCCTTAGGACGGCGATGAACCGGTCATGGACGTGCGATCACGACACGGCGCGGGACGGCGTCGGGCGGGGAGCCGGGGCCGGACCCCGGACCGCACCGGCTCCCCGCGCGGACGGCCGCTGCGGGCGGGGAACCGGGTCAGGCGCCGGACGGCACCGGTTCCTCGCGTTCGGCCGCCTCGGCCTCCAGCTCGCGCACCAGCGGCAGCACCCGCTTGCCGAAGTACTCCACCTCCTCGTGGTAGTGGAGGAAGCCGAGCAGGAAGAGGTCCACGCCGAGGCGCTTGTAGGCGACGATGCGCTCGGCGATCTGCTCGGGGGTGCCGATCAGCCTGGTGCGGAAGCCGTCGTTGTACTGGACGAGGTCCTCGAAGGTCGAGTCCTCCCACATGCCCTTCTTGTCGGAGGTCGACTGGCCGGCCTGCCGTACGGCGGCGCCGAAGTCCTCGACCGCCCTGCGGTCGGCCTTGGCGATGATCTCGCGCAGCGTCTCGCGTGCCTCGGCCTCGGTGTCCCGGGCGATCATGAAGCCGTTGAGGCCGAACTTGACCCGCCGCCCGTGGCGGTCCGCCTCGGCGCGGATGTCGGCGATCTGCTCGGCCACGCCGTCGAAGTCGCGGCCGTTGCTGAAGTACCAGTCCGACACCCGGCCGGCCATCTTGCGGGCGACGGTGGAGTTGCCGCCCTGGAAGATCTCCGGGTGCGGGCGGCCGGGCAGCCGGACGGGCTTCGGCCGCAGGTCGAAGTCGTGCAGGCGGTAGAAGTCGCCGTTGAACTCGGCGTGGTCGCTGGTCCAGATCTCGCGCAGCACCCGGATGAACTCCTCGCTGCGCCGGTAGCGCTCGTCGTGCTCCAGCCAGGGTTCGCCGAGCTTGGTGAACTCGTCCTTGAACCAGCCGCTCACGATGTTCACCGCGGCCCGCCCGCCGGACAGGTGGTCGGCGGTGGCCAGCCACTTGGCGAGCACGCCCGGGTGCCACAGCCCGGGGTGGATCGCGGCGATCACCTTCAGCCGCTGGGTGGCGAGCAGCAACGCCAGGCTGAAGCTGGTGGACTCGTGCTGGTAGGCCGCGCCGTACGAGGCGACGTACCGGACCTGGGTGAGCGCGTACTCGAAGCCGTTGTTCTCGGCGAGTACGGCGAGCTTGGCGTTGTAGTCGTAGCTCCAGTCGGTGCGCTGCTCGATCGTGCTGACCACGAGGCCGCCGCTGACGTTGGGCACCCAGTACGCGAACTTGACCGGCTCAGAATTACCTGCATTTCCTACTGACATAGTTAGGATATTGCAGTGCGTTCGACCCCCGGTCAATGACGCATTCGCGATAGGGCGATAAGGAGAACCTGTCAGCCTGAGCCGAGGACGGCACCATGCGAATCGAACAGCTCGAGTACCTCACCGTCGTCACCCGGCTCGGCTCGATGCGCCGGGCCGGTGAGGCGCTGCACGTGTCCCAGGCGGCGCTGAGCCAGACGATCGGCAACCTGGAACGCGAGCTCGGCGTCAAGCTGCTCGAACGGCACCGCACGGGCACCCGGCTCAGCTCGGGCGGGCGCGAGCTGCTGCCGTGGATCACCGAGGTGCTGGACGCGGTGCACCGGCTGCGCGCGGCGGCCGACGCCCAGGTCAGGACGCGCAGCATGATCCGGATCGGCACCGTGCAGGCCGCGACCGTGCCGCTGGTCGCCCCGGCCATGCGCGAGTTCCACGCCGCCCATCCGCAGACCCAGGTCGAGCTCGTCACCACCCAGCAGGCCGACATCCACGAGGCGCTCCGCGGCGGCGGGCTCGACCTCGGCATCGTCAACATCATCGACGGCGACGACCTGCCGCCGGACATCGCGGCCGTCGAACTGCTGCGCGGGCGGCCCGTGGTGTGCTGCCGTACCGACAGCCCGCTCACCCGGCTCGACGCGGTGCCGCTCGACCGGCTGTTCGACGAGCCGTTCATCGCGATGCGCTCCGGCTACCTCATGCACCGCTACATCCACCGGCTGACCGCCGGGCGGCCACCGGCCTTCGCCTACTCCGCGGACGGGGCCGAGATGGGCAAGGTGATGGTCGCCGAGGGCCTCGGCGTCACGCTCCTGCCCGACTACAGCGTCGTCGACGACCCGCTCGAGCGCAGCGGCCTCATCACCCACCGCCCGCTGGCCGCCGACGCCGGGGACGTCCTCCTCATCGCCCAGCACGCCCGCACCCGCCACCTGCCCCAGCCCATCCGCCACCTCGTACGCATCCTGCAGGCCCAGGCCGCCCGCTGGCGCCGGGAGCGGTGAGGGCCGGCGCCGGGCCGGACATCGCGAGGTCGTGGGGAGCCGCGGCGCCGGGGCCTCGAGAGCAACGCCGTACGGCGGGCCGGGCCTACGCCCGGCGGCCCGGTCTGCAACGGGCCGTACCCGTCCCGGCTCCTGATCGTTGACCTCCATGAGTCGACGGTGAGCCGGAAGGGGACGCGATGAAGGCGGACGATCGGATCGAGCGGGCCAGGCGGCTGTATGAGCGGGCGGTGTTCGGCGGTGACGGCAACGCCATCGCGGCGGGCGAGCGGGAGCTCGACGCGGTGGAGGCGAATCTCGCGCTCGCCCGGGGGCGTCTCCTGCACGCGCGGTTCCTCAACACCCGGCGCGAGGACCCCCGCGAGCTGAGCCTGTTCGAACACGCGGCCGAGATGTACCGGAGGCTGGGCGACGTGCGCGGTGAGGCCGAGGCGCTGTTCTGGATCGGGTGTTTCCACCAGGTGGTACGGGATGACGACGCCGCCGCGGTTCCCGTGCTCGAGGAGTCGCACCGGAAGGCCGTGCAGGCCGGCGACCCGCTGACCGCGTCCTACGCCCTCCGGCACCTGGGCTTCGCCGACCTGAAGGCGGATCGCCTGGAGTCGGCGTGGGAACGCCTGGAGGAGTCCACCCGCCTGCGCCGCGAGATCGGCTTCCTCCCCGGCGTCGCCGCCAATCTCGCCGCGCTGGCCGACCTCGCCGCCGAGCAGGGACACCGCGAGGAGGCGCGGAAACTGCTCGACGAGGCCGCCTCGATCGCCGCCGCCGCGCAGGCCGGCGGCGTCCTGCGCCTGGTCCGCCAGGCCCGGGCCGAGCTGTGAGGAGCGCCCCGCCCGGGTGCGGCCGGACCGGGGCGCATCGGCGCACGTGCCCGGCACGACCGGCCCGGGAGGCCGGCGCGGACCGGGCGGAGATCCGGCTCGCCGTGCCCGGAAGGGAACCGCGGCTAGTGGGGTGTGGGGGCGTGGCGCAACGCGGCGGACAGCTCCTTGTGCAACGTCCGCGCCGGGCGGTGGCCGGTCTTCTCCAGTGCGCGCGCCAGCTTCCGCACCTCGCCGAAGGTGGTCGCGGAGTGGGTGAACCGGAGGAGATGGAGGACGTCGTAGCCGACGAGACAGGCCTGGTCGAGGTTTCCGGCGCGCAGGTGGGCCAGGGCGAGCCGGGCGGCGAAGCGGCCGCGCGCCCGCTTGGCCCACTCCGGGATGCCCTCCACCACCTGCTCGAGCAGGTCCACCGACCGCCCCGGAAGGCCGAGGTCGTGATAGCACCAGCCGGCGATGGCGGCTCCGAGGTCGCGGACGGTGGACGAACCGACCACCAGCTCGCCGGGGCGGCCGTTGGCGGAACCGGGGTCCGCCAGTAGCGCCTCCGCGCGGTCGAGGGCGTGTTCGCAGGCATACCGATCACCGAGCAGGGCGTGCCCCTGGGCCTCCCGCTGCGCGGCCAGGGCCCGGATCCGGGGGGAGGTGCCCGGCTTCGCCTGGGCCTGCCTGGCGAGCTCGACGACCTGCTGCGCGTCGTTCCGGTAGAGCGCCAGCTCGGCGCGGCGGACGAAGGTGTGGGCGGGGATGTCCCGGTCCCCGGCCTGGGACGCGAGCGCGGCGGCCTCCGCGATCCAGCGCTGGGCCTCGTCGGGGTGACCGGCCTCCTGCGCCATCCACCCGGCGTACTCGGCGCACCAGGCGGCCAGCAGGAGGACGCGCGCCCCGGCCGGATCGTCCGGTACGGCCAGCCGCTTCAGCGCCTCGGCGTGGGCGGCCGCCTGCCATAACACCTGCGTGGGAGGAAACACCTGGCCCAGTCGGCGCAGGGCTTTCGCGACCGTGCGGGAGGCCTGGTAGACGTCGCCGTCCGCGGCGAGTACCGCGGCGTTCGAGGCGAGGGCGTCGTCCAGGGCCGCCGGGATGCCCGCACCGGGCCCTTTGTCCGCCGACCGGCGGCCGCGGCTCGGACGGAGCCGAGCCTGTGCCAGGTCGATGAGCCTGCCGTTCGCCCCCAGCACGACGTCGCAGCGCTCGGCGAAATTCAGCGTGGGCGGGCGGCCATTCTCGATCTTGCTGATGTACCCCTTGTCGAAGTTGATGCGGGCGGACAGGTCGGCCAGCGACATCTTCTTCGCCACCCGGAGTCGCCGCAGCTCCCGCCCGAACTCGTTGTCCGCCACGCGGTCCTCCCCGCCGTGCGACCCACCGCGCCTGCGGGCGTTGACCGTTGCCGATCTCCAAGGCAACAGGCAACCCCTTCTGATACTAGAGGATTTCCCGAGATCTTCGTGAATTGAACAGAGAGGACACATGTGCACATCAGACCGTTTTCACGGATTTCTGATGTTTGACCGTTTTCACAGAAATGTGGTGCATCGATTGGAGGGGGGATGACCGGATCGGGCTTCGATGTCCGAACCGATCGGATCTCGGCGGGCGACTGGAGTGCATGGCAACAGGCCCGCGAGGAGATCGAGAAGGCCGTGGCGGAGGCGAAGGAAATCGCCGAGCGGGTGGAAGCCAAGGCCGACTTCACGGCACTCGACAAGGCGACCCGGGCGCTGCAGGACCACGCCTTCCGCATCGGTGTCATCGGTAACTTCAGCACCGGCAAGAGCACCCTGATCAACGCCATGATCGGCGCCGAAATGCTCCTCACGGGCGTGCTCCCCCTCACGGCACGGCTCGCGGAGATCCGCTACGGACCGTCGGACCGGATCACCCTGCTGACCGAGAACGGCGTTGAGGAGGTCAGCCAGGAGGAGTTCAACGAGCGCAACAAGAAGCTGAAGGCGGCGGAGGAGGCGGGAAAGCCCGTCGACCCCGCCATCGACTACCTGAAGGCGATCATCGAACTGGATCGCCCCCTCCTCCGGTCGGGTCTCGTCTTCGTGGACGTGCCGGGACACAACTCCGGCTTCTCCAGCCATGAGGCGATAGCCGACGACGCCATGCGGAGCTGCGACGCGCTGATAGCCGTCCTGCTCGCCGACGCCGCGCTGGGCAAGGTGGAGAGCGATCGGCTGGAGACCGCGTTGCTCGATCTGGAGCACCAGTCGGTGTTCATCGCGGTCAACAAGCTGGACACGCTCCGCCCGGAGCAGCAGACGGAACTCATCGCCGAATTCCCCAAGCGCTGGGCCAGGTTCCTCGACTCTCTGGACCTGCCGTCCGAGATCAAAGAGCCGCTGCGCGACCGGGTCTATTTCATCGACTCGTTCAACACCCTCCAGCGCAAGCTCGGCCGCAGCGCGCCCGATACCGGGGTGAAGGAGTTCGCCCGGCTCGAACGAGACCTCGCGGCCATGGCCGACGGTGATCTGATCGCGGAGAAGCTGGACCGGCCCCGGCGTGTCCTGCTCCGGCAGCTGGCCGATCTCCAGCGGACGATCAAAGACCAGTACCGGCTGTTGGACGCCGACGCCGAGAAGCTGCTGGCGCATCGACAGACCATCGACGGCTCCATCGACAAGCTGGAGCGGATCGCGTCCGAAATCCGCCGGACCTGCGAGGAAGCGGGAATTCTGCGGGCATGCCGGCAGTCGGTTCGCCACGCCGCGGAGATCCGCTTCACGAACTACCTCGATCGGCTGCCGGCTTGGGCAAGGGTAGGGCGGGCCGACCGTCCTCGTCCCGACGGAAACCGTTTCATGCGCCTCGGGCCACACCGGGTCCGTGCCAGGATCAAGCTGATCGCCGCAGAGCTGCTGAATCGGTTCCAGAAGGAATTGCTCAGGTTCACCGAGGAGCTCGCCTCCCGCGGTGACGGGAACGACGGGGCGTCCCGGCCCATCTGGCAGGCGCTCCAGGACACCTATGACCTGGCCGAGCCCGCCCTTTACGAGTTCGAGCGGGAGATCGCGCGGATGTGGCAGGAGGTGCTGTCGGACCCCAACGCCCGTCCGCCCGTCGCCGACCTGCGCGGCGCCATCCAGGACCTGCTCAAGGACTTCACCGGCATTCCCCTGGAGATCCAGCCCGTCGGTGTCACCACCCTGATCATGAGGAACGTGACCGAGCGGATCCAGGAGATCTTCCTCCGGCTCGCCGATCCCGGCGGTTCCTCCGACGCTTCGGACCTTCTCAAGGCGGTGTGGGAGCTCCAGCAGGAGATCACCGCCGGTCTGCAGCAGCTGGCTTCGGTCCTGGTCGGCACGGACGCCGAGGTGCGGAACGCATTGGACGAGCTGCTGGAAAAGTACGCGTGCCGAGCGGTGGCCGCGGCGTTGACCGACGGAACCGGCAACGTGGCAACCCTCGCGGAGCGCTATGCCGCCAACGCGGAGCGGGTCGTCAAGAACCGGCAGGACGCCCTGCTGGGCTTCCTGCACGACCAGACCAACCGGGTGAGGTCCCTGTATGACAACACGGTGCGCACCGTGGAAGCCGGACTCGAGGAGGTCCGCGCGAAGAAGGCGGTCCTGCTCGAGGACTCGACGCGGCTGACCACGCTGTGGAGCGCGTTCGAGGAGGCCAGGTGACCGCGGGCAGGTATTGGTACGGCGGGCCGCTGAGGGCCGCCCGCCTGAGAGATGGGGCCGAGCGTGGAACGCGCTGAGGAGCGTCGGGAGTTCTCCAAGCCGACCACGATGGCGGTGTTCAGGAGAGTGGTCGTGGAACTGCTAGCGGTCATTGGCGCTGCCGCCGCCTTCACCGTCTGCGGCTATGTCTGCATTCGCAGACTCATAAATCACCGAGGTGAGTCCGCTCCGCCGTCCTCCGCCTCGCGGCCCGCGCACGACCGGGGCGAGGAGAGCGCATGGCGCGACCGGGGGCAGAGCCTGTGCATCGCCGGTCACAGCGCCCTCGGCGCGCTGGCCTGGGACGCGATCGAGGCGTGCGAGCCGGGGGAGGCCGGCGCGGTCCGCCGCCAATGGCTGACGGGCGTCATCGAACGGGCCCGCAAGACGGGCGAGGAAGCGACGAACCTGGCGGCGAGGGCGGCCACGCCGGGCGGGCGCCACACCGCCGGGCAACTGGCGACCGCCATGGCGGACCTGGCCGAGGCGGCGGAGGCCCTGCTGGTCGAGGCGGCGGAGGCGAGACTGCACGAGCCCGGCGCCGAGGTGAAGCGGAAGGCGTTGGAGGACGCCCGAGGGCGGGTCGAGACGGCCCTGGCCGCCCTCCAGACCCTGGCCGCGGACCCCGGCGACTGATGTCCCCCTGCGATATCCGGGCCACTTCCCTGGTGATTCGGCGGCTCTTGCACTAGATCGGAGGAGCACGAGATCGTCACCGGGAAGGGGTTGCGGACATGCGGGGTGACGTACTGGTCGTTCACGAGACGGAAAAGCCCCCCGAGAGCTGGGCCGCCGCCGTCCTGCTCACCGAGCACCCGGACCCCTCCGCCGACGCGCCGCCCTGGCAGGAGGAGGCGATCAGGCTGCTGCGCGACCGGTGGGCGGGACCGGGGCGGCTGGTGGTGTTCGCCGGCGGCCGGCGCGGTTTCCCTTCCGCGGCGCCGGAGCACGCCGAGGGGTGGGCGAGCGACTGGAGGGGCACCGCGCTCGCCCACTCCGACGTGGTGATCTGCCGGTCCCCCGGCGGCGGGTGCCCGGCCGGCGTCGCCGGATGGGGCGCGGGCCATGACTCGGGCCGGATCGTCCTCAGGGTGCCCGCGCGGCCCGCGGCCGGGGAACGGCCCGAGCCCGGCGGCCCCGAGGTCGCGGACGCCGTGACGGCGGCGCTCGCCCACCTGGGCACCGGGGCGGAGCGCACCGGGGTGCAGCGCCAGGTGCCGCTGCCGATCTGGCGCACCGACAGCTTCCAGCGCTGGTACGGCGCGCAGCGGGCGGCGGGCAACACCCTGCTGGCCGCGCGACCGGTCTGGAGCCTGCGGATCGGCGCCGACCGCCGCCTGGTCTTCTACTGGGCGCTGCACGCCGTCGTGCACGTCACCGCCGAGGACCGGGTGAAGGACAACGAGGTCGTCATCTCCCGGCCCGACATCGCCACGGCCGTGCTGTACGTCCCCGGCGCCACCATCGACGACACCGAGATCGTGCTCGTCCGGGAGTTCCGCACCGCGGCCTCCACTCCCGACGGGTTCGTCCACGAGCTCCCGGGCGGCTCCAGCATGCGGACGACGGACCCGCGGTCACTGGTCGCCTGCGAGGTGCGGGAGGAGACCGGCCTCCACCTCGATCCCGGCCGCTTCCGCGCCCACGGCAGCCGCCAGCTCACCGCGCCGATGTCCGCCCACCACGCCCACCTGTTCTCGGCGGAGATCACCCCGGAGGAGCTCGAGGTGATCCGGGGCCTGGCCGACGTTCCCCAAGGGGTGGCGGCCGAATCCGAGCGCACCTGGCCGGAGATCGCCACCTTCCGCCGGATCCGCACGGAACGCCTCGTCGACTGGGCCACCCTCGGCCTCATCGTGCAGGCCCTCACCGACCGCGGCCACCCGCTCCCCTGACCGGCGCAGGGCTCTCTAGGCCGCTCCCCTCCGGGCGTGCGGCCTCTCCGCGCCAGGGGTCCGGACGGTGGGCGGCCTCCGCCGGCCGTACGGCACCAGGGCTCTTGGCACGGGATCCCCGCCCTCCTACGGTACGGGTCAGATCACGTTGTGCCGCGTACGAAGGACTCACCCGGTCGTCCGGCGAAAACGGTCCGAAGAACGCCCCTCCCCCTTACACGGACGGTGACCGTAAATGGAACGGCTGACCTTCTTCGGTCTTCCCAACGAGCAAAGCCAGGAGCTGCTGGAGAAGTTCTTATCCCCCATCTGCCGGCGCCACGGTCTCCAGCTCGTGGTCGCCGGTGAGAAGGAGAACCGGGCCACGGCGATGATCCACCAGAGGTTCTCCACGTTCGTGGTGTGGGATTGCTCGGTGGAAGGCCCGGAGAACGTTTATCGCGCCTTCAACATGTGGAGCAAGCTCTCCAAGAAGAACCTGCTCGTCAGCCGCACCCCGCTGCCCCGCAACGTGCTGGCGCACCACCAGTGCGCGCCGATCCACGGCCACACGCTGACCAACGACGTGCTGGCCGAATGGCTGGACAGCCACATCTTCGCGGTACTCCGCGGGACGCCGGCGACGTACCGTCCCCAGCGCTCGGACCTCGCCACGAACTGGTGGCTGAACCGGCCGGGCGGATACTTTCTCAGCTTCCGCGGCAGCCACCAGGCGGAGGCGGAGCGGTGGCGGGAGATGTTCCAGCAGGAAAGCCGGACGACCGTACGCATGGTGCCACCGAACGAGTATTCGTATCCGACCGAGGTGGTCACCCAGCAACAGATGTGGGAGGGGGTCGCCCGGCTCGGCTACGAGATGCACGCCGCAGGCCACGTGATCATCTTCCAGACCGGCGACTACTTCGACTCCTTCTGGACCTCCTCCGAGCTGCTCCTCACCCTGGCACGGTGCGGGTGGAACGGCCGGCGCCTCATCTCCCGCGCAGAGCACGATCGGCCCGGTTGGGGGCCGCTCACGGCGGAGTTCGTGGCGTCCCCGCACGGCACCGCGCTCCTCCCCTTCAAGGACGGCATTCGCGCACGATCGATCCCGGGACTCGCACCCGAGGCGATCGATCGCCTGGCCAAGCTGCTCAACAACGGCGATCCGCTCACGTCCGCACCGGAGACCCAGGTTCCGCCGGAAGGCCTGGCCAAGCTGATCGCCCTCATCACCCGGCGACGGCTCGGTTTCTACGATCCGGAGTTCATGAGCGAGGACTACTGGCACGTGGTGCGGGTGCCCTGCCCCAGGTGCCGGCCGCGCGGTCGCCGCCCCGAGGAGGTGGACTGGTTCCGGCACATGCACCTGGCGGACTCCTCGCCGGCGGTCGACTACTTCGGCTACTTCCCGGCCCGGCGCGAGGAGCTGGAGCGCGGCACCGTCCGCTGCCCCGGGTGCGGCTCCCAGCTCCGCCTGGTCAACCGGCGAGGCGTGCGGACCCTCTGGGTGCCGGTGATGACCACCGAACGCGACCAGGATCGTCCGGTGATCCAGGAGCACAAGGTGTGGGAGGTCGAGACCTCGTGAGCGGTACACCGTACCGGCATGGAGACCGCCGGTGACCGCCGAGGAGACGAGGACGTAAAACGGCGTGCGGCCGAGGACACGGCGCGTTCTAGAGTGATCTCATGCCTGCCCGGTTGAGCCCCGAGAAGACCAGGGCCGTGCTGCGCACCTCGGCCCGCGTCTCCCTGGACCTGCTGCTGGTCGTGCTGCTGGCCGGCGTGGTGCTGTGGCTGCTGGGCCGGATGTGGCCGGTCACCTGGCCGGTGATCGTCGCGTTGCTGCTGACCACGCTGACCTGGCCGCCCGCCCGGTTCCTGCGGCGGCGCGGCTGGCGCCCGGCCCTGGCCGCGTCCGCGGTGACCGTGCTGTTCCTCGTGGTGGCGGCGGGCATCGTGGTGCTGGTCGCCGTACCGGTCGCCTCCCAGGCCGGGGAGCTCACCGCCGGGGTGGTCAACGGCATCCAGAAGGTGCGGCAGTGGGCGGCCGGTCCCCCGCTGAACATCAGCGACGCCCAGCTCACCCAGGCGCTCGACGCGGCGACGGCCCGCGTGCAGGACAGCGTCGGCAGCATCGTCAACGCCACCGTCTCCGGGGTGAGCACGGTGATCAACGGTGTGGTCACCACGGTGCTCGCCCTGTTCCTGATGTTCTTCTTCCTGAAGGACGGGCCCCGGTTCCTGCCCTGGCTGGCCCGCCAGCTGCCCGGCCGGCTCGCGGTGGACCTGCCGGCCGTCGCCCTGCGCAGCTGGGAGACCCTGGGGGCGTTCGTCCGGTCCCAGGCCTTCGTCGGCCTGCTGGACGCCGTCGCCATCGGGGTGGGGCTGTGGATCGTCGGCGTGCCGCTGGTGCTGCCGCTGGCCGTGCTGACGTTCGTCGCGGCGTTCGTGCCGATCATCGGCGCCCTGTTCGCCGGATTCGTGGCCGTCCTCATCACCCTGGTGTCCAACGGCCTGACCGACGCGCTCATCGTGCTGGCCATCATCGTGGTGGTGCAGCAGCTCGAGGGCAACGTCTTCCAGCCCATGCTGCAGAGCCGCGGCCTGGGCCTGCACGCGGCGGTGATCCTGCTCGCGGTCACGCTGGGCGGCAGCCTGGCGGGCGTCGTCGGCAGCCTGCTGGCGGTACCGGCCGCCGCACTGCTCGCCGTGGTCTGGGGCTACCTGCGCGAGCAGCTCGCCGAACCGGAGCGGGCGCCGGAACCGGCAAATCCAGAGCCGGCCAAGCCCACATCGGCGAACCCGGATTCCGAGAAACCGAAACCGAGCGAGCCGGGCCAAGGCACGGCGCGGGCGTAGCGCACGGCGGGATTCCGGCGACGTCCCGCGGTTCACCGGCAACCCGGCCACGCCGTCCGAGGAGACGCCGTCTCCTGCCGTCGCGTCGCAGGCCGGTTCGTCCACCACACCCCGCACGACGTACGCGGAACGCCCGGCGACGGGCTCACTGCCTCCGCTACCGTGCCGGTGCTGCGGGCCCTCGGCCTCCCCGTCGTCGACGATCTGTGGACCTCCAGCGGCAGCTGCAACGAGGACAAGGCGGGTGGCACCTGCCGATGCCGTGACCGGTCTGGCCGCTGTGATGGGCGCGTTCCCCTCCGCGATGGCAGCCCAGGGCCCGGGATCCGCGTGGCCGGCGGCAGAGAGCCGCCGACGCCCCCAGAGCGTGGCTGGAGTATCGCCTGGCGCTATGGGAAAGACACGGGCGAGGTCGGCCTGCCGTAGCTCGCCGTGGCGGCGGCGCGAAGGTTCACCAGCACCCGGTTCGCCTCTGACGCGCCACCCCACCTGATCCCCGGGCAGTACAGGGCGGTGGCGGGCCCTCCACTCGCCGTGCGAGCCTCGCGCCTTCGACATCTGTGACGACCCTCGCCAAGCCGACGCCGGTTGAACAGACGGACCTGGCTCGTCGGCCGTCCTTGGGTGCCATGAGCGGCCGCTCTGTGACCTCGGATGCCGGACGTCTCGTCCCGGGGTCAGATCGGGGTCAGATGATCAAGAAGGCCGATCCGCCTGACTGCGGACCGGCCTCTGAACTGGGCTGAGTGGTGGGCGATACTGGGATCGAACCAGTGACCTCTTCGGTGTGAACGAAGCGCTCTCCCGCTGAGCTAATCGCCCTGGTGATCGGCTCCGTGCGGTGCCGACGGCTAAAACCATACCGCACTCTGGGGGGTGGTTGCGAAACGAATCCGGGGTGAGTGTGCGATCGGCGGCCGTCGGAGGGCGGGGGTGGCGGCCGGCCGGGGAAAGATCCGCGACGCGGGGAGGAAAGCTTGCCAGGAGAGCCACTGTGGAGGGCTCTGGTGGCTTAGCATCGTCATACTCCATACTCGACCGGAACGCGTGGCCGGGACCACGGAACGCGACACCTCGACGAGGAGGGGCGACAGGACACGCAAAGGCTGGGCAAACTCGGGGCGATCTGTCCATGTTTGCGCAGGTAGAACCCTATGTGTCGCGCTGTGAGGAGCGTTACACAAGGGGTCTCGAGCGGAATCCTTCCTGGAGGTGTCTTCGTTCTCATGTCATGGGCTCTGGACGAGGTCCGTTGGAGCACAGCAAGCCCCTACCCTGGGGACCCGACGACGAAAAGGTTTGGCTGACGATGAACAGCACCACCGTCTCCGCCGAGCTGGTCCTTCGGCTTGTGGTCCCCGACCGTGCCACGGTGCCCCTGCTCGCCGGGTTGAGCTACACCGCGGCGGACCCGTACGCCATCCGCATGGCCTTCCACGTGGGCAACGACGAGCCGGTCGAGTGGATCTTCGCGCGCGAGCTGCTGACGGTGGGGATCGTGCGACGCGTCGGGGACGGGGACGTGCAGGTGTGGCCGGCCCGCTCCGACGGGGAGCGCACGCTCAACATCAGCCTGACCTCGCCGTTCGGGCAGGCGCTGTTCGAGGTGCCGCTGGCTCCGCTCACCGAGTTCCTGCACCGCACCTACGAGATCGTTCCGGCGGGACGGGAGTCGAGCTTCATGGACCTCGACGCGGAGCTCTCCAACATGCTCTGGAGCTCCTGACCCCGACCTCCAGACGATCAGTCGCACCGGGTCCCGAACGGGTCCGGTGCGCGCTTGTACGGCCCTGCAGCGGCCTTTGGGACGCACCTCCCGTGGCTAGCCGGTGATCGTGGCCAGCAGGGCGCGCATGCGGTTGATCTCGATGCGCTGGCCGTCCAGGATGTCCTGCGCCATCGACAGCATCGTGCGGTCGGTGCCCGCGCGCAGCTCCTCGGCGGACATGCGCACCGCCCCCTCGTGATGGGTGATCATCAGGCGGAGGAAGAGCTCGTCGAACTCCCGGCCGCGCGCCCGGCGCAGCCGGTTGAGCTGCTCGGGCGTGGCCATGCCGTACGCCCCGGGGGACGCGGTGCCGTGCGCGTGACCGGTGGGGACCTCGCGGCCGAGGGCGCGTAGCCACGACGACATCACCCGTACCTCCGGCTCCTGGGCGGCCGCGATCCGGGCCGCCAGGGCCTTCACGGCGGCGTCCGCGGCCCGCTCGGGGGCGAGACCGGACATCTCGAGGGCCTGGCGGTGGTGGGGGATCATGCCCTCGGCGAAGACGACGTCGGCGGCCGACGGGTGCGACTCACCGGGGCCGAGGGTCTCCCCCGGCCGCGCGGTACGGCCGGCCTCCCCGGGCCGCCCGGGGACGACGACGGGCGCGTCGGTGCCCGCCACGCGGTGTCCGCGGTCCGGTTCCGGGTCGCCGGTGCAGCCGGGCGTTCCCAAGAGCACGGTCATCGTTACGAAAATCCCGCCCACCGCTCGCCAAGCCGACATAGCTTCCATACTGGGGCATGTTGCCGAGGGACAGGGGGTCTCGTTGAGAAGATGGCGGACCGGCGCGGCGGCGCTGCTGAGCGTGGGGATGGTGGCCCTGGCGGGCTGCGGGGGCGGGACGGCCGGCCCCGAGCCCTCGGCGCAGCCGAGCGTGACCGACGGCGGGCGGACGAGCGCGGCCGCGACGCCCGAGGCCTCCGCTTCGGGTTCCGGGGTGGGCCTCTCCGGCACCGCCCTTGGAACGAGTCAGATCGGCCACAGCGCGAACATGCGGCTCGTGGCGAACGTGCCGCTGGGGGCGCCGTTCAACCTGCGGCAGGCGTGGGGCACCGACCTCGCCTTCCAGGGTGACTACGTCTTCACCGGCAACTACGAGGGGTTCACGATCCACGACGTCAGCGACCCCACCCGGCCGAAGGTGGTCTCCCGGGTGCTCTGCCCGGGCGGCCAGAACGACATCTCGGTCACCGGGAACCTGCTGTTCCTCTCGGTCGACGACCCGCGCGCCGACGACTCGTGCGAGAGCCGTCCCGGCGACGTCGTCAACGGCTGGGAGGGCATCAGGATCTTCGACATCAGCGACAAGGCGAACCCTAAGTACGTCAAGTCGGTCGCCACCAAGTGCGGCTCGCACACCCACACGCTCGTCCCGGGCAAGGGTGACGACAAGGACAAGGTCTACCTGTACGTCTCCTCGTACGGCCCGATGCCGGAGGCGGCGAACTGCAAGCCGCCGCACGACAGCATCGCGATCGTCGAGGTGCCGCTGGACGCCCCGGAGAAGGCGAAGGTGGTCGCCCAGCCGGTGCTCTTCCCGGACGGCGGGCTCGCCGAGGGCGAGGGCGGCGGGGAGACCGTCGAGACCTCCGGCTGCCACGACATCACGGTCTACCCGGAGAAGGACCTCGCCGCGGGCGCCTGCCTCGGCAACGGCATCCTCATGGACATCTCCGACCCGGTCCGGCCGAAGGTGCTGCAGGAGGTCACCGACACCGAGAACTTCTCCATCTGGCACTGGGCGATCTTCGACAACGACGCCCGCCACGTCATCTTCGGCGACGAGCTCGGCGGCGGAATCGCGCCCACCTGCGACCGCAGGACCGGCCCGACCCGCGGCGCGAACGCGATCTACGAGATCACCGAGGACCGCAGGCTGGTACGGCGCGGCTTCTTCAAGATCCCGCGGGAGCAGACGCCGCGCGAGAACTGCGTGTCGCACAACGGCTCGCTGATCCCGGTGCCGGGCAGGACCATCCTGGTGCAGGCCTGGTACCAGGGCGGCGTGTCCGTGATCGACTTCACCGACGCGGCCAACCCCAAGGAGATCGGCTACTTCGAGCGCGGCCCGATCCCGGCGTCCGAGGGCGACCTCGGCGGCTCCTGGTCGGCCTACTACTACAACGGCTACATCTACTCGAGCGACATCACCAAGGGTCTCGACGTGATCGAGATCAACGACCCGCTCACCGACCCGGCGAAGAACGTCAGGCTCACCGAGTTCAACCCGCAGACCCAGACGTCCTACCCGGCGAGCTGACCACGGGCCGGACCGCCCGCGGCGGCGGTCCGGCGGCGGAACCGCCGGCCTCGGGCGGCGCCATCACACGGTGGCGCCGCCCGCGTGTGCTCAGGGGTCGAGGTCCGCCGCGGCGCGCCGGGCGAAGACCTCCATCGCCTTCGCGGTGACCGGGCCCGGGGCGGCGGGCAGCTCCACCTTCGCCCCGCGGCCGGGGTCGGCGGTGGCGTCGACGAGCCGGATCGGCTGCACGTCGCGGGTGGTCGAGGTGAGGAACGCCTCCTCGGCCTCGTACAGCGCGGACAGCGGCACGTCGGCCTCCTCGCCGCCGAACCACTCCAGCACCAGCGACCGGGTCACCCCGGCCAGGCAGCCCGCCGACAGCGGCGGGGTGACCACCCGCCCGCCGAGGACGACGAACACGTTGCTGCCGGTGCCCTCGCACAGGTTGCCGGCGAGGTTGCCGAAGATCGCCTCGCCGTACCCGCGGGACTTGGCGTACGCGAGGGCGCGGGCGTTCTCGCCGTAGGAGGTGCTCTTCACCCCGGCGAGCGCGCCGCGCTCGTTGCGCGGCCACGGCGCCACGGCCACGTCGGCGACCTTGGGCAGCGGCGGCAGCTCGGAGACGATCACGATGAGGTTGCCGGGGCCGGGGCCGCGGTCCGAGCCGAGCGGTCCGGTGCCGCTCGTGTAGGTGATGCGGATGCGGCCGAGCTCCCACCGCGGGGCCGCGGCGAGGCAGGCCCGCACCCCCTCGGCGATCGCGTCGGTGTCGGGCTCGGGCAGGTCGATGGCGCGGGCGGACCGCACCAGCCGCTCCAGGTGACGGGTGAGCGCGAACGGCTCGCCGCGCACGCTCTTGACGGTCTCGAACACGCCGTCGCCGACGAGGAGGCCGTGGTCGAAGACCGGCACGGTCGCCTCGGCCGGGTCCACCAGCTCCTCGTTCATCCAGATGGGAACCGTTGCTGTCACCAGTCGTCGCCTTCCTGTACGAGGTTGCCCACACCAGACCGGGGCGGCGCGGCCGTACCCCCGTCTCGATCGCGTCCCCAGGTTATGCCCGCGCCGCCGGGGCGGCCCGGACCGGCACGCGGTCCGGGCGGTCTCAGCGCAGCGGGCCGACCGCCGACTCGGCGGCGCGGATCAGCGTACCGTCGGCGACCATGCGGACCACGTGCTCGATCTCCGGGGCGAGGAACCGGTCGGGCCCGGGCCCGGGTACGGCCTCGCGGATCGCGGCGGCCACCGCGCCGGTGCCGGGCGCCGGGGTGAGCGGGTGGCGCAGGTCGAGGGCGCGGGCCGCGGTGAGGATCTCGATGGCGAGCACCCGGGTCAGGCCGTCGATCGCGCGGCGCAGCTTGCGGGCGGCCGCCCAGCCCATGGAGACGTGGTCCTCCTGCATCGCCGAGCTGGGGATCGAGTCGGCCGACGCCGGTACGGCGAGCCGCCGCAGCTCGGCGACGATCCCCGCCTGCGTGTACTGGGCGATCATGTGCCCGGAGTCGACCCCGGGGTCGTCGGCGAGGAACGCGGGCAGGCCGTGGGAGCGGGCGACGTCGAGCATGCGGTCGGTGCGGCGCTCGGAGATCGCGGCGAGGTCGGCGACCGCGATGGCGAGGAAGTCGAGCACGTAGCCGACCGGGGCGCCGTGGAAGTTGCCGTTCGACTCGACCCGGCCGTCGGGGAGCACGACCGGGTTGTCGATCGCGGCGGCGAGCTCGCGGGCGGCGACCGTGCGGGCGTGCTCGAGGGTGTCCCGGGCGGCCCCGGCGACCTGCGGGGCGCAGCGCAGCGAGTAGGCGTCCTGGACGCGGGTGCACGAGCCGTCCCGGTGCGAGGCCATGATCGCCGAGTCGGCGAGCAGGGCGCGCAGGTTCGCGGCGGAGGCCGCCTGGCCGGGGTGCGGCCGCAGCGCCTGCAGGTCGGCGGCGAAGGCCCGGTCGGTGCCGAGCAGCGCCTCCACGGTCATCGCGGCGGCGATGTCCGCGGCGGTGAGCAGCCGGGAAAGGTCGTGGCAGGCGAGCACGAGCATGCCGAGCATGCCCTCGGTGCCGTTGATGAGCGCGAGGCCCTCCTTGGCGGCGAGCTCGACCGGCGTGATCCCGGCCCGGGACAGCGCCTCGGCGGCCTCCAGCTCGGTCCCGGAGGCGTCGCGGACGCGCCCCTCCCCCATGAGCGCGAGGGCGACGTGGGCGAGCGGGGCGAGGTCGCCGGAGCAGCCGAGGCTGCCGTACTCGTGCACCACCGGGGTGAGGTGGGCGTTGAGCAGGGCGGCGAGGGCGGCGGCGACGCGCGGGCGCACGCCGGTGTGGCCGGTGGCGAGGGTGCGCAGCCGCAGCACCATCATGGCGCGCACCACCTCGGTCTCCACCTGCGGCCCGGAGCCCGCGGCGTGCGAGCGGATGAGCGAGCGCTGCAGCCTGGCCCGCAGCTCGGTGGGGATGTGCCGGGTGGCGAGGGCGCCGAACCCGGTGGAGATCCCGTAGGCGGGGACGGCGGCCTCGGCGAGCTCCTCCACCCGGGAGCGGGCGGCGGCCATCTCGGCGAACGCGTCCTCGGTGAGGCGTACGGCCGCGCCGTACCGGGCGACGCGGATCACGTCCTCGGGGCTGAGCGGCGCAGGGCCGACGGTCACGACCTCGTTGTCGTGCATGGGTGCATCCCTACCCGGTAGCGGCCGGGCGGTCAGCGCCGGCGCGACCTGTAACTTGCGTAGGCCATCTTAGGTCCTTACGCGGCGGCACGTGACGCGTTCGGGCGGGCTCCGGTTTGGGGACTCGCCGGGAATTCGCTAGAGTTCATCACGTCAGGTCGGGGTCGCGAGATCCGCAACGACCGGACACGCGGACGTGGCTCAGTTGGTAGAGCATCACCTTGCCAAGGTGAGGGTCGCGGGTTCGAATCCCGTCGTCCGCTCGGAGAGCGGTGTGGCCGCACCCGGTGGAGTGGCCGAGAGGCGAGGCAGCGGCCTGCAAAGCCGCGTACACGGGTTCAAATCCCGTCTCCACCTCGACGTACGTCGACGCAGGGGCGATTAGCTCAGTGGGAGAGCGCTACCTTGACACGGTAGAGGCCACTGGTTCAATCCCAGTATCGCCCACCAGCCGCTGAGGGCCGCCCGGACGCCGGTGCGGCCTTTTCGCATACCCCGGACATGCGGGTGCCCGCCCCGCACACGGGCGGGACGGGCACCACCGCCGGAGAGATCAGACGGGGAAGTTCCGCGGGTTGATCGGCTGGCTCGAGCCGCCCCCGTACTTGCTCATGCGCAGCGTGAGCGTGTAGGTGCGGTACGTGTTGCCGATGGTGGTGTACCGCAGCGACTGGTAGCTGCGCCGGTAGACGGCCCCCACCATGAACCGGCGCTTGGAGGTGTTGTAGCGGTACCCGGCCATCCAGAACAGCCGGTAGGTGCCGTCCGGGATGCTGCGCACGGTCGCGGACTTGCGGGCCCGCACGTACACGCTGAGCGCCTTCTTGCCGCCGCGGGTGAGGGTGACCACCACGTCCCGGCTCAGGCGGTTCCGGATCTTCAGCCGACCGAGGCCCCCGCTGACCCGGCGGTACAGGATACGGCCGTTCGCCGGCCGGGCGAGAGCGCTGCTCTCGGCCGCGGCGGTGCTCGTGGTGACCGCGGAGGTGCTCAGCGTCACGGTGCCCTGCGACACCGTCACGGCGGTCTGCGGCGCGGCGGGCAGGGCGCTCGCCTGCGCGGCCGTGGACGGTGCGACCAGCAGACCGGCGGCGAGCGCGAGAGCGGTGAGCGCGCCGGCGCGTCTAGCGGTGCTGTTTCGGGACTGTGTCACGAAATTACTCCCTTGATCACGATCGGTATCTGGATCGCACACCTCCCGAATCCTAATAGTTGATAGTGGTTCACGCTTCGGAATTACGGCCGGGACGGGATTCCGTGACATTTTCGTCTGGACCGTGCCAAAGCAGAACCCCTGAGCGCATCGAGGGTTCTCGTCGCAGATCAGTCCGCGAAACGGCGCGTTACGGCCACCGGTGAACCGCGCTTGAATCGGTCCAAAATCGAGCGCCGGGCACCTTGAGCGTACAAACGAGGTACGACAGTCGGCCGGGAACGGAATACACAGCCGACCGCCACGGGAGCCCGCACCCCAAAATGCGAGAATGGTTCACATAATCCGGCTTTTCGGCATGCCGGCGGCGTTGTCAACCGACGCGCTCGTGGCGCCGCTCCCCAAGGTGCATCCGCTCCCGCACCGCGGGCCCCACCGTGTCGTCGAGGCCGAACCGCCCGGCGCCGGTCAGCGCGAGCAGCAGGCTCGCCGCGCCGAGGGCGATGACGAGCTCGGCGCCTCCCTCGTCGACGAAGATCCCCCGCCCGTGGTGCACGAACAGGTACGCGCCGAGCATGAGCGCGGCGAGGACCACCCCGGCGACCGGTACGGCGAGGCCGATGACCATCGCGATCCCGGCGAGCAGCTCCACGAGCGCGACCAGCCAGGCCGAGAGCGTCGCCAGCGGCATCCCGGCCTCGGCGAAGGACTCCGCCGTGGCCCCGATGCCGTCGACCGCGAGCTTGCGCAGGCCGTGCGCGATGAAGATCACGCCCACGCCGAGCCGGGCGAGCAGGATCACCGCGTCGCGCACCCAGGTGGATTCCATGGCCCCTCCTCCGGTTCCCGATCGGCCGCGCCCGCCCCGGCGCCGGGGGACCCGCGCACCGGCGGACGCCACGGGCGGCGCGGAGCGGGCGGGAACGCCCGTCCGCCCGCCTCGCCGACGCCCTCCCCGTCAGGCCCGCACCGAAACGGTCACCAACCTCAAACCGGCGCAAACGGCGGGGCCGCGGGAGCCGGACACCCCACCGCCGGGGTACGGCGGGCCGCCCGGGCTCGTGCCGCGCCGCGGGGCGTGCCGCCGTACCGCCGGGAGGTCAGAGCCAGCCGTTCTCCCGGGCCGTGCGCGCCGCCTCGGCCCGGTTGCGGGCACCGGTCTTGCCGATCGCGCTGGACAGGTGGTTGCGCACCGTGCCCTCCGACAGGTGCAGCCGCCGGGCCACGTCGGCGACGGTGGCGCCGTCCTCGGCGGCGCGCAGCACCTCCCGTTCCCGCTCGGTGAGCGGGTTGCGGCCCCGCTCCAGGGAGGCCACGGCGAGCTCGGGGTCGACCACGATCTGCCCGGCGTGCACCCGGCGCACCGCGTCGGCGAGCCGTTCCGGCTCGGCGTCCTTGACCACGAACCCCGACGCCCCGGCGTCCATCGCGCGCCGCAGGTAGCCGGGCCGCCCGAACGTGGTGAGGATGAGCACCTTCGCGGTCGGGACCGCCTCGCGCACCCGGGCGGTCGCGGTGATGCCGTCCATCACCGGCATCTCGATGTCGAGCAACACCACGTCCGGCCGGTGCTCGGCCGCCGCCCGCACCGCCGCCGCCCCGTCGGCCACCCCCGCCACCACGGTGATGTCCTTCTCCAGCGACAGCAGGGCCGCCAGCGCACCGCGCACCAGGTGCTGGTCCTCGGCGAGCAGCACCCGGATCACGCCGCCACCTCCGGGATGCGGGCGCGCAGCATGAACCACTCCTTGTCCACCTCGATCGACAGCTCGCCGCCTGCCGCGGCCAGCCGTTCGGTGAGCCCGGTCAGCCCGGCGCCGGGCTCGGCCACCGGCCTGCCGCCGAGCGCGGGCCCGTCGTCGGCCACGGTCACCGTGTAGCCGCGTCCGCCGCCCGGCCCACCTCCATCCTCCTCCGCGACGGTGACCGCGCAGGCCCGCGCGACGCTGTGCCGCAGCACGTTCGTGACGCCCTCGCGCACCACCCAGGCGGCGACGGCGGCCACCGAGGGCGGCGGCGGGTCCGGCGGCAGGCTCACGGTGAGCGTGATGCCCGCGGCGCGGGCGATCTCGCGCGCGGTGGCGAGCTCGCTGTCGAGGTCGGCCTCGCGGTAGCCGGACACGGTCGCGCGCACCTCGGCGAGCAGTTCCCGGGCGCCGCGGCCCACCTCGCGCATCTCGGCCGCGGCGCGCTCCGGCTCCCGGTCCACGAGCCGGGCCGCCAGCTCCGACCGCAGCACCACCTCGGTGAGCCGCCGGCCGAGCGTGTCGTGCAGGTCGCGGGCGATGCGCAGCCGCTCGGCGGTGATCGCGGCGCGGGCGAGCTCGGCCCGGGCGGCGCGCAGCCGGGTGGCCAGCCACATCAGCCCGTGCAGGGAGGCGCAGGCCGCGCCGTACAGGGCGATGCCGGCCCCGGTGAGCGCGGCGGCCCCGAACGGCCGGCCCAGCACGCCGACGGCGAGCGCGACGTGCCCGGCCCAGAACGCGGCCAGGGCGAGCGGCCAGCGGCGCGGCGGCAGCACCAGGACGGCCAGCGTGACCAGGTAGAACGACGCGGTGATCAGCCAGGTCCCGCGCAGCGCGAACTGCAGGGCCACGGCGAGCGCCGCCATCGCCGCCAGCGCGTACGGCGTGGCCGCGGTGCGCGGGCGGGGCACGTTGTGCCAGATCACCCAGACGAACAGGCCGCCGAACGCGACCAGCCCGGCCGCCGCGGCCACCGCCACCGGGCCGGGCAGGCCCAGCCCGGCGAGCTCGGCCGCCGGGTAGCCGAGGAAGGCGACGAACCCGCAGGCGAACGCGCGCACCCGGCGCAGCCGGCTCGGCGAGGGCGGCCCGGGCGCGCGCTCGGACACGGTCCTCGGTCTCATGCGCCCATCGTCATGCCGCGCCCGGCCCGCTCCCAGTGCCGGATCTCCGGACGTGGCCGTGACGGATGTCACGGGTGGCGCCACCCCGCGACGGGGCCTGCCGTAACGCCCGCCGGGGTGTCTCACAAATGAGACTTAGATCGGAAAAATCCGTTCGTACCGTACCGAACAGGGGCCGCCGTTACGGCGGCAGTCAGGAAGCGAGAGGTCACCCATGGCAGGAACGCCACAGCGAGTGGACACCGCCGTGCTCGAGCGGGTCGAGGTACCCATGCGGGACGGGTTGCGGCTCCGCGGGGTCGTCCACCGCGTCGACGGCGCACCGCGGCCGGTGCTGCTCGTCCGCACCCCGTACGGCGAGCCGATGACGCGCACGCTCCCGATCCTGCCGCTGCTCGACGCCGGGTTCACGGTGATGGTGCAGTACTGCCGCGGCACCGGCGGCTCCGACGGCGAGCTGCGCACCTTCGAGAACGAGACCGACGACGGCCTCGACACCATCGAGTGGCTGGTCAAGCAGCCGTGGTGTGACGGGAACGTCGCCATGTTCGGCATGTCCTACCTGGGCATGTGCCAGCTCGCGGTGAGCGGCCACCGGCCGCAGGGGCTGCGCGCGATCGTGCCGATCGTCGCCCCGGACGACTACCGGGACGGGCTCGCCTACCGGCAGGGCGCCTTCCAGCTCGGGCAGTCCCTCGCCTGGCACATGTTGAAGGCCGCGCAGTCGCTCGGCGAGGCGGCCGCCCGCGGCGAGGACGTGGCGGAGAGGTTCGCCGCGCTGGGCCGGCTGTCGGCGGACATCCCCGCCGCCTACCGGGCGCTGCCGCTGATCGACCGGCCCGCGGTGAGCGACGTGCTGCCGAGCTGGCGCACCTTCCTGGAGAAGGAGAACGACCCGGAGTACTGGCGGCGCATCGGCTACTCCCGGCACCGCGCCCGCACCGCCGTGCCCGGGCTGCACATCGGCGGATGGTTCGACCTGTTCCTGCGCGGCACGATCGACAACTACACCACGATCGTCGCGAACGCCGACCCGGAGACCGCCCGCAACCAGCACCTGATCATCGGCCCCTGGGCGCACGGGGACGAGTCCGGCGTCACCGGCGAGGTGTTCTACGCCAACGGCTCGGCCCAGGCGATCGGCCTGGAGGAGCAGCAGCTGCGCTTCCTCCGGGAGAGCATCGCGGGCACCCCGACCACGCTGCCCCCGGTGCAGATCTACGTGATGGGTGCGGGCCGGTGGCGGGTGGAGAACGAGTGGCCGCTCGCCCGCACCGACTGGCAGACCTGGTACCTCGGGCCGGACGGCACGCTCGGCCGCGAGATGCCCGCCGAGGGGTCGCTGGAGTACGTCCACGACCCGCACGACCCGGTGCCGACCGTGGGCGGGGCGATCCTCATGGCGGGCAGCCCGGACGGCGGGCTGAGCTACCAGCCGGGCTCCCGGGACCAGCGGGTGCTCGACGGCCGGACCGACATCCTGCGCTTCGTCGGCCCGGTGCTCGAGCACGACGTCGAGGTCACCGGCCCGCTCAGCGTACGGCTGTTCGCCGCGACCTCGGCCGCCGACACCGACTTCACCGCCAAGCTCATCGACGTCCACCCGGACGGCCGGGCGATGGGCATCGCCGACGGCATCGTGCGCGCCCGCTACCGCAACGGCATGGACAACCCGAGCCCCATCGTGCCGGGCGAGGTGTACGAGTACACGATCGACCTGGGGGCGACCAGCCAGGTGTTCAAGGCGGGGCACCGCATCCGCGTCGACATCGCCAGCTCCAACTTCCCCTGCTACGACCGCAACTCCGGCAGCGGCAAACCGGCGGGCGAGGTCACCGAGGACGACTTCGTCACCGCCACCCAGCGCGTCTTCTTCGGCCCCGCACGCCCCAGCGCCATCCGGCTGCCGGTGATCCCGGCGGACTGACCGCCGGCGCCGCGGCCCCCGCCGGGCGCGCGCCTTCCGACCTGAACCCGTGAGAAAGGCGGATCAGCGTTGCAGCAGCTCCACATCGGGATCAACCTCGGCTTCGCCACGCTCCGGCCGGGCGTCTCCGACGAGGAGATGTACCGGAACGAGCTCGACATCGCCGTGCTCGCCGACAAGCTCGGCTACGACAGCGTCTGGGCGGTCGAGCACCACTTCGAGGACTACTCCGTCTGCCCCGACAACCTGCTCGTGCTCGCCCACCTGGCGGGCCGTACCTCGCGGATCCTGCTCGGCACCGCCGCGGTGATCCTGCCGTGGAACGACCCGCTGCGGGTCGCCGAGAAGGCGCTCATGGTGGACACGATCTCGGGCGGGCGGCTGCTGCTCGGCGTGGGCCGCGGGCTCTCCCGCAAGGAGATGGTGCCGTTCCGCATCCCGCTGGAGGAGACCCGGGACCGGTTCGACGAGGCCGCACCGATGATCTTCGAGGCGCTGGAGACCGGCGTGATCGAGGGCGCCGGGCCGTACTACCCGCAGCCGCGCGCGGTGCTGCGGCCGCGGCCGCGCGGCACCTTCCACGGCCGCCGGTACTGTGTCGCCGGGTCGCCGGACTCGGTGGCGATGGCCGCGAGGCTCAAGGCGAAGATGATGTCGTTCATCACCAAGCCGGTGCCGGACCTGATGCCGACGTTCACCAGGTACCGGGAGCTGTACGAGCGGGAGCACGGCGAGCCCGCGCCGCCGATCGCGCTCAGCGTGAACATGTACTGCCACGAGGACGACGAGCTCGCCCGCGAGCGGCATTTCGAGTACGTCACCCGGTTCTTCATGGCGAACGTCGAGCACTACGAGATGGCCGGGGAGCACTTCAAGGGGCTCAAGGGCCACGAGCGGTACGCGGCGAACGCCGAGTACTTCCGCTCGATCGGCCTGGAGAAGGCGGCGAACGACTACGCGGCGGCCGCGCTGTACGGCAGCCCGGAGCGCATCCTCGGCCAGATCGAGGCGATCCGGGACGTGCTCGGCGACTTCGAGCTCTCCCTCGCGCCGTCGTTCGGCGGCATGCCGTACGACCAGGCGCGGGCGAGCCTGGAGCTGTTCGCCCGCGAGGTGCTGCCCAAGGCCCGGTCGATGCGCCGCGGCCCGGTGCGGGTGCTCGCGTAGCGGGCGGCCGAGGTGACCGGCCCCGCCCGCGGCGGCGCGGACCCCGGCGTCGCCGCAGCGTTCCGGGAGACGATGGCCGCCGTGTGCGCGCCCGTCGCGGTGATGACCGGCCTCGAGGGCGGGCTGCCGCACGGCACCACGGTGAGCGCGTTCGCCTCCCTGTCGATGAACCCGCCCATGGTGCTCGTCGCCCTCGACCGCACCTCCGAGCTGCTGGCGCTGGTGCGCCGGACCCGGCGGTTCGGGCTCAACCTGCTCGGCGCCGGCCAGGCGGGGCTGGCCCGGCGGTTCGCGGCCAAGGGCGGCGCGGCGAAGTTCGCCGGGGTGGCCTGGGAGCCGCACGCCGGGGTGCCGCGCATCCCCGGGTCGGCGGGTTTCGTCGGCTGCACCGTCGCCGGTCTCGCGCACGGCGGCGACCACCTCATCGTGCTCGGCAACGTGGTCGCCGCCGAGACCACCGGCGACGCGCCGCTGGTCTACCACAGGCGGACCTTCGGCACGCCGGCGGCGTTGCCGGAGGTGTCCGGATGAGCGCGCCCGGCCAAGGGTGACCGTGCGGCCGGGCGGGCTCGCGGGCGGCCCGGCCGCCGGAGCCGCGGCACTCCGGCGGCCACCGCCCCACTTCACCCGCCGAGCCTGCGCCGGTCATGACCGGCGTCGGGAGGTCTGCCGGAATGTGGAAACCGGTCTGGTCCCGCCGCCGGACGCTGGTGCACGATGAGGGCGCTCGCGGACGGCGGGCCCCGCACGGTCGCGAGCGGCCGATGGCAGACCCGCGTCGGGAGGCGACCTGATGCCCGTATCGCCACCGCCCGGCGGCCCGCCGGTTCCGCGGACCGCCGCCGAATGGGAGCGCGTGCGGGCGGCGAAGCTGAGGGCGCTGAGCCGCGACCCGCGCACCCTCGACCCGGCCGACTTCCCCGAGGTGCGGCCGGAGGTGGTCGCCTCGTGGCGGCGCTCGATGCTCGCCGGGGTCGATCCCGAGGCCCGCGAGTACGTGATCGACGACGACTTCGACTTCCCCGCGCACTCCCGGTTCGCCGCCGTCGCCCAGCCGATCATGAACCGGCTCAAGGACGAGATCGCCGACCTGAGCTGCTGGGGGTTCCTCGCCGACCGGGCCTGCCGGCTGCTCACCGTGGCGGTCGGCGACTTCCCGACCGCGTGGCGGGTGCACCGGCAGAACCTGCGGCCGGGCATGTGCTTCGCCGAGGACCTGATGGGCACGAACGGGCTCGGCTGCGCCCACGAGACCCAGCAGGCGTTCATCATCTCCGGCACCGAGCACTTCCGCACCGACTCCGAGATCCTCACCACCACCGGCGTGATCATCCGCGACCCGTTCACCAAGCGGTACGCCGGGTCGCTGGGCGTGCACTGCCTGCGCGAGTACGGCTCGGCCGCGCTGCTCCCGCTCGTGGTGGAGATCGGCCGGTCGATCGAGACCCAGCTGCTGGCGAGCCGTACCGACGGGGAGCGGGCCCTGTTCGACGCGTACTCGGCGGCCGAGCGCCGCCACCGCGGCGTGGTGGTCGCGGTGAGCCGCCGGCTGTTCGTGGTGAGCACCCGGGCGCGGGCGCTGGTGCGGGAGGCCGACGAGGAGCTGCTGCGCAACCTCGCCGAGGAGTGCGGCTCACGGGAGCGCACGGTGCGCCGCGACCTCAGCTCGGGCCGCACCGTGCAGGTCCGGGTGCACCCGGTCCCCCAGCCGAAGGGCGAGTTCGCCGCGGTGCTCGTGCTCCGGCCGCTCGACGGCGGCGACCGCGGCGCCGTACCGGCCCTCGAGACCGGCACGGCCGGGTACGGCACGGCCACCGAGTTCCGGGACCGGCTGGCGCGGGCGCTGCGCGCGGGCCGGCCGCTGCTGCTCACCGGCGAGCGCGGCTGCGGCAAGCGGCACGAGGCGCTGGCCACGCTGCGCACCCTCGACCCGCCCGGCGGGGTGGCCGAGTTCGAGGCCGCGTGCGCCCGGCTCGACCCGGACGGGTGGCTGCGCCGCCTCGCCGAGGCGCTCGCCGACCCGGGCCGCGCCGTGCTGCTGCGCCACGTCGCCGACGTCCCGGCCGGGCTGATGACCGCGGTGGCCGACCTGGTGTCCCGGGCCCGTGCCCGGGTGGTCGGCACCACGAGCGACGACGGCGAGGACAGCGCCGCGGTGCTGCTGCTGGAGAGCTTCCCGGTGACGCTAACCGTGCCGCCGCTGCGGCGGCGCCGGGACGAGTTCGCCGAGCTGTGCCAGGCCGTCCTCGCCGAGCTGTGCGACCCGGGCGAGCAGCCGCCCCAGCTCACCCCGCGCGCGCTCGCCGCGCTCACCGCGGAGGACTGGCCGGGCAACGTGCGGCAGCTCGTCCAGGTGCTCGCCACCGCCCGGGTGCACGCCTGCGGCCCGGTGATCGACCTGCCGCACCTGCCCGCCCGGCACCGGCGGTCCCGCGGGGCGAACCCGCTCGACGAGGTGCGGGCGGCCGAGCGGCACGTGCTGGCCGAGGCGCTGCGCCGTACCGGCGGCGACCGGTCCGCGGTCGCCCGGCAGCTCGGCATCTCCCGGGCCACCCTGTACCGCAAGCTCAAGCGGTACGAGCTGTACTGATCCGCCGGTCAGCGCCCGGGGAGGGGCGGCAGCGCGGCGGTCGCGTCGGCGTTGTCCATGCCGGTGGCCATGAGCAGGTCGACGACGATCGAGCGGAGCTGGGCGGTGACGACGTGGGCGGAGAACCCGGTGCCGCCGGGCGGCAGGCCGCTGGTGACCTCGGCCGCGGCGAGCGCGGCGCGCCGTACCTCCTCCGGGTCGCGGGAGCGCTCCAGGTCGGCCTGGAGCAGCCGCACCGCGCGGGCGAGCCGGTGCATGCCGTCCGGGAGGGCCGGCGGGATCGGCTCGCCGGCCCAGATCGCGGCGAGGGTACGGCGGGCGAGCACCCGGGCGTTGCCGAGCGCGCGGTCGAGGGGGACGCTCGCGGCCGCGTAGCGGTGCAGCGCGCGCCGGTGGCGGCGGCGCAGCGGGGAGATCCTGGCGACCTCCTGGGCCGCGGTGAGCCCGGCGGTGAACCGGGTGAACGCCCGCTGCCCGGCGCGGGCCTCGTCGAGCACGGCGGACACCCGGGCCGGGTCGCGCTCGGCCATGCCGCGGGCGGTCTCGGTGAGGGTGTCGGCGAGCGCGTCGAAGATCTCCCGCGCGTCGCGGCGGGTGGCGGCGATCAGGTCGGGCGGGAGCAGCGCGACCGCGACGATGCCGAGCACGCCGCCGACGAAGGTGTCGATCATCCGGTAGAGGCCGCCGCTGCCGGTGGGCGGCAGCAGGGTGGCGACGAGCACCGCGGACGAGGCCGCCTGGATGGTGATGAGGGTCCCGGTGCCGAGGAACACCGCGACGGCCATCGCCAGCGCCACGACGAGCGTGATCTGCCACGCGCCGGAGCCGATGCGCAGCACGAGCAGGTCGGCCACGCCGACGCCGAGGCTCACCCCGGCCATCAGCTCCACCAGCCGGGGCAGCCGCCGCCCGGACGCGACCCCGATGCAGATCACCGCGGCCACTGGCGCGAAGAACGGCCTGGGGTGGCCGAGCAGGTCGTTGGCGACGAGCCAGGCGAGCCCGGCGGCGACCGCGCACTGGATGATCGTCGGCGCCGTCGCGGCGAGCCGCGCCCACCGGCGGCGGAGCTCGCGGCGCGCCCGGGCCCGGCCCCGCGCCCGCAGCTCCCCCGGCTCGATCCTCACCCGCGTCCCCCGGTCGCCCCTGATCCGTACGTCCATGCGGGATACCCGGAGCCCGGGCCGGCGAACGGCGGGGAGCGTTCAGAAGAGGGTGGGCGGCGCGGCGGGCATCGGCTCGGGCAGCGGCTCCAGCTCGGGCAACCCGGCCCGCACCTCGTCGTGGAAGCGGCGGGCGAGCGCGAGCGCGTCGGCGTTGTCGGGGGTGTGGATGAACATGGTCGGGCTGCGCCCCTCGCGCAGCCAGGTGCGGAACACCTCGATCCACGGCCGCCAGCCCTCGGCGGTGCGCTCGGCGTCGTCGCGGCCGATGTAGCGGACGAACGGCCGGTCGGTGAGGGCGCGGGTCCGGCGCGGCAGCCGGGGTTTGCGGGTCCAGGCCTCCCGCTCGGCGTCGGTGACCGGCCGCTCGGCGAACAGCACGGTGGTGTCGAACGGCACCCATTCGGCCCGCGCCCCGCGCAGCACCCCCTCGAGCAGCCGCGCGGCCCGCTCCTGGGTGAAGAACGCCGGGTGCCGTACCTCGACCGCGACCCGGTGGGTGCGCGGCAGCGTGCGCAGGAACGCGGCGAGCGCCGGAAGGTCGCCCGGCCCGAACGAGCCGGGCAGCTGCACCCACAGCGCCGCGACCCGCGGCCCGAGCGGATCGATCGCGTCGAGGAACGCGCGCAGCTCCGCCTCTCCCCCGGCGAGCCGCCGCTCGTGGGTGACCGTGCGGGGCAGCTTCAGCAGGAACCCGAAGTCCTCGCCGGTCTGCCGGGCCCACGACGCCACGGTCCTGGCGTCGGGTGTGGCGTAGAAGGTGGTGTTCCCCTCCACCGCGTTGCACCAGCTCGCGTACGCCCGGAGCCGCTCGTCCGGGCCGAGCGGGTGCGGCAGGAACCGCCCCTGCCACGGCGTGTGCGCCCACATCGCGCACCCCACTGCAAGCCGCATGGTCCGACGCTAGCGGAGGCGGCGGACGGTCGCGCCGGGGTGGGAGCCGCCCGCGCGTGCTCGGCGTCCCGCGCCGATCCGCCACCGGTCCGCGTTCGCCGCCCTCCCGGACCGCCTGGGGTGCGGGGGCCGGATGGCCGTACGGCGGGCGGCTCCGTCAGGCGGCGACGGGCGTGCGGGACGGGGCGACGACGGTCCCGTCGGGGAGCAGCAGGCCGGTGTCCTCGAACAGGACGACGCCGTTGCACAGCAGGCTCCACCCCTGGCCGGGGTGGGTGGCGACCACGCGCGCGGCCGCGCGGTCGGATGCGTACGCGCTGGGACATGCGGGGTGATGCCGGCACATGACGCACCTTCCTCGGTACTGCCGAACGGTCTGCGTTACGCCGTCATCGTGTACCGGGGCGCTGGCAATCCTCTTGTAAGCGGCTGAACGGGCTCATTCCGGGAAGAACAGCACGGTCCCGCGGACCGCGACGCCGACCCGGTCGCCGGGCCGGTGGCGCACGTCCCCGCCGGTGCGGACCCGCAGCCGCTCGCCGGTGTCGAGCAGCACGGTGAGGGCGGCGTCGTGGCCGAAGTACTCCAGGCGTTCGACGCGCCCGCGGGCCGCCGTGCCGGGGGCGTCGCCCGCGTGGGTGAGGGCGAGTTGTTCGGGGCGTACCGCGACGTGCCCGGGGCCGGTGGGGCCGGGGAACCGCCGGGGCAGGTCGCCGAGCACGCAGGAGGCGGTCTCGCCGGTGGCGCGGGCGGGCAGCACGACGGCCTCGCCGACGAAGGTGGCGACGCCGAGGTCGGCCGGGGCGGTGTAGACGGCGGCCGGGGTGTCCTGCTGGACGATGCGGCCGGCGCGCATCACCGCGACCGTGTCGGCCATCGACAGCGCCTCCTCCTGGTCGTGGGTGACGAGCACCGCGGTGGCCCCGGCGCGTTCCAGCGCGGCGCGCACGTCGTCGCGCACCGCGGCGCGCAGCGAGCGGTCGAGGGCGTTGAACGGCTCGTCGAGCAGCACCACGCCGGGCCGCGGGGCGAGCGCCCGGGCGAGCGCGACCCGCTGCTGCTGGCCGCCGGACAGCTCGTGCGGCATGCGCTCGCCGTACCCGGCGAGGCCGACCAGCTCCAGGCACTCCTCGACCCGCTCGCGGGAGCCGCGCGGCAGGCCGAAGCCGACGTTGCGGGCGACGGACAGGTGCGGGAAGAGCGCCGCCTCCTGCGGCACGATGCCGACGCCGCGCCGCTCCGGCGGCAGGGCGGTGACGTCGCGGTCCCCGATCGTCACGGTCCCGGCGTCGGCGTGCTCGAACCCGGCGATGATGCGCAGCAGCGTGGTCTTGCCGCAGCCGGACGGGCCGAGCACGGCGGCGAGGCTGCCCTTCTCCACGGTGAGCGAGCACCGGTCGAGCACCTGGGTGCGGCCGAAGGACTTACGGATCTCGGTGACGGTGAGCATCACGCCTCATCCCGGGTGGCGGGTCGGTGGCCGAGCAGGAAGCCGGGGATCGCGGCGAGCAGCATGAGCAGCGCCGCGTACGGCGCGGCCGCGGCGTACGACGCCGACCCGGTCTCGGTCCACAGCCGGGTGGCGAGCGTCTCCATGCCGGTCGGCCGCAGCAGCAGCGTGGCGGGCAGCTCCTTCATCGCGGTGAGGAACACCAGCGCCGCCCCGGCGAGCACGCCGGGGAACGCGAGCGGCAGCGTGACCTCGCGGACCGCCTGCATGGGGGTACGGCCCAGCGACCGCGCCACCTCCTCGAGCACCGGCGGCGACTGGAGCACCGCGGCCCGCACCGCCCCGACGGCGGCGGGCAGGAACAGCACGGCGTAGGCGATCACCACCAGCGGCGCCTCCTGGTAGAGCGGCTCGGCGTACCGGACGGCGAGGAACACCAACGAGAGCGCGACCACGATCCCGGGCAGCGCGTGCCCGGCGTAGGCGCTCTGCTCGAGGACCGTCGCGGTCCGCCCCCGGTACCGGGCGGCGATGATGCCGACCGGTACGGCGAGCGCGGTGGTGAGCACCGCCCCGGCCGCGGAGACCGCGAGCGTGGCGGCCACGGCCTCCCCCAGCTCGCCGGGCCGCAGCCGGGCCGCCGAGGCGCCCGCGACGAGCCAGTAGCCGATGCTCACCAGCGGGAACCCGACGGCGAGCGCGGCGATCCCGCCCGCCCAGGCGAGCGCGAGCGGCTTGAGCCGCAGCCGCACCACGGCCGGCCGCCGGGCGACCGCGCCCCGGAACGCGTACGCCGCCCGGCCCCGGGTCCGCGCCTCGGCGGCGACGATGACCAGGGTGATGAGCACGAGCAGCAGCCCGAGCACGGCCGCCGGGGTGCGGTCGAAGCTCGCCCGGTAGGAGGTGTAGATCTGCGTGGTGAACACGTCGAACCGCATGATCGACACCGCGCCGAACTCGCCGAGTACGTACAGCGCGACGAGCAGCCCGCCCGCCGCGGCGGCCGGGCGCAGCCGCCGCCACACCACGGAGAACCGGGACCGCCCGAGCGAGAGCGCGACCTCCTCCATCGCCGGGTCCATCCGGCCGAGCGCGGCGGCCACCGGCAGGTAGACGTACGGGTAGCAGCACAGCGTCAGCACCAGCACCGCCCCGCCGAACCCGGCGACCCGCGGCAGCGCCGCCACCCACGTGTAGGCGGCCACGTACGAGGGGACGGCGAGCGGCAGCGCGGCGAGCACGCCGAACAGCCGCCGCCCGGGCAGGTCGGTGCGCACCACGAGCCAGGCGAGCGAGACCCCGACCACCGTGCACAGCGCGGTCACCACGGCGGCGAGGCCGAGGCTGCGCACCGTGAGCTCGAGGGTGCGGGGCCGGGACAGCACCCGCAGCACGGTCTCCAGGCCGCCCTCCCCCGCCCGCACCACGAGGTAGCCGATCGGGGCGAGGGCGAGCAGGGCGGCGACCGCCGCGGGCACGAGCAGCGCGGGCGGGACGCGCCGGAGCGTCCCGGGCGCGGTGCCGCGCGCGGGACGCCCCTTCGACCTGGTGGCGATCATGCCTCACCCATGGACGGTACGGCCCGGCCTACACCAGGCCGACGTCCTGGAGCAGGGTGAGGGTCTGCTCCAGCGACTCCAGCCGGGACAGGTCGAGGTCGGGCGCGTTGAGCGAGTCGAGCGGGGGCAGGCCGGGCGCGGTCGCCACGCCCGCGACGAGCGGGTACTCCTTGGTCTCGTCGGCGAAGTACTTCTGCGCCTCGGGGCCGAGCAGGAACTCCACCGCCCGCTGCGCGGCCGCGGCGTTCGCCGAGGCCTTCAGCACGCCGACGCCGGCGACGTTCACCAGCGCCCCCGGGTCGCCGCCGGGCAGGAAGGCGAGCTTCGACGGCACGGCCGACTCGCCCTTCTCGGCGACCTTCTCGTACCAGTAGTAGTGGTTGATCAGGCCGAGCCGGATCTCGCCGTTGTCGACCGCGTCGAGGATGGCGTTGTTGTTGGGGAAGGTCTTGGTGTCGTTCGCCTTCATGTCCTCGAGCCACTTCCTGGCCCGGTCCTCGCCGGACAGCACGCGCAGCGCGGTGACGAACGACTGGAACGAGGCGTTGGTGGGCGCCCAGCCGACCTGGCCGCGGTACTTGGCGTCGGTGAGCTCGAACACGCTGCGCGGCGGGGCCTCGACCTCCCGCGGGTCGTACACGATCACGCGGGACCGGCCGGAGACGCCGACCCAGGTGCCGTCGGCGGCGCGGTAGGCGGCCGGGACCTTGTCGAGGATCGGCTGCGGCAGCGTGGCGAGCATCCCGGCCTTGGTGAGCGCGCCGAGCGCCCCGGCGTCCTGGGAGAAGAACAGGTCGGCGCGGGTATTGTCACCCTCCTCGAGGATCTGGGCGGCGAGTTCGGCGCTGTCGCCGTACCGGACCTGGACGTCGAGGCCGGTGGCGGCCTTGAGCCTGTCGATGAGCGGGGCGATGAGATTCTCGTTCCGCCCGGAGTAGACGGTGAGCGTGCCTCCGGCGCCGCTCGCGGCGCCCGAGCCGGCGGGGCTTGGCGTGTCGGACTCGCCGGAGCCTCCGCCACAGGCGGACAAAGCGATCATGAGGATGGGGACGACCGCAAATGCGGCGATCCTCTGGAATACGGACATGGGCGACCTCCTGCTCCCGACAGTTTAGATTAGGCTTACCTAACTATCGGCACAAGGGTCGCCCTTTACCGGCACGCCCCTCCCGCTCGGGAGCGGAAGGGGCGGTACCCGCGTCCGCGTGCGCGGTCAGCGGCCGCTCGCGACCGCCTTGCTCACCGCGTTCGGGCCGTCGTACCGCCGGTCCGGAATGTTCTGCAGCGCCTCGACCATCTGCTCGTCGGCACCGTGCTCGCGGGCCGCCTTCACCAGGTCGTCCCGGCTCGCCGGATAGTCCACGCCGGACAGGTGCTTCTGCAGCTGGATCGGATTCGGCTTGCCTGCCATGTCGCCTCCCCCGTTGTGCGGTCGTCCGGACCCGACCCGCCTACCCCGCCGCCCGCCCGCCATTCCCCGGCCCGCCTGCGGCGTCGCGGCCGGCACGGCGGGCGGCGATGGCCACGGGCCGCCCGCCGGCCGCTCCGGCCGCGCGTGACCTCGCCGCGTCCCCGCCGACGCGGGCGCGGCGCGGCGGGGACGGCGGCGCGGGCGCGTCAGAGGCCCTGGGCGAGGCGGTGGTAGGCCTGGTTCCAGCGCAGCTCGGCGGCGAACCGGCGGGGCGTGGTGTCGGCGTCGATGACGAGCAGCTCGACGCCGAGCATCTCGGCCAGGTCGTTGAGCTCCTCCACCCCGACCCCGGCGGTGAGCACGGTGTGGTGCGGGGCGCCCGAGATCAGCCAGGACTCGGCCGAGGTGCGCAGGTTCGGCCGCGGCCGCCAGACCGCGCGGGCCACCGGCAGCCGGGGCAGCGGGTGCGGCGGCGGCACCACGTCCACCTCGTTGGCCACCAGCCGGAACCGGTCGCCGAGGTCGGCGAGCCCGACCACCACGGCGGGCCCCGGCGCGGCGTCGAACACCAGCCGCACCGGGTCCTCCCGGTTGCCGATCGACAGCGGGTGGATCTCGCAGCTCGGCACGTCGGCGGCGATCGACGGGCAGACCTCGAGCATGTGCGCGCCGAGGATGAGCTCCTCGCCGGGCACCAGGTGGTAGGTGTAGTCCTCCATGAACGAGGTGCCGCCGGGCAGGCCCTCGGACATGCGCTTGACCGTGCGCAGCAGCGCCGACGTCTTCCAGTCGCCCTCGCCGCCGAAGCCGTACCCGTCGGCCATGAGCCGCTGTACGGCGATGCCGGGCAGCTGGCGCAGCGGGCCGAGGTCCTCGAAGTTCGTGGTGAACGCGCGGAAGCCACCGTCCTTCAGGAAGTGCCGCAGGCCGACCTCGATGCGGGCGGCGTACCGCAGCGACTCGTGCCGCTCGCCCCCGGGGAGCAGCTCCGGCGCCACGCGGTAGCGTTCCGCGTACTCCTTGACCAGCGCGGTCACCTCGGCGTCGGAGGCGGCGTGCACCACGTCGGCGAGCTCGGTCACGCCGTGGGTGTTCACCGACACGCCCAGCCGGAGCTGGGCCTCCACCTTGTCGCCCTCGGTGACGGCGACGTCGCGCATGTTGTCGCCGAACCGGACCAGCCGCAGCGAGGCGAGCTCGGCCCGCCCGGCGGCGGCGCGGGTCCAGGCGGCGATGCGAGCGACCACGTGCGGGTCGGAGACGTGCCCGGCCACGGTCTTGCGCGCCACGCCGATCCGGGTCTGGATGTGGCCGAACTCGCGGTCGCCGTGCGCGGCCTGGTTGAGGTTCATGAAGTCCATGTCGATGGTGCCCCACGGCAGCTCCAGGTTCGCCTGGGTGTGCAGGTGCACCAGCGGCTTGCGCAGCGCGTCCAGCCCGGCGATCCACATCTTCGCGGGCGAGAACGTGTGCATCCACGCGATGAGGCCGAGGCAGTCGTCGTCGGCGTTCGCCTCCAGGCACGCGCGGCGGATCGCGTCCGCCTCGGTGAGCACCGGCCGCCACTCCACCTCGACCGCCATGCCGTCGCCGAGGGCCGCGCCCAGGGCGGCGTTCAGCTCCGACGCGATCCGCCGGGACTGCTCGGCGACCTGGGCCAGCGTCGCCTCGCCGTACAGGCCCTGGCTGCCGGTGAGGAACCAGATCTTCACCGTGATCCCCTCTGTCCGTAGACGTTCTGGTAGCGGTCGTAGAGCCGGTCGATGTCGTCCTGCGCGAGCGGCAGCGGCTCGCCGAGCTGCCGGGCCAGGTGCACGGTGCGGGCCACGTCCTCGCACATCACCGCGGCCTTCACCGCGGCCCGCGGCGAGTCGCCGATGGTGAACACGCCGTGGTTGCGCATGAGCACGGCCGGGGAGCGGTGGCCGGTGAGGGTCTCCACCACGCCCTTGCCGATCTCGTCACCGCCGATGAGCGCGAACGGGCCGACCGGGATGTCGCCGCCGAACTCGTCGGCCATCGCGGTGAGCACGCACGGGATCGGCTCGCCGCGGGCCGCCCACGCCGAGGCGTACGGCGAGTGCGTGTGCACCACGCCGCCCACGTGCGGCATGTGCCGGTAGATGTACGCGTGCGCGGCGGTGTCGCTCGACGGGGTGTACGTGCCGGACACGCGGTTGCCGTCGAGGTCGCAGACGACCATCGACTCGGGGGTGAGCTCGTCGTACGGCACGCCGCTCGGCTTGATGACGAACAGGTCCTCCCCCGGCACCCGGCCGGAGACGTTGCCCGCCGTCCAGGCGACCAGGTTGTAGCGGACCAGCTCGGCGTGCAGGGCGCAGACCGTCTCGCGCATGCGCGCGACCGCCGGCGACTCCGCGCCTGCGGGCGTGCCGCGCGCCGCGGCCTCCTCCGCGGGTGGGCCGGCCACCGGCGCCGCGGCGGCCTTGTCGGGGTTCTCCGTCACTTCTCTCTCCTCGTCACGTGGGGTGCGTGCGCGCCGTGCCACCGCGGGGCCGCGGTACGGCGCGGATGGGGGCGGGCCGGGCGGCGCGGGGGCGGGCGCGCCGCCGCCGGACCGAGGCGGCCGGTCACGCGCGGGCCTCGTTGCGGATCGCGCGGAGGCGGTGCAGCATCGCGCCGTCGGCGAAGTGGTCGTGCAGCCTGCGGTACTCGGCGTAGAGCCGGTCGTAGACGTCGGCCCGGGCCGGGTCGGGCAGGTACGCCTCGGGGGTGCGCTTGCCCATCGCCGCGGCGGCCGCGGTGATGTCCGGGTACGCCCCGGCGGCGACCGCGGCGTGGATCGCCGAGCCGAGCGCCGGGCCCTGGGCCGAGCCGATCACCGAGAGCGGGCGGCGCAGCACGTCGGCGTAGACCTGCATGAGGAAGCGGTTCTTCAGCAGGCCGCCGGCGACGATGAACTCCTCCACCGGCACCCCGGACGCCTCGAAGGTCTCCACGATCACCCGGGTGCCGAACGCGGTCGCCTCGATCAGCGCGCGGTAGACGTCCTCCGGCCGGGTGGCGAGGGTCTGGCCGACGATCACCCCGGACAGGTCGTGGTCGACGAGCACCGAGCGGTTGCCGTTGTGCCAGTCGAGCGCGACCAGGCCGTGCGCGCCGACCGGCTGGCGCTCGGCGAGCGAGGTGAGGTACTCGTGCAGGTTCATGCCGAGCTCGGCGGCGCGCTCGGCGTAGGCGGCGGGCACCGAGTTCTCCACGAACCAGGCGAAGATGTCGCCCACCCCGGACTGGCCGGCCTCGTAGCCCCACAGGCCGGGCACGATGCCGTCGCGCACCACGCCGCACATGCCCGGCACCTCGGCGAGGTGGTCGGAGGACATCACGTGGCAGGTGGAGGTGCCCATGATGGCGACCATCTGGCCGGGCCGTACCGCGTCGGCGGCGGCCGCGGTGACGTGCGCGTCGACGTTGCCGACCGCGACCGCGATGCCCTCGGGCAGCCGGGTCCACTCGGCGGCGCGGGCGGTGAGGCGGCCGGCGAGGCCGCCGAGCGGGGCGGGGGTGCCGCCGAGCTTGGCGGTGAACCCGGCGAAGGCGGGGTTGAGCTCGGCGAGGAAGTCGTCGCCCGGGTAGCGGCCGTCCTGGTAGACGCCCTTGTACCCGGCGGTGCAGATGTTGCGGGTCTCCACCCCGGTGAGCTGCCAGACGAGCCAGTCGGTGGCCTCGATCCAGCGCTCGGCGAGGTGGTAGATCTCCGGGTCCTCCTCGAGCAGCTGCAGCGCCTTGGCGTACTGCCACTCGGAGGAGAGCTTGCCGCCGTACCGGGCGAGCCACGGCTCGCCGCGGCGGGCGGCGACCGCGTTGATGCGGTCGGCGTGCGGCTGGGCGGCGTGGTGCTTCCACAGCTTCGGCCAGGCGTGCGGCCGGTCCGGGTACGCCTCGCACAGCGGCGTGCCGTCCGCGGTCGCGGGCAGCACGGTGCAGGCGGTGGTGTCGATGCCGATGCCGATCACGTGCTCGGCGGGCACGCCCGCGACCGCGAGCGCCTTCGGCACCGCGACGCGCAGCACCTCGATCCAGTCGCCGGGGGCCTGCAGCGCCCAGTCCGGGCCGAGCCGTACCCCGCTCGGCAGCTCGGTGTCGATCACGCCGTGGGCGTACTCGTGCACGGCCGAGCCCAGCTCGGCGCCGTCGCGCACCCGGACGACGACGGCGCGGCCGGACAGCGTGCCGAAGTCGACGCCGACCACGTACCGGTCTTCATGGTTAGCGTTCACATGACACTCCAGGAGCAGGCGGGGGTCGATGTCCGTCGGGTTGGGCCGCCGGCCGCCGTCACTCGCGGCGGCCGACGATGATCCGTTGCAGCAGGATGAAGACGAACAGCAGCAGGCCGATGAAGATCTTGGTCCACCAGGAGCTGAGCGTGCCCTCGAAGCTGATGATCGTCTGGGTGAGGCCGAGCACGAGCACCCCGAGCACGGTGCCGGCGAGGTTGCCGTAGCCGCCGCTGAGCAGCGCGCCGCCGATCACCACCGCGGCGATCGCGTCGAGCTCCATGCCGACCGCGTGCAGGCCGTACCCGGAGAGCATGTAGAGGGCGAGCAGCAGCCCGCCGAGCGCGGCGCAGAACCCGCTGATCGTGTAGACCGCGACCTTGGTGCGGGCCACCGGGAGGCCCATGAGCAGCGCGGACTGCTCGTTGCCGCCGATGGCGTAGACGGTACGGCCGAGCCGGGTGTGGTGCAGCGTGTACGCCCCGGCGAGCACGACGGCGGCGGCGATGAGCACGCTCGGCGACAGCCACAGGTCGGGCCCGAGGTCGATGCGGCCGTAGGCGAGGGCGGTGAAGCCGGGGTCGTTGATCGGGATCGAGTCGGTGCCGATGGTGAAGCACAGCCCGCGGGCGAGGAACATGCCGGCGAGGGTGACGATGAACGGCTGGATCTCGAAGTAGTGGATGATCGCCCCCATCGCGAGCCCGAGCACCGTGCCGACACCGAGCACGAGCGGGAACACCACCGGGGCGGGCCAGCCGTCCCGCAGCAGGGTGGCGGCGAGCATGGTGGCGAGCGCCGCCACCGCGCCCACCGACAGGTCGATGCCGCCGGACAGGATCACGAACGTCATCCCGACCGCGATCACCAGCAGGAACGCGTTGTCGATGAAGACGTTGAGCACGACCTGGCCGCTGGCGAACCCGTCGTAGCGCAGGCCGCCGGCGACGAACATCGCCACGAGCAGGCCCGCGGTCACCAGCACCGGCACCCGCGCCCGCGGGATGGTCGGCCGCGCCGCCCGCCGTACCGTGGTTGCGCCCTGGACGGTCACGAGGTCACCTCCTCGGGGACGTCACGGCGGGCCTCGGCCGCCGCGCCGCCGCCCCGTGGGCCGCGGCGGCGGAAGACCCGGCGGCGGAACGCGGGCGACTGGATCAGGCAGACCGCGGTCACCACGAGGGCCTTGAACAGCAGCGTGGTCTCCGGCGGCACGCCGATCGCGTAGATCGTGGTGGTGAGCGTCTGGATGATCAGCGCGCCGAGCACGGTGCCCGCGAGCGAGAACCGGCCGCCGGAGAGCGAGGTGCCGCCGATGACCACGGCGAGGATCGCGTCGAGCTCGATCCACAGCCCGGCGTTGTTGCCGTCCGCGCTCGACACGTTCGAGCTGATCATCAGCCCGGCGATGCCCGCGCACAGCCCGCAGAACGCGTACACGACGATGAGCACGCCGCGCGCCCGGATGCCGGACAGCCGGCTCGCCTCGGCGTTGCCGCCCACCGACTCGATGAACAGGCCGAGCGCGAGCCGCCGGGTGAGCAGCGCGGCGAGCGCGGTGATCGCGGCCGCCACGATGAGGCAGAACGGCAGGGTGAGCCAGTAACCGGCGCCGATCAGCTTGTACGGCGCGCTGTTGATGGTGATGATCTGCCCGTCGGTGATGAGCTGGGCGACGCCGCGCCCGGCGACCATGAGCACGAGCGTGGCGATGATCGGCTGGATGCCGCCGACCGCGACGAGCAGGCCGTTCCACACGCCGAGCAGGACGGCGAGCCCGAGCGCGAGGGCGACCGCGGTCAGTACCCCGGCGACCGAGTTCTGGTCGTCCAGGCCGCTGATGTGCAGGCAGGCGAGCGCCCCGGCGATCGCCACCACCGAGCCGACCGACAGGTCGATGCCGCCGGTGGCGATGACGAGGGTCATGCCGAGCGCGACGAGGATCAGGGGCGCGCCGAACCGGGCGATGTCCACCAGCCCGCCGTACAGGTGGCCCTGCTTGAGCTCGACCGCGAGGAAGCCGTCGGTGAGCACGACGTTGAGGCCGAGCAGCGCGAGCAGCACCAGGCACGGCCAGGCGAGGTGGTGCCGGGCGGCCGCGCCGAGCACGGACCGCAGCCCGGCCCGCGCCGTGCCGGCCGCCGCGGCCGGTCCGGTGGCGCGCGGCGGGGAGGAGATCGGGGTCATGAGGCCGCTCCGCTCGCGATCGCGCGCATGAGCGCGTCGGTGGTGAGGGATTCGTCGTTGTCGAGCCGGGCGACGAGGGTGCGGTCGCGCAGCACGCCCACCCGGTGGCTGAGCCGCAGCACCTCCTCCAGCTCGGCGGAGATGAACAGCACGGACATGCCCTGCGCGGACAGCTCTGCGACCAGCCGCTCGATCTCCGCCTTCGCCCCGACGTCGATGCCCCGGGTGGGCTCGTCGAGGATGAGCAGCCGCGGCTCCATGATCAGCCAGCGGGCGAGCAGCACCTTCTGCTGGTTGCCGCCGGACAGGGTGCGCACCGGCCGGTCGGGGTCGGCGGGCCGGATGTCGAGCGCGGCGATGAAGCGTTCGACCAGCTCGTCCTGGCGGCGGCGGGGCAGCGGCCGGCTCCAGCCGCGGGCCGCCTGCATCGCCAGCACGATGTTCTCCCGCACGCTGAGGTCGTCGACGAGGCCGTCGGCCCGGCGGTTCTCCGGGCAGAACGCGATCCGGTGGCGGATCGCGGCGCGCGGCGAGCGCAGGTGCACGGTCTCGCCGCCGACCCGCACCGTGCCGGTGTCGGCGTGGTCGGCGCCGAACAGCAGCCGGGCGAGCTCGGTACGGCCGGAGCCGAGCAGCCCGGCGAGCCCGACCACCTCGCCCTCGGGGATGGTGAGGGTGAACGGGTTGATCGCGCCGGACCGGCCGAGGCCCTCGGCCTCCACCAGCGGCCGGGCGGCCCGCCCGTTGCCGTTGCCGTTGCCGTTCGTCTCCGGCCCGCGCCGGGCCCGGGCGGGCGCGGCGGGCCGTTCGATGTCGCGGCCGACCATCTTCGCCACCAGCTCGACCTGGGACAGCTCGCTGGTGCGGTACTCGCCGACGAGCCGCCCGTCGCGCAGGATCGTCATCCGGTCGGCGATCGCGTACACCTGGTCGAGGAAGTGCGAGACGAACAGGATCGCGATGCCCTCGTCCCGCAGCCGCCGCATCACGCGGAACAGCCGCTCCACCTCCCCGGCGTCGAGGCTCGAGGTGGGCTCGTCGAGCACGAGCACGCGGGCGTCGATGTCGAGGGCGCGGGCGATCGCCACCATCTGCTGCACCGCCGGGGAGTACGCCGACAGCGGCGCGGACACGTCGACGTCGATGTCGAGGCGGGCCATGAGCTCGGCGGCCCGGCGGCGCAGCTCGCGCCACCGGATGAGGCCGAACCGGCGCCGCTGGCGGCCGGCGAAGATGTTCTCCGCCACCGACAGGTTCGGGCAGAGGTTGATCTCCTGGTAGACGGTGCTGATCCCGGCGCGCTGCGCGGCGAGCGGGCTGGAGAACGCCACCGGCCGCCCGGCCAGCTCGATCTCCCCCTCGTCGGCGGGGTGCACGCCGGTGAGCACCTTGATCAGGGTCGACTTGCCCGCGCCGTTCTCCCCCATGAGCGCGTGCACCTCGCCCGGCAGCAGGCGGAAGTCGACCCCGTCCAGCGCCTTGACACCGGGGAAGTGTTTGCCGATCCCGCGCATGCGCACGATCGGCTCCGGTTCGGTCATCGGGCTGCTTCCTCTCTCCGGTGGCTCTCGGACGGCGGGGAGGGGGTACGGCCCGGCGGGGGCGCTCGGCCCGCCGGGCCGTACCGGTCCCCGGCCGGGGCCCGGAGGCCGCCGGGGCGGCGTCCGGGCTCACGGGGCGGTCAGTAGGGCCGGCTGGGCAGGACCTCGCGGGCCTGCTCCTGGGTGAAGGTGGTCTCCTCGGTCACCACCCGGGCGGGCACCTCCTCGCCGGCGACGATCTTCTTGGCGAGGTCCATCAGCTGGGGGCCGAGCAGCGGGCTGCACTCCACGATGAAGTTGATCTTGCCGTCGGCGAGCGCCTGCATGCCGTCCCGCACCGCGTCGATCGTGATGATCTTGATGTCCTTGCCGGGCACCTTGCCCGCGCCCTCGATCGCCTCGATCGCGCCGAGGCCCATGTCGTCGTTGTGGGCGTACAGCACGTCGATGTCCGGGGTGGACTTGAGGAAGGCCTCCATGACCTCCTTGCCCTTCGCCCGGGTGAAGTCGCCGCTCTGCGAGGCGACGATCTTGAACTTGGGCTCGGAGGCGATCACCTCCTCGAAGCCCGCCTTGCGGTCGTTGGCCGGGGCCGAGCCGGTGGTGCCCTGCAGCTCGACGATGTTCACCGGGCCGGGGTCGTCCTTGAACTCCTCGACCAGCCACCGCGCCGCCTTACGGCCCTCCTCGACGAAGTCCGAGCCGAGGAAGGTCCGGTACAGCGAGGTGTCGGTGGAGTCCACCGCGCGGTCGGTGAGGATCACCGGGATGCCGGCGTTCTTCGCCTCCCGCAGCACCGGGTCCCAGCCGGACTCGACCACCGGCGAGAAGGCGATCACGTCGACCTTCTGCTGGATGAACGAGCGGATCGCCTTGATCTGGTTCTCCTGCTTCTGCTGGGCGTCGGAGAACTTCAGCTCGATCCCGGCCTCCTTGGCCGCCTCCTGGATCGACTTGGTGTTCGCGGTGCGCCAGCCGCTCTCCGCGCCCACCTGCGAGAAGCCCATGACGATCTTTCCGTCGCCTCCGCCGCCCCCGCCGCCGGAGCCGCCGGATCCGCCACCGCCGCACGCCGCCGTCACGGCGAGCGCGCCGATCAGGAGGAGCCTGGTGATCTTCTTCATCGGGGGGTGTCCTTTCTGCCGATGCGCCGGTGTCCCGGCGCTCAGGTCTCAAGGGAGGCTGGTGGGCCGGTGTGCGGGCCGCCCGCGGGCGGGGCGGTGCTCGCCCGCGGCACGAGCGCGGGCGGCACCACGATGCGCTCGTGGCGGGTGGTGTCCCGCTCGGCGATCTGGCGCATGAGCACGTCGAGGCTGTGCCTTCCGACCGCGCCGAAGTCCTGCCGGACCGTGGTGAGCGGCGGGGAGAAGAACTCCGACTCGGGCACGTCGTCGAAGCCGACCACGCTCATCTCCTCGGGCACCCGCACCCCCGCCTCGGCGAGGGCGCGCAGCACGCCGAGCGCCATCTGGTCGTTGGCGACGAACACCGCGCCGACCTCTCCGGCGAGCGCGGCGAGCCGCCTGCCCGCGGCGTAGCCGGAGCGCGGGCTCCAGTCGCCCTCGAGCGGCTCGGGCACCGGGCGGCCCGCGGCCTCGAGCGCGGCGCGCCAGCCCGCCACCCGGCCCTCGGCCTCCAGCCAGTCCGGCGGGCCGCTGACGTGCCAGACGGTCTCGTGGCCGAGCGCGAGCAGGTGCTCGGTGGCGAGCCGGGCGCCCGCGACCTGGTCGACGCAGACCGTGGAGACCGGGCCGGTGTGGGCGCCCTCGACCGCGACCGCGGGCATGCCCGGGGGCAGGTCCTCCAGGGCGCTCGCGGCCGAGCGCTGCGGCGCGACCACGACGACCCCGGCCACGCCCTGCTCGGCGAGGTGGTCGATCGCCTCGCGCACCCCGTCCCGGTCGATGGTGCGCAGGCTGACGATGCTGACGAAGTACCCGGCGGCCCGCGCCGCCCGCTCGATGCCGTGCAGCGTGCTCGCCGGGCCGTACAGGGTGGTGTCGAAGCTGATCACGCCGAGGGTGCGGGAGTCCCGGGTGGCGAGGGCGCGGGCGACCTGGTTGCGCCGGTAGCCGAGCCGTTCGATCGCCGCCAGCACCTTCGCCCGGGTGGCGGGGCGCACGTTGGGGTGGCCGTTGAGCACCCGGGAGACGGTCTGGTGCGACACGCCGGCGGCCCTGGCCACGTCGGCCATCACCGGGGGTCGGCGTTCCGCGCCCACGTCGTGCTCCTCTCGTCCTCGTTGCCTCACGACTGTGAGCGTTAACATCACTGTTCGTCAAGACCGACTTTTATTACGCCCGGGTCACAGCCGGGTTCCGTCGCTCTCAGTGTGTGTTGCGGGGACGTTACCCGGATCTATTGACAGAGATTTTGTTAGCGCAAACAATCGGGGCCACAGCCGTGGATCCGCGGGTCGCCTTGGCTCACCCCTGCCCGGGCCGGACCGGACCGGCCCGTCACCCCCCTGTTCCGCCGGTTTCCGGCGCACATCCCCCGCTAGGAGAGATCATGAGAATCCGTCGATTCGCCACGGCCGTCGCGGTGCTGGCGCTCGCCGTCACCGCGTGCGGCTCCAGCGAGAAGACCGTCGACCGCGAGGCGTCCGCCGCGGGCAACGCCGGCGCGCTGGTGGGCGTCACCATGCCGACCAGGTCGTCCGAACGCTGGATCAGCGACGGCGAGAACGTCAAGGCGGGGCTGGAGAAGCTGGGCTACCAGGTTGACCTGCAGTACGCCGAGAACGACATCCCCACCCAGGTCAACCAGATCGAGAACCAGATCACGCGCGGCGCGAAGCTGCTCATCATCGCCTCGATCGACGGCACCGCGCTCACCACCCAGCTGCAGCGGGCGGCCGACGAGAAGATCCCGGTGATCTCCTACGACCGGCTCATCCGCAACAGCCCGAACGTCGACTACTACACCACCTTCGACAACTTCAAGGTCGGCGTGCAGCAGGCGACCTCGCTGCTGGTGGGGCTCGGGCTGCTCAAGCCCGACGGCTCCGAGGGCGACGCCAAGGGCCCGTTCAACATCGAGCTGTTCGCCGGGTCGCCCGACGACAACAACGCCACCTTCTTCTACAACGGCGCG